>NZ_JYFN01000002.1 GCF_000948395.1 Frankia torreyi | reverse complement strand
CACCACCCCCACCACCCCCGCCGCGGCCGGTGCGACCGTGGCCGGCGAGGCCCGGATGCTCATCGACGGCAGGCTGGTCGAGGCCACCGGCGGCGCCGTCTACGACAACATCAACCCGGCCACCGAGCAGGTGCTGGGCCAGACCAGCGACGCCGCGGCCGTCGATCTGGACGCCGCGATCGCCGCGGCGCGGCGCGCCTTCGACGAGTCGGCGTGGTCGACCGACCGGGACCTGCGCCGCCGCTGCCTGCAGCAGCTCCAGCAGGCGCTGGAGGGCGAGCGCGAGGCGCTGCGTGCCGAGCTCGTCGCCGAGGCCGGCGCGCCCGTCGCCGTCACCGGCATCGCCCAGCTCGACTGGCCGCTGGCCGACGGGCTGCGCGCCCCGCTGGAGCTGATGGACAGCTTCCCCTGGGAGCGGTCCCTGCCCGACACCCACCTCATGGGCACCAGCCACCGGGCCGTCTGGCAGGAGCCGGTCGGCGTGGTCGCGGCGATCGTGCCGTGGAACTTCCCGTTCGAGGTCACGATCAACAAGCTGGGCCCGGCACTGGCGACCGGGAACACGGTCGTGCTCAAGCCCGCACCGGACACGCCGTGGAACGCCACCCGCATCGGCCGGCTCATCGCCGAGCAGACCGACATCCCGCCGGGTGTGGTCAACGTGGTGCCCTGCTCGGACAACGCCGTCGCCGGCCAGCTCCTCGTCGACCCGCGGGTCGACATGGTGTCGTTCACCGGGTCGACGGGGGTGGGCCGCCTCGTCGTGGAGAAGTCCGCGGCGACGATGAAGCGCACCCTGCTCGAACTCGGCGGCAAGTCGGCGATGATCGTTCTCGACGACGCCGACCTCGCCGCGGTGCTGCCGCTGGCCGGGTTCGGCGCCTGCCTGCACTCCGGGCAGGGCTGCGCGCTGCTCACCCGGGTGCTGCTGCCGCGCGAGCGCTACGCCGAGGGCGTGGAGATCCTCGCCGGGGTGATCGGCGCCCTGCCCTACGGCGACCCGACCGATCCCGCGAACCTCGCCGGCCCGCTCATCAACGCCCGCCAGCGCGAACGGGTCCTCGGCTACATCGAGGCCGGCCGGGCGCAGGGGGCCCGGGTCGTCGTCGGCGGCGGGCGGCCCGAGCACCTCCCGCGCGGGTACTACGTGCAGCCGACGCTGCTCGCCGACGTGGACAACACGATGACCGTCGCCCGGGAGGAGATCTTCGGGCCGGTGGTGTGCGCGATCCCGTTCGACGGCGAGGACGACGCGGTCCGCATCGCCAACGACAGCCCGTACGGCCTGTCCGGCGGGGTGTACTCGGCGTCGGTCGAGCGGGGGCTGGGCGTCGCCCGGCGCATCCGCACCGGCAGCATCAACGTCAACGGCGGGATGTTCTACGGCTCCGACGGCCCCTACGGGGGCTTCAAGCAGAGCGGCCTGGGCCGGCAGGGCGGCCTGGAGGGCTTCGCCTCCTACACCGAGGCCAAGACCGTCGGCTACGTCGGTGCCTGACCCGGACGCCGGCATCGGCGCCGGGGCGGGCGTGGGCGGCGCCGCCGGTGCCAGCGTGGCCGTCGGGGTCGAGGTCGGGGTCGGCGGGGGCTGGCTGGAGCGCGTCTTCGCGGTGCACGCGGGCAGTGCCCGCCCGGCGGTGCTCGACGCCGGCGGTCCGGTCAGCGGCGCCGAGCTCGTCGGGCGGGCGACCTACGCCGCCGAGTTCCTCATCGGGCTCGGTGTCGCGGCGGACACGCCGGTGCCGGCGCTGCTCACCAGCAATCCCGACGCGCTGGCGCTGCTGCTCGGCGGGGCGGCGGCCGACCGGCCGGTGGCCCCGCTCGGGCCCCGGCTGACCGCCACCGAACTCGCCGGCCCGGTGCGCGCCAGCGGCGCCGGCGTCCTGCTCACCGAACCGGCCTGGGCCGCCGTCGCGGCCGAGGCCGCGGCGCTGGCCGGGGCGCGGGTGATACCCGTGCCGGCGATGCGGGCGTCCGGCGCGGCCCCGCCGGTGCCGCGCGGACCGGTCGCGCTGTACCTGCACACCTCGGGCACCACCGGGGCGGCCAAGCGGGTGCCGGTCACCCAGGAGGTGCTCGCCGCGCGCACCGAGCTGCTGTCCGGCCTGCTCGACCTCGGCCCGGACAGTCGCTACGCCACCGGCTCGCCGCTGCACCACATCGGCGGGCTCGGCAACACCCTCGTCGCGGTGACCGTCGGCGCGACCGTGCTGCCGACGGCGCGCTTCAGCCACGAGTGGTGGGCCGGCCTGCGGGAGCAGGGCGCCACGCACTGCCAGCTCGTCCCGACGATGATCGAGATGCTGCTGGCCGAGGGGACGCTCGACGCGGTGGGGCTGCGCACCCTGATCTACGGTGCGTCGCCGATCAGCCCGGAGACCCTGCGCCGGGTGCAGACCGTGCTGCCCGGGGTGCGTCTGGTCAACCTGTTCGGCCAGACCGAGGGCAGCCCGCTGACCTGCCTGACCCCGGCCGACCACGACCGGGCCGCGGCCGGCGCCCCCGACCTGCTCGCCACCGTCGGGCGGCCCGTCCCCGGGCTGCGGCTGCGCATCGACGACCCGGACGACGCCGGGGTCGGCGAGGTGCTCGCCGCCGCGGCGCACCTGAGCGTGCACGCCGCCGACGGCTGGCTGCACAGCGGCGACCTCGGCTTCCTCGACGACGACGGCTACCTGCACCTCGTCGGTCGGCGCAACGACATGATCGTGCGCGGCGGGGAGAACGTGTACCCGCTGGAGATCGAGCACACGCTCGTCGAACATCCCGGGGTCGCCGACGTCGGGATCGTCGGGGTGCCCGACGCCCGGCTGGGGGAGACGCTGGCCGCGTTCGTCGTCCCCGCCGACCCCGACCGCCCGCCGCCCGCCGACGAGCTGCGCCAGTTCGTCCGCGACCGGCTGGCCGGGTTCAAGGTGCCCGCCTACTGGTACGTCGTGGACGCGCTGCCGCTCAACGCCGCCGGCAAGCTCACCCGCCCCGCCCTGCGCGCCCGCCACGACGCCGCTGCCGCCGGCAGCCTGTCGCCGTAGCGGGCCCTCGCCCGGAGTGTCCGGGCGAGGGCGCGGGCGGACGGGCGGGCGCGAGCGGGGTGGGTCGGTCAGGAGCCGGTGGTGGCGGGCAGCTCGTGGCCGCAGAGGTTCTCGCGGACGACGCTGAAGGCGTCACCGGTGCGGTTCGCCTGCACGAACGACCAGCAGGTGGTCTGCTTGCCCCGGTCGTGGGCCAGGTCCATCGGCTGGATCAGCCCGCCGGCGTCGTAGTTGTGCACCGCGTTCAGGGCGTTGACGAAACCCTCGCGGGTCGGGCAGGGACCGGCCTCGGTCAGCCCGCGCAGGAACAGGTCGGTGTCGATGTAGGCGATCATCGCCAGTTCCTGCTGCGGGTTGGGGACCTGCGGGGCGTAGCGCGACATCGCCGTGCGGTAGTTCGCGATTGCCGGGCCGCCGGCCTCGAAGGGGCGGTAGAACACCGGGATGGTCACGCCGGCCAGCGCGCCGCCGGAGTCGTGCAGGAGCTGGGTGTCGTAGCCGCTGACCGACAGGATCACGCGCAGGTTCACCCCGGCGGCGCGCACGGCGGTCAGGACCGCGGGCAGGTCGGGGGCGTTGATGACGGTGAGCAGGGTGTCGGCGCCGCTGTCGGCGATGCGCCGGGCGACGGACGCCGGGCTGTCCGCGTTCGCGGTGTAGGCGATCTCGCCGACGACCGGGATGCCGGCGGCCTGGGCGCTCTGGGTCATCTTGGCGCTGGTGTTGCCGACCCCGGCCGACAGCGCGGTCCGCAGCAGGATCGCCTTCGTCCCGCCCTGCGAGCGCAGGAACGTGCCGTAGGTGTCGGTCGCGGCGCCGGTGGTGGAGGAGAACGAGAACATGGTGCGGTACTTCGCCCAGACGTCGCCGGTGGCCAGCCCGCCGACCGGGACGCCGTGCTCGGCCAGGTACTGGGCGCTGCCGTCGGTGGCCAGGGAGTACTCCAGGATGCCGAAGACTCCTCGTTGCTCGACCAGGTCCCGGGCGGCGACGCCGTTGGCCGAGGGGTCGCCCTGGTCGTCCCGCCAGTCGTAGACGATCTTGCGTCCGTGGATGCCGCCGGCGGCGTTCGCCTGGCCGATGCGGGCGTCGACCCCGGCGCGGGTGGCGGCCATCGAGGCCGCCGTCGGCCCGGAGTCGGGATAAAGAAGCCCGAGCCTGACCTCCGATGAGGTCACGCCCGGGCTGTCACAGGGTCCCGCCGACGACGCGGTCGGGGACGAGCACGCGCTCGCCCCCGCGGCGACTAACGCCAGCACGGCGGCAGCGCTGGATAACGATAAGGAACGGCGACGCATCGTGAACCCCCGTGGAAGCGGTCAGGGAAGGGAGGGGACAAGAGGGAAAGGGGCAAAATGGACAATTGGTGTACCATGGAGGTGGCTGGACAACGGTGCAGGCAGCCGGGGAACGGTGAAGGAAAAGGACATGCCCCGGCGCCGTGGGACGCCGGGGTTCGGGGTGGTACTCGGGACGGCGGGAACGATCAGGCGCGGGCCGCCGGCCCGGCGGTCGGGCACGCCGGCCGCCGACCGCCCACGCCTGGTGCCGCGCTCACCCGCCGGCCAGCGGCCCGCCGAGCGGCGGTGGCGGGCGGCGGTGGCGCGGACTCAGCTCTCGTAGCGGGGTGTGCCGCGGTAGCCGAAGAAACGTTCGAAGTTCTCGTCGTTGATCGGCCGCCGCGAGTTGCGCTCCAGGGCGTCGCGCAACGCCGCGAGCCGGGCACGCTCGCGCCCGACACGCTCGGCGTCCACCGGCTCGGCGCCCTCCAACTCGGTGACCAGGGTGTTCTGCGCTTCGATCTCCTCGGCGAGGCGTACCGCCACCTCGCTGTAGGTGAGCAGATCCTGGTCGTCCTCGTCCTCGCGTTGCGGGACGGCGGCGGGGTTGGTCCCTGCGTCGGTCATGCGTACACCGTCCTTTCTGCGGTCCTCGCAGGGGGCTGTGACCCCCCGCGTCGGCAATCCCACGTGTCGGCGGAGCTCCACCTCACGTCCGTCGATCGGCACGCCCGTCGATCGTCAGAGTTCGATGGGAACCCAGCCGGCGCCCTCGGACGACCGGTGCGCCGCGTCGATGATCTCCAGGCTCAGCAGCCCGTCGGTGAACGTGGGGACCGGGGTGGGCTGGCCGTCGAAGGCGGGCAGCCAGTCCTCGAGCATCAGCGCCATCGCCCGGCTGCCGTGCCCGGCCAGGCCCTCGGGCAGGTGCTGCGGGGCGGCGGGCTCGCGCTCGATCGGGGCCAGTGGCGCCAGCCCCTTCTCGCTCGCCGGACCCGCCTGGTAGGTGGTGTGGCGCAGGCTGCCGTCGGCGACGATGGTGCCCTCCCCGCCCAGCAGCTCGAGGCGGAAGTGGTCGACGTTCGCGCCGATCGTGGAGACGCTCAGGATCGCGATCGCGCCGGAGGCGAGCCGCAGCAGCACCGCGGAGGTGTCGTCCGCGGTCACGGCCAGTTCCCCGCCGTCGGGCAGCGCCCGCGTCGGCACCGAGCTGCGCACGTCGGCACACACCGCCACCGGCGGCCCCAACAGCGAGCAGACGAAGTCCAGGTCGTGGACGAGCATGCCGGCGAGGTAGCCGCCGCCCTGGGCGCGGTCGTACATCCAGGCGGCCTGCAGGGGCCGGCTCGGATGCCAGTAGGAGGCGCTGCGGCTGACCCGGGCCACGTGCGGGGTGCCGAGCAGCCCGGCCCGCACCTTGTCGGTGATCGCCAGCCACTCCGGGTTCCAGCGGTTCTCGAAGCAGCAGCCGGTCGGCCGGCCCGACGCCTGCGCCGCGGCGACCATCTCCCTGGCCTGCGCCGGATCGGCGGCCAGGGGCTTCTCGCACAGCACGGCCTTGCCCGCATCCAGCGCGGCGAGGGTGATCTCGTGGTGCAGCGCGGTCGGGGTCGCGACCGAGATCAGATCAAGGTCGTCGCGGCGTACGAACGAGCGCCAGTCGGTCGAGGTGTCGTCGATGCCCAGCCGGGCGGCGACCTTCCCGAGCCGCTCCGGCGTCCGCGCGCACAGCGCCACCGGCTCGTACCCCTGAGCCGCCCGGTAGGCCGGAGCCTGAACGATCGCCCCCCAGCCGACCCCCACGATGCCCACCCGCAGCGTCATCGGACCACCCGCGCTGTCATGTCGCCTCCCACGCGACGGACGCCCGCCGCCCTGCCGCATTGACGCATTGCCGAAACCAAAGGCTAATTGGTTAGACACTAGTGCGGGACTCCTCCGGCGGGCAACGCAGGCCCGGCAGCCGGCGCCGCAGGCTGGCCGGAGGCGACGACGCCGCCCCGATACCGTCACGAATCCGGCCTGAACGGTTGGCGGGAGGGCGGTATCGAGGCCCGCGTCTGAGCGGCGTCCTACACTTGCCTGCGGGAATGCCCTGTCGGGGCCGGTGGAGGAGTGGGAATGCGTGAGGGGGCGCCGGGTGGTGGTCGAACCCGAGCGTGAGCCGCTCCTGCCATCGCGGCGGCGGGATCCGTATCCGGTCAGTCCCGTGATCGGTCCGGAAGGCGAGCGGGCCTGTGCGGAGATCGTGGCGGCGGCCCGCGGACTGTTCGCCCGGCGCGGCTACCACGGCACCAGCATCCTGGCGATCACAGAGGCCACGGGCCGCTCGGACACCGCCTTCTACCAGTACTTCCAGAGCAAGATCGAGTTGTTCGCCCTCTTCTACGAGCAGCTCGGCCGGGACCTCGTCCGCCACTTCCGCGGCCAGCGGGTCATCGAGCCCGGACCGGCCGGGCTGACGGAGTTCCGCGCCTGGCTCGAGGGCCTCGACGACGTCCTGCGCCGGCACTCGCCCGTCTTCGCCGCCTGGCCGCTGGTCGCGGACGACGCCCTGATGCCAGAAGATCCCTCCGAGCAGTACCTGCACGTGCTCGCGGAGGAGATGCGGCCTCGGCTGGCGCTCGCCGGCACCGGTCCGGTGGACACCCGCGTCCTCGCGATCGCGATCATCAGTCTCATGCAGTGGACGCACGTCGTGCTCGATCCACGCCGCCCCGGCGTCCTGCCGCCCGAATCGTCCGTGCACGCCACGCTTGCGACGATCATCCACTCCTCGCTGTTCCCGCGGGAGGCCGGCGCCGTGGGCGCCGTGGGCGCCGACGGCGACCCGCCGCCCTGGCCGGACCTTCTCCTGGACAGCAGCACGGATCGCGCGGACCCGCTCGGCGCCTGGCGCGAGACGGCCCCGCTCGGCCTTCGTCGGCGGGTCACCCGGCGGGCCGAACCGACGATCCGGCGCATTCTCGCCGCCGCCAATCAGGCGTTCGAGCGAGGCGGGCTGGCCGGTACGAGCGTCGACGACATCACCGCCGAGGCCGGCGTCGCCCACGGCACGTTCTACCAGTACTGGGAGGACCGGTACGCGATCTTCGCGACGCTGGCCCACCAGGCGGCGGTCGACATCTGCACCCACCTCGACGACCTGCTGCGCGCCGAGGACGAGAGCGACATCCTGGCCTGGATCGACCGCTGGTTGGACGTGCTGCGACGGCGCGGCCCCACCCTGCACGTGTGGACGACCGAGGTGCTGCCGACCGCCCCGCTGCAGCGGCTGAGCCGTCAGCTTCGGACCCACCTCGACGCGGTCACCGCGCGGCTGCTGGCGCGGTGGGCGCCGGGACGATCGCTGGACCCGTCGGCGGCCGCCATCGTGCTGTGGGTCCTGCTGGGGGAGTTTCCCTACCACGCCTGGCAGCGCCATCCGGTCCTCGACCGCGACGACGTCCATCGCTCGCTCGCGCTCCTGCTCGTCGGTGGTCTGCTCGGCGCTCGCACACCCCTGTCCGCCGGCGGCCCGCCCCGCTGAGTGGGCGGGGTCAGGCCGGCCCGGCGACGGCCGTGCAGAACGTGACGAGATGGTCGCGTTCCACGGCGTCGGGCCCCGTGCCGGTGGCGACGTGGCGCTCGAGCGCGCCGAGGACCACGTCCAGGATGGCCCGTGCGTCCAGCTCCGGGTGAGGGCGTCCGGCCGCGGCCAGGGGCGTGACCAGCAGGTCGCCGAGCTGGTTGTCGAGGGTCGACCGCCCCGGTTCGGGGCCGCCCGAGCCCAGCGTGAGCCGGCTGATCGCGATGCTCTGCGTGGCGACCTCGGGGCTGGTGAGCTGACTGAGCAGCCCCTGGACCCAGGCGGCGACCTGATCGGCGGGGCTGGTCTCCTTGGCCATCTGGTGGCCCAGGTAGGAACGGACCCGCAGGACGCCGCGCTCCATCACGGCGTGCAGCAGTTCGCTCTTGCCCGCGAAGTAGCGGTAGAAGGTCTGGTTGGAGGTGCCGGCTTCGGCGACGATGTCGCTCACCCGCGGCTCCGCCGGGGCGACCCGGACCGCCACCCGCAGGGCGGCGTCGAGGATCTGCTCGAGCTCGTCGAGGGCGTCGCGCTGGTGGCGGCGCAGTGCTCGATCGACTGCGGCGCGTACGGACGCGGGCGCTGCGTCCCACTCCAGTCGGGTCGACTCCATGGATGCCAGTGTGCCGTGCGTGGCGGGCGAAGCGGGGCCGGATCCGGCCATGTCGCAGAATCTGGTTCTGAGATGGACAGAATGCTATTCTGCCCAACGTCCCGCTCCCGTCGACGAGGAGGTCCGGATGGGGAACCCGATCCAGCCCGCCAACCCGCGCCAGCCTGCCGCACTGAGCCGGTGCCCGCGGTGAGCGCGGGTGCGGCGGCACAGGGCGTGGCGCTCGATGTCGCCCGGCTGGCCCGCTGGCTCGACGCCGAGCAGGTGCCCGGGGCGGGCGAGCTGCCCGTCGTCGAGCGGCTCACCGGTGGTTCGCAGAACGAGCTGTACTCGCTGACCCGCGGCGGCGAGCGCACGGTGCTGCGGATGCCCCCGGCGGCCGCGAGCGCGTCCCGCGTCGACGGGCTGCGCAGGGAGCTGCGACTGCTGCGCGCGCTGCGCGGAACCGACGTGCCCCACGCCGAGCTCGTCGCCGGTGACCCCACCGGCGAGGTGCTGGGAATGCCGTTCTACGTCATGCGCGCCATCGACGGCTGGAGCCCGACCGCGACCTGGCCGGCCCCGTTCGACACCGACCCGGCCGCCCGTCGCGGGCTGGCGTTCGAGCTCGTCGACGGCATCGCGAAGCTGTCCCGGGTCGACTGGCGGGCCCGCGGGCTGGAGGGGNTCGGCCGCCCGGAGAACTTCCACGAACGCCAGGTCGACCGCTGGCTGACGTTCCTCGGCGCCTACCGCTTCCGCGAGCTGCCCGGCCTCGACTCCGCGGCGGACTGGCTGCGGGCGAACCGGCCGGCCACCTTCGAACCCGGGATCATGCACGGCGACTACCAGTTCGCCAACGTGATGTTCCAGCACGGCGCCCCGGCCCGGCTCGCCGCCATCATCGACTGGGAGATGACGACGGTCGGCGACCCGCTGCTCGACCTCGGCTGGGCGCTGCTCGGCTGGGACGGGGAGCAACCGCGCACCGAGGGCTTCTACCTCGACGTCTCCGGCATGCCGCGCCGGGCCGAACTGCTGGAACACTACGAGCGGGTGAGCGGACGCTCGACCGCGGACATCGACTACTACCTGGTGCTGGCCAACTGGAAGCTCGGCGTGGTGCTGGAGAAGAGCTACGCGGCCTTCAGCAGCGGCGGGACGGTCGACCCCAAGGTCGAGACGTTCGGGCCGCTGGTGCTGCAGCTGCTGGCCACCGCCGCCGACCTCGCCCGCTCGCTGCCGGCCCGGAGAGGCTGACCATGGGATACGCGGACACCCTGTTCGACCTGACCGACCGCGTCGTGCTCATCACCGGCGGCAGCCGCGGGCTCGGCCGGGAGATGGCCTTCGGCGCGGCGCGCTGCGGCGCCGACGTTGTCATCGCCAGCCGCGACCTCGACTCCTGCACGGCCACCGCCGCCGAGATCGAGGCCGAGACCGGCCGCACGGCCCTGCCGTACGCGGTGCACGTCGGACGCTGGGACGAGCTGCCCGGCCTCGTCGACGCCGCCTACGAGCGGTTCGGCAAGGTCGACGCACTGATCAACAACGCCGGGATGTCGCCGTTGTACGACACCCTCGGTGACGTCAACGAGAAGCTGTTCGACGCGGTCGTCAACCTGAACCTCAAGGGTCCCTTCCGACTGTCGGTGCTCGTCGGCGAACGGATGGTGGCCGCGGGCCGCGGTTCCATCGTCAACGTCAGCTCCACCGGCTCCATCCGCCCGACGCCGGCGATCCTGCCGTACGCCGCGGCCAAGGCCGGCCTCAACGCGCTCACCGAGGGCCTCGCGCTCGGCCTCGGCCCGCACGTGCGCGTCAACACTCTCATGTCCGGCCCGTTCTACACCGACGTCAGCAAGCACTGGGACCTCGACGCCGTCGCCGAGGCGGCCAGGTCACACGCGCTGCAGCGCGCCGGTGACCCGCGCGAGATCGTCGGTTCCGCGCTGTACCTGATCTCGGATGCGTCCAGCTACACCTCCGCCGCGACCCTGCGGGTCGACGGCGGCATCCCCTGAGCCGACACCATCCCCTGAGTCGACACCGATCCTGAGCCGACACCGGCCCGAGTGCTGGGAGGAAAAGCCATGGCATGGGACTTCTCGACCGATGCCGAGTTCGAGGCCAAGCTCGACTGGGTCCGGGCGTTCGTGCGCGAGGAAGTGGCACCGCTCGACGTGCTGTTCCCGGGCTGCGAGTACCTGCCCCTCGACGACGAGCGACGCGCGATCGTCGACCCGCTCAAGCAGCGGGTGCGCGACGAGGGCTTGTGGGCCCCGCATCTGGGCCCGGAGCTCGGCGGGCAGGGTTTCGGCGCGGTGAAGCTGACCCTGCTCAACGAGATCCTTGGCCGCACGGACTGGGGGCCGATCGTCTTCGGCACCCAGGCGCCCGACACCGGCAACGCCGAGATCATCGCCCGGTTCGGCACCCCGGAGCAGAAGGAGCGCTACCTGGCGCCCCTGCTGGCCGGTGAGATCTTCTCCTGTTTCTCCATGACGGAGCCGCAGGGGGGCGCCGACCCGCGGGTGTTCACCACCCGGGCGCGACGCGAGGGCGACGAGTGGGTGATCGACGGCCGCAAGTACTGGTCGTCCAACGCCGCGGTGGCCTCGTTCCTCATCATCGTCGCGATCACCAATCCCGACGTCCCCGTGCACCACGGTGCGTCGACGTTCCTCGTCCCGCGCGACACCCCGGGCGTGGTGATCGAGGACAGCCACCACGTGTTCGGCGCGCACCACCACGAGCCGGGCCACTCCCTCGTCCGCTACGAGGGGGTGCGGGTGCCGGCGGACGCGCTGCTCGGCCACGAGGGGCGCGGCTTCGAGGTGGCCCAGTCCCGGCTGGCCGGCGGCCGGCTGCACCACGCCATGCGCGCCATCGGCGTCGCCCAGCGGGCCATCGACATGATGGGACAGCGGGCCCGCAGCCGGTTCACCCAGGGCAGCTCGCTGGCCGACAAGCAGTTCGTGCAGGGGTTCATCGCCGACTCCTACACCGAGCTGATGCCGTTCCGGCTCGCCGTGCTGCACGCCGCCTGGCTCATCGACACCCAGGGGGAGCACGCCGCCCGTACCGACATCGCGGCCCTGAAGGTGCTCACCCCGAAGGTCATCCAGTCCATCGTGCTGCGGGCGATCCAGGTCCACGGCGGGCTCGGCATCACCGAGCAGCTTCCCCTCGTCGACATGTTCACCACGGGACTCGCCCTCGGCCTCGCCGACGGGCCCACCGAGGCGCACAAGGTCAACCTCGCCCGCCAGCTCCTGCGGCACTACGAGGCCGACGACCCGGCGTGGCCCGAGGAGTTCCTCGGCCGTCGCCTCGCCGCGGCCCGGGAGAAGTACGGCGATCTCGTCGCCACCGTCCCGTCGGTGCCCGCCGGGCCGCCGGTGGTGCAGCCAGGGGTGTGACGGCGCCCGCGGGGCTCAGGCCTCGAGCACCGCGGTGATGAACCCGCCGATGGTGGTGACGACGTCGGCGTCGTCGACCGGCAGGTGCTGGGCGTGGCAGTGGTACCAGGTGCGGTCCATCATCGACTGCACCGCCAGGCCCAGCGCCTCGGGTGCGTCGGTGGGGGTGCGCTGGCGACCCCGCAGGTGCACCCCGAGCAGCCAGGCCACCCGCATCTGCATCTTGTTGCTCGCCGCGCCGACGCTCTCGTCGGCCGGGCCGGACTGCGCCGAGAGAATGAACGCGCCGTGCTGGTCCATGAACGCGAAGTACTTCCACACCCAGGCCACGACGTCGGCCTGGGTGCAGGGCCGCGGGATGGTCTCCCACTCGGCGATGACCTGGAGGAGTTCCTGAAAGGTGGCCTGGCCCAGGGTGTCGAAGATTTCCCGCTTGTCGCGGAAGTAGGTGTAGAAGCCGGCGCGGGAGATGCCGCAGGCGTCGGTGATGTTGTTGATGCGGGTGCCGGCGTACCCGCGTTCCAGGAAGAGCTTCTTGGAGGCGTCGAGGATCGCGTTGCGGGTGCGCGCCGCGCGCCAGCCCAACCGGCCGGCCGCGGTCTCGACGCCGGCCGGCTCGACCTGCGGGATCCGGGGATCGCCGTCGGGGGCCGTGCCCTCGTCGACGATCTCCGCGGAGGTTGAGTCGCCCATGGTCGATCCAGTGTATGGAGTGCCGGCCGCGCAACTGTGACGGACGCGTCAGAGGTTGCTCACACACGCGGGTCGCCCCCACACGCGGGTTGCTCACACACGCGGGTCGCCCCCACACGCGGGTCGCCCCCACACGCGGGCTGGTAAGGCACGCGCTCGGGCGCGCCTGGCCGGCGATCAGCGAGTCCGGTGCTCCCGTATCATCCACCCGGAGCGCCGCAGCGCCGCCGAACCGTCGGTGCCGTCGTGCGTTGGCCGACGCGGGCACCCGGTCGGGACGAGCGCGAAGGGGTGTGTCGGCGGGATGGGCCCCAGTGGCTGAGACGTCGCTGCGGCTTGCCGCCGACGACCCGGACCGCGCCGAGCGGGAGCGTCGGGCGATCATCCGCGCCGCGCACCGGCTGATCGGCCGGGAGGGGCGCGCGACGACGCCGCTGGAGGACATCCTGCGCGGCGCCGGGGTGAACAGGCGCACCTTCTACCGGCACTTCCCGTCCAAGGACGCGCTGATCCTGACCATGCAGCGGGAGGCCGCCGCCGGGGTGCGCGACAGCCTGCGCGCGGTGGTGCGCCAGGCCGGCGACGCCCGGGCCGCCGTCGTGGCATGGATCGAGGAGCTGCTCGCGATCGGCTGGGACGAACGCGCCAGCCGGGACGGGCGGACGTTCATGACCCCGGAGGTCGGTCTCGTCGTCGGCATCGCCGAGGCCCTGGAGGACATCTACGCCGAGCACCGGGGCATCCTCGCGGAGGTCCTCGCCGCCGGGCGCACCGACGGCAGCCTGCCCGCCGCGGAGCCGGAGTGGGACGCCCTCGCGATCCACGCCGTCGTCGTGCGCTACCTGGAGATGCGGGCGCGCGGGCGGCTGGACCGGCCCTTCGCCGCGGTGGTGGACGACGTCGTACGCAGGTTCCTCCCGGCGGCGCCCGGGACGCGGGGCTGACCGGCACGCAGGGCTGATCACCCCCAGGTCACGGGCCCGCCCCAAACGATGGTCACCTTGGACGGGTATCGTCACCATCCCGGTCGGTACCAGCCGGGAGTCGACCCGTGCCGAGCGCGGGCGTCGGCTGTAGGGGAAGGTAACGATGACACCGGGTCCTCTTCTCTACGCGCTCTACACCCGGCGGCTGCGCCGGCAGGTCATGGCCGGCCCGCTGCCGGCCCACGTCGGGCTGGTCATGGACGGCAACCGCCGCTGGGCCCGCGAGATGGGCCTGGCCAACCCCAGCCTGGGCCACCGCTACGGCGCCGAGCATGCCGAGGACGTGCTGTCCTGGTGCGAGGCCGTCGGCATCCGCCACGTCACCGTGTTCGTCTGCTCGACCGAGAACCTGCAGCGCCGCGGCGACGCCGAGGTCGCCTTCCTCATGCAGGTCATCGAGCAGGTGGTCAGTGACCGGCTCGCCCGGCCCGACGCCCGCTGGCAGGTCCACCTCGCGGGCATGCTCGACGCGCTGCCCGACAGCACCGCGCGAGTGCTCAAGGACGCGGTCGAGACGACCCGTGCCTGCACGACCGGCTTCCACGTCACCCTCGCCGTCGGCTACGGCGGGCGGCAGGAGGTCATCGAGGCGCTGCGTGAGCACCTGTACGAACGCGCCGAGGCCGGTGACTCCCTCGCCGACGCCGCCGCCTCGCTGACCATGGACGACATCGCCCGCCACCTCTACACCGCCGGGCAGCCCGACCCGGACCTGGTGATCCGGACCTCCGGCGAGCAGCGGATGTCGAACTTCCTGCTCTGGCAGAGCGCCTACTCGGAGCTGTACTTCTGCGAGGCCTACTGGCCCGCGTTCCGCGAGATCGACTTCCTGCGCGCCCTGCGCAGCTTCGCCGCCCGCGGGCGCCGGCACGGCGCCTGAGCCGACCGGCCGTGCCGGCGGTCGGCCGCGGCGAGCCGGGTATGGCAGAAACTGCCAGACGCTGCTAGCGTCACCATCCTTCGCGAACCGAAGGAGTGCAGCCATGAGTCCTGTACCCCGTCCGGATCCGGTCGTCATCGAGGCGGCAATCTCCCCGCTGCGCGACGGGCGACAGCTTCAGACCACCGAGGAACTCATCGCCCAGGCTCGGGAGTCCCTGGCCGCCGGGGCCGGCATCATCCACCATCACCACAACTTCCGCCTGGCCCGCGACGAGGCCGTCGCCCAGGTCCTGCGCATTCAGCGCGAGGTGCTCGACACCTACCCGGACGCCTTCCTCTACAACGACTACCTGCGCGGCGAGAAGGTCATGGCGGAGAAGAACGCCCATCTCCAGCCGCTGGCCGACGCCGGCCTGCTCACCATGGCGGCGCTGGACCCGGGGCTGACGCAGTTCGCCGTGCTCGACGACGACGGCCTGCCGTCGCGCCACCGGCAGGCCGGGGCCGACTACGCGTCCGCGCACGAGGTCGTCGCGTTCGCCCGCCGCACCGGCGCCGCGCTGAGCATCGGCATCTACGACCCGAGCAACCTGCGCTGGACCCTCGCCTACGCGGCCAGGGGCATGTTCCCGGCCGGCTCCGTCATCAAGCTGTACTTCGGCGGCCGGTACCTGATCAACGGCGCGCCCACCGCCGGGTTCGGACTGCCCCCCACCCGGCAGTCCCTCGACATGTACCTGTCGATGATGGACGGATGCGCACTGCCGTGGGTCGTCAGCATCCAGGGCGGCGTGCTGCTCGACTCCGAGCTGGCCCGCTACGCCCTGGAACGCGGCGGTCATCTCCGGGTCGGCATCGAGGACATGGCCGCCCTCAACGCCATGACCAACCGCGAGACTGTCGAGGCCGCGACCGCGCTCGCCGCCGACGTCGGTCGTCCCGTGGCGACCGGCGCCGCGGCGAAGGCCGTCCTGCGGGGCGAGCGGGCCGTGGCGGCCTGACCGCCCGGCCGCCCAGTGCTCTCAGCGCGGTCGCGGGTCGGGGGCGGTGAACAGGGTGGGCCCCAGCATCGCCAGGGCGGCGGCGAACAACTCGGCGGGCGCCTCGCCGCCGCCCGCCTCGCCGCCGCCCGCCTCGCCGCCGCCCGCCTCGCCATCGCCCGCCTCGCCATCGCCCGCCTCGCCGTACTCCACCGTCGACAGCCGCGCGGCGGCCGAGACCACCGCACCGGCCAGCGCGGCCTGGTGGGAGCGCGGGTCGATGCCCAGCCGCGCCGCGATGGCACCCGCCCACAACCGCTCGCTGTCGGCCATGATCTGAAACCACTGGGCCCGGAAGCCCTCCGACTCCCGCAGAATCCGGTACAGCTTCCGAAGCTGTTCCACGTGGGTGGCCGCCCAGGAACCGGCCCAGACGCGCACCAGCGAGGTCGGTAGCGGTTCGTCGGGCGGCCGCCCGGCCAGCTCGGCGGCGATCCGCTCGGCTCCCGCTGCCAGGAAGGGCCGCACGACGTCCTCCTTGCGCGGGAAGTAACGGTAGAAGGAACGCTCCGAGACGCCCGCGTGCGAGGCGAGCTCGCGGATGGTGAAGGCGTTCGTGCCGCGCTCGATGAAGAGCTCGACGATGGCCCGGGAGGCGGCCAGCATCGCCTGTTCCTTCGCCTCGACCACCTCACGGGCCGTTCGGGCCGGCATCCGCGCATCGGCGCTGGTGTGTTGCCGGCTCATCCGCCCACCTCATCGTCGTCGTCGTAGTTCGGGGTCGTCGTAGTTCGGGGTCGTCCTCGCCCGATGCGCGGCGACGCTGCCTGGTAGGCAGCGACGGTAACAAGCCGCGCCGCAGGCCAGGACGGGCCGCGGCCCGCGGCGGCGGACTGTGCGACGTTCGAGCCGTTGACAGGCCTCCGGGGCCCGTGGCTGTCTCTGCCAGGCTTCGCGGTGAGAGGGCTTCCGCCTTCAGCCGGGAGGTGAATCGCCGTGTATTCGGGTGGAATTACAGCCGTGCCCCGGTCGGTTCATGTCGCCCGTCTGTACCCGGATTCGGGTCAGGCAGGGAAACTGGACGGGCAGGGAAACTGGACGGGCAGGGTCATGCGGCGCGGGGGTGGTGGAATCTACTGCACGCATGGCACACGACGTGCCGGGAGCATCGCCGTCCCATGCTCGCCATGGCCGAGGTCGATCGGCAGATGAGGGAAGCGCGGAGGAATCCACCGGAAGGCTTCGCGTGGCTTTCCGCGCTGCCCGTGCAGGCAGGCCAGCAGGTGTTGAAGCGGCATCAGACCGCGTGGAAACGCTGCTATGCGGGGTTGGCCCGTCCGCCGCGTTCAGGTCCCGGCGCCGTACACGTCGCAGCGCTGTCACGTCTGTGGGGTCGTCGACCGGGTGTCCCGCCCCGACCAGGAAACATTCCTGTGCACGTCGTGTGGCTGGTCGGGGAACGCGGATACCACCAACGCAAGTCCGAACATCAGGGCGGCTGGACTGTCGTCCATGGACGTGGAGATCTCCGGGTTGCCGGGGACGGTGAAGCGTCAACCACCCGGGAAGGTGGCATGACCGCCACCGGGAATCCCCCTCGTGTACGAGGGGGAGGAAGTCAAGAGCAGATTCTGCGCGACGTGGCGCACACCGTCGCCCCGGCCCTCGGCCGGCGCCCCGCGTCGCCCCCGCCGGCCTGACGGTCCCGTTGCCCTGACCGGCCCCCCACCTGCCCGACCGGCCCCAGCTACCCGACCCACCTGACCTACCCGACCTACCTGACCTACCTGACCTACCCGACCTACCTGACCTGCCTGACCTGCCCGTTCCGCTCCGACATCTTCCCTTTGGCACTCGGTGCCATTACAGTCGTCTCCGCGGCGGGACCATGCGACACCGGTTCCGGACCCGGTCAGCTCTCACGATGAGGAGTGCTCATGGAGGAGTCAGTGCAGGTCGACCAGGCCGTCGAGGCGCCCGCGGAGCCGGTCGTGGCGGACCTGCTCGTCGAGGAGGTCTCCATCGACGGCATGTGCGGCGTCTACTGAGCGCCGACGTGACGGATGAGCGCGGCGCGGCCGGCCTCTCGCCGGCCGCCGCCGCGTTCGACCTGGACCGGGCCTGGCGCCTGCATCCCCAGGTGTCCGTGCGGCCGGAGTCGTTCGGGGCGCTGCTCTACCACTTCGGCACCCGCAAGCTGTCGTTCCTCAAGGAGCCGGGGCTGCTCGCGCTGGTGGAGGCCCTGCCGGCGCATACCAGCGCGCGGGCCGCGGCGGCCGCCGTCGGGCTGCCCACCGCGGATCTCGGCCGCTACCAGCGGGCGCTGGCGACCCTCGCCGCGTCCTCCATGATCGTCGAGGGGAGCACCCCGTGACCACCGCCGCCCCGGCGCGTCTCGTCGACCACTTCGCCCGCGGACTTGCCGCCCCCATCTGTCTGACGTGGGAGCTCACCTACGCCTGCAACCTGGCCTGCCGGCACTGCCTGTCCAGCTCCGGACGGCGCGACCCCCGCGAGCTGACGACCGCCGNGTGCCGCGCGGTCATCGACGAGCTGGAGCGCATGCAGGTCTTCTACGTCAACATCGGCGGCGGTGAACCGACCGTGCGCGCCGACTTCTGGGAGCTGGTCGACTACGCCACCGCCCACCACGTCGGCGTGAAGTTCTCCACCAACGGTGTGCGGATCACTCCCGAGGTCGCCACCCGGCTCGCCGCCAGCGACTACGTCGACGTGCAGATCTCCCTCGACGGCGCGACCGCCGAGGTCAACGACGCGGTGCGCGGCCCCGGCTCGTACGACACCGCGGTGCGCGCGATGGCGAACCTGGCCGAGGCGGGTTTCCGCGGGTTCAAGCTGTCCGTCGTCGTCACCCGCCAGAACGTCGGCCAGCTCGACGCCTTCGCCGCGCTGGCGGACCGCTACGGCGCCCAGCTCCGGCTGACCCGGCTGCGTCCGTCCGGGCGCGGCGCCGACGTGTGGGACGAGCTGCACCCGACCGCCGCCCAGCAGCGCGAGCTCTACGACTGGCTCGTCGCCGCCGGCGAGAACGTGCTGACCGGCGACTCCTTCTTCCACCTGTCCGCCTACGGCCAGGCGCTGCCGGGGCTGAACCTGTGCGGTGCCGGCCGGGTGGTCTGCCTGATCGACCCGGTCGGCGACGTCTACGCCTGCCCGTTCGCCATCCACGACGAGTTCCTCGCCGGCAACGTGCGCGACACCGGCGGCTTCACCGGGGTGTGGCGGACCTCGGAGCTGTTCGCGGCGCTGCGCGAGCCGCAGTCCGCCGGGGCGTGCGCGTCCTGCGGGCACTTCGACGCCTGCCAGGGCGGTTGCATGGCGGCGAAGTTCTTCACCGGCCTGCCGCTCGACGGCCCCGACCCGGAGTGCGTGGTCGGCCACGGCGTCGACGCGCTGCTCGCCCGCGGCGACACCGCCCCGCCGAAGCCGTCGGTCGACCACTCCCGCTCGATCGCCACGGCATCAAAGCGCCGCGGCAGCGGTCCGGTGCCGGTGACGATCGGCCGCGCACCGAGCGTGCTGTCCCCGGCCCTGCCCCCGGTCAGCGCCTGCCAGGAGGACCCGCTCGCCGGCTTCGACCCGGCTACCGCGGTCGCGCCGGCTGCCGGGGTCGCGCGTTGACGGGGATCAACCGAACGGGTGGTCGTCGGGGCCGGGCTCGTTAGCATGACCGCATGGTCCCGATGCCGCCGGACGGGGTGAGCTGCCAGGCGCTCACCCCCGTCTTCGCCCTGCTGGGCAAGCGGTGGAGCGGATTGATTATCGGCACGCTGCTGGCCGGCCCGGCCCGCTTTTCCGAGATCGCGAAGCTGGTGCCCGGGGTGAGCGAGCGGATGCTGTCCGGGCGCCTGGCCGAGCTGTCCCAGGCCGGGCTGGTCGAGCGGGAGGTCCTCGGCGGGCCGCCGCTGGCCACCCGCTACCGGCTGACCTCCTGCGGCGAGGCGCTGCGCCCGGCGCTGCACGCCCTGGAGCTGTGGGCGCAGGAGCATCTCGTCCCCGCCGACCCGCGGGCGGCGGCCTCCGGCTGCGACTGAACGCCACGACGCCTGGTCGCGGAATGCCTGCGCGCGGCAGACGGTGTGACGGGGACGGTGTGACGGGGGACGGCGCGACACCGGCGCGCGAACGCCGGGGCGAGCCGGGACGTCCCGGCCTCCCCGGCGCCAGAGCGTGTATGCGGTGAGGTTGTGCGGAGGGTCAGGGGGCGATGAACTGCAGGTCGAGCTCGATCTTCACCTTGTCGGCCAGGGCGAGCTTGCCGGCGCCGAGCGGCATGTTGAAGTTGATGCCGTAGTCGCTGCGCTTGATCTCGCCGGTCGCCGAGAACCCGGAGCGGACGCGGCCGTCGGCCGGGTGGGTGTCGACGCCGTAGAACTCCACCGCGAACGTCACCGGCTTGGTCACGCCGTTGATGCTCAGGTCGCCGGTCAGCTCGTACTCCTCGCCGCTGCCGGAGATGGAGCTCGACACGAAGGTCATCGCCGGGTGCGCGGCCAGGTCGAAGAAGTCGGTGGAACGCAGGTGCGCGTCCCGGTCGGCCTGGTTGGTGTTGATCGAGGCCAGGTCGATCGAGGCCTCGACGGCGACCGACTGGAGCGTCTCGCCGACGGCGAGGGTCGCCGAGAACGTGTCGAAGCGGCCGCGGACGTTGGTGACGCCGAGGTGGCGGATCTGGAAGCTGATGGCGGAGTGCGCCGTGTCGAGCGTCCAGGTTCCGGGGACGAGCGGCAGCGGTGCGAGCTCGGACGAGGGGGCGGTCACGGGACCTCCAGGGGCGGTCAGGCCGGGACACCGTTGCGGCTGCAACGGTGGGCGTACGAAACGATAGTGGCTAACGAAATGCAAGTCACCGGGGGGCCGGGCCAGGACCGGCCTGGCGCCCGACGCCGACGCGCGAGAGGGTCGGCGGCATGAGCACCGAACCAGGGCCCCCGCCGTCGCCCGATCCCGGCGCCGGCGTCGACGGCCTCGCCCGGACCCGCCGCGCGCTGCACGCCGTCGCCGAGCACGTCCTCGCGGCGGCGCGCCACCGGGCGAGCGGCCACCTCGGTCTGGCCGTCACCCCCGGCGGGTTCGCCACGCCCCCGTTCGGCCCCGGCGGGCGCACCGTGGCCGTGGTCGGCACCGACCTGGTCGTGCGCGACGGGGACACCGAGACGGCGCGGGGTCCGCTGACGACGCTGCGCGAGGCGGCGCGCCTGGCCGGCATCGACCCGGGCGGCCCGGCGGCGGTCTACCGGCTGAGCACCCCCTGCCACCCCGACGAGCCGCTGGACATCGACCCCTCCGCCGCCCGCCGCCTCGCCGACTGGTACGCCCTGGGCGACGCGGCGCTGCGCCGCTGGTCGGCCGAGATCCCCGCCGACGCGCCGAGCCCGCCCACGCTGTGGCCGGAGCATTTCGACGTCGCGATCCGCGCCGGGAAGATCAACTACGGGGTGTCGCCGGGGGACGAGGCGGTCGCGGCGCCCTACGCCTACGTCGGCCCGCCGCTGCCGCCGCCGAACCTGCCCGCCGGCTTCTGGAACGCCTCGTTCGGCGCCGCCCGCACCTGGACCGAGGTCGGATCCGTCGACGCCGTCGTCGACCTGTTCCGCCAGGCCCGCCGCCACGCCTCCGCCTGACCGCCCTCGCGGCTCGCCGTCCACACGGTTCCGCGGAACACCTTGATCGTCGAGTCGCGTCGGGGCTCGGGCGCGTGGCGCGGTCTCGTGCTCGCCACACTGATACGGGGCCCTCCAGACGCCTCCAGGCGAGTGGTTCCGCATCGCTCTCGTGACGCCAGGTGTCCGTCCGCTGTCCCTGTCTTCAGATGCGAAGGATCTGGTGGCCCGTGGCACATCGAGCGCCGAGGTGACCCCGCCCCGTCGCCCGATCGGACCCCGGCGACGGACCACTCAGGTCTCGGTCGCTCAGGTCTCGGTCGCTCAGGTCTCGGTCGCTCAGGGCGCGGTCGCTCAGGGCGCGGAGGGTGATGACGGTTTGGGCCGGGCGAACGGGGATCAACCTCCAGCATCTGCTGACCGCCACGCGGCCGGACTGCCGCGGACCGATCTTCACATCTGTGCGTGATCGGTTGGACGCGGGAACGCTCGGCCCGAGTGCGACTCTCGATGATCATGGTGTTCCGCGGAACCGGGCGCCCTCGGCCGCCGGGTCCGCGGCGGTCAGCCGGCGGTGAGGCGGCGGGCACGCTCGGCCTCGTCCGGGCGGACCTCGCAGGGCCGGCTTGTCACGAGCCGCCACCGCGTGCGCGGTATCGCAGCGGCGGCGGGCTCGCCGGGCAGGTGGCCTGCGGGCAGGGCGGCGGATGCTCCCAGCGCCCGCACAGTGCCGCCGTGATCGCCGCGCCGGGCGCGCGCTCGTCGCCGCCGGGCGCCAGGACCAGGACGAACTCGTGGGCGAACGGCCGGCGCACACCTCGGATTATCCGCCCCGGCGACCGGTGCGTACCGTCACCGGCATCGCTATAGTGGCACTCGGTGCCAAATCGTGCCCGACCCTGCCGGCCGATGTTCTGTCACGTGCGGCCGGTGCCCGGCCGGGCGAGGCATCCGGGCCCGTCGATCGTCGGTCGGTGGCGGGCGGACACGACGAGGTGGGAGTGCGATGGCCAGCACAAGAACATGGTTCGAAACGGTCGCCGAGGCCCAGCGCAGGGCGCGTAAGCGGCTGCCGCGGGGGGTGTACCAGGCGCTCGTCGCCGGGACCGAGGCCGGCGTGACGATGAACGACAACGTCGACGCGTTCGGTGAGCTGAAGATCCGGCCCCGGGTCGCCGACCTGCCGGCGACCCGCGACCTGTCGACGACGGTGATGGGGCAGCAGATCAGCTTCCCGGTGCTCATCTCGCCGACCGGGGTGCAGGCGGTGCATCCCGACGGCGAGGTCGCCGTCGCCCGGGCCGCCGCCGGCGCGGGCACGGCGATGAGCCTGTCCTCGTTCGCCTCCAAGCCGGTGGAGGAGGTCGGCGCGGTCAACGACAAGCTGCTGTTCCAGACCTACTGGGTGGGGGCGCGCGAGGAGATCCTCGCCCGCGCCGAGCGGGCCCGGGCGGCGGGCGCCAAGGGCCTGATCGTGACGCTGGACTGGGTGTTCGACTCGCGGCGGGACTGGGGCAGCCCGTTCATCCCGGAGAAGCTGGACCTCAAGGCGATGGCGCGCTACGCCCCGCAGGTCGCCGTGCGCCCGGGGTACCTCGCCCGCTGGCTGCGCAGCCGGTCGCTGCCCGACCTCGGCGTGCCGAACCTCGGTCCGCGGGAGGCGACGCCGCCGACCTTCTTCGGCGCCTACGGCCAGTGGATCGGCACGCCCCCGCCGACCTGGTCGGACCTGGCCTGGCTGCGCGAGCAGTGGGGCGGCCCCTTCATGATCAAGGGGATCACCCGGCCGGACGACGCCCGCCACGCGGTGGACGTCGGCGCGAGCGCGATCTCGGTGTCCAACCACGGCGGCAACAACCTCGACTCCACCCCGGCGTCGATCCGCTGCCTGCCCGGCGTCGTCGACGCGGTGGGTGACCAGGTGGAGGTGCTGCTCGACGGTGGGATCCGCCGTGGCAGCGACGTCGTCAAGGCGCTCGCGCTCGGCGCCCGCGCGGTGCTGATCGGCCGGGCCGCCCTGTTCGGCATGGCCGCCGGCGGCGAGCGCGGGGTGACGAACGTGCTGGAGATCCTCCGGCAGGGCGTGAGCGAGACGCTGCTGGGGCTCGGCCATGCGTCGGTTCACGAACTGTCGCCCGAGGACATCCTCATCCCGGCCGGCTTCGCGATCGACCAGAAAGTCTGACCGTCCACGGTCGACCGGACGGGTAGAGAAACCCTCCGGATACAAACTGGAAACTGATTACCGGTGACGCGGTTCGGGGTGCAACTTCTTGTTGCACCCCGAACCGCGTTTCTCTTGCATATTGCTTTGGGGGCCCGGTACCGTGCACCATCGTGCCATGCCGTGTCGTCATCGCAATGTGACCCCTGGTGCTGGATGGCTTAGTACTGTCGTTTCACCGACCGGAAACCGCATTCGGTTCCGGCCGGTGGCGGCCCGACCGAGACGTGCCGGGCAGTCTGGACAGGTCAACGCGTTCGGTGGGCGTCTTCTCCGGTCCGGATCGGACGGCCCCCCGGCGGCGGAGCGCACTGCCGATGATGCCGCGCCAATGCCGCCCGACCGCAGCGACCATTCTGGCTGAATGATTCCGAACCGTTTTGCGGAGCCGTTTGTGGTGGCGGTGCGCCGCGTCAGCATGGGGGTCACCTTCGAATGCGCCGCTGTGCCGTGAAACTGATCCTGCCGGCGAAACTGAGCCTGCCGGCGAAGCTGAGCCTGCCGGCGAAGCTGGGAATGTCGACGATCCTGCTGGGTCTGGTCGTCGGGACCGGATGCTCCGGGGCAACCTCCTCGGCGGCGTCCTGCACCGGGGGCAGGGCGGCGCCGGGGGTGACGCCCGACGAGGTTCGAGTCGGCCTGCTCTACCCCGACTCGGGCCTGCTCGCCGGCGCGTTTCCGGCGCTGCGGGCCGGCGTCGACGCCCGCCTCGGCGAGGTCAACGCCGCCGGCGGGATACAGGGACGGAAAGTCGTCTACGAATGGCGCGACGACGCCGGCACCGTCGAGGGGAACAGCAACGGCGCCCGGGAGCTGATCGACCAGCGCGGCGTGTTCGGCCTGCTGGAGTTCACCGTCGCCGCCACCGGCAGCGCGAAGTACCTCGCTGATCGGGGGATCCCCACGGTGGGCCTCGCCGCCGAGGACGTCTGGACGCGATACGGGAACATGTTCTCGTTCTCCAACACCCTCGGCGCGCCGATCGACACCTACGGCCGCTTCGTCCACGACCGCGGCGGCACGTCCGCCTTCCTGCTGTACAGCGCGATGTCCGCGGGGGTCTCCGGCGCGACCCTGCGGGTCGGGCAGAGCCTGCAGGCCCTCGGCGTGCAGGTCGTCGGCAGCCACGCCTACACCCCCGACGCGGACAGCGTGACCGACGTCGCCCGCCAGATCGTCGACTCCGGCGCGGACACCATCGTCACCATGCTCACCCCCCCGGCCCTGCCGCCGGTGCTGCGCGCGATCCGCGAGGCCGGGGGGAGCCCGAAGGTGGTGCTGTCGATGACCGGCTACGACCACAGCCTGCTGCGCCACCACGGCCCCGACCTGGCCGGGGTGCTGGTCCCGGTGTTCTACCGGCCGTTCGAGGCCGGGGGCGCCCCGATCGCGCACTACCTCGACGTGATGGCGCGCTACTCGCCGCAGACCGACGACCCCGAGCAGGAGTTCGGCCTGATCGGCTACATCGACACCGACCTGCTCCTGCGCGGGTTGCAGGCCGCGGGACCCTGCCCCACCCGGCAGTCCTTCCTCGCCGGGATGCGCACCCTGACCCACTACGACGCCAGCGGCCTCATCCAACCGACCAACGTCGGCGCGACCCGAGGTCGCCAGCCGACCTGCTTCGCGCTGATGCAGGTCAACCCGTCGGGCAGCGCCTTCACCGTCGCGCAGGACAACCTGTGCGGCAAGGCGCTCGGCCCGACCCTCTGACGGCTCCGCGCGACGGCCCGGCCCCGGCCGTCGCGCGGGCCGCCTCGGTCCGGCGGGGGGCGCCGCCGCCCCCCGCCGGACAGTTCCGCCGTGCCGACCGCGCACGCCGACCGCATTGCGGTGCGGTGCGTACGTTTCACCGGCCCAGACCGTGCGCAACGCACCGCAGAACCGACCTCGCCGGCGGCCGGCCGCCGGGCAGTGGCACGGCGACGGCCAACCGGACCCCGACGAGACGTGAGGACATCCCCAGGAAACGGACGGGGGCAGTCCCCCGACGGGTTCGGCCGCTGGCCGGATGGGGGCGGGGCGCCGGGCTCTCTAGCGTGATCGACATGACCGTACGTCCTCATGACAGACGTTTCCGCGACGAAACGACCATCCCGCCAGGCCGCTTCCCGAGGCGGCGGGCGGCCGCCGCGCTCGCCGTCCTCGCGCTGACGGCCGCCGGCGCCCTCGGCAGCGCCGCAGCTCCCGCCACCGCAGCTCCCGCCACCGCAGCTCCCGCCACCGTGCCTGCCGGGTCCATCGCGTCTGCCGCTGTCGTCGCCTCTACCGTCGTCGCGACATCGCCGCTCTCGACCGCGGGACATGTGGACCGCGGCGGGGTGATCTCGTCCGAGCGGTTGCGGGTCCTGTCCGCGGCGCAGGTGCGGGCGGTGCTGACCGCGAGCGGCTTCGACGCGGACCCGGCGGTCGTGCGCGCGGGCGTGGTCACCTACCGGCTGGTCTACCGCACGATCGACCCGCGCGGGCGGGCGACCACCGCCAGCGGCCTGCTGGCCCTGCCCGCCACCGGCGACCGCCGGCTGCGCGTCGTCTCCTACACCCACGGCACCGAGATCGCCCGCGCCGACGCCCCGTCGACGGCGACGGACCTGGCCGCCGACGGTTGGGGGCAGGCCCCGGCGCTCACCTACGCGGCGGCCGGCTTCGCCGCGGCCGCCCCCGACTACCTCGGCCTCGGCGTCGGGCCGGGCCCGCACCCGTGGATGGACGTGCCGTCCGAGGTGTCGGCGTCGCTCGACCTGCTGCGCGCCACCCGGACGTTCGTCGCCACCCAGGGGCGCACGGTCGACCCGCGGGTCCTGGTGACGGGGTTCTCGCAGGGCGCCTCGGCGGCGACCGGCCTCGGCGCGGCGCTGCAGGCCGGCGCCGACCCGTCGCTGCGCCTCGGCGCGCTCGCGCCGGTCAGCGGCGCCTACGACTTTCGCTCGGTGGAGCTGCCGGCGTTGCTGGACGGTCGGGTCGAATGGCCCTACGGCGTCGGCTACACCGCCTACCTGCTCGTCGCGTTCAACCGGCTGCACCACCTCTACGACACGCCCGCCGAAGTCTTCCGCGACCCGTCGGTCGAGGCGCTGTTCGATGGCGAGCACTCCGGCCAGCAGTTCGTCGCCGGCCTGCCGGCGAGCATCGACGCCCTGCTCACCCCGCGCGGCGCCGAGCTGGTCCACCATCCGCGGGGCCGGCTCGCGGCGGCGCTGGCGGTGGCCGACGCGACCTGCTCCACGCCACCGGGCCCCCGGTCGCTGCCCCGGTCGCTGCCCGCGCCGGTGCGGCTCTACGTCGGCGGCGCGGACACCCAGGTGCCCCGGGCGAACAGCGAGCACTGCCGCGCGGCGCTGCGCGGGCACGGCGTCGACGCCCCGATCGTCGACCTCGGCGCGGGCGTCGACCACCTTGGCTCCAACCGCGCCGGCACGGCGGCCGTCGTCCGCTGGTTGCTGACCCCCGGCGGCCCGCGCTGAGACCGCACCCCCGGCGGGCCGTGCGCCGGCCGCGCCCGCCGGGACCTCCGCCGGCCACGCCGGGGGCGTGATCGAGGCCTGCGGGGGTCGCGGATGTGCCAGGCTCGACCGATGACGTCTGCCGTAGCGGGGCTACGTGAGGGGAGGGCGCCGGCGGCGGTGCTGTTCGACATGGACGGCCTGCTCGTCGACACCGAGCGGCTGTGGACGCGGGCGCAGGAGGACCTCGCCGCCCACCTCGGCGGCGTGTTCACCCCCGAGATCAAGGCGGCGCTCATGGGCCGCGGCCCGGACACGGCGCTGCACCTCATGCTGTCGCTGCTCGGGGTGGACGGATCGCGCTTCGCCGAGGCGGCGCGGTTCGTCATGGGCCGCATCGTCGAGCTGTTCGCCGCGCCGGGGGCGATCGTGGCGCGGCCCGGCGCCGTCGAGCTGCTCGGCGCGCTCGCGGTGCACCGGGTGCCACTGGCGCTGGTGTCGTCGTCGGCCCGGGTGCTCATGGACCACGTGCTCGGCGCGGTCGGCGCCGCCCGCTTCCAGGTGTCGGTCGCCGGAGACGAGGTGGTGCGCGGCAAGCCGGATCCCGAGCCGTACCTGCGGGCCAGCCGCCTGCTCGCCGTGCCGCCAGCGCGCTGCGTCGTGCTGGAGGACAGCGCCTCGGGCGCGACGGCGGGCCTGGCCGCCGGTTGCGTGACCGTGCTCGTCCCCTCGACGCCGCAGCCCCCCGACGTCCCCGCCGACGCTGTCGTGCCGAGCCTCGCCCATGTCACCCCCGCGTGGCTCGCCGCCCTGGTCGACCGTCGGGCTCCCCGGGAAGGCTGACGTCGGCCTCTCGCCGGTAGTGATAGGAGATCGCGTCATAGCTGCGATGCACGAGGTCCGTGGGATCGTCGTCGATCATGCCGAGGAAGCTAACGTCCCACCGGCGCCGGGGCGACCCGTTTTCTGCGCTGTCGATGTCGACGGCGCAGTCCGGCCCGATGGCCGGCCTGGCCGGCCGCGTACCTCGGGACCCGGTTCCGCGGAATCTGAATGACCGTGTCACGTGCTCGTGGCGGTGGCGGCGATCGCGGAGCGTGGCGGCGACGGGTCGGTGTTCGGGGTGGATGCGTGGGAGAGAGACCACCAGCCGCGTAGGCGCGGGGACCGCGACACGGTTCCGCGGAACACCTTGATCAACGAGGCGGATATCGGGCAACAGCCGAGTCCGGAGCGGCAGGGGTCTTCGCGGAATCACCATGATCCCTGAGCTGAAGGCCAAACGCTGGCAGCGTGACGCGGTTCCGCGGCACCTGGATCGACGGAGTAGGTCCGGAGCCGTGGCCGGCCCCGCTGCTCGGCGGTGGGAGGCGCCGTGGGGCGGCGCCTTCTGCCCTGACCGCGTTGTCAGCCGGAGGCGACGAGATAGCGCTCCCCGGGCGCGAGGCTGGTCAGGCGGTGGGGTGGGGGAGGGCGTGGCCGGCGCGGTCGAGCAGGAGGCGGGCCAGTTCGGCGGGGTGGCTGATCATGGCGTTGTGGCCGGTGTCGAGGTCGACGATCTCGTCGACGCCGCCCAACGCCTCGATGGAGCGGCGCTGGGTGGCAGGCGTCTGGGCGCGGTCGCGCAGGGTCAGCAGCCAGGTGCGGGGGACGGAGCGGTCGAGGTCGGTGCGGTCGGTGGGCTCGATCGTCACCCCAGTGGACTCGCCGTAGAGCCGGGACAGGTTGAACGCCCGCTGCTCGCGGGTCATGCCGTTGCAGAACGAGTAGCGCGCCAGCAGCCGCGGCATCGGCGCGGCGGGACGGCCGGTCGCGGCCTTGCGGCGGGCGACCCAGCCCAGGATGCCGGGTACCGTGTCGACGATCGAGCGGCCCTGTGGCGGCACGGCCGCGCCCAGCAGGATCATCCGGCGCACGCGCGTGGGACCCAGCCGCGCGACGACGCCGGGCACGGTCAGGCCGGCCATCGAATGGCCGACGATGATGAACTCGCCGATGCCGGCGGCGTCGATCTGCGCGATCGTGCTCGTCACCCAGTCGTCGACGGTGACCGTGGCCAGGTCGGCGGGCGCCGAGCGCCGGCCGGGCAGGTCGACGGCGAGGACCGGCGTACCCGGCGCCTGTAAGCCGATCTCGGCGACGGTGGGTTCCCAGCAGTCCCCGGCGTGCTGACCGCCGTGCACGAGCACGATGCCGACGTCCGCCATCCCAGACCTCCCGTATCAGTCCATCCCGGTCAACGTGAGACGACCCTAGATGATCTGACGTTTGCGTCACAAGGGGTGGCGGGCGCCCGCCGTCGGCGCCGGTGGGTTTTACGGGTGCCGGCGGGCCGGTGACGGCATCCGGCGCGAACGGGTCGTAACGTGACGGCCGGGGCGTCCGCATCGCCGACCGGCCTGGCCGCGGCGCACGGCGCACACCATCTGCGGCGTACGCCGCACACCACGATGTCGGGGATGGAGACGGGAGCGCGCGATGCCGCTGTGGCAGCAGGCCGCGGTCGGGGCCGGGGCGCTGCTGGCGCTGGCCGTGGTGGCCCGGGTGGTGCACCGGTGGTGGCCGCGGCGCGGCATCGAGCTGATCGCCGCCGCGTCCCGGGAGGCCGGCATCATCCTCGGCCTGTTCACGCTCTGGCAGATCGCCCGCATCCTCGGGGTGACCAGGGTCGCCGGCGGGATCGAACACGCCGAATGGATCTGGCGGGCCGAGCAGTGGCTGCACCTGCCGAGCGAGGTCACGCTCGAACGGTTCATGCTGCGCCACGAGACCCTGCTGCGGGCGGCGAACGACTTCTACTCCTGGGTGCACTTCCCGGCGATGAACCTGTTCCTGGTGTGGCTGTTCGCCCGCCACCGCCGCGCCTACCCGCCGGTGCGCACGACGATCGTGCTGTTCACCGGCTCGTCGCTGCTGTTCCACATGTTCCTGCCGGTGGCGCCGCCGCGGATGCTGACCTCCGTCGGCTTCGTCGACGAGGCGGTGCTGCTCGGCCAGTCGGTGTACGGCGAGTTCGGCAGCGGCGTCGCCGCGCAGCTCTCGGCGCTGCCCTCGGTGCACGTGGGCTGGGCGTTCCTCATCGCCTACGAGGTCATCCGGATCAGCCCGAGCCGGTGGCGGTGGCTGATCGTCCTGCATCCGATCGTGACGACCCTCGTCGTCGTCGTCACCGCGAACCACTTCTGGGCCGACGGCATCGTCGCGGTCGTGCTGCTGGTGCTCGCCGAGGTGGTCGGTCGGGCCCTGACCCGCGCGCTGCGTCGGCTGCGCGGGCGGATCCGCGCCCGCCGCGGCGCCGAGGCCGGGCAGGGACGCCCGGAGGCGGTCCCCGCCCTCGTCACGGTCCCGCCACCCGCCGCCGGCCCGGGGCGCCGCGACGTGCCGGCCGCCGGCTCCGACCCGACGCCCCTGCCCCGCTAGCGCGGCCGGCCCGTCCGGTGGCGCGACCGTCCGGCGGCGCGACCGTCCGGTGGGTGCGACCGTCCGGTGGGTGCGGCCGTCCGGTGGGTGCGGCCGTGCCGGTCAGCCGCCGACGATGCCGCGCTCGCGCAGGTCGGCGATGGCGGCCGCGCCGTAGCCGAGTTCGGTGAGGAGGGCGTCGGTGTGCGCACCGGCGTACGTGAAGCCCTTCGGGCTCGTGGTGGAGCGGGAGAAGCGGGTGGCGGGACCGGGGCGCAGGTGCTCGTCGAACACGTCGCTGTGCACCGTCACGCAGTACTCGTCCGCCGCGGCTGGCTCCACCTGGATGATCGTCTGCTGGGAGCGTCCGGCGACCTCGACGCAGCCGACACCGGCGGCGGTGAGGTCGCGTTCCCAGTCGGCGGCCGGCCGGGTGCCGAACGTCTTGGCCAGCACGTCGGCGAGGGCGGCGTCGTGCTCGGCCCGGCCCGGCGCGGTCGCGAACCTCGGGTCGGCGTCGAGGTCGGTGTGGGCGGCGAGCGCCGCGGCCAGGCACGGCCACTCCTTGTCCGCGGGGGCGGCGAGGAACACCCAGCCGTGCGCGGCCGGGTAGATCCGGTAGAGGGCGGACAGCCCCCAGGCATCGTCGTCGACCTCCCGCGGCGCCGGCCTGCCGGGGTAGTCCACGACCTGGTCGAGGATGGCGTGCGTCGCGGTCGCGAGCATCGTCGTCGTCAGCGTGCCCGTGGCTCGGCCCCGGCTGCGGGCGACGAGGCCCAGCAGGATCGCCGAGGCGGCGCCGAGGGCGGCGATGCCGTCGGCCTGCACCGGCACGGCGGCCGTGGCGGCGAAGCAGCGCACCGCGCCGATCTTCTTCTGCGCCACCGTGGTCACCGCGCTCTGCACGCCGGGGGCGTCGGTCAGCGCCAGCCCGCTGGCCGCGCCGATCGCCGGGGCATAGGCCGGGCGGCGGCCGTAGGGGCCGTCGGTGCCGTAGCCGGGGGCGTTGACGTAGACGAGGTCGGGGTTGAGGGCGCGCAGCGTCGCGGCGTCGACGCCGGCGCGTTCGGCGGCGCCCGCCCGGAACGCCTGCAGCACCACGTCGGCCCGCCTCGCGAGGTCGTGGACGATCGCGCGGCCCTCGTCGGTGGCCAGGTCGACGCACAGGCTCTCCTTGCCCTGCATGACCTTGGCGCCGCCGGACTCGGGGAAGCCGGCGACCTGGCGGATGGTGTCGCCGTCCAGTGTCTCGATCTTGATGACGCGGGCGCCGAGGTCGGCGAGCAGGGTCGCGGCGAACGGCCCGGCGAACATCAGCCCGAAGTCCAGCACGATGATCCCGGCGAGCGGGTGCCCGGCCGCGCCGCCCGCCGGCGGCGCGGTCGGGGCGGCGGGCGCGGTCGGGGCGGCCGACTGGCCGAGGCGGGGTGCGGGCGCGAGCTCGCGCAGCGGGCGGCCGTCGGCCTGGACGAGGGTGGAGGGCTGCACGACCGGGCCGAGCTCGGGGTCGGTGACGGTGACGCGGCGGCCCTCGTGGACGAGCTGCGGGTGGGCCAGCGCGTCGGCGCCGCGGCGGAACGGTTCGGCGGAGATGTCGCCGTTGGCGGCGAACACCTCCTCCCATTCGGCGAGGGTCCGCTGCCCGACCCGTTCGATCATCAGCTCCCACAGCTCGGTGCGCAGTTCCTGCGTCGGCAGGGCGGGGATGCCGGCCCACTTCGGGTCGGTGAACACGTCCCCCAGGCCTAACTCCCGCATCAGCGCGACGAACAGCCGCGGCTCGACCTGCGCGAACTGCAGCCAGGTGCCGTCCTTCGTCGGCGCGGTCAGCAGCGGGTACACCAGCGGCCCCTGGACCTCCCCGGCGGCGTTGAACGCGTTGACGACGGTGAACGCCTCGGGCCAGCGGATGCCGACGATCTCGGTGTAGAAGTTCCAGGTGTCCAGGGCGCCGACACCGCGGGCGAGGTCGGCGGCGACCTGCTGGCCCAGCCCGCTGGCGTCGCGTTCGAGCAGCGCGGCGAGGATGCCGTGCACGGCGGTGTGCGCCGCGCCCCAGGAGGCGAACGGCACCGACACGTACGCCGGCCCGCGCCGCGCCGTGATCGCCTCCTTGACGTGGAAGACGCCGAGCTTCGCCAGCACCAGGCCCTCGTAGCCGGGCAGGTCGCGCCACGGCCCGGCCGGCCCGAAGCCGGTGATCGACGCGCTGACCAGCCGCGGGTGGGCCGCCGCGAGGTCGGCGGCGGTCAGCCGCAGCGCCGCGAGCGTCTCCGGCCGGTACGTGGTGACCAGGACGTCGGCGTCGGCGAGCAGGGCGTCGAGCTCGTCGCGGCCGCCGTCGGCGCGCAGGTCCACCACGACGCTGCGTCGGCCGCGGCCGAGGACCGGCCAGTCGACCCGCCGGCGCAGCGCGCTGCCGCCGGGCGGCTCGACCAGCACGACGTCGGCCCCGGCGTCGGCGAGGAACAGCGTCGCCAGCGCCCCGGGCAGGCTGCCCGACAGGTCGACGACGCGCAGCCCCGCCAGGGGTCCCTGGTCGGCCGGCCCGGCCTGTCCGCCGTCGGAGGTGGTCTGTGTCACGCCGTTCTCCCTCGTCCACGATGAACCCGGCATCCGTGACGGGCATCATAGTGCACTAGGTCATCGAAGAGCACTATCTCATCGGGCGTGCGGGCCGGGCGGCGGGTCAGTGGGGCTGCTGCGAGGTCGCCGCCTCGGGGCGAAGGTCGGCGAGGGTGAGCGGGTGCGCCGGGGGATCGGGCAGGATGGTGACGGAGTGCACCTGCCCGCCGGCGTCGACGTGGACGAGCTCACCCGAGCGCAGCGAGCGCCAGCCGGGATGATCGTCCATGGGCTCGCTGGCGACGACGACGGCGGGCGCGTTGGCCAGCTCCGCCGCGTGGACCCGCGTCGCCCCTGTGGCGTCGCTGTGGTCCAGCGGCTGGCCGCCGCCGGGTCGCCGCAGCAGGTACAGGCGGTTGGTGTCCGGGTAGCGCAGCGCCCACAGGTCCCCGGGCGCGATCAGGATCAGATTGATGCTGTAGACCGGCAGGGTGGCGGCCACCCAACGCACCGCGGCGGTGATCCCGCCGGCGACGTCACCGCCGGCGATCTGGATCTCCCGGGTGATCAGGGCGAAGAGCCGTTCGGAGTCGGTGTCACCGGCGACCTGCGCCATGGCGGCACCGAGATGCTCCTGCAGCACGTCGAGGCCCTCGATCACCCCGTTGTGCGCGAACAGCCGGCCGTCCTGGCGGAACGGGTGGGTGTTGCGCGGCGCGAGCCCGCCGGTGGAGGCGTGCCGGACGTGGGCGACGAACGTCGTCGACTGTGCCTGGCGCGCCCGCGCGGCGAACTGGCGGTCCTCCCAGGCGGCGATCGGCTGGCGGAACAGCTCCGCCCGGCCGTCGGCGTCGAAGTAGCCCAGACCCGTGCCGTCCGGGTTGCGGTGGCTCTGCTCGTCGAGGCTGTCCGGGGCGTCGAGCAGCCAGAACGTGGCCCGGGTCCGTCGCGGGGCCCCGGTCAGCCCGAACAGTCGGCACATCGGCGCACGTCCTTCCTGACCCGTCCCGGCGTCGTCCGTCCCGGCGTGGTCCGTCCTCGCGTGGTCCGTCCTGGCGTCGTCCTACCCTGGGGGCGGCCCGGGAGGTGCGAGGGACGGGGGCGCCGGACCCGCGCTCAGGCGCATCCAGTCCTGGTGGACGACGCAGCGCCCGGCGCCGGCGCGCTTGGCGGCGTACATCGCGATGTCCGAGGCGTTGAGCAGGCGGTCGGGGTCGGTGAGGCCGGGCCCGGAGACCGCCACGCCGGCGCTGGCGGTGATGGTGATGGTGCTGGTGCTGGTGCTGCCGTCGATCGCCACCGGCTCGGCGAGGGAGGCCAGGACCCGCGCGGCGACCCGCTCCACGGTGTCGGCCGACTCGATCCGCGTGCAGAGCACGGCGAACTCGTCGCCGGCGAGGCGGGCGACGACGTCGCACGGTCGCACCGCGGCACGCAGCCGGCGGGCGACCGTGCGCAGGAGCGCGTCGCCGGCCAGATGCCCGTAGGTGTCGTTGACCGCCTTGAAGCTGTCCAGGTCGACGAACACGATGCCGGTGCGCCCCGCGCCCGCCCGGCCCTCGCCGTCCCCCGCCCGGTGGTCCTCCGCCAGGCTGCTGCGCAGCCGCTCCAGCAGCGATGCCCGGTTGGGCAGGCCGGTGAGCAGATCGTGCTGCGAGCGGTAGCGGATCTCCCGCTCGGCGGCGAAGCGGGCCGCGGCCGCACCGAGCACGCCGGCCACCGCCGCCACGAAGCTGCGTTCGGAGTCGTTGAAGGCCCCGACCCCCGCCGGCAGGACGGTCCCGGGGGAGGTGTACGGGGGCCCGGCGGCGCCCGGGGGCCGCTGGACGGCGAGGACCGCCGAAGGTTCGCCGCGCAGACCTATCGGCTCGGCGAGGACGAACCAGCCGTCCTGGCGCGGGTCCACCTCGCCGCCGGCGGTCGCCGACCGTGACCCCGCGGGTCCGCGCAGGGCCTGCTGGGCGATCGCGGCGGCCACGGTCCGCGACACCGACGGACCGTCGGTGGCCACCAGGCCCAGCGCGCCGGTATCCCCGTCGACCTCGTGCAGGGTCGCCGTCGCCCCCAGATGTTCGGCGAGCACCGCCGTCGCCCGGCGCCACAGCACGGCCGGCTCGAGGGTGACCAGGGCCTCGCGGGCGAGGTCGGCGAGGTGGGCCTGCGCGGCGCGGGCGCTTTCCCGCTCGGTGATGTCGATCGTGATGGCCGCGACCAGGCTGACCTGGCCCATGGGGTCGCGGATCGGCATCACGTGCAGATCGAGGTAGCGGCCGAACGCGCCGACGATCCGCGCGCCGGGCTCACCGGCGAGACCCCGGCGCAGCAGGGCCATCGGCTGCGGATGATCGGCGAACACGTCGAACACCGACGCCGACTCGGCGGCGGCGAGGCCCGCGGCCTCCTCGGCCGTGTGCGCGCCCAACCCGAACACCGAGCGACCCGACTGGTCGATCAGCAGCATCGACACCGGGCTGTGGTCCAGCACGAGCCGCAGATACCGGTTCGCCTGCTCCTGCTCGGTGACGTCCTGCACCCGGCTGACGACCTGCGGCCCGTCGTCCCCGGGCACCGCCGTGGCGACGATCAGCACCGGCACCAGCGAGCCGCCCGGGCGGACCAGGCGCACCGCCAGCGGCGGCTCCGGCGCCTCGCCCGCGGCCCGGCCGCGCACCGCAGAGTGGGCCGGGTCCGGTGGGAGGTGGGCGAGCTGCCGGTGGTGGTAGTCCCGCAGCCGGGCGGCGTCGCCGGGCAGCAGGTGGTCCCCCAGCCGGGAGCCGATCAGCGCGGCCCGGTCGCGGCCGAGGATCCGGCTCGCGGTGTCGTTGACGTCGCTGATCACGCCGTCGGACGCCGTGGTGGCCAACAGGCCGATGTCGAGACGTTCCAACAGACAGTCGGTCACGTCCAGGGCGGGTCCGGCGGTCCTCCCTCCGTCGAGCGACGCGGATCGCGGCACCCGTTGGGCGTACCCGGTACCGGTGGCCGGAATCGTCGTGAACGGACCGGTCACACCCCTGTCGTCACCCGGCCGGCGCTGAGGCGCGGCGCTGCCCGCCGTCGACGCGCCGACGCCCTGGTCGACCTCGCGTCGGGCGAGCGGGGGGCCGGCCGCCAGTCCGTTCCGCCGGCCGACCTACCACCGTGGGTGCGGTCGCCGTCCGTGCCTGACAATTGTCATAACCGGCTGATTTCTACCTACAGGATCCGCATACTGTGACGGTGCGAAAGCGTTGTCGCGTACCGGGTGCGCGCGGCCGGCCCCGGCGGGGGGACGCCCGCGGGAGGTGGACCGCTGGCGACGGCGCCGCGGTCGGTGCCCGGGCGGGGCGCAAGACGGCCCGGTGAGCGGACCGGCGCCCGCCGGGCGAGCGGATCAGGCTCGATCGGCCGGGCCCGAGCTGGTCTGGTATGCAAGCTACGGCTCGAACATGCGCAGGGCCCGGCTGACGTACTACCTCGCCGGCGGTCGCCCGCCGGGCAGCGACCACCGCCATCCCGGCTGCCGTGATCCCCGCCCGCCGCGGTTGGCGGTTCCGGTCATGCTGCCCGGCACCCTGTACTTCGCGCTGGAGTCGCGGATCTGGACGGGCGGCATCGCCTTCTACGACCCGGCGGCCCCCGGGGAGGTCGCCGGCCGGGCCTACCTGCTCACCGCCGGCCAGTTCGCCGACGTCGCCGCCCAGGAGATGCACCGCGCCCCCGACGTCGACCTCGACCTGGCCGCCGTGCTGCGCACCGGCCGGGCCCGGGTGGGTCCAGGCCGCTACGAGACGCTGGTGCTCGTCGGCCACCGCGCCGGCGTCCCCGTTCTGACGTTCACCGCGCCGTGGTCGCTGGCCGACGTGCGTCCCACCGTGCCGTCGGCCGGCTACCTGGCCATGCTCGCCGCCGGCCTGCGCGAGGCGCACGGCTGGCCGCCCGGCCGGATCGCCGGGTATCTCGCCACCCGGCCCGGTGCCGTCGGGGCGTGGCAGCCGGCGGACATCGAACGCCTCGTCGCCGAGTAGGGCGCCGTGCCCGGGCGGCATGGTGCGGTTCCGCGGAACACCAGGCGTCGGACTCGGGGCTGGTGCTGGTACAAGATAATCAACACTGTTGACGGTGCAGTACGCCAAGATCTTGATCTTGAAGTCGAACACCTCGCGACACCACCACCAGCAGCACTCGTGGCCGGGTGTTTGCGCGCCGTCAGAAGAGTGATCTGGCTGACATGGATTACTGTTCATACTAGGTTCACGGCCTGGGGGTTCAGGCAGCGGGTGTGCAGCGAGGAGGAGCGGACGATGAGCAGACCGTTCGAGGGCGTGAGCGTCGTCGAGATCGCCGGTTGGACGTTCGTGCCCGCCGCGGGCGCGATCCTCGCCGACCTCGGCGCCGACGTCGTCAAGGTCGAGCCGCCCACCGGCGACCCGCAGCGCCTGCTGCGCAACCTGCTCAACCAGGACGACAGCGGTCCCAACCCGTTCCTGGAGATCCCCAACCACGGCAAGCGCAGCGTCACCCTCGACCTGACCACCTCGGCCGGCCGTGAGCTGCTGCTGCGCCTCGTCGCCGACGCCGACGTGTTCCTCACCAGCTACCTGCCGGCGTTACGCNCCCGCCTCGGCATCGACGTCGACGACCTGCGGGCGGTGAACCCCCGCCTGGTCTACGTGCGCGGCAGTGGCTGGGGTAGCCGCGGCCCGATGGTCAACACCGGCGGGTACGACTCGGCGGCGGCCTGGTCGAGCTCGGGGACCCTGCACAAGCTCACCGGCGCCGCCGACGACGAGCCGGTCGCCCAGCCGGCGGCCTTCTACGACCTGCAGGGCAGCAACACCATCGCCGGCGCCGTCGCGATGGCCCTCTACCGCCGGGAGCGGACGGGCGAGACCGCCGTCGTCGACGTCTCGCTGCTCAACACCGGCATGTGGGCGCTGGGTGCGGACATCGCCGCCGCGCCGTTCACCGGCGAGGTGCCGCGGGCCGACCGCCGCGCCCCGGGAAACCCGATCGTCAACTACTACCGGACCAAGGACGGCCGCTGGATCAACCTGGTCTGCCTGCAGGCCGACCGGTTCTGGGACGAACTGTGCCTGGTCCTCGACCGTCCCGAGCTCGTCGCCGACCCGCGGTTCCTCGACGCCGCCGCCCGCTTCACCCACAACCGTGCCTGCGTCGAGGTGCTCGACGGCATCTTCGCCGAGCGCACCCTCGACGAGTGGCGCGAAACCCTGGCCGGGTTCTCCGGGGTGTGGGCGCCCGCACTGACCCCCGCCGAGGTCCACGATCATGTCCAGGTCCGGGAGAACGGGTACCTCTCCGAGCTGACCGCCGAGAACGGCACGCCGTTCCGGGTGGTCGTCCCGCCCTACCAGTTCGACGGCGAACCCGCCCGCGCCCGCACCCGCGCTCCCGAACTCGGCGCCGACACCGCCGAGGTGCTGCGCGGCCTCGGCCTCGACGCCGCCACCGTCGACGACTACCGCGCCCAGGGCGCCTTCGGCTGAGCCTCGCGACCCGGCCGAGTGGCCGTCCTCGGGTGGGTGGCCGTCCTCGGGTGGGTGGCCGTGCTCGGGTGGGTGGCCGTGCTCGGGTGGGACGGTCGCGGCGTCCGGCGGTCAGGCGAACAGGACGCGGGCCACGTGGTCGGTGTCGGTGTACTCCCGGACGGAGACGATGCGACCGTCGCGGACCTCGAAGATGCCGAGGCACTGGTTGTCGTACGGTGCGCCGCTGGCGGCGGTGCCCCGGGAGGTCCAGGTGGCGACGACCCGCGGGCCCTCGGCGAGGATGCCGGTCAGCTCGACGAGCAGCGGCGCGCCGCTCTGCAGCCGCCTGCCCATCCCGCCGAGGAAGTCGTCGACGATGCGGGCGCGTCCCCGCCACTCACCCGAGATCGGCAGACTGCCCGGATAGTGCCAGACGGCGTCGGCGGCGAAGCTGTCGCGGATCACCGCGGCGTCGCCGTCGCGGACGGCCTCCACGTAGCGGACCACCACCGCCCGCGCGTCGTCGCTCGCCGGTCCGGCGGATGCGGGGCCTCCGGTCGCGGGGCTGGCGGGATTCGTGGTCAACGTTCCTCCCGGGTGAGAACGGCGTTGTCGCGGACGTGCCAGCCAGCCTGCCGCCCGGTCGCCGTCGCCGGCCAACAGCCGTCCGTCCGCCTTGACAACCGAGGGTGGTCGGCCATGGTGGTGACCGTGGATCTCGACCTGGGCCAGGCGCGGGCTTTCGTGGCAGCGGCCGAGGAGCTGCACTTCGGCCGGGCCGCCCGGCGACTGTTCCTCACCCAGCAGGCGCTGTCCAAACGGATCGCCCGGCTGGAGGACGCTCTCGGCGTCGCGCTGTTCCACCGGTCCGGGCACGCGGTGGAGCTGACCGACGCGGGACGGCGGTTCCTGGAGCCGGCCCGGGCGGCGCTGCGGGCCGGGGACCGTGCTGTCGCCGCGGCCAGAACGGAACTCCGTCCGCTGCGCGTCGACGTGTGGGGCCACCTCTACGGCCCGATGCGCACCCTGCGGGCCGTCCTCGACGACGCCCCGACGCTCGCCATGGAACTCGGCGCCAGCCGCGACCTGCCCACGGCCGTCGACGCGCTGACCCGCGGATCGATCGACCTCGGCTTCGGTCGCGTGCACGCGATCACCGATCACGCCCTCACCGATCACACCCCCCGCGAGCACGCGGGTGCTGGCGGGGGCCTCGCACCGTCGTTCGCGCACCGGCTCGTCCGCCTGGAGCCACTCGACGTGGTCCTCCACCCCGCCCATCCGCTGGCCGGCGGCGGGCGGGTGCGTCCCGCGGACCTGCGCGGCAGCGTGCTGTGGTGCCCGGCGCCCCTCGACCGGCTGGATTTCCTGCGCCGCTTCGCCGGCAGGTTCGGGATTGCGGCCGAGGCGGCCGCGGCCAACCTCGGCCTGGAACCGTTGCTGGAGCGTCCGCGCACGGACCCGCGCTACGTCTGCGTGCTGCCCGCCGAGATGGTGCTGCCCGCCGACGCCGGCCTGCGAGGGGTGCCGCTGGTGGACCCGACGCCGCTGTACGCGTGGTCGCTGCTGTGGCGGGGCGAACCGTGCGCCGCGGGCCGCGACCTGCAGCGCGCCTTCGCCGAGACCGCCGCCCGCCGTCGCTGGCTCGAGTACGCACCCGGCCGCGACTGGCTTCCCGACGCCGATCACGCGCGGCTGGCGGGGTCAGTCGTTCGACACGGATGGTGACATGAGGGGTGGACTCTCACTCTCCGTGCCGAGACCGGCGCCAGAATTAACGCGGAGGAAGCCTGAGTTAATTTTGAGTGAACCCTCGTGTGTGACTCTGAGGTATGCAGACAGGCGGTGTTCCCGAGGCCGAAATCGTGACGATAGTCGCGTCAATCAACGATATTCCCAGCATGGAGCAAACCGACGCGATGCTCGAAGAACTACGCCAGCTTCCTCGCAACGCCGACACGGTCAAGCTGATCGACGACCTGCTGGAGCTCAGATCGCTACTCGGCGCGCGCTGAGAACGCGCGCCGAGTAGCGAAGGAAAGCTGGGCGACGCACCGACTAACCAATGGCGCGCCGGGATTGGCCGGCCTGAGCTACGAGGCTACTGCTGGGCGCCGAACGGCTGGCCCTGCTGGCCCTGCTGGCCCTGGTTCCCCAGGTTCCCCTGGCCGCCCTGCTGGCCGCCGCCGAAACGCTCGCCGGAGCCGCCGAGCCCGCCCTGGCCGCCACCGACGCCCGCCAGCTCACGCAGGCGGTTCTCGACGTAGCGCTCGCTGTGGTGCGTCTTGTCCGCAATGCGCGCGACGAGGTCCTCGATGTCGGTCGCGGCATCGAGGTCCGCCGTGCTGACCTGACCGAACTGGTCAAGGATGCGGTAGCGGATCTGCCGCCAGTTCTGGCGCAGCTGCTGCTCCACCTGCTGGCGCTGCTGCTGCTGGTCCTGCTGGGCCATTTTATGATCCCTTCCGGTCATTATCCGAACGCGCTGAGGGCGCGGAAGGGACGCTACCCCAGCCCGTCCGGCCAGCGCCAAACCGACGTGGAATTAGAATGTCTGCGCCCAGCTCCGGGCATCTGACGCCACAATCGGAAGCGTCCCGGACGGGTGCCTGTGACGGAATTTAAAGGCGGAAGAACGAACAACAAGGACTCGCCGATCACCCTTTTACGGTCTTCCTGGCCGCGTCTCGCCGGTAACGCCCGGCCTCGGCTGCTACGCACGGTCGATGCTCTCGTGCCGTGTTCACCTGCTCCAGGCGGCGGGTACACGGGTCAGATGTCGTCAACATCCCGGCCTGTGCCGGCTGTCGGACGGGCCGCCACCGGTGGCGCCGGGCGGATCTTCCTCGTCGGGCTGATGGGCTCGGGCAAGTCGACGGTGGGCCGGGCGCTCGCGGATCGGCTCGGCCGGCCCTACCTCGACAACGACGCCCTGCTCCAGCAGCGAACCGGACTCGACGCGCCCGCCCTGGCCGACCTGGGCCGCGCAGCCCTGCACGACCAGGAGTCGCGGCAGCTTCACGCTCTGCTCGATACCCCGGCGCCGTATGTCGCCGGGATCGCGGCCAGCGTCGCCGACAACCCCGACGACCTCGGCCGCATCGCCGACGCCGGCCGCGTCGTCTACCTGCGGGCGACCCCGGCGACCCTGGCCCGGCGGGTCGGCCGCGGCCAGGGCCGGCCCTGGCTCGGCGAGGACCTGCTGACCACCCTGAACGAGATGTTCGCCGCCCGCGACGACGCCTACCGCCGCGTCGGGCAGGTCGTGGACACCGAGGGCCGCGACCCGCACGAGATCGCCGCCGAGCTCGCCCGCGTGGTCGGTACCGGCTGACCGCCGCCCCGTGGACGCGGCGCGGGGCGGGGGTGGGGTGGCCTGCCGGTCTCGGTCTCAGGCCCCGGGCGGATGCCCGGCGGCGGGCAGGCCGAAGGCGCGGATCACCGCGGCCGCGTCCGCCACGCCGGCGGCCTGTTCCGGGGTGAGTGCACCGAGCGGGGACCGGGCGACCCGCTCCCACACCACGGCCATCGCCTCGAACAGCTCCGGCGGCAGGCCCGCGGCGGCCTGGGTCGCGGCGATCTCGCGCATCTCGGCGACGTAGCGGTCCGCCTTGCTCGCCGACAACGCGAGCCACGATCCGAGCCCGTCGACCTGGGCGGGGAATGTCGGCCCCAGGTCGTCGAGCATCACGTCGAGCACCCCGGCCTGCTGCGCCGCCGCGGTCGCCTGCAGGAAGAGGGCGGCGAGCCCCTTGTAGACACTCGCCGTGCTCATCTTCAGCGCGCTCGCGGTGCCCACCGGACCCGCCAGGACGCGCGATTCGAGCCGGGAATGGGCCAGCGCGGCGATCTCACCGGCTCGCGGCCCGCTCAGGTACAGCCGGGTGCGGGCTCGCCCGGACGCCGCCTGGGGCGGCGGGCCGGAGATCGACCCGTCGACGAGGTCCAGGCCGCCCAGGGCCTGCCCCACCCGCGCGAGCGTGGCGGGGGAGACCGCGTTGAGGTCGGCGACCAGCGGGGTCGCTCCCGACGCGGCGGCCGACTGACGGATGGCGCCGGCCACCGCAACGGCCTCGCCCGGCGGCACCACCGACAGGACGATGTCCGCCGCCCCGACCGCCGCGTCGAGGGAGTCGACGAGGTCCAGGCCATCCGCGAGCGCGCGGGTCCGCTCCGAGCGGCCCGCCACACAGGCCACCACCCGGGCGCCGCCCTCGACGTAGCCGCGCCCCAGCGCCGAGCCCATCGCGCCGGGGCTCACGATCGCCACCATCACCACCCGGCATCTCCCTTCGCGGCGCGACCCGGACCGTGCTCCCGGCGCGATCCCGGCCGATGTCGGTGCCTGGCGCCCGGTGCCTGGCGCCCGGTGCCTGGCGCCCGGTGCCTGGCGCCCGGTGACGTCGGCGACGTCGGTGACCCACCGTGATCCAAGAACTGTGATCCAGGATAGGCGTTCGACCGGGTCGGCCCGCCCGTCACCGGCGCGGGTCCGTCGCGGTATGCCCGCATCCCTCCCCGACCGATTCGTACGGGGAGTCCGTGTCTGAGGCGTAGCTCCATCGGATGAACCACCATGGTGTGGTGGGCGTCGTCGGGCGCCGGCCGCCGGCAGGGGCGGTGACGCTCGTCACCGGCGGGGACGGGCCCCGACGGCGCCGGCGGTAGTCGGAGGGGATCGTGAGAACGGCGGTGCGGAGCAGATGATCAGCGGTCAACCCCACGTGCGCGTCCTTCGCCCGGTCGCCCGCCCGCCGGACCCGTCGGCGGCCGGCTCCCCGCCCGCCATCCACCCGTCCACCAGGATCCCGTCGGTCAGGGTGATCCCCTCGGCCACGCCCACGACCGCCCCGTCCCCCACGACCGCCCCGTCCCCTGCAACCGCCCCGTCCCCCACGACCTCCGACACCCGCGAGGAATCGGGAACGGAATCACCGAGCGCGGAATCACCGCCCGCAGCGGACCCGACCGGACGCCGGGTGGCGGCAGACCCCCCGGGTGCGCAGGGCGTCGCCGCTGCGGGGACCGCCGATCCTGCGGCCGGGGCGGACCTCGGCGAGGACGCGCAGACCGTGATTCTGCCGGCGGCGGCAGACAGTTCCAGGGATGCGGCGACCGGGACGGCACCGGCAGCCGCGGTGGCGGTGGCGGTGGCACCGGCGGTGGCGGACGGTGCGGGGGAGGCGGACGGTGCGGGGGAGGCGGACGGTGCGGGGGAGGCGGCGACCGAGCGGGCGCCGGCTGCGGCGGATCTCGCGGCGGGCGCGGAGAACATGGCGGATGGGGACACTGCGGGCGGGGACACTGCGGGCGGGGTGGACTCCGCGGCAGCGTCCGGGCCACCACCCGAGGACGACGACGGCATCGGGCCGTTGTGGGCCGCGCTGCGTGAGGACCGGTTCGTGCTGTCCCGGTGCCTGGACTGCCGAAGCTGGCTGCCACCGCGCCCGGAACGCTGCCGGCACTGCGCGGGGTCGACGGACTTCGCACCGTCGGCCGGCACCGGCGTCGTCGAGAGCTACCTCGTCATCCGCCATCCCAGCGTGCCCGCGTTCGCCGGCCGCCCGCCGTACGTCCTCGCGCTGGTCAGCCTGGACGAGGGGGTCCGGCTGCCCGGCCGGCTCGACGGGGTCGCGCCGGGGGAGGCGAGGATCGGCCAACCCGTCCGGGCGGCGTTCCACGTCCGCCCCGGCGCGGACACCCCCAGCGTCCTCTTCCGCCCGCGCCGACCGACGGGCGCCGGGGCCCGCTAGGGCGCGTCTGCAGTCGTGATCACGGGGGTTGGTGCGCGTTCCTCACATGCTGTGGGAGCAGCCGTCGGCCGGCCGTGGCGCCGGGCGGGATCGAGCCAGGCGAGGCGGGCCATCAGGGCGGTCATCACCACGACCAGGACAAGGCCGAGCCAGAACGCGGACTCGGCGGCGCGGATGTGCGCGCCGCGGTCGGGATGGATGCCCAGCCGGGAGAAGAACACCGCGCCGAGGACGGCGACACCGGTGACGCTGGCGAACTGCTGGGTGGTGGTCAGGACCCCGGCGGCGACCCCGGACCGCTCGCGGGGGACGCCGGCCAGCGGCGCGCCGACGAGCGAGGGCAGGATCAGCCCGTTGCCGGCCCCGATCCCGGCGATCCCGGCGACGAGCCAGGCGGGGGACAGGCCGCCGGGATGGGTGTGCAGGGCCACCGCCAGGGTCAGGAAGCTCAGGGCGGTCACGGCGCAGCCCGCCAGCAGCACCGCCGGGCCGAGGCGGGCGACCAGGCGGCGCCCCAGGAACGAGCTGCCGATCGCCAGCAGGCCCATCGGCGCGAACGCCAGCCCGGCCGCCAGCGGACCGAGCCCGAGTCCCGCCTGCAACAGCAGGCTCAGCACGAACAGGCAGCTGCTGAACGACGCCATGAACGCGGCGTTCACCGCGAGACCGGTGGCGAACGTCGCGGTGTGGAACAGGGCGGGATCGACGAGGGGCTGCCCGCCGCCGCGCGCCACGGACCGCTCCCAGCGCACTGCGGCCGCCATCGTGGGGACGGCGGCGGCCAGCAGCAGCCAGCCCCACACCGGCCAGCCGGTCTCGTGCCCGATCACCAGCGGCAGCAGCGCGAGCCCGAGCCCGCCGGAGATCCCTACCGCCCCGGGAACATCCAGCTCCAGCCCGGCGGCGGTCCGCCGCTCGGCGCGGGGCAGCACCCATCTCGCCACCGCGGCGACGGCGACGCCGACCGCCGCGGTGGCGAGGAAGACGGCCCGCCAACCCAGGCCGAACACGTCGGCGTCGAGCAGCAGCCCGCCGAGCACCTGCCCGCCGATCCCGCTGACCGCGCCGGCCACCCCGTACCAGGCCAACGCGCGGGAGCGCTCGGCGTCGGTGAACGACGCGGTCACCAGGGCCAGGATCTGGGGGACCATCGCCGCCGCGGTCAGGCCCTGCGCCATGCGGGCCGCCACCAGCTCGACGGGTCCCTGCGCGAGCCCGCACAGCAGTGAGGCCGCGGCGAAGCCGGTCACCCCGGCGAGGAACAGGCGGCGGTGGCCGAACAGGTCACCGAGCCGCCCGCCGGTGACGACTCCCGCCGCGTAGGTGAACACGTAGCCGCCGACGACGAGCTCGAGCGCCGCGGGTCCGGCGCCGAGCCGGCGTTGCAGGTCGGGGATGGCGACGTTCACCACGTTGGCGTCGAAGCCGTACAGGACGTAGGCGGCCAGCACCACCGGTAGCAGCAGCCGGCCGTCGGGATCTCTCTTGCAAGGCATACTGCTGGTTATACCAATCGCTGGCATCGCCAATGAATAGGGGTGCCAGCGGCCGACGGCTAGGATGGGGATCATGACGGTGTCCGACGCTCTGCTGCCCGCCGCGCTGCGTCACCGCACGAGTTTCGTGCTCGCCCGGCTCGCCGCCCTGTCCCGGATGCACTGTGCCGAGCGGTTGGCGACCCTCGGCCTCAACCAGCACCAGCACGCGATCCTGTGCTGCCTGGACGAGTTCGGCCCGGCCATCCAGCGCGACGTCGCCGCCCGTCTCGACCTCGACAGCGGCGACCTGGTGTCCTTCCTCGACCGGCTGCAGACGGCCGAGCTCATCCGCCGCGACCGCGACCCGCGCGACCGGCGCCGCCAGATCCTCACCATCACCCAGGCCGGCCAGCGCCTGCTGAACCAGGCCGAGACGCTGCTCGACGAGGCGGAGCCCGAGCTGTTCGCCGGGTTGGCCGCCGCCGAGGTCGAGCAGTTGCGCGCCCTCGCGGCCGGCGTGTTGACGCGGCACACCGCGCAGGCATGGCGGCACCAGGGTGCCCCCGCCTGACGGCGACCAGTCCTGCGCGGTCACCAGGGATAGCGGTCACCAGGGATAGGTGCCGCCGTTCTCGCTCAGGAACACCCCTGAGCCGTCCTCGTGGCGGGTGAGTACCTGTGCCGCGATGCGAGCGCCGCCTTCCTCGGCGGTGTCGTGGCCGGTGTGGCCGTTGAGGTCGGTGGCGCAGAAGCCTGGTGACAGGGCGTTGACGGTGATGCCGTCGGCGCGCAGATGCCGCGCGTAGACAAGAGTGATCGCGTTCAGCGCGGCCTTGGAGGAGTTGTAGCCGAGCAGCTGGGCGTAGCTTTCCAGCGCCGGGTCGGGGCTGGCCAGGAACGCGACCGTGCCGAGCCCGCTGGAGACGTTGCCGACGAATCCGCTGCGGGACCTGCGCAGCAGCGGGATCATGGCGTTGGTGACGGCGACGACGCCGAAGACGTTCGTGTCGTAGATCTCCCGCAACGCAGTGACGGGAAGTTCCGACGGCGGACGCCTCCGGTCACGGGTGATACCGGCGTTGTTGACCAGGACGTCCAGGTGACCGTACTCAGCGTCGATGAACGCCGCGGCCTGCGCGATCGTCGACTCGTCGGTGACGTCGAGGTGGACGAAGGTGACGTCCAGTCCGCGCTGGGCGAGGGCCGCGGCGGCCGGTCCACCGAGGCGCGGGTTGCGGGCGCCCAGCAACACGGTGTGCCCGTCGCGGGCGAACGACGTCGCCGAGGCGAAGCCGATGCCCTTGTTCGCCCCAGTGATCAGAACGACCTTCTTGGTCGTGGTCGAGGTCATGCCTGTACCGTGCCGCCTGGGAGCGGGGCCGCGGGAGAGCCTCGTCGAGGGTGGTACCGGCCATCCCATGGTGCCGATGCCGGCGGTAGGACACGCTGATTCCATGGAAAAAGTGGACCGCGGCGAGCTGGCCGCGTTCCTGCGCCATCGCCGAGCCCGGCTACAGCCCGACGACGTCGGCCTGGAAGCCGGCTACCGTCGCCGCACGCCCGGGCTGCGCCGGCAGGAGGTCGCCCAGCTCGCCGGGATGTCCGTCGAGTACTACATCCGCACCCGTCCGGGTGCCCGGCAACGTCACGACGCAACCAGCGCGGAGCAGTTCGCCCGCGAGTCCGTCGCGGATCTGCGCGCCGCCGCCGCACGCTATCCCCACGACGCGGGCATTCGCGATCTTGTGCGTCGGCTCCTCGACGCCAGCGATGACTTCGGCCGGCTGTGGAACGAACACGAGGTGCGGGTCCGGCGCTCGACGCGCAAGCGGCTGAACCATCCCGACGTCGGCTGGCTCGATCTCGACTGCGACGCGCTGCACGATCCCGAGCGAGACCAGTGGATCATCCTGTACAGCGCGGCACCCGGGACTCCCACCCACCGGGCGCTGCAACTTCTCAAGGTCATCGGAACGCAGCGGCTCGGCGCACCCGCCGAGCCACCACAGCTCAGAAGTTGATCATGTGGCCGGCGAGGCCGTGGATCGCCTCCTTGACGGACTCGCCCAGCGTCGGGTGGGCGTGCACGTTGCGGGCGAGCTCGGCGACGGAGAGATCCCAGCGCTGCGCGAGGGTCAGCTCCGGCAGCAGTTCGGTGACGTCGGGGCCGATCAGGTGCGCGCCGAGCAGCTCGCCGTACTTGGCGTCGCTGAGGATCTTCACGAAGCCGGCGGTCTCGCCGAGGCCGTGCGCCTTGCCGTTCGCCGAGAACGGGAACTTCGCGACCTGCACGTCGAAGCCCTTCTCCCGGGCCTGCGCCTCGGTGTAGCCGAAGCTGGCGACCTGCGGCTGGCAGTACGTCGCCCGCGGGATCATCACGTAGTCCAGCGGGTAGGTCTCGGCGTCGCCGATCGTCTCCGCGGCGATGATGCCCATGGCCTCGGCGGCGTGGGCGAGCATGAGCTTGGCCGTGACGTCGCCGATGGCGAAGATGTGCGGGACGTTGGTGCGGCAGTAGCCGTCGACGTCGATGGCGCCGCGCTCGGTCAGCGCCACGCCGGTGTTCTCCAGCCCGTAGCCGGTGATGTTCGGCCCGAAGCCGATCGCCTGGAGCACCTTCTCCGCCTCCAGCACCTGCGACACGCCGTCCTTGCCCGTCACGGTGACCTTGACGGTGTCACCGGAGTCGTCGATGGTGTCGACGCGGGTGGAGGTCAGCACCGTGATGCCGGCCTTCTTGTAGTGGCGGGCGAGCTCGACGGAGACCTCGGCGTCCTCCAGCGGCACCATGCGGTCGAGGAACTCGACGATCGTGACGTCGACGCCGTAGTTGCGCAGCACGTAGGCGAACTCGACGCCGATCGCCCCGGCGCCCGCGATGACGATGCTGCGCGGCAGTTCGGAGCTGAGGATCTGCTGCTCGTAGGTGACCACCCGCTCGGACAGCGAGGTGCCCGGCAGCAGCCGCGGCGTGGCACCGGCGGCGATGATGCAGTGGTCGAACGTCACCGTGCTGGTCGAGCCGTCCGCACCGGCGACGGACAGGGTGTGGTCGTCGACGAACGTGCCGCGCCCGGAGTACTCGGTGATGTTGTTCTTCTTCATCAGGAAGTGGACGCCCTTGACCCGGCCGTCCGCGACCTTCCGGCTGCGTTGGAACGCCGCCCCGTAGTTGACCGTGATCGAGCCGTCGACGGAGATGCCGAACGTCTTGGCCTCGTGGGTGAGGGTGTGCACGAGCTCGGCGTTGCGCAGCAGCGCCTTCGACGGGATGCAGCCCACGTTCAGGCAGACCCCGCCCCAGTACCGCTCCTCCACCACTGCCGTGGTCAGACCGAGCTGGGCGGCACGGATCGCGGCCACGTACCCGCCCGGACCCGCACCCAGAACCACCACGTCGAAATGTTCGCTCACAAGGGCAGCGTAACGACCCCGGGCACACACCCCATTCCCGCCTCACCCGGCGTTCGGTCACACCCCTCAGCGGACCCGGGCGGATCAGACCCTGAGCAGCTTCTCGGTGATCTCGTGGAGCCGGGCCGCCTCGTCGCGGTCGAAGTACGGGGTGTCCACGTCGATGCGCCTGCCCTCCGTGAAGGCGCTCAGGCGCTCGGCCGGCGGCCGGTCCAGGCAGGGCAGGATCTGGCCGATGCTCTGTGCCACCGTCTTGCCGGTCACCTTCAGCCCGGCGACCTGCGCGGCGGTGGCCTGGTCGTACTCCCCGGAGAAGCTGGTCGACACGACGCCGGGGTGGAACAGGATGTACCTGATCCGGCTGTCCGGGTGCACGGCGGCGAACCCGGCGCCGAGCAGGTCGTTGAGCCGACCGCCGTGGCCCAGCGCCCCGGTCCCGACGTAGTGCCGGCGCAGTTGCAGGTCGTCCCACTGGATCGGGCTCGTTCCCCCCGGCCCCGCCACGTTGAGAACGATCGGTGTCGCGGCGCGTTCCAGCGACGGTGCCAGCCCGTGGCTGAGCAGGAAACGGCTCAGGTAGAACAGCGCGAAGTTGCTCTCCAGACCCTCGGGTGTCTCGGTGCGCACCGACCGGTGGTAGCGCGCACCCAGCACCAGGACGTCGACCGTGGGAAGGACCCTGGCGACCTCCTCGAACAGCCGGATGTTCTCGCCGATCAGACTCAGATCCGCCCGCACGAAGTGGGCCCGATCGCCGGCGCCGAGCTCGCGCGCGGAGTCGAGGAACCGTTCCCCCTTCTCGGCGCTCTGGCCCACGATGAGGACCGCGTCGCCACGGTGGAGGTGGACGTCCGCGAGCGCCCGGCCGATGCCGTCGGTTCCGCCCGTGATCACAATCGTCCTCATCGGGTCCTCTCTCCAGCCGCGCCCGCGGCTTTCTCAACAATTTTGGTGAATAAAAGCATATCCCGGCGACGCCCTGCAACCACGCCGGTCGCCTCGGACCCCGCAACGTCGGTGACGCGCAGGTCAGAGCCGGGACGACCCGCCAAGACCGTCGATCATGCCCTGGAGCATGTGGGTCTGGACCTGCAGCAGGACCCGCGCCGCCTGGCCCAGATCGACCGTCCCGATCTGGGCGAAGACCTCGGCCCCGCCGCGTTACCGGCACCTCTCGTCGACGCCGGGTCCGCACGGCGAGCGACCGGGCCGGCCGTGCCCCGACGATGGGCGCGCCGGGGAGCCGCACACCTCCACGAAGGCCAAATCCCTTGTCCCCGGGTGTCCCCCGATCGGCACTCCGGCAATTATCACGCGAATATCGAGGGAATTCGTGTAACCCCGGTCGCGGTAGCACCGTAGCCCATTCGTGTTGATGTCCCGGCCGGGCGTCGGTAGCGTGCCGGACCCGCCCTCACCTGCATTTCCCTTGCTGCTCGTGCCCTCCGGCGGGATCGTTCTCGCCCGTCCTGCCCATCCGTGTGGAGACGTACGACACAAGGCTGGATGGGCTGAACGGCCCGCGGATAAACAGGTACATGGGTACAGGTATCCACGACGCATCCGTGCGTCGATCTGCTAACATTATTGATCGCGTTGTCAAGGCCTGCACCCAATGCCCGGCGACGGGCTGGGGGCGCGCCTGATGACCCTCCTCGACACGGTCTCGAAGACCGGCTACAACCGGGCATTCGCCCGCCCGCTGACCGCGGGGGACCGCGCCTATCTCGCCTTCCACCGGCTCAATCCCGGTGAATACCAGGACGTCGGCGCGGTGCTGTTCCTCGACGGACCGGTGGAGCTGGCGGACCTGCGGGCGCACGTCGCCGAACGGCTGCGTGCGCCGCGGGCGCGGATGCTCACCGACCGGCTGGAGACGGTCACGGTCCGCCCGGCCGACCGCCGCTCCACGGTGCACGAGACCCACTGGGTCTGCGACCCGGAGATGAGGGTCGACGAGCGCGTCGTCGCCGTGGAGCTGCCGAGCGCGGCCGAGGTCGCCGGTCTGATCGGCGGCGACGCGATCGGTGACCGGCGCATCCGCGCCGCGATCGACGGGATCGCCAGGCGCCCCGTCGACACCAGCGCCCAGCCGTGGATGCTCTATCTGCTGTGCGAGCGCGGGAGCGCGGGCGCCGTGGTCGTCTACCGGACCAGCCACATCGCCCAGGACGGCGCGGCCCTCTACCGGTCGCTGCACCTGCTGTTCGGCGGCGAGGACGAGCCCGACCTGGGGCTGCCCGCGTCGATCCCCCGCCCGCAGGCCGGCGACTACCTGCGCTTCGTCAGCCGGGGGCTGAGCTGCCTGTCGCCGACGCGCGTTCTCGACGCCTGGGGCGGCCAGCCGGTGGGCCCGGCGCGGCATACCTGGATCACCACCGAGCTCGGGCCGATGCGGGACGTCGCCCGCCGCCACGACGCCTCGGTCAACGACGTCTACCTGGCCGCCCTGGCCGGCGCGGTGCGGGCGTGGTCGTTTCCGGAGTGGCGGGACGACTCCCGGCCCGTCCACGCGCTGATGCCCGTCAGCATCCGCATCGCCGCCGACCAGAACGTGCTGTCGAACTACACCTCGGGAGTGCGGGTCCCGCTGCCGTGTGGCGAACCGGACCCGGCCCGGCGGCTGGCCCGCATCGCCAAGGTGACCCGCCGGCTCAAGGACGGCGGGATGGGCGTGGTGGAGCATCACCACTTTCCCGCCGTGGCGGCGCGGGCCACCCCCCGCATGCTGTCCTACGCGGCGAGCTTCGGGGGGCGCACCCGGGAGCTGGCCATGGTGGCGACCAACGCCCGCACGATCCGCGGGCCGCTGGCCGTCGCGGGACGCGCCGTCACCGACCTGATCGGCACCGGGCCGCTGCTCGTCGGACGCCAGCACCTGTCCGTCGCGCTGTTCGGCCTCGGGGACCGCATCGGGATCACGTTCGCAGCCAGCGACAGTGTGCCGAACCACGAGCGTCTCGCCCAGTTGTGGCTGGCGGAGCTCACCGAGCTCCGCCGGGCGGCGCCGCCCGGCGGCGTGCGGGTACCGGTCCAGCGCGACGCGGGTCCGCGGGCCCGCTAGATCCGCCACCGGGCCGTCACGCGCCGTCCGGCCGGCGGCGCGCCTGCGAGCCCGTGGGTGAACATCGGGTAGCTGGTCAGGGGCAGCCGGATCGCGGCTGCCCCTGACCGTCAGCCGCCTTCGACGGCGGCGGCCGACCGGTCTGGGCCGGACGTGCGGGTCGGCTCGTCGGGATACGGCTCGTCGCCGTCCTCAGTAGCGGTGAGGGGGGCGGCGATGTCCTCCAGCGAACGGCCGGCCGCGTCCACGCCGAACAGCAGCTCGGCGACACCGCCGACGGCCATCACCGCCGCGCCGACGAGGAAGCCGACCATCACCGGCCCGGTGCGGCCGGTGTCGATGAGGTGGCCGAACAGCAGCGGGCCGGTGATACCGCCGACCGCGGTACCCACGGCGTAGAAGAACGCGATCGCCAGTGCCCGGGTCTCCATCGGGAAGATCTCACTGACCGTCAGGTACGCCGAGCTCGCCCCCGCCGAGGCGAAGAAGAACGTGGCCGCCACCAGCAGCAGGAACGTCCACGCGGTCAGCGCGCCGCCGTCGAACAGCACGGCGAGCAGCACGGCCAGCGCGGCGGCGGCCAGATAGGTGGACGCGATCATCGGCTTGCGCCCGACGGTGTCGAACAGCCGGCCGAGCAGCAGCGGGCCGGCGCAGTTACCCAGGGCGTAGACGACGAGGAACACCGGCACCGCCGACGAGCTGACCCCGTAGAACGTCGTCAGCATCGTGCCCAGGTCGAAGGTGAACGCGTTGTACAGGAAGGCCTGCCCGACGAACAGCGCCAGTCCCAGCACCGCGCGGCGGGGGTAGGTGCGAAACGCCGTCGAGGCGATCGTCCGCAGCGGGATGACCGTGCGCTGGCGGACGGTGATCTGCCTGTCCGGGGCGGCCAGCCGAATGCCCGTCTCGGCCTCGACGGTCTGTTCGACGTCGCCGACGATCCGTTCGGCGTCGTCGGCGTGGCCGTGGATGAACAGCCAGCGCGGGCTTTCCGGCACGTGCCGGCGCACGACGAGGATGACCAGCCCGAGCACCGCGCCGAGGCCGAAGCTGAGGCGCCAGCCGACATCGGTCGGGAAGATGCGCTCGGACAGGAAGAAAACGGTCAGTGCCGAGCCCGCCGCGGAGCCCAGCCAGTAGGAGCCGTTAATGAGCAGGTCGACCCGGCCCCGTACCCGTGCCGGGATCAGCTCGTCGACCGCCGAGTTGATGGCCGCGTATTCACCGCCGATTCCGGCGCCGGTGAAGAACCGGGTCAGGAAGAAGAACCACGGCGCCCACGAGAACGCCGTCGCCGTCGTCGCCACGATGTAGACGCCGAGGGTCAGCAGGAACAGTTTCTTCCGGCCGAAACGGTCGGTGAGCTGACCGAAGAACAATGCACCCAGGCAGCTTCCGAGCACGTAGATCGCGGCCGCGGTGCCGATGTCGGAGGCGGACAGCGAGATTCCGCTGCCCGATTCGGTGAGGCGTGAACCCACCGCGCCCACCATCGTCACCTCGAGGCCGTCGAGGATCCACACCGTCCCCAACCCGATGACGATCATCCAGTGGAACCGGGCCCAGGGAAGCCGGTCGAGTCGGGCCGGGATCGCCGTGCGGATCGTCCCCAACCCGCCGCTGTCGTTGCCGGGCATGCCACCCCCATACCTTCGCCGTTGCGGGCTCGCCGTCCGCCGCGACCGGTTCCCGCCGCGGCGGACGTCCCCACGGATGACGTTGACCTCCGGCTCTCTGCCCGCTTCCGCCGCCGATATCCCGCCCGCCGGCGGCGAAGCACCGCCGCCGTGCCGCGGCACATCGCGGGCACGACCGCGGCACGCCGACACCGGTGACGGGGCAACCGGACGCCGGCCGGACCGGCGGGGCACGTGGGGATGAGGACAGTGGATGGTCCAGTGGATCCGATGATCGCGGGGCGGCGGGTGCCGTGGCGGGCCGGGGCGGCGGCGCGCGCGGCGCGTCCTGGCCGGAGCGGGACATGACGGGCGGGGGCCGCTCGACCGCCGCGATCGTGGTGCGGATCCTCGGCCGTGCCGTCATGGCCGCGGTCACCGCCAGAGTGGTCGTGAAGATCTTCGACGCCATCGGTGGGATCTTCGACGACACCGCCGGGCGGATCGCCGTCATCGCCCTCGCCGTGGCTGCCGGGATCACCGTGCTCGCCGGCGGCGACTACGCCCGCCATCCGCAGCCCGGCGACCGCGGGCCCGCGGCGGGCGGCGAGCGGGACAGGCCGCCCGACGCGGTGTGAAGGGACCCTGGCCGGGCCGCCGGGACGTGTGGGCTGCGACGATGAGGGCCGGAACTCCGGCGTCGTCGACGCGGGGCGCCCGGCGGGGCGGGCCGCGGCCGGCGGGGGAGGGTGAGGGAGGCGGGCGATGAGGGCACGGGGCTCTGCCGCAGGACGGCCGCGGGGGAGAGGTCATCGGCCGATGGGCGGAACGGGCGGTGCCAGCCGCACGGCCGTGATGGTCTGCCAGGGACGGGCTGTCGCCCACGGGCGGCTCGCCCCGGGCCGGTTCGACGATCCGACGGCGAGGGCGTTCCTGCTTCCCGCCGAGCGGGGCATCGTCGACGAGGTGCGATCCGAGGACGCGCCGGCGGGCTGGGGGCCGCGGCTGACCTTCGAGATGGTGCGCGCCTGCGCCGAGGTGATGGCGCCGCGCACCGTCGCGATCGACGAGGCCGTCCGCCAGGCGTTACCCGCCACCGGCGAAGCCCCCGCGGGCCCAGGCGCCGGCGTCGGCGTCGGCCCTGACCCTGACGCCGGCCCCGGCCCCGACGTCGAGGTCGAGGTCGGGGCCGGCGTGCCCGTTGCCGCGGCGCAGGTCGTCATCCTGGGGGCGGGGCTGGACGGGCGGGCGTGGCGGATGGCGGAACTCGCCGCCACGCCGGTGTTCGAGGTCGACCATCCGGCGTCGCAGCGCGACAAGCGGGACCGCGCCGGCGAGCTGGCGCCGGCGGGCGCGTCGCCGCATTTCGTGCCCGTGGACTTCAGCCGGGACGACCTCGCCGCGGCGCTGGCCGCCGCCGGCCACCGCCGGTCGGTCCCGACGATCTGGATCTGGGAGGGCGTCGTGCCCTACCTCACCCGCGGCGAGGTCACCCGGACGCTGCGGATCGTCGGCGACCGCTCCGCCGCGGGCAGCCGCCTGATCGTGCACTACCACACCCCGGCACCCTCGGCGCCGCTCGGCCGGGGGGCGGCGCGCCTGCTCAGCGCCCTGTCCCGGCAGGCGAATCCGATGACCCGCGAGCCGAACCGCTCGGTGTGGACGCCGGCCGCCCTGCGCCGCGCCGTCGGCGTCCACGGCTTCGCGGTCACCCGGGACGACTCCCTGCTCACCCTCGCGCAGGATCTCGGCACCCCGGTCCAGCACCGCCGCTCGCTGCGCAACGGCCGCATCCTCGTGGCCGACCGCGTCTCGGCACCCGCGTGAGGGCCGCAGGCCGCCCCGACCGATAATCAACAGTGTTGACGGCGTCCCGCTACCTGCGACGTGTCGATCAACGGGGGAGCACCGGGGCGAGGGCGGCCAGCGCCTCGTGGTGGGCGACCAGGAACTCGTCGAAGGTGCGGGGCGCGCGGCCGGTGAGGTCGCGCACCGCCGTGGTCGTCGGCGCCGCGGTGCCGCTGGCCAGCCCCTGCGTCAGGACGGCGACGTCCTCGGTGAACCGGGGCGGCAGCCCCTGGGCCCTCAGCGCGGCGGCCAGTTCCTCGACCGTCAGGTTCACGTAGCGCACGGTTCGCCCCAGCGCGGCGGAGAGTTTCTCGGCGATCTGCGCGTGGGTCAGGGCCTGCGGCCCGGACAGCAGGAAGGTCTCGCCGTCGCCGGGCCGGTCGGTCAGCAGCGCGGCGGCGCAGGCGGCGATGTCCGCGCAGTCGATGTAGGAGACCGCGGCGTCGCCGTACGCGCCGACCAGGTTTCCGTCGGCGGTGAAGGACCCCTGTCCGGTGATGAAGTTCTGCATGAAGCCGTTCGGCTGCAGGATCGACCAGCCCAGCCCCGACGCCTTCAGGTACTGCTCGATCTGCCAGTGGGCGCCCCCGGCGAGCCGTTCGCCCTCCTGGGCGTGCCAGACCGACACCTTCACCACCCGCTCGACGCCGGCGGCGACCGCCGCGTCGATGATCGTCTTCTGCTGGCGGACCATCGGCTGCTCCCCGTCGGCCGGCTGCGCCCCCGCGCCGTTGAGGAACAGGCGGTCGACCCCGGCCAGGGCGGCGACGATCGACGCGGGGTCGTCGAAGTCGCCGACGACGAACTCGCAGCCCAGCGCGCGGCCCTTCGCCTCGTCGCGGACCAGCGCCCGCACTGCTGCCCCGGCGCGCTGCAGCCGGCGCACGAGGGGTCGTCCGATGGAGCCGGTGGCACCGGTTACCAGGATCATCCGTGTCTCCCGAAGGTCTCGTCCGCTAATCTGAGGATGCCTCAGGAACAGTATTCCGAGGCAACCTCAGGTTTGTCGAGGACGGATGTTCGTCCGAGGATGGATGCCCATGGAGGGTGAATGACCGAGTCCGGGCGGCGGCCGCGCGCCGACGCGCGGCGCAACCGCGAGCGGCTGCTGGCCGAGGCCGACGCAGTGTTTCGCGCCCAGGGCACGAACGCCTCGCTGGAGGGCATCGCCCGCCGCGCCGGGGTCGCGATCGGCACGCTCTACGCACACTTTCCCAACCGCCGCGCGCTGCTCGGCGCGCTGCTGCACCAGCGCAACGACGCCCTGTTCGCACGCGGGGCGGATCTGCTCGACGAGCCCGGCGCCGCCGCGGCGCTCACCGCCTGGGTGCACGCCGTCATCGCGCACGCCGCTGCCTACCAGGGGCTCGCCGCCGTGCTTGCCGAGGGCGTCGACGACGAGGCCTCCGAGCTGCACCAGGCGTGCGTCGAGATGACCGACATCGGTGACCGGCTCATCGCGCGGGCGCGCGAGGCCGGCGCGCTGCGGCGCGAGGCGACGGGCGCCGACATCTTCGCCCTCATGAACGCCGCCGCCTGGGTCGCCGAGCAGATGTCCGCCGACCAGGCCGGCCGGCTCGTCGAGCTCGCCATGGCGGGACTGCTCGTCCCGTCGAGCTGACGGTGCCCGATACCGGCCGGGGGAGTGGTCAGCAGGACATCCGAGGGGCTCTGGCGTCAATCCGCTGTCGAGCGCGATTGGTCTGCAGTCGGATCGTCACGGCGTGTCTGTGAGCGCGTGTCCGTGGTCGGCGGTCTCCCCGCGCGTGCCCGCCGACGGCAGTAGCACTCGACGAGGAACGACACCAGGAACAGCCCCGCGCCGAAGAGGCCATAGGGGAAGAGGCCCCAGAAGACTGCCGCCCACACGATGAACAGGCCGCTGACCACTGTGCCGGCGCGACGCTGGAAGGTCTGCGCTGCGGTGTCACCGAACCGTCGGCGGACGGCCGCGGACCCCACGGTTGCCACCACGAGGTTGACCGTCGAGAACCCGACGATCCACTTGTAGCCACCCGGGGGCACGGTGTCCATGCCTCAGGATAGGGCGACAAGCCCGCAATCACGGGTAATCGTCGTTGCCGCTCGCGAACGGCAGCACGAGCACGGCGCCTCAGCAGAGGAGTCCCCGCATCATGATGTGGCAGTGGATCGGCCTGGCCCTGTTCTCCCTCACGGTGCTGCCCGCGGGACTGGTCCTGGCCGCCAACCGGGTGCCCCGCCGCCTGCGTACATGGTTGGCGCCGATACGCACGCGCGGCTGGGTCCTGCTGTTGTTCTACTGCGCGGCGCCCCTCAACACGATTCCGCGCCTGGCCGGCGCCACTTCCGCCGAGACTCGCACCTGCACCGCGGCTGGCTGCATCCTGTGTCTCGCCGGCTTCCTCCTGCTGGGCATCGCCACCCGTCGGCACCGGAACCGCGCCGCCGACAGACCGCAGTCGGCCGCCCGACCCGCTGGCGCGGTGTGCGATTCTGCGGTCGAAGTGGGCGCGAACACGCTAACCGAGCTGCTGGGAGGATGTTCGTCCGAACGGTCCCTGGTGCAGGGGCGCGAAGCGGTCGCGGGATCGCGCAGGAAGGCGGTGGGAATGGGCGACGGGGGGCTGGAGGTCGACGCCGTGTCCAAGCGCTACGGCGACGTCGTGGCGCTGGACGCGATGTCGTTCGAGGTACGGGCCGGCGAGCTGTTCGGNTTCGTCGGCAGCAACGGCGCCGGCAAGACGACGGCGATGCGGATCATCCTCGGGGTGGTCACCGCCGACGCCGGCCAGGTCCGCTACGACGGTGCGCCGCTGACCCTGCGCACCCGTCGGCGGATCGGCTACATGCCCGAGGAGCGCGGGCTGTACCCGAAGATGAAGGTCGCTGAGCAGTTGCACTACCTCGCCCAGCTCCACGGCCTGGGGCCGGCGGCGGCGCGCCGGGCGGTGGCACGGTGGACCGAGCGGCTCGGCGTCGCCGCGCGGCGCGACGACGAGGTGCAGAAGCTCAGCCTCGGCAACCAGCAGCGGGTCCAGCTCGCCGCGGCGCTCGTGCACGATCCGGTCGCGCTGGTGCTCGACGAGCCGTTCTCCGGCTTGGACCCGGTCGCGGTCGACGTGATGAGCGAGGTGCTGCGGGAGCGGCGCGCCGCCGGGGTGCCGGTGGTGTTCTCCAGCCATCAGCTCGACCTCGTCGAGCGGCTGTGTGATCGAGTCGGGATCGTGCGGGCGGGCCGGCTGGTCGCCTGCGGGCCGGTCGACGAGCTGCGGGCCGGCGGTGGCGGGCGGCTCGTCGTGGACGCCCCGGACGCGCCGGCGGACTGGGCGGACGGTCTGGTCGGGGTGCGGGTGCGCGGGCGGGACGGGTCGCGCACGGTGCTCGAGCTCGAGCCGGGGGCCGACGACCAGGCGGTGCTGCGCGCGGCGCTGGCGAGCGGTCCGGTGCGCGAGTTCCATCCCCGCCGGCCGTCGCTGGCGGAGCTGTTCCGCGATGTGGTCGGCGCCGGCGATGGCGGCGGTCATGGCGGCGGTGGAGCCGGCGATGGATGAGGCGGACGGCGAGCTGGGGTCGTGGCGGGTGCTGCGCCTGGTCGCCGGCCGGGAGGTCGGCACGCGGGTGCGGTCGCGGGCGTTCCAGATCACCACGGCGCTGTTCGTCGTCGCGATCGCCGCGAGCGTCCTGGTGACCAGCGCCGTCGGCGGCGGTCCGTCCGTGCGGCGGGTCGCGGTGACGGCGGCGGACGGCACGCAGGCGGCGGCGATCGGGGCGGCGGCGCGTTCGCTCGGCGTCGACGTCGAGGTGCGCACCTATGCCGACGCCACGGCCGGGCGGCAGGCGGTGCTCGACGGGGACGTCGACGCCCTCGTGCTGGCGGCGCCGCCGGCGGGCGGGGCCGCGGGGACGGGCGGCGGCTACCGGGTGGTGGTGGACTCCGAGCTGGGGGATTCGCTGACGTCCGTGCTGACCGTCGCGGCCCGTCAGGCGGCGTTGGAGGGGCAGATCTCCGCCCTCGGTGGTGATCCGGCGACGGTGGGCCAGGCGGTCGCGACGGCGGGGGTCGCCGTCACCGCGCTGCGCCCGCAGCCCGAGCGGGACTCCGCGCGGCTGGTGCTCGGGCTGCTCGCCGGTGGTCTGATCTACATCTCGCTGCTGATCTTCGGCCCGGTGGTGGCGCAGAGTGTGATCGAGGAGAAGACGAGCCGGGTGGTGGAGCTGCTGCTGGCCGTCATCCGCCCGTGGCAGCTCATGGCGGGCAAGGTGCTGGGGATCGGCGTGGTGGCCCTCGGCCAGCTCGTGCTGATCGGCGCGGTCGGGGTCGGGCTGGGGCTGGCCACCGGGGAGCTCGGTATCCCGGCGGGGGTCGCCGTGGGGTCGGTGGCGCTGGCGTTGCTGTGGTACCTGGTCGGCTTCGCGATGTATGCGCTGATGTTCGCCGCCGCCGGGGCGCTGGTGTCACGCCAGGAGGACGCCGGCGGGGTGACCGCCCCGATGATCGCCATGATCCTCATCCCGTACGTGCTGGGCTTCTCGGTGCTGCCGTCGTCCCCGGACAGCGGCCTGATCCTGGCCCTGGCGATCGTCCCGCTGTTCGCGCCGATCCTGATGCCGATGGTGATCGGGATCGGCAGTGTGGCGGTCTGGCAGGTGCTGGTCGCGCTGGCGTTGACCCTGGCGTGGATCGCGGTGCTGGTCTGGCTGGCCGGGCGGGTGTACGGCAACGCGGTGAAGCGTTCGGGGACGCGGGTGGCGCTGCGCGACGCCCTGCGCGCCGCCTGAGCCCCCGCCCGAGCCCGCCGTCTGCGCGCCGCGATCGGTAGCATCCGGAACGATCGACCGGGCGCCGGCCATGCCGGCGGCGCCAGGCCGGCGACGACCGACGCCGGCCGGCCAGGGAAAAGAGAACAGGGAGCGGTTCGTGCGAGACATCGCCGTCTTCAGCGGCAGTGCCCACCCCATCCTCGCCGAGGAGATCTGCGCGCACCTCGACGTGCCGCTGCACCGGGTGCGGGTCCAGCGGTTCGCGAACGACTGCCTGGAGGTGCAGCTGCCGGCGAACTGCCGGGAGCGCGACGTCTTCCTCATCCAGCCGCTGGTCGCCCCGGTGCAGGAGAACCTCGTCGAGCTGTTGCTGATGCTGGACGCGGCGCGCGGGGCGTCGGCGGCGCGCACGACGGTGGTCCTGCCGCACTACGCCTATGCCCGCTCCGACAAGAAGGACGCGCCGCGGATCTCGATCGGCGGGCGGCTCGTCGCGGACCTGCTCGTGGCCGCCGGGGCGAGCCGGGTGCTGGCGATGACGTTGCACTCGCCGCAGGTGCACGGCTTCTTCAGCGTCCCGGTGGACCATCTGCACGCGCTGCGGGAGCTCGCCAAGCACTTCCGCCGCCACGACCTGTCGAACACGACGGTGGTGTCGCCGGACCTCGGTAACGCCAAGGAGGCGGCGGCGTTCGCGCGGATGCTCGGGGTGCGGGTCGCGGCCGGGGCCAAGCAGCGTTTCGCCGACGACCGGGTGAGCATCTCGACGGTCATCGGGGATGTGGCCGGCCGTGACGTCATCGTCCTCGACGACGAGATCGCCAAGGGCAGCACGGTGCTGGAACTGCTCGAGCGGCTGCGGGAGCTCGACGTGCGCTCGGTGCGGGTGGCGTGCACGCACGGGCTGTTCTCCGCCGGGGCGCTCAAGCGGATCTCCGACCAGCCGGACGTCGTGGAGATCGTGTGCACGAACACGGTGCCGATCCCGCTGGACGACCGGGTGCCGAAGCTGGAGGTGCTCACGGTCGCGCCGCCGCTGGCCGAGGCGATCCGTCGCATCCACAACGGCGAGTCGGTCAGCGCCCTGTTCGACGCCTGACCCCGACGCCGGGCAGCCTCCCGCCGCCCTCGTCGTGCCACTTCCTTGCCTTTCCAGAGGGAACAAACCGGACGCGGAACCCTCCCGGAAGGGCGAGGAAGAAGGAAGGCGGAGTCAGACATCGCGAGTGTCTCGACTCAGGGTGCCCCCGACGCCGGCTGTAGCGTGCTGGTCGGGGTCGGTGCGCTCGTCGGGCTGCCGTTCGGCCGGCCCGGCGCCGGCGTCCTGCTGCGTTTGCCGGTGGAGATGATCAGGTCGGGCTGGATCTGCTCGACGGACTCGCCGAGCGCCCTGCGGCGGAGCACGGTGGTCGTCTGCGAGAGGCCCCCGCTGATCAAGGACTCGCCCGATCCTCGATCACTCCTCGGCGGTCAACCCTTGCAGTGGACCGGAAGCCAGGACTCTGGTGACGAAGTTCGCCAACTGTGCCCGCATACTTTCCCGCGGAATGCGCTCTTCGCCGGCCAGGTGCTCGACGAGGTCGGCTCGTATGGGGGCGAGCAGGGCGTGGGCGGTGAAGCCGCTGTCGGTCAGGCCGGGGATCTGCTCCAGACTGCGGCCCTCGTGGTTCATGCAGAACTTCACCGGCACGCACGCGCACGCTCGCAGCATCCGCGACGAGGGCATCATTCGGCCCGTCGTCCACCGCCGTCTGTCCTACAGACAGATGCGCGATCGCCTCACGGCGGAGGTCCCGGTGGAGTTCGCCGCAATGCTGGCCGACCTGGACCGTGCCATCGCCGGAGGGGCGGAGGACCGCGTCACCGACACCGTCCACCGTCTCACCGGTCGGCCCCCGCGCGCCTTCCGGGCCCTCCTTGAGAGGGAGATGCGGAGTTCGAGGTGAGTCAGCGCGGCCGTAGGGCTCGCGTAGGTCCACACCAGCAGGGGAGACGGCTCTGCGCCCGGCGTCGGTGAGGCACTTGGCCCACCGACGCCTCGACTCACCGTCACGCACCGCCGCCGGGCGACGCGGCAGCCGCACTGATGGTGTTGTGTAATGCTGTAATCAGCGTCGCCGATTATCCGAGCGGGAGGATCTGAGACTTGACAACGACCGAGGGTGACGCGGCCGCGGTGCCGTCGCTGCTGGAATGGGCCGGCGGACCGACCGCTCTCCGGCGGCTCATCGACGCCTTCTACGACCGGGTGGAGGCCGACGACCTGCTCAGTCCGTTCTTCCCGGGTGGCGTGAGCGAGAGCCACCGCGCCCATGTGAGCCGCTGGTGGATCGAGGTGTTCGGCGGTCCGGCGGACTACACCGACCAGCTCGGCGGGTACGAGGCCATGCTGGCCCACCACCGGGAGCTGGGGATCACCCCTGAGCAGCGGTTCCGGTTCGCGTCCACGATGAGCCGGGCCGCCGACGACGCCCACCTGCCGGACGACCCGGAGTTCAGGGCGGCGCTGGTCGGCTACCTCGAGTGGGGCACCCGGCTGGCTCAGCACAACTCCCAGCCGGGGGCAGTCGTGCTCGAGCACGCCCCGGTGCCGCACTGGGGCTGGGGCGTCGCGCCTCCGTACCAGCCCTGACTTGGACTCTCCGTTCGTTCCGCTGTTCCTCACGGGCCGAGGCGGACGGCCGGCGGGGGCGGGGGACCTGTGGCCCGCGGCACGGCGGGGAACAGGTCAGGATTGGCTGATGTCAGCGTCCGCTGTACCGTTGGGACATGGTTAAGCTCGCCTCACCCGCGGAGGTCCTCGCCCGGTTCGGTCACGCGCTGTCGGACCCGACGCGGGCGCGGCTGCTGCTGGTGCTGCGCTCCGGCGGGGCCTACCCGTCGGAGCTGGCCGAGATCCTCGGCGTGGGCCGCACGAACCTGTCCAACCATCTCGCCTGCCTGCGCGCCTGCGGGCTGGTCGTCGCCACCCCCGAGGGTCGCCGCCAGCGCTACGAGCTCGCCGACGACAAGCTCCGCCACGCGCTGGGGGATCTGCTCGACGTCGTCCTCGCCGTCGACGTCGACACCGAGCACGTGCACCCCGACGCCGGTGGCGTCGCGACGTCGCGGGAGCCGGTCGGGGCCGGGGTGGGCGCACGCGCGGCCGCACCCCTGACCGACGGGCACGGATCATGAGCGTACCCGGCGGCCACGGCCACCACCGTGACGACCACGATGACCGTCCCGACCGCCATGACCGCCATGACCGTCATGACCGTCATGACCGTCAAGAACACCGTGACGGCCATGACCAGCACGACGAGCACGAGCACGAGCACGATCATCGCGGCGGGCACGATCACCGTGACGGCGACGGCCACCATCCTCATGATGGCGATGGCCGTCAGGGCGATGGCGCCGGTCCTGCGCGCGACGCCGGCCCTACCTCCGGTGCAGGGCACGGTCACGCGCACGGCCATGGACACGGCCATGGGGTGCCGGCGGGGCGGGGGGGCGCGCGCCAGCGGCGCCGGCTGTGGCTGGCGGCCGGGCTGAACCTCGCGATCGTCGTCGGGCAGGCGGTGGCCGGCTTCGCCGCGGGGTCCGTCGGCCTGCTCGCCGATGCCGGACACAACCTGACCGACACGGCTGGGGTGCTGCTCGCGCTGGTGGCGTTGACGTTGTCGCAGCGTCCGCCGTCGGCGCGGCGCACGTTCGGCGGGGTGCGCTGGCCGGTGCTCGCCGCGCAGGCGAACGCCGCGGCGGTGCTGGTGGTGACGGCACTGCTGGCCGTCGAGTCGCTGCGCCGCCTCGGCGCGCACGGGACGGTCGACGGCCCGGTGGTCGTCGGCGTCGCGCTCGCCGCGGCGGTCGTCAACGCGGTGAGCGCCCTGGTCGTCCACGAGCGCGACGCCGATCTGAACACCCGCGCGGCCGTGCTGCATCTGGCCGGGGACGCGGCGGTGTCGGTGGCGGTCGCCGCGGCGGGTCTGGTGATCTGGCTGGTCGGCGGCTGGTACTGGCTGGACCCGCTGGTCTCGCTGCTGATCGCCGTGCTGATCGCCGGGCAGGGGGTGAAGCTGCTGGTCAGCGCGTCGCGGGTGCTGCTGGAGGCGACGCCGGAGAGCTTGGACGTCGCCGCGGTGCGCGCGGACATCCTGCGCGACACCCATGTCCTCGACGTGCACGACCTGCATGTGTGGAGCCTGTCCGACCGGGTGTTCGCCGCGTCGGTGCACCTGGAGCTCGGCCATCTCGACGGCGTGCAGGACGGCCATCCGAGCCTCGCGCAGGCGCGGGCGGTGTCCGACGGGATCAAGGCGATGCTCGCCGAGCGGTACGCCATCACCCACGTGACGATCGAGTCCGAGTGCGAGCCGTGCACCCCCCCGCACGACGACCCGTGCGGCATCGCCCGCGACCGGGCGGCGGCCGGCGAGCCGAGGACGTCCAGGGCCGGCCGCGGCCGATCGACTGCCGTCAGCAGCCACGCCCCCGACGGCGCCAACGCATGACTGATGCGGCGGGCCGGGTCGAGCCGTCCGGGGTGTGGGCCACAGCCGTGGGCGTGGCCCGGGTGAGGGCGATGGAGACGGCATGCGAGCAGCCGCTGTTCCGGGACCCGCTGGCGCTGGCCTTCGCCACGGCCGGCGGAAGAGGCCCCGAGACGCCGCCGCCCCCGCGCGCGGACGAGGCGGCGCGGCGCCGCTGGCTCGGTGTGGCCTTCTCGATCGTCATCCGGACGAAGTTCCTGGACGACCTGCTGGACCGGGCGGTCGCGTCCGGCGTCCGGCAGGTCGTGCTGCTCGGAGCCGGGATGGACAGCAGGGCCTTCCGGATGGACTGGCCTGCGGGGACCCGGCTGTTCGAGGTCGACACGGCTGAACCGCTGAGCTTCAAGGCCTCGGTGCTGCGTCAGGAGCGGGCCGTTGCGCGCTGCGCGCGGATCACCGTCCCGGTCGACCTGCGCGAGGACTGGCCCGGCGCACTGGCCGCGGCCGGGCACGATCCGGCGCAGCCGACGGTGTGGATCGCCGAGGGACTGCTGATCTATTTGCCCGAGGACGCGGTGCAGTCGCTGCTCGAACGGGTCGGCGCGCTGTCCGCCGCAGGCAGCAGGATGGGCCTGACACTGGGCCCGCGCGGTGTGGTCGAACGCTTCCGGGGGGACGCCGCTTCGGGGTCGGCAGCGTCGATGTGGGTCTCGGAGATGCCGCAGGACCCGGTCGGCTGGCTGGACGGCCTCGGCTGGGAGGCGGAGACCTTCACCCTGCGTGAGCGCGCCGAGGCCTATGGCCGTCCGGTGCTCACCCCGTCGCAGCAGGACGAGGGCACTGGTGGACTGGTCTCGGCGGTGCGCGCGGCGCACTGAACACGTCTCTATGGGAACAATCAGGCGGCGGCCCGGGGCTCGCTCACCAGGGCAGGGTGCCGTCGGCGTCGACGTAGCCGCCGGTGGGGCCGTCGGGGTCGACCATCGCCATGCGGACGATGATCTCGGCGCCCTGTTCGACGGTCTGCGTGCCGGTGTTGGCGTTGAGGTCGGTCCGGGTGAAGCCGGGTTCCACGGCGTTGATCCGCATGGTCGGGAACGCCTTCGCATACTGCACGGTGATCATGTTGAGGGCGGCCTTCGAGGCGGGGTAGGCGACGCCCGGGTAGGCGTATCGGGCGGTGCCCGGGGTGGTGGCCGCGGTCAGCGAGGCCAGGCCACTGCTGACGTTGACCACGACCGGGGCGGCGGACCGGGCCAGCAGGGGCAGAAAGGCGTGGAGGACGCGCACCGCGCCGACGACGTTCGTCTCGAACGCCGCGTGCATCACCTCAGCGGTGACGTCCGCGGCTCCCGGGTCACCGCTCGGCGCGATGCCGGCGTTGTTGATCAGTACGTCGAGTCCTCCGTCGGCGGCGACGGCGCTTGCCGCGGCCTGCACGGAGGCATCGTCGGTGACGCGGTGCACAGTGGCGTCATGGCGCGCCCGGAGTCCCAGCACCGGGAGGCCGCACACTGGCAGCTCGGGCGCAGCGAGTTCGGGCGCACGGTGCGGCGCTGGCGCGACCGGGTCTCCCCGCAGGCGGCCGGGCTGCCCGTCGGCGGCCGTCGGCGTGCGCCCGGGCTGCGCCGCGAGGAACTCGCCCTGCTGGCCGGGATCTCGGTCGACTACGTCACCCGGCTGGAGCAGGGCCGGGCAACCAACCCGTCGGAGCAGGTCGTCGAGGCGTTGGGGCGGGCGTTGCGCGTGTCGGCGGCCGAGCGTGAGCATCTGTTCCGGATCGCCGGGCTCGTGCCGCCGGGGCGGGGCACGGTGCCCGCCCACATCACCCCGGGGGTGCAGCGGCTGCTGGACCGGCTGACCGGGACCCCGGTGGCGGTCAGCGACGCGGCGTGGACGCTGCTGCTGGCCAACCCGCTGTACACGGCGTTGATGGGGCAGCGCCGCGGCAGCGAGCGCAACGCGGTCTGGCGCACCTTCCTCGGCGCGCCCGGCCGCGTGCGCCACACCGCGCAGTCCCAGGACGATCTCGAGGTCTCGCAGGTCTGCGCGTTGCGGGCGGCGGCGCGCCGGTATCCGGCGGACCAGCGGCTGCGTCGCCTGATCGCCGAGCTGCGCGGGCGCAGTGACCGGTTCGCGCGGCTGTGGGACTCCGCCGCGGTGAGCCGGCCGGAGGCGGGGCGTAAGACCATCGATCATCCGCAGGTGGGCGCCGTGACGCTGGACTGCGACGTGCTCAGCGTCGCGGGCAGCGACCTGCGCATCCTGGTCTACACGGCCGAACCGGGCTCGCCCGACGCCGAACGTCTCGCGCTGCTCGCCGCCCTCGGCACCCAGACGCTGTCGCAGCCGGGCGGAGATCAGCGTCTGCGTGCGGCTGGGTAGCGTACGGCCATGCTCGACTGGAGTCACAACGCCTACTACCAGCGGCTGCTGCTGCGCCAGCTGCCGCAGCCGGGCCGGCGGGTGCTGGATGTCGGCTGTGGCGCCGGAGCGTTCGCGGCCCGGCTCGCCCGGCGCAGTGAGCAGGTCGACGCCGTCGACCGCTCCGCCGAGATGATCGAGCAGGCGAGGCGAGCCACCCCGCGCAATGTGCACTGCGTTCTCGGTGATGTGCTGACCGACCCGCTGCCGGGCAAGGACTACGACGCGATCTTCTCGATCAGCGCGCTGCACCACATGCCGTTGCCGGAGGCGCTCGGGGTGCTCGCGGCCGCCCTGCGTCCCGGCGGGGTCCTGGCCGTCGTCGCCCTGCCCCGGACGGATCTGCGTCACGAACTGCCCGTCGAGATCGTCGCGGCGTTCGGACATCGTCTGCTGGGCGCGGTGTTCCTCGCGACCAGGCTGCTGGGACGCGGAAGCGGGTTCGCGAAGGACCCGGCGCACGCAAGCATGCCCGTGGTCATGAACCCGCCGCTGACCACTCGGGAGGTTGCCCGCCAGGCCGCCGCCATGCTGCCCGGCGTGCGGGTGCGACGGCTGCTGTTCTGGCGTTACCTGCTGGTCTGGCACAAGCCGATCACCCCGGCCGGCTGACGGGCCGGGCTCGGCCGCCCGGTGTCGGTGCCTGGAAGCCGCCGATCTTCTGCTCGAGCAGTTCGGCCAGCCGCAGCGGGGTGCGGTCCTCGAACATCGGGCCGATGAGCTGCACTCCCACCGGCAGGCCCGCGGGGGACCGGCCCGCGGGTATCGCGGTGGCCGGCAGGCCCGGCATGGTGGCCAGGCCGGCCAGGACGAGCTGGTCGAAGTACGGGTACTCGACGCCGTCGATGTCGATCCGGCGTTCCAGCGGATTGGGGTTGTGGTCGTGGGGGAACGCGGGAGTCGGCGTGATCGGACACACCACGGCGTCGAACTCGGCGAACAGCTGCCGCCAGCCGTGGCGGTGCAGCTCGCGACGGTTGTTCGCCTCCATCCAGTCGCGGTGGCTGAACACCATGGCGCGCAGCCGCGCCGCGTCGAGACTCTGGTCGTGCGCGCTCAGCCCGGCGGCGCGGGTCCGCAGCTGCTCGTACGCCTCGACGGGAAAACGCGCGACGGAGCCCGAGAACAGCAACTGCGTGTAGAGCGTCGTGGCTTCGGTCAGATCGGGCAGCAGCGCAGTGTGCCGTTCGACGCGGGCTCCTGCGCCGACAAGCGCGTCGGCCACCCGGTGCACGCCCGCCCGCACAGCGGACCCGGTCGCAAGGAGCGGGTGCTCGTCGAGGACCAGGACCCGGAAGTCGGCGAGGCGCTCGTGGCGCGCGGGCGGCAGCGCCACGTTGTGCGCCACGCCGAGCGTCAGCGGGTCCGGTCCGGCCATGACGTCGAGCAGGAGGGTGAGGTCGCGGGCAGTGCGCGCCATCGGACCGACGACGGCGAGGTCGAGGTCGGTCGGCAATGCCGGCGCGGCAGGCGCGACCATGCCGCGGGTCGCCGCCAGCCCGAGTGTCGGCTTGTGCGCGTAGACGCCGCAGAAATGCGCGGGGGTGCGCAGCGAACCGGCGAGGTCGGAGCCGATGGACAGCGCGCCGAACCCGGACGCCAGGGCCGCCGCCGATCCACCGGAGGAGCCGCCCGGCGTGCGATCGTGATCCCACGGGTTGTTGGTGGTGCCGTAGATCTCGTTGAAGCTCTGGATATCCTGCAGCCCCAACGGCACGTTGGTCTTGCCGAGCACCACCGCGCCTGCGGCCTTGAGCCGCGACACCTGTACCGCGTCCTCGGCCGGCAGGTAGTTCGCGTGCTGCGGCATGCCCCAGGTCGTGGGCAGCCCGGCGATGTTGTAGGACTCCTTGACCGTCACCGGAATGCCGAGCAGCGGCCGGTCCTCGCCGCGGGCGCGCGCCTGGTCGGCGCCGCGCGCGGCCTCCCGCGCACGGTCGAAGTCCGGCACGCAGATCGCGTTGATCACCTTGTCGTCCCGCTCGATACGGGCGATCGCCTCGTCGGTCAGCTCCGCCGAGGTCACGTCACCGGCACGCAACGCGGCCGCGAGCTCTTCGGCTGACCGAAAACTCCACTCCATGATTCCGACGCTACCGCCCCCTGGAATAGGTCATAAAATATGGAAACGAGCGGCCGATTTCCTGTTCGTACAGGTCAGCTACTCGGTGGAACAACAGGCTCCGGCCTGCTGATCAGCCGGTTCACCGGCGGAGCCGGGGCGCGAGGACCGTGCGCACGACCTTGGCCACGTTGCTCGCGGCGGATCCGTCCTCTTCGCCGGGTTCCGGTTCCAGCACACGCTGGATCTGCAGCAGCAGGTGGTTGGTCGAGCGCCAGAGCGGGACGAACATGCCGGCCACCGGTCCGACGCCCTGGATCGGGCCATGGGACAGCTCGGTGACCTTCTTGGCGATCGTGACCGTTGTCGGGTCCCGCAGGATCAGGTGCACCTCGTCGTCGACCAGCCGGATTTCCATCTTGCGCGCGGCGGCCTCCTCCGGGTTCGCGTCCGTGGTCGTCTCCGGATCCAGTTCGTCGATCTTGGCGGCGACCGCGTCCGGGTCGACCCCGAGTTCGCGCAGCACCGTGGCCGCCATGCTGTTCTCCGCCCGCAGCATCGCCTCAAGCAGGTGATGGCTGCCGACCGGTGCGCCACCGGCCAGCGCCCTGGCGGCGGACACGGTGTCCTCGGTGGCAGAGGTGCCGGTCGGCCATCGGCTGGCCGCGACGTCCTGCGATCCCTCCGACGACGCCAGCACCGCGGCACGGATCCTGCTGATCGGATTGATCCGCTCGGCAAGCACCGTCGCGCCGACGCCCTCACCTTCCCTGACCAGGGCAAGCAGGATGTGTTCCGTACCGATGTGGTTGTGGTGCAGCTGCTGCGCCTCGCGCAGGGCGAGGTCCAGCGTCTTCTTCGCGCGCGGCGCGAAGGGGATATGGCCGCTCAGCTCCTGCGTGCCGGGCTTGACCACCGCGGCAATATCGACCCGCGCCGTCTCCTTGTCGTACCCGAACTGGTGCAGAACTTTCGCCGCCATGCTGTCCGGCGCGTCGAGCAGCCCCAACAGGATGTGCTCCGTGCCGATGTAGTTGTGCTTGAGCAGCCTTGCCTCCTCCTGAGCCGTGACGACCACCTTGCGGGCTTCCACCGTGAACCTTTCAAAGGACATGGCTCCATGCTCTCAACCGTGTCAATACACTGTTACTGATATGGTCACCCTGCTGAAGGGAGGGTGTGATGGAGACACCGTCGGACTGGGAGGATCGGCTCGCGCGCTGGCAGAATGAGCTGGAGCTGTTCGAGCAGCTGGACGAGAAACCCTGGGTCACGTTGGCCAAGGCGGAAGCCGAGACCGGCGTTTCCCGCTCGGCCCTGCGGTCCTGGTACCGCAATGGCGAGATCCAGTCCCGGCTGGTGGACGGCCCGAACGGGCCGCAGCGCCTGGTCCAGTTGGACGCGGTGATCGAGCGCGCCGCCGCGTCACCGCGCATTCAGCGCAGGGCGGAACGGGAAGTCAGCCTGGAAGCCCAGGTCACCCTGCTACGGCACCGGGTTGACCAGCTTGAGTTGCGGCTCGCCGCACTGGAACGGAAGTGACCGGCGCGAGCAGCACCATGCCAGCGGGTTGCCGGCACAGTGCTCCCGCACCCGAGCCTGGATGGCGCGCACGGGAGAATCACGTCATGACCCTCCTGGGCGCCTTCCCCCTCCAGCCCGCCCCGATTCATGTGTCCGACGAGGTCCTCGATGACCTGCGCGTCCGTCTCACCCTGACCCGTCCGCCGCTGGACGAGGGGAACGGGGACTGGTCCTACGGCGTCCCGGACAGCTATCTGCGTGAGCTTGTCGCCTACTGGCGGGACGGCTACGACTGGCGCAAGGCCGAGGCCGCCATCAACGCCTACGAGCACTACCAGGTGAGCGTCGCCGGTGTCCCGGTGCACTTCCTGCGCAAACCCGGCCGCGGCCCCCGCCCGATTCCGTTGATCCTCACCCACGGCTGGCCGTGGACGTTCTGGCACTGGTCGAAGGTGATCGACCCGCTCGCCGACCCGGCCGCGTTCGGCGCTGACCCCGCCGACGCGTTCGACGTCCTCGTGCCGTCCCTGCCCGGCTTCGGTTTCCCCGGCCCGCTCACCGGCTTTCCGGACGTCAACTTCTGGAAGGTCGCCGACCTCTGGCACACCCTGATGACCGAGACCCTGGGCTACGACAAGTACGCCGCCGGGGGCTGCGACATCGGCGGGATCGTCGCCAGCCAGCTCGGCCACAAGTACGCCGACGAGCTGTACGGCATCCACATCGGCTCCGGGCTGCCGCTGGACTTCTTCACCGGCCCCCGCGCCTGGGACCTCGCCCGCAACCGGCCCCTCACCGACGACCAGCCCGCCGACGTCCGCGCCCGGATCATCGAGCTGGACCACCGCTCGGCGTCCCACCTCGCCGTGCACACGCTCGACGGCGCCACCCTGGCCCACGGGCTCGCCGACTCACCCGCCGGACTGCTCGCCTGGCTGCTGGAACGCTGGAACGCCTGGAGCGACAACGGCGGCGACGTCGAGTCCGTCTTCACCAGGGACGACCTGCTCACCCACGCCACGATCTACTGGGTGAACAACTCCATCGCCACGTCGATGCGGTACTACGCCAACGCCAACCGCTACCCCTGGGCCCCCGCCCACGACCGCACCCCGGTCGTGCAGGCCCCGGTCGGCCTCACCTTCGTCACCTACGAGAACCCGCCCGGCATCCACACCGCGGACGAGCGCGTCCAGGCGTTCACGACCGGCCCGCAGGCCGCCTGGTTCAACCACGTCAACGTCAACGCCCACGACCACGGCGGCCACTTCATCCCCTGGGAAAACCCCGACGCCTGGGTCAGCGACCTGCGCCGCACCTTCCACGGCCGCAGGCCCTGAACGACCCTGCGGGCTCGTCTGATGCGACAACGGATGAACGTGCCTGGTCGTCAGCCTTCTGGGGTGATCGGCTTCTGCCAGATCGGCAGGTAACGCCAGAACAGCAGCCGTCGCACAGCCGCATGATCCGCTACCGCCGGTTCCGTTGACCGCCCGCATCGAGAACGCGGCGTGCCAGGAACCACCGCAGCGGCGGGATGCGCAGGGGGCGTACCCAGAACAGTTCCATCGTGCCGGGCGCGGCTACCACCCCGCCCCAGCGCCGGCTTCCCACGAACCAGACCGTCGCACCATCGCAGGCTTCGAGCGCGCCCCATCGCCAGACGACCGACACCACGGACATGACGGCTTCATACGGCCCGCGCGGCTCGACGGCGGCCGGCCCGAGCTGTTCGGAGTCACTCGGCGGCTCCGGTGGCCACAGGACCAGCGTCGGCTGGCCGTTGCCGCCACCCACCGATCCGAACCTGCACGGCCGCACCGTCCACGGGTTGCGCGCCAGGAGGAACCGCATCCGCGCCACGTGGACGAGCGCGACCAGTCCGCCGGCAACCGCCAGCGCGCCGAACGCGAACGGCGCGATCGCCAGGCCCCCATCACCGATCAGGCCCACCGGGAACGCCACCACCATCAGAAGCACGCCGATGCCGACCGTCCCCCAGGCCCGGCGATGCCGCGTCCGCAACGCGCGGGCGGTCTCCGGGCCCGATAAAGCACCACCATCACCAGGACGAGGTGTGCGCGACACACCCGAAGCCTAGAGGCGCTCCGGCGGCACCGGTGCGAGGGCGGCGGCAAGATCGTGGATGTCCTGGTGGCCGCGGCCCTGGATCCACACCTGGGTGCCGGCCCGTTCGAACCGCAGATGGCCCTGCTCGGGGTCGGCGGCCGGCGACCACCAGCGTGCGGGGGTGCCGTCCGCCAACACGATCGTCTCCCACGCGGCCGGGTCCGCCATTCTTGCTCCCCGGGACTGGATGAACCACAGGCGACGGTCGAGTGGGCGTCCCCCGGCGGGGTGCGCCATCACCGCGATCCCGTCCTCGTCGTCAGGATCGACGCTGCCGAAGTAGGCCTCGTCGCGCGGACACAGCAGGGTGAAGTCCACCTCGCCGGCCAACGTCGCCAGCGGCCGCGACCGGCCGACGGGCGACTCGGACGCGTCAACCGTGCCGACCGTATCCAGGTCGAAGCGGGCTGTGTCGAGTGGCCCGTCGACCTGCGGGTGGCGCAGGGTGGCCCGCTCGACCTCCCGCTCGCCGGACCAGGCGGTCAGCTCCAGGAGCAGTCCGGTGGCGTCGTCGACGACCAGGTCGTAGGCGTCGCCCTCGGGAAGGCCGTGGATCTGACGCAGCGCACCCGGCTCGCGCAGCACCCCACGCAGCCAGGTCGCCCGCCGCCCCTGCCGGTCCTGCACGGCACGGACGGACAGCGACAGGGCGGACAGGACCTGCCAGGGCCGCACCAGCACAATCTCGGAGATCCACAGGGCGACCAGCCGATTACCGGGCTCGGCGGGCCGTGAACCCTGCACCCGACCGTCGCGACGCCGACGCCACTGGTCGCCGTGCACCAGGGTCACGGCGTCGTCGTCGTGCCAGTCGATCCGCAGCAGGTCCGGGGTGGCCAGCAGGGAACCGCTGCGCTGGTCCACCGCGCCGGCCGCCCTGGTCGGCCCGGGGGCACCGGGCGGGTGGATCACGGGGGGCTGTCCGAGTGCCGTCTGGGTCGCCGTCTGCGCCGCGCAGCGTGCCTCGCCGTCGGCCCGCCAGTGCAGCTCGGCCCGCAGGGAGGTCCACCGCTCGCCGCACGTGACCATCGCTTCCAGTGCGTCCCCAAGCAACGTCATGACCGACACCGTGACACAGGATGCGCAACCGGGTGATGCGGATCGGTGACCACGATGAAGGCGATCCGGCACGTACCTGCCCGGTCTCCACCGAGGCCTACGCGTGAGGCCGGTGCTCACGGTCGTCCTTTGTGGGAAAGCCACAAGGACAGGGCGCCGACCTCGGCGCCGTCAGAGCTGGGCCGGGCGCGGCGCGGCTGCGAAGGTGAACCCCGGACAACGGTAGCGGGACGGTGACATGGCCGTCCCGCGCCACCACGACAGCGAAGGGGAGACAGGGTGGTGCACGAGAAGATCGTGGTCACGGGGATCGGCGCGATGACCCCGCTCGGAGGTGACCTCGACACCACGTGGAGCGGGCTGCTCGCGGGCCGCTCCGGCGTCACCGTCCTCGAGGACGCCTGGGCGGCGGACCTGCCCGTGCGCCTCGCCGCCCCGCTGCCCGTCGACCCGGCGGCCTCCCTGCCCCGTAAGGAAAGCCGCCGGCTCGACCGCTGCGAGCAGATGGCGATCGTCACCGCCCGCGAGGCGTGGGCGCAGGCCGGCCGCCCCGAGGTCGACCCGCAGCGCCTCGCCGTCGTCATCGGCACCGGCTACGGTGGGGTGGCCTCCACCCTCGGCCAGCACCGCATCGTCGAGGCGGGCAACGCCCGCAAGATGTCCCCGCACGCGGTGATCATGCTGATGGCCAACGGGCCGGCCGCCTGGGTCAGCATCGACCTCGGCGCCCGTGCCGGCGCCCGCACCCCGGTCAGCGCCTGCGCCTCAGGCGCCGAGGCGATCGCCATCGGCCTGGAGATGATCCAGCACGACCTCGCCGACGTCGTCGTCGCCGGCGGCGTCGAGGCCGCCATCGACAACCTCCCGCTCGCCGCGTTCGCGCAGATGAGGGCCCTGTCGACCCGCCACGACGATCCCGCGGCCGCCTCCCGCCCCTTCGACGCCGACCGCGACGGCTTCGTCCTCGGCGAGGGCGCCGGCATCGTCGTGCTGGAACGGCAGTCCTTCGCCGCCGCCCGCGGCGCCCGGGTGCACGCCGTCGCCGCCGGCGCCGCGGTCAACTCCGACGCCCTCGACATCGTCACCGCCGACCCGGCCGGGCAGTCCCGCGCCATCAGCACCGCCCTGGCCCGGGCGGGCCTGGCGCCGACCGACATCGGCCTCGTGCACGCCCACGCCACCTCCACCCCGGTCGGCGACCCGCTGGAGGCCGAGGCGATCGCCCAGACCATCGGCACCCACCCGGCGGTCACCGCGACGAAGTCGATGACCGGCCACACCCTCGGCGCCGCCGGCGCCATCGGCGCGATCGCGACGATCTGCGCCCTGCGCGACGGCGCGATCCCTCCCGTGCGCAACCTCGACCGCCTCGACCCGGCGATCAAACTCGACGTGGTCACCGGCACCGCCCGCCACGACACCGTCCACGCCGCCGTCGCCAACGCGTTCGGCTTCGGCGGTCACAACGCCACCCTCGTGTTCACCGCCGCCTGACGAGCGACCACGCCTGACGGCCCACCACCGGGGCCGGCTGTGCCACCACGCCGGCCCCGCCCCCCGCCGTCCGTCTCACCGGGCACGGTGCGACGGACCGTTGCGGCGTGCCGTGCGCCTTCCCTGACCCCGATCCCGCGCACCGCACGCCGCGACCCGCCGCACCGCAGGCCTGATCCTGTCGGAGGGTCAGGAGTTCAGAACGCGGCTTCGCCGTTCTCCGGACCTGTGATGTCTTCGGCCGGTTCCGTATATGTGCGTCTTCCTGGCTCGCGTGCCAGCGACTTCCGGTGTCATCCCCGGGTCGTTTTCCTGGAATGCCCGCCCGGGCCGCATGCAAACCATCTCATCCGGTCATGCGCAGTATTTTTTTGCGCTGATCACCGCGGCGCGTCGCTTCAGTGGTTCGCGCGGACTTGATATTTTCCGCGTCGGAAGGATGCCTTGCCCTTGCGGCCTGTCGAGATCTCTTGTTTCTTGCATCATCTTTCGGAAGTTGAAGGACGTATGAGACCCTATATGCGGCGACGCCTCACGATATCGGCATCGGTGCTGATAGCCAGTTTTACCTTTGCCATGCCAGCACTGGCCGAAACGGAGCCGACCCAGCAACTCACGGTCAACACCTACAACCTGTATCTTGGCGCCGATCTCACCCCGATTGCCACCGCCCCGGACCAGCAGGAGCTAGTCCGTCGGACCAGGACCGCCTACAAGCACGTGCTGTGGGCCGACTTTCCGGCGCGGGCGCAGGCCATCGCGAAGCTGCTCGCCCGGCAGCAGCCCGACGTGCTCGGCCTGCAGGAGGTCGCACTGTGGAAAGAGGGCCCGATCGGTGGTCCACTGCATACTACTGTCGATTACCTGCCGATCCTGCTGAAGGCGCTCAAGAAACACGGCCTGGACTATGCGGTCGCCGCGGAGAACACCAACTTCTCCGGCCAGTTGCCGATCAGCGCCACCAGACAGGTGAGCTTCACCGACCACGATGCGATTCTGGTGCGAACCGGCATCCCCGGCAGGTGGCGAGCCAGCCATTCCGAGTCGCACGAGTACGCGGCTCGACTGACTGTCCCGACCGCGGCTGGGCCGTTCACGCTCCCGGACGGCTGGTCGGCAGTCGACGTGACCGCTCGGGGCCGGACGGTACGAGTCGTCAACACCCATCTGGAACCCGTCGACGCGCAGGTTCGTAACGACCAGGCGAAAGAGCTTCATGCCGCACTCGCCACCGCGGAACACCCGGTGGTCCTGCTCGGCGATCTGAATTCGCGACCGAGTGACTCCACCGGCCCGCATGGCCAGTTCACCCAGGGCGGATATACGGACGCGTGGGCGGCGATCCACGGCCCGAACAACGGCTTCACCGCCACACAGATCGAGCTCGATGCCGTACCCGCAGACCTTGATCGGCGCATCGACTACGTGTTGTACCAACCTACGCGTCCCGCGCACCCCGGCCTCGAACAGGTCCAGGCGGTGCGGGCGACCGTGATTGGCGACAAGCTACGCGACCGGACCCGTTCCGGGCTGTGGCCCTCTGATCATGCGGGTGTCGTAGCCGTGCTCGCCGTTTCCCCGCGGCGGCATTGACCCTGCACGGCATTGACCCTGCAATGTGTCGGTGGCGCACCGTAGCTCGCGGGAGGTGGTCTGGTTTCCCGTGCCCATGGCCGATCAGCCTGCCACCAGAGCTACGAGACGTCACCACTCCGCCGCGCGGCAGACAGGTCGTGGAGGCGGGTAGGCGTATCAGGTTCTGAGCGGGATCGGAACGGATCGTCTGGTCGGGGATCGTCTGGTCGGGGATCGCGTGGTTGCAGAGGATCCCCGACCAGGTCGTGGCCGGGTGGGACGAGGGTCAGCCGCCGCCGCGGCGGCATGCTTGGAGAAGGGCGTGGTTGAGGAGGGTCGTCTCGTCGCCGCCGCGTACTCCGGCGAGGCAGACCAGGACTCGAGGCGCGGCATGTCCGCGACGCGGCCAGCACCGCGACCTTCGCATCAGGCAGGGCCGCCGCTGAAAGATCCGGGTTAGGCCTCTGTCCGATCCCACACCGCGGACACCGGCGGCAGCGGAGGACCGTCGCTCCGCCAGGCCGCGAGGAAGGTGGCCACGAGCCGTGGCCACGCCGCTGTGGCCGTTTCGGCGTCAGCCGCGATGAGGCCGTTGACCGCACGGAAGAGCATGAGCAGGTCGCTGCAGTGCATGTCCGGTCGCACAACCTTGGCGTCCAGTGCGTTCTGAACGATGGCCTGCAAGTCTCGGTAGGTCCGATCGAGGTCTTCTCGAAGCGCGGCGGTGCCCAGCCCGGGCGAGGAGAGGACCTCGGCGAAGGCGCGATCGGCGATCTGGCGTTCCACCACGAAGTGGGTGTACGACGTCAGGGCCCCCCACGGGTCGTCCTGGGATCGGGCCAGTTCTGCTTCGGTCCGGGCGACGTACTCGGCCATCTGTTGCCCGAGGACGTCCGACGCGAGCTCGTCTCTGCTGCTGAAGCGCCGGTAGATGGTCGCGCTTCCGACTCCGGCCTCCGCGGCCACGTCGTCCAGTGACACCGACAGGCCGTTCTTGGCCAGCAGCCGCGCCGCGGCAGCCAGGATGGCGGACCGGTTGCGTTCCGCGTCGGCCCGCAACGGCTTGCTCGGGCTGCTGCCGCCGGTAGTCACGCGCCCATCCTAACCTAAGTGGACGATCTTCCCCACTTCGTGGTAGCTTCCTATGTGGGGGAAGTTCCCCACATAGGCAGGGAGCGATATGAGAACTGTGCGCGCCGACATGTGGACCGACCTCGGATGCCCGTGGGGCTACGTGGGGCGTCGTCGCCTGGAGCTCGGGTTCGAGCAGGCGAACCTGAACGCCACGTTGGACCTGAGACTTCACGCGTTCGAGCTGGACCCGGGTTCCAGGACCACGACGATCTCCATCCCGGAGATCTTCGTGAAGAAGCACGGCGGCACCATCGACGACGCCATCGCTGCCGAGAGGCGGGTCGCCGGCCTCGCGAACGACGTGGGCCTGCCGTTCACGACGGACCGACTTGCTTCCAACACACACGATGTCCTGCGCGTCCTGCAGCTCGCCAAGACCCACGGGCTGGAAGCGTCCTGGTTCGCCCAGCTCCAGCAAGGCTATTTCGGCGGAACCATCAACCCGTTCGATCCCGCGGAGCTCACCAGGTCGGCCGTGGCCGGCGGCATGGACGCCGACGACGTGTCGGACGTGCTGTCCGGCAACCGCTTCAAGGCCGAGGTGGCACGCGACCGCGAAGAAGCACTCGACCGAGGTGCGACCGGCGTGCCCTACATCGTCATCGACAACCGCGTCGTGCTGGCCGGCGGCGCGACGGTCACCGACTACGCCCGCGCCTTCACCTCACTGACCACCCAGGTCTGACCACCCACCTCATGCACCCCGAAGGAAAGTGGAGTGCGCGGCGAAGGACGCTCGTAGAAGTCGGCGAGCGCGGCGAGGTGGTTGTTGACCGTGGTCGGCTTGCGACGCTCGGCCTTCAGGTGGCGCTTGAAGTCGCGAACGGCACCATCCCTGGCTGAGGGGTGGACCAGCGGGGCACCGAGCACGTCGACGGCGCCGCCGCACCAGACGCTCCCGACAGTAACGAAAACAATACCCACAGGCGCGAAGTTGTCGATCGTCGGCAGTGATCGACGCCCACCGCCCCCCCTTCTGGCACGACAGAAGGGGGCTGGCATCGTGGCGAAACGGCGTGCGCGGTGCCGGTCAGTCGCTGCGGGCGGCCTCGGGTCCGGTGATGCGGCGCAGCAGGGGGAACGTGGCGGCGAGGACCGCGAGCGCGGCGAGCAGGCCGGCGAGGACGATGAGATCGTACTCGCCCGCGGGTGGCCGGAGCGTCTCGTGGAGCTGGGAGCGTAGGAACAGGCCGGCGGCGAGGAATCCGGTGCCGATCGACACGACGGTGAGGACCAGCAGCGGCAGCGCGCTTTCCAGCAGGATGACGCGGCGCAGCATCCCGAGGGGGGCGCCGGCGAGCCGTAGCAGGCTGAAGGGTCGTCTGCGGTCGTTGAGCCCGGCCACCACGCTGACCGCCAGGCTGCACCCGGCGATCGGCAGGCTGGTGAGGATCACGACGTTCGCCAACTGCTGGTAGGCGGTGGTCAGCCGCCTGCCGCGGTCGAGGTCCTCGGCGATGGTGACGGACAGGTAGGCGGAGGGGTAGGCGAGGTCGAGCACGGTGCGGGCCCGCTCGACCGCCGCCGGCCCGTCGGTGTCCACGGCGAGGGACTGGACCGGAAGGTGGCGCAGACCGTCGGGGGACAGGGCCGCCGGCCGGACCATCCCGGCGTGGTCGCCGAACCTGGCCTCGAAGTCGGTGCTGAGGGTGGCCGTGTCCGAGCCGGCCGCGCAGCGGCCGAGCGCCGGGGTGCCGGACAGCTCGGCGCAGGAGACGACGCCGATCAGCGGGTCGACGCGCCCCGCGCCGGGAGGCCGATGGATCACGGTCACGCCGCGCACGCCGGGGACCCGGCGCAGATCGCGCAGCAGGGAGGCCGGGATCGAGGCGATGTCCTGCGGTCCTGCGGGGGTGTAGGTGGTGAAGCGGTCGATGAGGGTGTGGCGTTGCGCCGGGCCACGCGCGGCGACGTGGTCGCGCGTGCCGGTGGTGCCGTAGGCGTTGATCGTGGTGATGATCCCGACGGCGACGCTGGTGACGAACAGGGCCAGGGCGAGACCGGCGACGGCGCGGAAGCCCGCCTGCGGGTTGTCGGCGAGGCGACGCCCGGCGATGAGCACGGCGGGCCGCTGGGCGCGCCGGGCTGCCAGGCGGGCCCCGGCGTGAATCAGCCACGGCCCGACGACGATCAGCCCGATCATGGTCAGCAGGATCCCGGACAGGTAGGCCTGGACCTGACCGGCGGTGCTGGCGGGCTGGCCGGCGTGGACGAACCACACGAGTTCGCCCAGACCGGCCNGCAGGGGCAGGATCCGCCAGGCCCGTGGGGGGCGGGGGGTCACCTGCCGGGTGACGCCGAGCGGGGAGAGGGTCACCCGGCGCAGCGCCAGGCGGGCCGCCGCCGCGGCGGCGATCGGCACGCCGAACGCGACCAGCAGGATGTCGGCCAGGTTCAACGACAGGTCGGCGGTGTAGAACCGTTCCCCGGTGAAGGGGATCGGCGCGAGCGCCGGGCGCAGCAGGGCGAACAGCCCGAACCCGGCGGCGACGCCACCGACCGCGGCGACGCTCGACTCGACCGCCGCGATCACCGAGATCTGCCGCGGGGTCGCGCCGACCAGGCGCATCGCGGCGAAGCGCTGTTCGCGGCGGGCCGCGGACAGCCGCGTCGCGGTGCCGATGAAGATCAGGACCGGGAACAGCAGCGCGGCGGTGACGACGGACAGGACGAGGTCGATGCCGTTCGCGTTGATGCCGACGTCGAGGCACTGCCCGCTGCAGCCGCTGGGCGGTGTGGTGGCGATGGCGGTGACCTGGGTGGCCTGCGGTGTCCGCGCGAGCTGGTCGGCGCGGCGGCCGACGACGAGGATCAACGAGTCCGGGGCTGGCAGCGCCGCGGGGCCGAGGGTGCCGATCTGCCGACCCGGGTAGCGGGCGGCGAGTTCGGCGGGCGGGGTGGTGCGCAGCAGCGTGGCCAGCGCCGGGGAGGCGTAGAACTGGCCCGGCCCGGGCAGGCGGGTCAGGCCCGGGGGCAGCGGTGGGTGCGCGCCGGTGGGGGCGAGGTCGATCCGGCCGATCTGCCTGCCGTGGAACTCGTCGACGCTGAGCAGCCACCACAGCGGATCGGCCGCACGGCCGGCCGGCAGTGTCGCCTCGTTCGACGCGGTGCCGGTCGCGAGCCAGGCGTAGCGGGCGTTCTGGGTGTCGACGGCGTTGATCCCGGCGAGGGTGGCCAGCAGCAGGGCGGCGCCGAGGGCGACGGCGCCGGCGATGAGGGCGAGGCGCACGGCCGCCTCCCGGCCGCCGCGCAGGGCCAGGCGCAGACCGAGTCGGATCACGACGCAACCGGCGCGGGCGGGACCGGGGCGAGGTCGTAGGAGGTGACCGTGCCGTCGCGCACGATGATCTCGCGGTCGGCGTAGGCGGCCACGCGCGGCTCGTGGGTGACGAGGATGACGGTCGTGCCCTGCTCGCGGGCGGCGGCGACCAGCAGGTCCATGACGTGTTCGCCGGTCAGGGAGTCCAGCGCGCCCGTCGGCTCGTCGGCGAACAGGACCTGGGGGCGGGCGACCAGGGCGCGGGCGAGTGCGACGCGTTGCGCCTGCCCGCCGGAGAGTTCACCGCAGCGCCGGGTCCGGGTTGCGCCGAGCTCGAGGCGGGTGAACCAGGTCCGGGCGCGGGCCAGCGCCTCGGCGCGGGGGATGCCGCGCAGCAGCAGCGGCAGCGCGACGTTCTCCTCGGCGCTGAGTTCGGGGACGAGCTGGCCGAACTGGAACACGAACCCGAAGCGGTCGCGGCGCAGCGCGCTGCGGGCGTTCTCGCGCATCGTGTCCACCCGGCGCCCGTCGAGGAGGATCTCGCCGCTGTCGGGGAGGAGAATGCCGGCCAGGCAGTGCAGCAGCGTCGACTTGCCCGAGCCGCTGGGCCCCATGACGGCCAGGATCTCCCCGGCCCGCACCGTGACGCTGGCGCCGCGCAGCGCCGGCGTCGGCCCGAACGCCAACGTCACGTCCCGTGCCTCGATCAACGCTCCGGCCGCGTCGGATCGCGCCCGGGCGGCGGTCCCAGCGGACCCAGCGGTCTGGGCCGTCCCAGCGGTCTGGGCCGTCTCGGCGGTCATGCGCGCACCGCCGCGGCGAGCGCGTCGAGGCGGGCCGCGGTCAGCTCGAGCCAGCGCAGATCGGCCTCCAGATGGAACAGTCCGTGGTCGGCCAGCAGCGCGTCGACGAGGCCGCCGGTCCGTTTCAGCGCGGTCAGCTCGCGCATCCGCTGCAGGTGGGCGGCGCGTTGGCGGTCCAGGTAGCCCTCGGCGGAGCGCCCCGACATCAGGGCCAGCACGACCTTGACGAACAGCACCGTCTGCAGGTGGGGCTCGGGTGCGACGGGCTCGTGCAGCCACGCCTCGACCTCGCTGACCCCCTGCTCGGTGATCACGTAACGCTTGCGGTCGGGCCCGGCGCCGGGCTCGGCCTCGCCGACGAGGACTTTTCCGTCCCGGGCCAGGCGGCCCAGGGTGGCGTAGACCTGGCCGAACGGCAGGGGCTTGCCGCGGCCGAAGTAGGCGTCGTAGTCGCGTTTGAGGTCATAGCCGTGGCTCGGCTCTCGCTCGAGCAGGCCCAGCAGGGCCATGGGGACTGTCACACCCCCATGTCTACATCGGGTGTATACACGCGGTCAATAATGCCGTCGCGGGTCGCCTGGCGGGCGCGGGGCGCCAGGTTGTCGGCGGTGCGATCGGGACCGGATCGGGTCCGAATCGGGTCCGGAAAGAACGGCTCCCCGATCGCGACGTCGTGGCCATCGGAGCGCTACGTCGTCATCATGACGAGTGGCGAACAGNCCCCGATCNCGNTTNCNGGGCGNCCCCGCCGTAGATGCCGACCTGCGCGTCGCGCAGCGTGGTGGACCGGTCGTCGTCGGGCCGCCAGTGGTGCGCGAGGAGCAGGCCCGGTTCGATCAGCTCCAGTCCGTCGAACAGGCGTTCCACCTGGGTGTGGGTGCGGAGCTGGAACGGCAGACCACGCTTGCGGTAGGCGGCCGCGAACTCCTCGGCTTCCGGGTCGAAATCCGCGGTCCCGTGGGTGAGGACCAGATAGCTCCCCGACGGCAACGCCTCGACGAGGCGACGCACGATCGCGTGGGGATCCTCCTCGTCGGCAACGAAGTGGAGGATCGCGACGAGGGACAGGGCGACCGGCCGGGCCAGGTCCAGGGTTTCGCGCAGCTCGGGCGAGTCGAGGATCGCGGCCGGGTCGCGGATGTCGGCGTCGATGTAGGCGGTCTGGCCCTGCGGCGTGCCGGTGAGCAGGGCGCGGGCGTGGGCGAGCACGATCGGATCGTTGTCGGCGTAGACGACGCGGGCCTCGGCGACGATGCTCTGGGCCACCTCGTGCAGGTTCGGCGACGTCGGAATCCCCGTCCCGACGTCCAGGAACTGGCTGATCCCTGCCTCCGTGGCCAGGTAACGCGTCGCCCGCGTCATGAAGGCCCGGTTCTCCCGGGCGGTCACCCGCGCGTTCGGAAACGCGGCGATCGCCAGCTCGGCGGCCTCCCGGTCGGCCGGGAAGTTGTCCTTGCCGCCGAGGTAGTAGTCATACATCCGCGCCGGGTGCGGCAGATCCGTCCGCAGCGTCGTGCCCGTCGAGCCCGTGTCAGCACCTGGGTCCGCCATCGCCCTGCCCCCTCACGCTCAGCCCCCTCACGCTCATGCCATCAGACGGTCACCCTACCGGCAGGGAACAGGGCAGACCGAACGGATACACACGCATCGTCCCGACCTGGTTCCGGTTCCGTGTCGACGGAGCCCACCGCCCGTCCGGCCTGGCGACTGCGGCGCCGCTGCGTGGCTCGACGATGCTCCCGGCGACTGCGGCGGGTCGCCGCGTCGACGAGCAGAGCGATCATCCAGGCCGGCGGTTCGACGGTCATCGCCCGCCACGACTTCGCCTGCGCGAGGGTCAACGGCTCGCTCACCCCGGCCGTGCGCATCGCGCTCGCGACGACGCGAACCTGCAATCCGAGTGTCCCCGCGACCCGGATCGAGCAGAGCGCACGGTCAGCACCTGCGGGTCAGGGGCCGTAGATGCGGGTGGGGGTGAGGAACACCGCGGTGCGGCGCTGTTCGGCCATCACCCGGTCGTAGGTGTGCCAGTCGTCGTGGGTGCCGCCGGCGGCGAGGAAGACCTCGCGCAGCAGCAGCCGCAGCCGCACGGCGTCGACCCCCGGGCGCGGGTCGTCGGGGCCGATGATCTCCGCGACGCCCTCGACGGTGGCCCACCGCCAGCCCGAGCGCACGGTGGCGCTGGCCTGCGGGCGGGCCCGCAGGTGGGCGAGCTTGACCGCGCCGTACGTCACGAACGCGACGACCTCGATGTCGGTCAGCGGATGGCGCATGAAGGCGATGTTGACGACGGATGCCTGGATGCCGCCATCGTCGCGCAGCGTGGAGATGACGGCGAGGCCGCTCTCGGCGCGGCTGAGGGCGGCGGCGTCCTCGAAGCTGGTCACGGCTTGTTCGCCCTTCGTCGCGATGGCCCGGATCCGACCGTGCGGCCTCGTCACTGTCCGTCCTTGTGGTAACGATTTCCACCGTATAGCTCTGCCCGGGGTGACCGGTGTCGCTTGCAGGTCGCAGGGTGCGGGGTGCGGGTGGCGACGGCGGGCGGGATGTGCCGGTGCCTGCGGCGACGTAGAAACGCCCTGGTGGAAAGTTCCGCGGGGGGCGGGGTCGGGAGGCTGGGATGAGTGGTGTGCACGGCCCGATCGGTGGGGTGCGAGGCCCACGGGTGGTGTCGGTCAACGTGGGTCTACCCCGTGCCGTCCCCCGCGGCACCGGCGGTGACGGCACCGGCGACGGCGGCGAGGTGATGACGGCGATCTGGAAGGAGCCGGTGGCCGGGCGGGTCTCGGTGCGCCGGCACAATCTCGACGGCGACCGGCAGGCCGACCTGGTCAACCACGGCGGTCCGGACAAGGCCGTCTACGCCTACACCCGGGAGGATCTCGCCTGGTGGGCGGGGGAGTTGGGCCGCGACGTGCCGGTGGGGGCGTTCGGGGAGAACCTGACCATCGCCGGGCTGGACGCGGCCGGGGTCGTCGTCGGCGAGGTGTGGTCGATCGGGTCGGCGCGGCTGCAGGTCGCCCAGCCGCGCATCCCGTGCTTCAAGCTCGGGATCCGCTTCGCCGATCGCAGCCTGCCGAGGCGGTTCGCCGCCGCCGGGCGGCCGGGGATCTACCTGCGGGTGCTCACCGAGGGGGAGCTGGGCGCCGGCGACGCCATCGACGTCACGCCGGGTGCGCCGACGGCGGTCGGGGTCAGCGCGCTCGCCCGCGCCTACCACGGGCACGACGCGGCGCTGGCCACGGCGGTGCTGGGCGCCCCCGACCTGCCGGCGTCCTGGTACGACTGGGCCCGCGAGCGCACGGCTCCGCCGCGCCGCCGCCGTTCCTGACGCAGCACCGACGGCCGACAGCCGACGCCCCCCGCCCGGTGGCGGTCGTCAGGCGGGGGGCGACCGGCTCTCCTTGCCGGGCGGGTCAGCCCACCAGCTCACCCAGGAGCCGGCGTTCCTCCGGCTCGCTGAGCCCTTCGTCGCCCGGCGCCGGGCCACCGCGGGCGGTGTCCCACGCGAGCGTGTCCGCCAGGGTCTGCGCGAGCGGGCGGATCGTCAGCCCGGCGGCGATCGCCCGCGACACGTCGATCTGGTTGATGGCGGCGCACCCGGGGACGGCGATCCACAGCGGAATCCCCATCCACGGGTTGACCCCGGCGATGATCAGCCGATCGCTCGGCACCCAGGCCGGCGTGCCCGTCGCGCCGGCGAGGGCCTGGCAGGCCTGGAAGAACGCGGCGAACGCCAGCGGCCGGCCGGTCACGTTGAACACTCCGCCCAGGCCCGCCGCCGCCGAGCGCAGGGTCCAGCTCGCCAGGTCCCGCACGTCGATGAACTGCGCGAGGTCCGTCGGGCCCCCGGGCAGCAGGATGCGCCCGCCGCGGGCGAACCGGCGTGGCCAGTAGGCGAAGCGGTCCGTCGGATCATGCGGTCCGACGATCATGCCGGGACGGACGATGAGCGCCCGCGCCCCGAAGGCGTCGCGGACCAGGCGCTCGCAGGCCGCCTTGCGCGCCCCGTAGAGCTTCTCGGGCGGCGTGCCGTCGCCGAGTTCCAGCAGGTCGCCGTCCTCGTTCTGCGCAGTGTCCTGGTCGGCGAGGACCGACACCGAGGAGATGAAGACGTAGTGGGCGGCCCGGCCGTGCAGCGCCTCGACGGCGCGCCGCACGACCTGCGGGTCGTAGCCCGCGACGTCGATGACGATGTCGAAACGGCGCTCGGCGAGAGCGGACAGGTCACGGGTACGGGTGCGGTCCCCGAGGACGGTCTCGGCCGCGGCGAACAGCCCGGGATTGGTCTGACCGCGGTGGAACAGGGTCACCTGGTGGCCGTCGGCCAGCGCGGCCTCGACGAGGGCTCGGCCCACGAAGCGGGTGCCACCGAGGACGAGAATGCTGCGCGGTCGGGAGATGGTGCCTGGCATGATGTGCGACTCCGGACGAGGTGTGGGTGGTCCGGGCCACGGCGGTGCGCAGACCGCCTCAGTCGGTGACCCGGATGGGGGCATCGCGAAACACGCTCACCGCACCCATAGGACCGTCATCTCCCTCAGGTAACTCCGACGGCGACAACCATAGCAGCGCCGGGCGTGACGGCTGCGGCGGTGACGCCCGTGACGGCGAATCATCGCGCACGACGGCAAGGGTTCATCGGACATTCACGGTGACGATCCGCATTCCGCCTGTGCCGCAGGGGAACGTGTGATCCATGCCTTTGACTTTGATCACCGGAACCTTCCGGGTGGTGGGCGCCTCCCCGGACGGCGACTCGGTCCGCTTCTACCCGCACAATCCGCAGGCTTTCCGCCGGGCGGGCATCACGGTGAAGGCCAACCGGGCGGGTGGAGTGCAGCTTCGCCTGGACGCCATCGACGCACTGGAGACGCACTACACCCCGCCGCACGGCCGGGAATGGCATCAGCGTGCCGAGTTCGGCCGGGGTGCCGCCGACGCCCTGCTGCACGAACTGGGTTTCACCGAGGTCACCCGCGATGCCCGCGGCACCGTCACCGCCGCCACCCCCACCCAGGCCGACGGGTACATCCTGACCCGTTTCGCCGACAAGTACGGCCGGGCGGTGGCGGTGGCCTTCGCCGGCGCGCCGCCGGCGGGGCAGACCGACGGCGCGGCGGTGTTCCTCGACGTCGACGGGCTGCACCGGTCGGTCAACCACCGGCTGCTGGCCGCCGGCTGGGTGTACCCGACGTTCTATTCCAAGCTGTACGTCGACCTGCGCGCCGATCTCGCCGCGACCACCGCGGCGGTGCGCCGTGCGGCGAGCGGCATCTGGAAGCTCGACGCCACCACGTCCGGCTTCACCGTGACCTCCCGCGAGCAGCTCACCGACGATCTGGTCATCCTGCCGAAGCTGTTCCGCCGGTTGGCGGAATATCTGACCCTCGACGAGACCGGCGGGGTCGATCTGGCCGGTTTCGCGGATTTCCTCGCCGCCGGCGACGACAGGCTGTTCACCGTCCCCGCGGGACAGGCCACCGCCCTGGACACCCTGGTCCGGGTGCGGACCGATCCCGCCACCGGGCAGGAGAAGGTCACCCTGACCGTCCCCCCGGAACACATCGTCTTCCTCGAAGGCTGACGCGTCCGCGGCGTTCACCGAGGTCCGCTGCGGACGGTGGCGGACCGGCCGATGCCGGGTGGGAGGCGAGGCCGTCCGCCTCGCACCCCACCCGCGGTGCCGGATCAGGAGACGCCGGATCAGGAGACGACGGTCCCACCCGCGAGCCGCGCCTCCACCCTCGCCAGAAGGATCATGGGAAACAGCAGCAGCACGGCCCCGACCAGCATCGCCGCCGTGAGCTGCTCCCCGAGCACCACGACCGCGAGCACGGCGGCACCCACCGGCTCGATCAGCATGATCGTTGATGCGGTGGCAGCGCGCACGACCGTGACGCCCGCGAAGTAGAGCGGATAGGCCAGCGCGGTCGGTACGGCGGCCACGTATGCCGCAATCACCAGGAGACGGCCGAGCTGCGTGGTGTGCGGCAGCAGTCCCGCCGGCACCGCCAGGGGCAGCAGACACACGGCGGCGATGCCGAAGGACCACGCTGTCACGACGGCGGGGTCCTCGCCCCGGCCAGCGCGCCCCGCGCCCCGCGCCAGCAGCGTGGCTGTGGCGTATCCCGCGGCGGACAGCACTGCCAGACCGACCCCGCCCGGCCTCACGGCCGCGCCCTGATCACCCAGGACGAGCACCGTCAGGCCGCTCACCGCTCCGGTGATCGCCAGAACCCCGCCGCGTCCCAGCCGCTCGTCCAAGGCCCACCGAGCGCCGATGGCGGTGAGCACCGGCCCGGCTCCGAGCGAGACGATCGTGCTCACCGCGAGGCCGGTCATCGCGACAGCCCCGAAGTAGGCGGTCTGAAACACGGCGAGCCCCGCTGCCGTCCCCGCGCGTAGGAGCAGCGGCGGGCGGCGGAACTGGGTGCTCGCGGGGACTCGGTTCGCCGATCGCGACGGTCGCACGGCTCGCGCCATGAGCAGCAGGACCAGGCCGCCGAGGAACCGCCAGAAAGACACCGCCACCGGTCCCAGGTCGCTGGATCGGTAGACAAGGTCCACCGCCGCTCCGGTGGTGCTCCAGGTGGCCCCGGCACACGCGAGATACATCAGGCCCCGCCTGACGGGCAGGACGTCAACAGCATTCGACATGGTGCGCTCTCCGCCTCGGGAAATGGTCGTGTCGTCCCGTGTGCGGGCAGCACGACCATCGCGCCGGAGGTCCTCCTCCGGCACGACGGTTTTCCGCTGCGGCCCGCCTTTACGCGACGGGAGGGGAGAGCGCCATCGCATTCACGATGTCCACCCTACGGCGAGGCCTCCGGGGACAGATACCGCACCGTCGGATCCGGCGTGCCGGTGGACGGCACCGGGGCGATCACGGCGCCGCCGTATTCGATGCGCCAGGCCCGGGCCCGCGCGAACGCGTTCGCCTCGCGGACGGCCTGCAGCCGGGTCGGCCAGGTCTGTGCCTCGCGCGGATCGTCGGTCAGGCGCCAGTCGAGCGCGTCGGCGAGGTAGCGATGCTCGCCGTCCCAGGCGACGTTGATCCGCCACCGCACATCCTGCTCCACAGCCACCAGCACAGCACACGCACCCCCGTCGTGTCGAACGCTAGTTCGACGTCCTGGTCCTGGGCTCGCTTTCGCGCCTGTGCTGATTCTGCGCATGTCGTGCGGTGTGGTGCCAGCCCCCTCGGCGCGGGGAGGAATGTCGAGCCGCGTATCCGGGCCCGACGTCAGATTCGGCCGCCGTCTGCTTTCCCGTCGACGGCGCCTGGGGTGCCGACAGCCAGGGGGGTGCGGCGGCGCTGGCGCCGCGAGGCGGAGAGCAGCCGCCACATCCGCCCGGCGACGAAAGCCCCGACGAACATGAGCACGTAGACCAGCGGCGTCCACGCCCCACCGACCGAGGTGTGCGTTCCGTGGTGGTAGGTGAAGGTGGCGTCGCTGGTCAGGTAGGGAACGCCGGCCCAGCGAAAGGTGCCGGTGGCCTCGGGGGTCGCGGTGATCCCGGCGTCGAAGGCGCTCCTGGCGACATAGTCGACCAGCATCATGACGGCCTCGACGGCGAAGATCGCGAAGGCGGCCGCCGCCCAGGACGGGCGCCGCGCCAGCTCGCCGTACTCGGCGGTGAGGTAACCGGCGGCGAGGACGCGCAGGTCCCCGAGCTGGCGCACGGCCTGGCGGGCGCCGACGTCCGCGGCCGCGGCGTGGAGGTTGTCGCGTAGTTCCCGACGCCGCGCGGCCCGGGATCGGCGCGGCAGGTCCTGCAGCCTGGTGTCCATCGTCCACACGGCGCGTTCGATCCGCAGCCGGTCGAGGGTGCTCAGCGAGGTGGTCATCGTCCGGTGTCCTCCGTGGCGGTGGGCGGGGTGACGGTGGGCGGGGTGGCCCTGGGCGGGCCGGCGGTGGCGGGATCGGCGGTGGGCGGATCGGGAAGGCGCCGGACCAGGACGGGGTGGACCACCGCGGCCAGCGACAGCCAGCTCTCGGTGCCCTGCGCCAACGCCTGGTCCCCGGCCGGGGTCGGCCGGTAGTACTTGCGGGCCGGGCCGGAGCGGGAGGCGACCAGCCGCCCGTGGAGCCGACCCTCGCGTTCCAGCCGGGCCAGCGCGGGATAGACGCTGCCCTCGCTGATGTCGGTCAGCCCGAGCTCACGCAGCCGCTGGACGACCTCGTAGCCGTAGGACTCCCGTTCGGCGAGCAGCCGCAGCAGCAGCAGCGACAGGACGCCCTTGAGCAACTGGGGATCATGCGTCGGCGCCATGAGGACAGACTAAGCCAGGTACCTTGCATTGTCGAGTAGGGTGACGCTGGTCAGCCGGGTGCCGCAGGCCGCGACGGTCAGGCCGCGCCGTGCGGTGGCCGGTCCCGACCGTCCAGCCGCTGCGGGTCGTCGTAGGGCGTCGTGGTCAGGGTGCCCTGGCGCCAGGCTGAGCAGAGCTGACGGTTGAGGGCGCGTTCGGCCTCGGGGGTGCCCGGAAGCGGGACGTGAAGGGCCGTCAGCATGTCGAAGCGGTGCAGGTCGAAGGCGGTGCACACGCACTCGCCGTAGGCGAGCGCCGCCCGGACGGCACCGAGGTAGGCGACGCGGGCGATCGTGAGCGGTATCAGGGCCAGGCAGGCCCACCAGCTCGAGGACGGCAGCAGCAGGACGGCGGCCACCACGGCCGTGGCTGCCATCGTCACGGACAGCCGGGCCGCTGCGTCGAGCGTGTTGCGCCGGTCGCTCACGATCAGGCGGGTCGTCTCGCCGAGGACCGGATACAGCCGCGGCCAGGCGACGACGGCGTCGAGCCCGTAGGGTTCATACGACGGCGAGTTGCAGCGGACGGCCGAGGACCGCGCCCAGGGTGACGCCGAGCGCGACGACCAGGGCCTCGCCCGCGCCCAGATCGGCGGCGGTCCGCCACGCCTGGCCGAAGTCCGGGGCGCCTGCGGGGGCGCCGGCCCAGCTCAGCGTCAACACGAACAGTGCGGCCGCATACGTCGGCAGGTAGTCGACCAGGAAGAACCGGCCTCCCGCCAGGGCCGGCCGGGCTGCCGCTTCGAGGCTCACCGTTGCCGTTCCAGCACGCCGTGGCCGTTCGGGCACACGGGAGCCGACCGCTCATCGACGTGGATTCGTCGTCGCAGCGCTCCGCAGGTGGGGCAGCGGTAGCGGAGGATCTCGTAGCGCAGCGACGCCCCCGGCAGGGTGGCTCCGTCGCCGTCCCCCACCGACCGCGGCACCCTCGCGCGGAGCCCACCGAGGTACGCCCGGGTGGCGACCCCGACGATCCGCCCGTCGACACCGACGGCGACCTCCTGCACGGCGCGGTCGGTCGCAAACAGCGACTCCAGCGCGTCCGCGGCGTCGACGGCCCGGCATCCCGGCGGCAGGTCGAGCACCGCCACGTCGTCCGGGAGGTCCCCGGGTGCTCTCGACGCATCCAGCAGGATGTCGAAGTTCTCCTCGGTCATGGCCCTGTGATGTAGCACAAAGCGCCACGGTCCGAGTCCAACCTTGTACATTCAGTGCAGGAAAGTAGCGGGTTGGGGGAGCCGCCGTGACGGAGAGGCCAGGTGCCGCACTGTGGGCCCGGATCAAGGCCTACGAGGCGGGTGACGACGACGCACTGCTCTCGCCGCACGCCGTGGCCGAGGCGGATCGGCTCAGGCACCGCGCAGCCGGAAGCCGCCCGGCAGACCCCGGGCAGGACGCCGGGGACGCCACGCAGGGCCCACCACCACCTCGANGCATCGACGGCCCACGAGGAGCTGGCGGCTGCCGTCCGCCTGGGCGGCCTGGTGCGCGCGCAGGATCCCGACGCGCTGCCGTACGGGCTGCAGACCGGGTTCGACGTCGTCGACGCCGCCGTCGCGGGCGAGCCGGTGGCACTGGACTTCGCCGGAGACGGTGAACGACGGGACTACTTCGTCGAGCTGTTCTTCAACCTCTCCGGGGTGTGGTGGCTCACCTACCAGCGTGCGGACGCGGAGGCGGACGTGGCGCTGCTCGACCGGGCGATGGCGGCGATACAGACCGCGCGACGCCTGACGCCGCCGGACTCCCCGCGCCGGGTCACGGCCTCGGTGCTGTTCAGCGAGCATCTGAGCACGCGGGGGGCCCGCGCGGGAAACCGGCCGGACCTGGACACCGCCGTCGCGCGGCTGCGCGCCACGCTGGAGTCCGCTCCCGCGGACCACGAGATCCTGGACAGGGCCCGCTAGTCCTCGTGCGTGCACTCAAGGCCGTGGCGGACCTCGACGACACTCCCGCGGCCGGCATCGCGTTCGCCGAGGCGGCGCGCTCGGCCCTCGCCGCAGTCGACCCCGACGGCGACATCTTCACCTACATCACCGCGGTGTCGTCGATCTTCGTCGACCAGCGGCTGGCCGTGCCCCTGGCGCAGGACCGGGATCTCGACGAGCGCGCCGCCTGCGCCCGGCTCGCCGTCGCCGCGTGGCCCGCAGCCGCCCCCCAGCACCTGTATGCGCTGCTTTCCCTGGGTATCGCCCTGCACGCCCGTGCGTCCGCTCGCGGGTCGCTGTCGGACAACGCCGAGGCGCTGGCGGTGGTGCGCGCGTCGGCGGTCCACGGCGTGCATGACGCCGACCCCGCCCGGCGGGCAGTCCCGTACGACCTGCTCAGCCTCGTCCTGCAAACAACGATGCACGCTGACCGGTGATGCCGACGCCGCCGCCGAGGCGGTGTCCGCCTCCCGGCGTGCGGTGGACCTCCTGCCCCCGAGCGACAGCCTGGGGCTGTACATCCTGACCACTCTCGGCTGCGCCCTGTGCGCTCTGTACGACGCCTCCGGGACGCTGGGCGCGCTGGACGAATCCATCGAGGTCCTGCGGCGGGCCGTCGAGGAGTCCACCGATCCGCAGCCCAGGGCGCTGTCGGTCCTGGGGCTGAGCTACTACTACCGCTACGACGAGGCCGGCGACCCCGCGGACCTCGAAGCGGGCGTCCGCTGGACACGTGCGGCCGTCGCCGACGACCTGTTCAGCACCTTCGACGATCCTCCCGCGAACCTGGCCGCGCTCGTGCGCACCCATCAGAGCGTCACCGGCGTGCTGGAATGGCTGTGGACGGCCGTCACGGGTCCGGTGCTCGCCGCGGTGGGTCCGGTCCGCCGGATCTGGTGGTGCCCCACCGGGCTGCTGTCGTTTCTCCCGCTGCACGCCGCGATCCGTCCAGGCACGCAGGAATCCGCCGTGGACCAGGTCGTGTCCTCCTACACTCCCACCCTGCGCGACCTGATCACCGCCCGCGGCCGGGCACTGCCAGCCCAACGCCGGCTGCTCGTCGTGGCCATGCCCCAGACCCCTGGCGCACCCGGCCTCGAGGTCGCCGGCGAAACCGACACCCTCGTCCGGCTCTTCGGCTCCCGCGCCACCGTCGTCACCGGGCCCAGGGCCCAGGGCCACCCGCCGACACATCCTCGACGAGCTCGGCCGCCACNCGTGGGTGCACTTCGCCTGCCACGGACAGCAGGATCTCGACGAGCCCTCCCGCAACGCGGTCCTGCTCCACGACGAACCCCTCACCGTTCTCGACGTGGCCCGCCTCGGCGCCGTCGACGCCGAACTGGCCTTTCTGTCCGCGTGCGCCACCGCATCGGGAGGTGCCACGCTGCCCGACGAGGCGATCCACCTCGCCTCCTCCCTGCAGACCGCCGGCTTCCGGCACGTCATCGCCACCCTGTGGCCGATCTACGATGCGGTGGCCCCGCAGGTCGGCCAGGACGTCTACCAGGCGCTGGCCGACGCCGGGCAGACCCGCGACCTCGCGGCACTGCTCCACCAGGCGGTGCGCCGCCTGCGCGACCGGGACGACAGCCGATCACCCCTGGTCTGGGCGCCGTACGTCCACATCGGGCCGTGACCGTGCCCGGCCTTACCGGGGCCACCGAGATACGGCAGAAAGAGGCAACGGCCGTCAGGTCGGTCGCCGGGAACGCCCGCAGGTCGACCAGCAGGCCTTCCGCTGGCTCGTCGCCAGCGGAACGCTGCGGTCGTTCTCCGACCTGGGCTGGTACCCACATCCCGGGATGTCCGGCGGAGGTCTGAAGGCAGCCGAAGACAGCCGCAGCTGTGGGCCGTCGGGGGTGGCGGGTCAGCCGGCCAGATCCAGCACCGCGAGATAGTCGGCCCCGTCCCGCTGCACCGCGCGCAGACGCCACGGCGAGCTCTCGACAAGGTAAGCCAGTTCGTCGGGGGACACTGCCAGGTAATCGAACCACGGGGTCACCGTGATGCCATCCCTGACCCGGAGCGTCGCCTGGCCCGGAAGACGACCCCGCTCGGTGTTCCACGCGCGATAGGCCGCGCTCTCGTCGTCGGGCGAGACGTACGGGTCGCGACCACAACCGAGCAGGCGCGCGCCCGGAGCCGCGAGAGGCGCCGTCGGCTGCGACGCAGCCGCAGACAAAGGACCGCCGCCTGGAGCGGCGGCTCGTGCATCGGCGGCGGATGCGCGGGAAAGCGTCTCCATGGCTCTTCCACAGGGTTCGGCGTCCGATTTGTCCCTGCGGAGGAGACAGGTGGCACCGTTCCCCTGCACACCGCCTTCCGCACTGAAGATCAGCGTGGTTCGGTGCTTTCCCGCGACAAAATTCCGCGAACTTTTCTCCTCGAGGGGGACGGCGACATTTCCTGTCGGCTGCCTTACAACAACCTTCCGCTGCCGCTGCGCGCCTAACTGGGTGTCGAGCGCAGGCGAGGTCGCCGCCAGCGGTAGAAGCCGAAACATCGGCGACGTCACGGCGGTGACCGGCTTCCGGGTTGATGTCACGGAGGATTCCGGTCTCCGGTCGGCCGGCACCCGACAGTTGTGAACGTGTGCACGCACCCCACCTGCACGTCTCCACCCTCGGAAAGGAACACGGAGATGACGGACACGGAATTCTCGGCCGCCCAGCTCGGGATCCTCGCGCGGGACCCGGTCCCGGCCGGGTCGAGCGTCGACGGGCAGATCCAGCGGTCGGAGATTCTCGGCCGGGCCCAGTTCTGGGTCAACCACAAGGTGACCTACACCCAGTCGGCCTCGGCACCTGACCCGCGGGGGCGCCGGTACCGGCGGGACTGCTCGGGCCTGGTGTCCATGGCCTGGCACCTGTCGTCCAGCCGCACGACGTACACCTTCGCCTCCTGGTCGGGGAAGATCCGCCTGTCGAGCCTGCACGACCTCAGGCCCGGCGACGCCCTGCTCCGAAGCGAGCACATCGAGCTGTTCGTGAAGTGGAAGAACAAGGCGAACCACGCCGCCGGCGCGTACGTGTACTCCTTCAACCACACCGGGGAAACCGTCGAGAACCCGACGGCACCCACCAACCAGGGAAGGATCGGTTTCGACACCTGGAGCGAACTGAGCACCTACACGCCGATTCGTTACCGTAAGGCGGTCAATGCCCCGCGGCCCACGCTGCTGGCGGCGAGAAGCGCCGGGTCGGCCGGTTCCCCGCCGCCGAACTCGGACGGTTCTCTGGTGCGTGAGCCCGACGGCGGCATCAACCTGATCGTGGGTGGCGTGCCCTTCGAACTGGAGCCGGCGGAATATGCGGCCCTCGGTTCCCCGCAGGTGCGCGACATTCCCGCCGACACCCTCGAGGACATGCCGGAGCTGATGCGGGACGGCACGATCGTGGCCACCGGTGACGGCACCCGTTTCCTCATCGCCGGGAACGCGAAGTACCGGCTCACCCCCGCGGACTGGGACGCGCTGGGAAAGCCGTCGTCGGTCACCGTGCCCGCGCGGCTCGTCGACGTTCTCGACGTGGTGCCGATCGACGACACCTTCCTGCGGGACGCGGCGACGCACACCGTCTGGCAGATCCTCGGCGCGGCGAAGTACCCCCTGACCCAGGCCGAGTACACCAGTCTGGGCAGCCCCGCCCACGTCGACGTGCCGGCGGGTTTCCTCGACGCCGTCGCGAGCCGGACGCCTGTCGGCAGCTACTTCCTGCGTGATCCTCTCAGCGCGATCGTCTACCAGGTCGTCGCCGGCGCCGAGCACCCGCTCAGCGCCGCCGAGTACGCCGCGCTCGGTCAGCCGGACGTCATCGACGCCCCGCTCGGTTTCGTCATGACTCTCGGCCCGGTGCCCCGCGAGCACACCTATCTGACCCGCAACAGCGACGGGGAGATCTTCGAGGTCCGTGACGGCACCCGCCGGGCGCTCACCGCCGACGAGGCCGCGGCGTTGGGTGAGGTCGACTGCCCCACCGTCGCCGACGGTTTCCTCGACGCGATCCCGAACGCCTGACCCCCGCGGCGCCCCGCAGAGCAATAAGACCCACCACGGCCGTCGCGCCCGCCCGCCCCGGTCCCGCGGGCGGGCGAGACGGCCCCCTGTGCACGACCCATCCGAGGGAACCGCTGGCCAGGACGACGATGCCACCGACCGCCAGGATCGGACGTCACCTCGGAACCGGTGTTCGGGTCAGGTTGGCCAGTCGAGCTGGGAGTCGGGGACGCCCTGGGCACGGCCGTACTCCTCGGCCTCGGCACGCCCCCGCGGATCCCCGCGCCGGTAGCGGAAGACTCGACCGGAGAACACGATGAGGCTTTCCTGGGCGGTGTGCAGGTCCACGTACCACCCCGGCACCTCCAGCACCTCGCTCAGGTGCGCGGCCAGGGTCGCGGCCTCGGCGTCAGCGACGTCGAAGTAGACCAGCGTCCACACGGATGGCTGGTCGGCGGTGGCATTCCCGGATGCCGATCGTTGGATCTTCCGAACGGTGAGCGCCAGGTCGTCGACGACCGCTCCCACCCGCAGGCTCTCGGCGATCAGTACTCCGGTGGCCACGGCGGCTCCCTGGGATCAGCTCCGGCTGACGGGCCGGTTCAGCCTATGCCGCGATCACCTGCTGGAAGAAACTCCCCACCTGAGACAACCTCTTCACGACTGATTCGGACCGAACGGCATCGAACGGCGGGGCACCGGCCAGCAGCCGGTACAACACCACCCCGAGCGCATTCAGAGTGCCGTCGGCGGCGAACAGAATGTTGTCGGCCTTGATGTCACGGTGCAACACCCCTTGGCCATGGGCATGCGGCAATGCCGCGGCCACGGCCACGGCCAGTCCGAACCGCCCGATCCCACCTGCTGCCCGATCCGATAGGCGGGCAGGGCCTTCTCGATCCGCTCCCGGTCAACGATCATCAGATGGTCGGCTCTGTCGGTGGGAGTGGGATCCGTCCGCCGCGGTCGATCGTCTCGGCTGCCGTGTCTGTTGCCGTGTCTGGGCGATCAGTTCGGCGAGCAGGTGGGCGCGGGGGGGCCATCTGGGCGACCTCGACGTGTTCGGTGTCCGCATGGGCGCCGCTGCCGACGGCTCCCAGTCCGTCCAGCGTCGGGCAGCCTGCGCCGGCGGTGTAGTTGCCATCCGAGGCGCCGCCGACGGCGACTCCCCGCAGCGGCTCCTGGCCCAGCTCCGCGGCGATTCTGGCGGCGAGGGTGAACAGGTCGGCGGAGGATTCCGGTTGCATGGGCGGCCGCTTCCTGCCGCCCAGTACCTTCAGCCGGGCGCCGGGCGTCTGAGCGGTGAGCCCCCGCATGAGATCGTCTATCCGGTCCTGCGTCGCCAGGGTCGGCACCCGCACGTCCACCGATACCTTCGCCCGCGCGGGCACCGTGTTCAGCGTGCTGCCGGCGCAGAGCAGGGTGGGCGTGATGGTCGGCGCGCCCAGGACGGAGTGGGTGGTCTCCACCGAGGCTGCGAGGCCGGCGATGGCCAGGATCTGGTGCGCGGCCTCGATCGCGGCGTTGACCCCTTTCTCCGGTTCCAGCCCCGCGTGGGCGGCCTTGCCGGACACCACGACCTCGTAGCGTGAGGTGCCCTTACGGGCGGTCTTGAGGGCGCCCTGTTCGTTCGCGGCCGCCTCCAGGACGAAGGCGGCCGCGCACCCACGCACGGACTGCTCGATCAGCTCCCGGGAGGTCGGGGGTCGAGGAAGAACTGGGCAGGATTGAACGGTTGGCAGGCGGTTGCGGCCGGTCCCGCGCGCGGCGAATCGGGGCCTCGGCGCGCAGCGTGCCGCCGAGATCCGATCCGCGGAGCGTCTGTGCCAGAATGAGCGTGCTCACTGAGCGCCTTCGTCCGGGGCAGCGCCCGGCCACGTGACCCGAGATCACGAGAAGGCACGTCACGCGCGAGGTTCTGTCCTGGTCCACATGCGCTAAAAAAATCCAGGGCCGTCTCCGGCCGGCGATCGAACAAGATCGTCGGGACCGGTCTCTTCGCCGTGACGGAAAATGGCCGCCCCGTCAGCGCGGAAGGAACGCGCTGACGGAGACGACGTGCCCTTCGATCTGCTCAACGCCCGGCTCTTGGCCGGCGCTGGGCTTCTCCCGCTGCTCTACCTGCTGCTGGTCGCGACGGTCGCTCTCACCGCCGTGTACACCCGTGATGGCACCCGCCGTCGGACAGCGCTCCAGGTGCTGCAGATTCTCCTGTTCCGACGCCAGAAGCCTCCTGGCCGGCGGGCCTCACGGAGGCAGGACACCACGCAGGGTTCATAGACGGTGGTGATCAGGATGCCGATACTCGCGGTGCATCGCCGTGATGATCTGAGGCGTCTCGCCGGTGGTGATGATCTAAAAGGGGTTGGCGCGGCCGGGCCTCATGAGTCGCCGGGGAGGAGCTCGACGGCTCGGACGCGGTCGGCCTCCGTGGGCTTGGTGTAAACGCGGGTGGTGTCAGTGCGCGCGTGGCCCAAAAGCTCGGCGACGAGGACGAGGCCGGCGCCGCGGCGCAGCATGGCGGTGGCGAAGGTGTGCCGCAGGACGTGCGGGCTCAGATCGTCGATGCCGACGGAACGGCCGAGGTCGGCGACGACCTGGTCGACGGTGCGGGTCGACAGGCGGCGGCCGTAGCGGTTGAGGAACAGCGCGGGGTCGTTGTCGGCGTTCGGCCAGGTGGCCCGGGCCGGTTTCCAGTCGCTCAGTGCCCGGCGGCCGCGGGGGTTGGCCGGGATGGTGCGGGGTTTGCCGCCGTCGCGGCCCTTGCCGGCCCGGACGTGGACGGCGCCGGTGCGGGCGGTGACCGGGGCGTCGTCGACGTCGAGGGCGACGAGCTCGGCGCAGCGGACGCCGGTGTTGTAGAGCAGCTCGATGATCGTGCGGTCGCGCAGCGAGGGCAGCCGTTCGGCGGCGCGNAGCACGCGGCGGGCCTCGTCATCGGACAGGGCGCGGGGGGCCTGCTCGGGCAGGTCTGCCCGGTCGACGACGGCGCGGCCGAGGTGGCGCCAGGTGAAGAAGTGGTCGAGCGCGGTCAGGTGCGCGTTGACGGTCGCAGGTCGCCTTTTCGCGACGGCAAGCAGGTGGGCCCGGTAGTCACGGACGGCGAAGTCCCGGGCGTGCGCGTCGGACAGCGGGTCGGCGCCGGTGGGGTCCGCGGCGGCGCCGTCGGTGTCGAGCCAGCGCAGGAACCCGGCGACCCGGGAGGCGTAGGCGCGCCGGGAGTGCTCGGCGAGCCGGACGTGGTCGAGCTCTGCCCGGTAGGCGGCGAACAGATCGGCGTACCGGTCGGGCGGTCGCTCGCCGCCGCGCCGGCCGCGGCCGGTGAATGGTGCGGCGGCGCTGGTCGTCACCAACCACGTCCTTCCGACTTCGCGTCCCGGTATCAGAACCATTCCGCCGACGATCGTAGCGCCGTTCGGCCGCAGTATCAGAACCAAACGGCTACGATGGTTCTGATACTGGTAGGTATCAGAACCATGCGGAGGACCCCGATGGACCTGGGCGCCGCCCCGACCGACGTCACGAAACCCGCGACGACCGGTCGCGAAACTCTCTGTGCCTGCCAGTGCGGCCAGACGGTCGTCCGCAACGCGACGGGCCGGCCGGGCCGTTTCGCCTCGCCGGCGTGCCGGCAGCGGGCCCGGCGCCGCGCGCTGGCCAGCGCCGCCCCGGTCGCGCCGTTCCACGACGACGACACGGTGACGCTCTACGTCGGTCAGGCGGCGCAGGTCCTGCGGGGCCTGCCGGACGCCTCGGTGCACTGCGTGGTGACCTCCCCGCCGTACTTCGGGCTGCGCGACTATGGCGAGCCCGGCCAGATCGGCCTGGAACGGTCCGCAACGCGATCACGTGGGCCAAGACGAACGCGATACCGGAGTCGGTGACCGACCGGTTCGCCTCGCGCACCGAGACGCTGTTCCTGGTGACCCGCTCGGCCCGCTACCACTTCGACCTCAACCCGGTCCGGGAGACACCGGTCGACCCGACCGGCGGTGCCGAGTGGGCCCAGCGCAGGCAGCGGGGNGTGCCCGGCCGTCGCGGCCGCAACCCCGAGCCGTCGGTGACGGCCGCCGACCGCGACTTCGCCGCCCACCAGGCCGGCCGCAATCCGGGCGACGTCTGGCAGATCCCGGTCGCCAGCTTCCCCGGTGCGCACTTCGCCGTCTTCCCGCCCGAGATCCCGCGGCGGGCGATCCTGACCGGCTGCCCGCCCGGCGGGGTCGTGCTCGACCCGTTCTCCGGGTCGGCGACCACCGGCATGGTCGCGCTGCAGCTCGGCCGCCGCTACGTCGGGATCGATCTCAACCCCGACTATCACCGCCTCGCGCTCCGTACCCGGCTGCTGGAGCGGCCGCTGCCCGGTATCGACCAGCCGGCCTCCTGACCAGGCCCACGCGGCTCGATCCCGGCGCCGTTGATCAGCGGTAGTAGGACATGTCGACCGTCATCGTCAGCCGCAGCTGCGGCGGTAGCTTGTCGCCGTCGTCGTCATAGCGCAGGTCCGCGAAGCCGAAGCCGAGGATCACTGCGTAGAGATGGTCGTTCATCCAGTCGCCGGCGGCGTGTAGCAGGTCGGACTCCTCGCTGCCGTAGAAGCTGATGACCTGGGTGGCGGAGTCTTCGTTGGCGATCTCGACCCGCACCGGGCCGTGGAAGGTTCGTGTGCGCCCGGTCGGGCGGCCGATCCGGGGCACCGCCGTGTCCTGCCCCGCGGGCCGGTCGCCATCCTGGGTCATGATTCCTCCTGATCGTGCTTGCCCCCCGGGTCACGCAGAGGACGCAGGCCCGTGCCGGTGGGCGGGGCGGCGAAGGCGTAGCGGCCGAGCATGTTGATGTGCCGGTCGGCCAGCGGGGACAGCCGGGCAACGTCGAGGTCGTGCACGTCGTGGCCGGCGGTGCGCAGCGTGGTGAGGGCGGCGTCGAGGTAGCGGGTGTTCCACAGCACGACCGCGTTGAGGACCAGGCCGAGCGCACCGAGCTGGTCTTCCTGACCTTCCCGGTAGGCCTGGCGCAGCTCGCCGCGCTGCCCGTGGAAGATCTTCCGGGCCAGCCGGTGGCGGGACTCCTGGACGGTGAGCTGGGTGTTCACGGCTCGCCGGTAGGTCTCGTCGACGGGATCGACGAGCGCAAGCAGGTGCAGGGTCTTGGCGATCCGGCCGTACTCGGCGAAGGCCTGCCCGAGTGGGCTGGGATGTCCATCCCGGCCGAGCATGCGCAGCAGGTCGTAGGCGCGGACCTGGTTGGTGACCAGGGAACCAGCGACCCGCAGCATGTCCGGCCAGTGATCACTGATGCGGGCGAGGTTGACTCGGTGCCGGGCGATCGCGTTCAGCGGCCCGTAGTCGCCCTCGGCGTCGCCGGGCAGGGTGGCGCGCCACAGCCGCTGGTCGGACAGGTCCGCGATCCGCGGGGAGAACCGGTAGCCGAGCAGGCGGAACAGGCCGAAGACGATGTCGGAGTAGCTGGCAGTGTCGGTGGCGACCATCTCCGGTTTCGGTCCGGCGTCGAGGGTGAGCAGCGTGTCCAGGATGTAAAGGGAGTCGCGCACAGTCCCGGGCACGACGACCGCACCGATGCCAGCGACCTGGTCGTTGACCGCGTTCAGCCAGGTCACGCCGCGTTTGAGCCCGAAGTAGCGGGGGCTGGGGCCGGCGTTGATGGTCCGCACGGGCACGACGAACCGCAGCCCGCCGACGGAGGCGACCAGTCCACCGCCCCACGCCTGGGCAAGCCCGATCCGCGCCTGGGCGGTGATCAGCGCCGCGTTCGCCGCGGCGTGGGTGTCGGCGCGCAGGTAGTTCTGGTCGACGTGGGAGAGCCGGTCACGGGTCAGCGCAGGCTCGCTCGGCTTGGTCACCGGGGTCAGCCCGACGTTGCAGGCCTCGGCGACCAGCAGCGCCGCGAGGGAGATGTGCAGGTTCTCCATCCGGCTGCCCGACCCGCCCAGATGGGTGTAGGCGTCGAGGAACCCAGTCCAGGCGTGCACCTCCAGCAGCAGATCGGGCAGATCGACACGGGGCAGCATCGCCGCGGTCGTCGCCCGCAGCGCGACCAGGCTGTCCGGTTCACCGAGCGCCTCCAGCCGGCTCACGGCCAGGCGCATTCGCCCGTCGGCCGCCGGCTCGACCCGCACCGGGCTGTCCGGTCCGGCCTCGGCGAGCCGGTCGACGGTCTGGCGCCACGCGGCGTCCAACGAGCCGGCGAGCTCGCGCAGGTGGGTCTCGACCGGGGCGGCCAGGCCGAGACCGGCGAGCACCTCGCCGCGGACCCGGTCCCATCCCTCGTCGGCGAGCAGCCGGGCCCGCGGGTCAGACCATCGCTGCGAACGCAAGGCGAACACGTCGCGCCGGCGCAGCGCCCGATGCAGCTGCTCCAGCACGCACAGCACGTAGCCGTCGCGGTCGACCGTGCCAGCCGGCAACGTCGGGTTGGCCAGCGCCGCGCGCCGCCACACCGGCGGCACCAGGTCGACGTCGACCTCGTCCGGGCGGATCCGACGTCGGCCGACCAGATTCGGCAGTCGGCGGACCGCGTCCAGGACCGGCTGGCCGTCTCCGGTCGCTGCCAGCGGCAGCGCCTCGGCGAGCAGGGGGAGGAAAGGGCGGACCGTGCCATAGCGGCGGGCCAGCTCGGCGCGCATCACCGTCTCCAGGCTGGCGTCGTCGGGCACCAGCTCCTCGACCAGCGCGGCGGCCTCCAGCACCCGTTCCCGCGGCGCGACCTGCTCCACGACCGCCCAGGCTGCGGCGACGTCGAGCGCCTCGCCGTCCGTGCCGGCCAGCAGGCCCAGCAGCGCGGATGCTGCGCCGGCGAGGGTGACCGACGCCTTCTCCAGCTTCGGCAGGACGGCGAGCCGTTCCTGCTGCGCGGCGCGCCGGGTTGAGCAGCCGGGTCGCCATCAGCACGTCGAACAGATCCAGGGCGTCGTCGACCGCCGCCGCTTCCAGACCGCGCACCGTCGCCAGCAGGGTCGCGGTACGCCGCGGCTCGGCGAGCTCACGCAGCAGCGGCGCCTTGGCCGCCAGGCCGTAGCGGGCCAGCATCGCCAGCCGGTTCGCCGGCACTCCCGACACGTCCACCTCGCCGGCGCCCACCACGATGACCTCGGCGGCCCGGGCCAACGCCCGCTCCAAGCCCGGGCCCGACGTCCGCGCCGGCCCCCGCCGCAGCCGCTCCAGCTCGCTCACCCGGGCACCCGGCGCCACCTCGAGGAGATTCCGCAGCCGTCCGGCCAGCTGCCGGTCGGCCTGCTCAGCCGCGACGGCGAGCTCCTGGTGCACCCGGTCGGTGGCCTCGCTGCGCACGGAGACCACCAGACGAGCCAGAACACTCACTCCCGGCAAGAGGACCCGGCTACGGCGCAGCCACGCGGTGGCCTGGCCGAACAGCGCCACCGGGCCCTCTGCCTGCGTCCACGCCCGGCTCGCCAGGAACGCCTGCAGCTCCGCGGCTGCCTGCGGGTCGGTGAAGTCTCGGTAGCCGTAGACCGACCGGATCTCCCGGGCATGCTCATGCTGCGTCGGCAGCCGCTCGGTGTACCGCTTCACCACCGACGAGTCCGCAACGTCCAGCTGGCCCGCGAGGTAGTCCACCACCACCCACGGCACCTCCAGCGGATCGCTCAGGAACGTCCCCAGGAAACGCACCGTCCCGAGCTGAACGGCGAACCCCAGCCGCGAGTGCTCGCCCCGGTGCCGGCCCACGAGCTCCCGGTCGGCGTCATCCAAGAAGAAGAACCGCTCCAGCTCAGCCCGCACAGGCTCACCATCGAACCGCCCGTACGCCGCAACCTGCTCATCTGCGAGGAACTCCACCGGCACACACAGATCATCGACCCTGCGGCCGCCGACGACCGAGCCGCCCTAACCGTTCAATCCTGCGCGGTTCTTCCTCGGACCCCTCTACGGCCGCGCGAACGGGCACCGCGGGGAGAAGATCGTTTTTTGGTGCTGGCAGGCCACGTCGGCATTCTCGACGCAGTATGTGTCGCTTGTCTGTCCCCCGGCTGCCCGGGTCTCCGCCACGCACTGGTGCAGTCGGTGCAGATAGGTCTGCCGGTAGGCGAGGATCAGGCCGGCCGTCAGCAGCCCGACGGCCAACGCCACCGTCCACCGTCGCGCGGCCTGCCGGTCCTGGCCCCACCAGGCCAGCAGCAGCGCGGCCAAGGGCGCGCCGGCCGCCAGGCCGGCGGCCCATTGCAGGATCCGAGCGATTCCGGACCCCAGAGTTCGGACCGTCGGTTCGCCGGGTGCGTCCCAGGTGTCCAAGGCCAGCGCGCCGTACATCATCGCGGCCGTCCCGAGCACCCAGCCGAGGGCCAGCATCACCCGCAGGAAAACGAGCGGTTCCCCCTCGCGCCCCGCCGGGCCGTCCATCACGAGGGACTCGCCGGTCTGGCTGTCGTCGCGCCAGACGAGCCGCCGGAGCCAGCCCAACCCAACACCCCCTGAACCTCCGCGGCCGCACCGGAACCCACCCCGGGCACGAGCCTCCCACGGACGGTACGAAAACGTCCACGGCGGGTAACAGGGCGAAACGCGACTTCTGAAACGAAAACGAACGTAACTGTGGGCGCGCCAACCTGACCCGAGCTGCCGCTTGCCGCTGGGACGTGGGTCGCGGCGGCTGACGGCCGTGAGGTCAGCGGAGGAACTCCACCGGCACACACAGATCATCGACCCTGCGGCCGCCGACGACCGAGCCGCCCTAACCGTTCAATCCTGCGCGGTTCTTCCTCGGACCCCAGGTCGGGGAGCCGACTTCCTCATCCCCGTTGATCAGCACGCAGACACCGTCCGGGGACGGCAGGCAGGCCAGCGCGTGGAACATCTGCACCAGCCCTGCCTTCATGTCCAGGACTCCAGGGCCCCGGGCGATCCCGTCGACCAGCGACCAGGGGTGGGTCTGCAGCGAGCCCATGGGCCACACCGTGTCGTGGTGTCCGACCAGCAGCACCTGCGGCGTGCCGAAGGTCCACCGCAGGTGGGGCACGCCGTCGATCACGATCGTCTCCGGCGCTCGGCCCAGCAGTCTCGCGCCGAGGGCGCCGACGACCACGGCGCTACGGGCCAGTGCCGCGTGGTCGGCCGAGAAGGACTCACAGACGACGAGTTCTTCCAGATCGGCCAGCATCGCGGGCAATGCGATCGCGGCTCCCGCGGTCACCGGCCCCACCTTGTCGCACAGCTCCGTGTCGTGACGCTCTCCAACAACGGCACGCTTCCCCCCAGGTCCGGTCTTGACGACAGGGGTGACGTTAAGGCGAGACAAGACATTCCACCAGCAACGAGATTGGATAGGAGCCATGCAGGGGGGAATGTGTGTGACATCGATGCGCTGCGTCTCCTGGTTGCCGTGGTCCGCACCGGGTCGTTCACCAAGGCGGCGGTCCAGCTCAACTACACGCAGCCCGCGGTGTCGCGGCGGATCGCCTTGCTGGAGCAGCAGACGGGTGGGCCGCTGTTCGACCGGCTCCCCCGGGGCGTACGGCTCAATCCTGCCGGTCATGAGCTGCACCGCCACGCGGTGGATGTGCTTGAGCGTCTGTCGCGGGCACAGCAGGAGCTGGCCGCCATCCACGCAGGTCGCGGCGGGATACTGCGCGTCGGGGCGTTCTCGACCGCGAACATCTCGCTGGTGCCCGCCGCGTTGCGGGCGTTCAGACAGGCCAGACCGGAGGTCGAGATCGTCGCGATCGAGGGCCGCAGCGGCACGTTGATGCAGCGCCTCGCAGACGGGGCGCTCGACCTCGCCGTGGTCAGCGACTATCCGTCCGGTCTGCCGTCGGCCGCCGGTGTCACGACGACCCGCCTGCTGGCGGACGAGTTGTTCGTCGTCCTTCAGCGCGAGCATCCCCTGGCCGGAGCCGGGGTGATCGACCTGCGCGACCTGCGTGACGAGGCCTGGCTCCAGGACGCGCCCGCGGGAGGCAGTCCCACGCTGCTCACCGATGCCTGCGCCCAGGCAGGCTTCGAACCCAGGAAGATCATCAAAATCGCGGAGTGGACCGGGAAGTTCGGCTATGTGGCCGCCGGGCTGGGCGTTGCGCTGGTTCCCTCGCTGGCCGCCTGGGCGGTCCCGGCCGAACTCGCCCTGTGCCGGCTCGGCAACCTCGCCCTGCGCCGGACCGTCCATGTAGCGCTGCCCGCTGATCCGCTGCCGGCGGCACTGACGTTGCGGGATCTGCTGCAGGAGGCGGGCGGTGGCGGTCTGCCAGTGCGCGTACTCGATCGCGGCTGCAGGGATCGTGGAACCGTCTGCGGTCAGGCGTCGCCCGAGGCCGATCGGCAGAGCGGGCAGCGGTCGTTGCCGTCCCAGCTGTCCCAGCCGAAGTCCATAGGCGACAGTGCGGTGGCCTCCAACTCGGCGCGAACTGCCGCCCGGTAGCGCCAGACAGCGTCGAGATAAGGGTGGTAGGCGTCGTGGAATGCCGCCGACGACAGGCCGGCGCCCGTGGCGACCACGTGCCGCAACGCGCGCAGCCGCTCGAACATCGCCTGGCCGGCGCCGGCGACCGTCGCGGTGGCGTCGATGAACAGCCGCTCGCGCACGTCGTAGATGCCCGCGTCGGCCAGCACCGCTCGCGACGCCGCGTCGAGGTCACCGGTGCCGGAGCTGTTCAGGGCGATCTGGCGCAGCCGGGTGTGGCAGACACCCGCGGCCACGATGAACGCGATGTAGGCATCCCGCCGCCGCTGCACGTGGCCGCGGTCGTCATCGCGCCGGCCACGCAGATGATCGGCCAGGACGGTGCCGGCGATCGCGATGACCGCGCCGCTGGCGGTGGCCACCAGTGTGCCCCAGTCCACCGCGCTCCTTCCCCTCGGTGCCGGTACAGGCGTAGTCCGGTGGAGGCTTACGTCTGCTGCGGGCGGCGGGCCTTCAGGCATGGGTCACACGATCATCGGCCTGTCCACCAACGCGGCCGGAACCCTGCCCGCTACCGGGACCGGTCCCACCCGACCTCCGCGAACTTCGTGCCGCCGGCAGCCGGCAGCCGGCAGCCGGAGAGATCATCGCCGTCTGCGGCTGGTGACACGTTTCTTACCGGCACCCCATCCTGCCAGCGCCCTCGGTCGGGCGGACCCCCGCAGAGCCGGGGACGAGACCGAGGAGCTCAGGTCCCGCCGGGCCCGGGGGTGCGCAGGGCGCGCAGTTCGGCGGCGAGGTCGTCGGCCTGGCGTTCGGCGCGTTCGGCGCGGGTGCGGGCCTCGGCGCGGGCCTCGCCGAGCACGGCGAGGCGTTCGGCGGCGGCGCGGCGTTCGACGTCGAGGCGGGCCTCGGCCTCGGCGCGGATCCGCTCGGTCTCGGCGGCCGCGGCGGCGCGGGCGCGGTCGACGTCGGCGGCCGCCTCCGCGCGGATGCGGGTGATCTCGGCGGTCGTCTCGGCGCGCAGCCGGTCGAGGTCGGCGGCGGCGTCGGCGCGCAGGCGCTGGGCGTCGGCGTCGGCGCCCTGGCGTAGGCGCAGCGCCTCGGCGCGTTCGGCGCGGATGTCCTCGCGCAGCGCGTCGCGTTCGGCGCGCAGTTCGGCGCGCTGCCGGGCGTCGCGTTCGGCGTCGCGGCGCGCGGTGGCCAGCTCGGTGAGGGCCTGGTCGCGGGTGGCGGTGGCCTCGGCGATGCGCGTCTCGGCGTCGTGGTGGGCCTCGGTGATGCGGGCGGCGGCGTCGCGCTCGGCGGCGTCGATGGCGGCCCGGGCGTGGGCGTCGGCGTCGGCGACGGCGGTGTCGGCGTCGGCGCGGACGGCCTCGGCCGCGGCGGTCGCGGCGCGGACGGCGGCGGCGGACTCCTCGACGGCGTCGGCGACGGTGGCCTCGGCCGCGACCAGGCGGCGCTCGGCGTCCTCGAGCGCGGTGACGGCTTCGGCGGCGATCGCGTCGGATTCGGCGCGGGCGATCCCGGCGGCGCGGGCGGCCTGCTCGGCGCGTACGGCGCGGGCGACGGCTTCGGCGACGCGTTCGGCGGCGTCGGCCTCGGCGGCCTCGACCTGGGCTTCGGCGGCGGTGACGTCGCCGAGCAGCGCCATCTGGCGGGCGAAGGCGTCGAGGGTGGCGGTCAGTTCACCGGCGAGGGACTGGACCTGGCCGGCGAGCTCCTCGGCGCGGGCGCGGCCGGCGGCCAGCGGGCGGGGGATCGGGGCGGGTCGGGCGGCGCCGGGTGCCGGGGTGCTCTGCCCGGCGGGGCGGTGGGCCAGCTCGCGGCGGCGGCGGTAGGCGGACAGACGGTTGTGGGCGGGGTCGTCGCAGTAGGCCGGGGGGCGGCCGGGACCGTCGGCGGGAGCGGGCGGGCGGATGCAGCCCGGGTAGGCGCAGCGCGCCGGCGCAGCGCCAGCCGGCGCCGACGTCGGCGCGGCGGGCGGATCGGCGGGCCGGGTCGCGGCCGCCATGTCCGCGGCCGCCGAACCGGGCGGGGCGGGTGGGGTGTCCTGCAGGTCCGCGCCGGGCGGTGGCGCGGGGGAGGGGATCGCGCGCGCGTCCGCGGCGGTGTCGGATGCCTGTGCCGGCACGTTCCCCGGCGCGTTCCCCGGTGTGTCGGCGGCGCCGTCTGCGGTGGTGGTCGGGTCGGGGGGTTCGACGGGGGGGCGGGGCGTCGGGGGGCGGAACGGCTCGTCCGGCTCGGACGGCTCCTCGCGTTGCCGAGGGGGTCGGGGCACCCGGCTCATCACGTTCCTCATTCCGTCTCGTCATTCCGTCTCGTACCGTCATTTTCGTATCATCGCCATCGATGAAACGTTAACTTGGATCGTTATACCACGGAACGGAACGACGATACGGGACGTCCCCCGTGTCCCGATCCTGACGCCCGAGAAGGGAGGGTTATCGGGCGTCAGGATCGAGGCGGCGAGGCGGCCCGGAATCAGCAGCGATCCCCGCCGCAGCCGAGACCGCAGCACGCTCATTCGACCAGCTCGGCGTGGCAGCGGGCAGCACCGTGCTCATCAACGGGGCCTCCGGCAGCGTCGGGAGTGCCGCTGTCCAGCTCGCTGTGGAGCGCGGCGCACGCGTCATCGGCGCGCAGCGGACTGGCGTCCGCTTCAGCCGGGGCGATACCGGCCGCGCCACCTACGCGCTGGGCAGGTTGCTCGCAGGGCCGAAACGGGGCGATTCTCCATTACGCGCTGTGACAGGTCTGCCCGCTACCGCTACGGTTCCCGACGCGCGAGCGGCGTCGCGGCAGTTCCGGCAGCGAGGATCGGACGAGGATCGTCGCTGCGTGCCTGCGTCACACCGCCTCCCGGAGAACACGATCGAGCGCCGCCCGTCCCGCGGGCCCCCAGGTCGGCCTGCCGCCAGGAAGGCCCCGGTCTCCGTTCCGGCCCATCAGCATGAGGACCAGGCTTGTCAGGACAGCCAGCCCGCGGGCGCGCCGAATCGCCACGGCGTCCGCCTGCGCGTACACGTCGAAGAAGTGCGCGGCGGCGCCCGCAGGAAGCACCACCCAGGCGGCCGCGAGGTCCCACGCCGGATCGCCGGCGAACATGTCACCGAAGTCGATCACACCGGAGAGCGTCCCGTCCGAGACGGCGACATTCGCGGGATGAAGATCACCGTGCACCCACACCGGCGGACCCTCCCACTCGGGCACCGCAACGGCATCATCCCAGACGGCCCGGACACCGCCGGCAACGCCGGCAACGCCGCCGGGGACAACGACGTGAAAGAAACGGTCGAAGCCGTCCGTGCACTTCCTGGGATGAGCCCCACGGTCGGAACTGCTCGGCGCCAGCGCAGGCGCCTGCACGTGCAGCGCTCCGAGGAAGCCCGCCAGCGTGTCGGCCGCGTGATCGCCGCGGCTGATCGAGGTGGCGTCCAGCGGCTCGCCGGGAACCCACGTCATGATGGTCCAGGGCTCCGGGAAACGCGCGGACGGCGCACCGATCCGCACAGAATTCGGGACCGGCAGTGAAGGTGGGAGTGGTCGCAAGATCACGGTACCGGCCACCGGTACACCGAAGCGTCGCCCGCCTTGTTCTCGGGCCGTGACCAGTGCATGCCTCGGCTGGTTCATAGAACGAGCCGTACCAGGAGTGCAAGGAGAAGAGCCTCGCGGCCACCGAGGCCGACATCGACGCCGTCTCGGTGACTGTGCTTCGATCGTCTGGGAATCTCACCGCATTACGCTGCCAGGTGAGAACGGGGTTCGTCGTGGGTCGTCTGGGATCGGAACGTCGGGAGGGGCATCTGCCATGGCAGAACTCTTGCGGATGGTCCGGCCGGACGGCAGTGTCAGGTGCGTTTGTTGACCCGGCTGCGGGCGCTGGTGGCCGACGACTGGCCGGTGTGGCGCGCGCTGAGGCTGGCCGCGTTGGCCGACGCACCGCACGCCTTCGGCTCCCCGCTCGCGGACTGGCAGGGACCCGGCGACACGGTGCGACGGTGGCGAGCACGACTCGAGACGGTGGCCGTCAACATCGTCGCCGACCTCGACGGCCAGCCGGCCGGCATGATCAGCGGTGACCGGACCGGCGTCGACACCGTCGAGCTGATGTCCCTGTGGGTGGCGCCGGCGGCCCGAGGCCGCGGGGTCGGCGACCTGCTCGTCGCGGCCGTGGTCGCGTGGGCCGAGCAGGCGGGCGCCGACAAGGCCATGCTGAGAGTCCACCCGAGCAACCACCACGCGATCCTGCTCTACCAGCGCAGCGGGTTCACCCGGACCAGCGGGGCAGATACGGTCCCTGACGATGACCGGCCGGAATGGGTGATGCAGCGACCGCTGGCCGCCCGGCGCATCCGGCCAGGCGGCCAGTAAGGCGGCCCGGTCGCCGCGAAACGGCTCGAAAAGGCGCGGCGACCGTCCACGGCCGGGCGAGACGTCTCCGCGACCGACACCGCCCACGCCGGCCTTCTCGTCGACTGTCATGAAATCCCCGTACGGACGGCGACATCCTGCGCTTTGCTGATCTCAGCGTGCACAACAAACTATGCGCAACCGAGCGGGCCCTGCTCCAAACCTCGCGGCGCATAGATCTGATGGCAGGTCGAACCGTTTTCCTGGAGGACGATCGGGAACAATATTACGACTATGAAAGGAGAGACGGTGACCGTTACGAGAAGAGTACTGAGTCTTGGAGTTCTGATATTCGCAGTCTTCGCGATCGTCCTGGCAGGTACCACGACGCAGGCCGGGCCGCCCGGTGCTGCGGCGGGCGGCGGTCAGCGAAGCGGCGCCTGGAGCGGCGGCGGGCAGAGCGGCACCTGGAACAGCGGCCCGCAGGGCGGCGCCTGGAGCGGCGGCGGCCGGAGCGGCACCTGGAACACCGGCCGCCGGTAGGACGGCTCACCGCCGAGTTCGCCGCCGCCCTCGCCGCCGTGGACGCCGACCTGGGGACTGGTCGGCGCGACCTGGTCAGCACCGCGGTGCTGAACCTGGGCTGGGACGACGACGTCGCCTACGCCGCACAGCTCGACGCCGACGCGGTCGTTCCCGTCCTGCGCGACGGCGCGTTCACCGCCCTCGGCGGATGACCGGCCCCGGTGGGCGGCGCGCGGGCGCGTTGCCCACCGGGGCCGACCGGGAGGAGGCGCTCGGCCGGCCGCCGAAAAACGCGGTGGCAGGACGCTGCAGTCCATGGTCGGGTTGTCGCATGCGACCGCGCTACGACGACTTCGCCGACTGGTATGACGGTTTCGTGGCCAGGGGAGCGGGACATCCGGTCGCCCGCTCGGCCGACCGTCTGCTGGCCCGGCTGCTCGGTCCCGGCCAGGACCGTCTCTGCCTCGACCTGGGCTGCGGCGGCGGTGCGCACGCCCCCGCGCTGGCCGCCCTGGGCTGGCGGGTGATCGGCGTCGACGTCTCCGCGCGCCAGGTCGACTTCGCCCGCCGCCGGGGCGTCAGCGCCGTCGTCGCCGGCGCCGAGGAGCTCCCGTTCGCCGACCGGTCCCTCGACGCCGTCGCCACGATCATGACCACCACCGACGTCGACGACCTGCCCCCGATGTTCACCGAAGCCCACCGCGTGCTCCGCCCCGGGGGACGCCTGGTGGTCGTCGCCGCGCACCCCTGCTTCGGCGGTGTCTTCGTCGAACGCGACGACCACGGCTCCTGCACCGTCCATCCCGGCTACCGCCACCACCGGCGCGTCGAGGAACACCCACTGCTCGGCGACGGGATCCGCTCCCGCGTCGGGGTGGTCAACGTCCCCCTGCCGGTGCTGCTGAACGCGCTGACGGGCGCCGGGCTCGTCCTGCGGGAGACCGCCGAGGACGACGGTGACGACCCCGTCCCGAACCTGCTGGCGCTGGCCGCCACCCGGGCGGACCCCGGCGGCGGGTGAGCGGGCAGGCCCACCCGGCGCGGGCGGCGTCAGCCTGCCCTATGCCGACCCGGTAGCTCCCATCAGTCGTCGCGCCCGATACCGCGATCGGGGGCGGTCATGTCTCCCGTCCCGGGCGTGCCGTCGGCGAGCCCGTAGCGCAGGTACACGATGCCCTTCGGACTGGCGACCGGCGGGTCGAGGAGGGTGAGGTTCGTGGGCACCGCGCCACCGTCGAACACCTTCTTCCCCACGCCGAGCACGACCGGGTGCAGCCACAGGTCGAGACGGTCGAAGAGCTTCTCGCGCAGGAGGGTCTGCACCAGGTTCAGGCTTCCGACGACGTTGACGTGCTCGTGCCGGTCACGGATCTCGCGCACCGCGCCGGCCAGATCCGGGCCGAGCTGCGTGGACCCGGCCCACGACAGGGTGGGCGTGGCGCGCGAAGCCACGTACTTCGGGACGTTGTTGAAAAGCGTGGCGATCTCGTTGTCCTCGCCGCCCTCCTGGTGCGGCCAGTAGGCGGCGAAGATGTCATACGTCCGCCGGCCGAGCAGGAGGGCGTCCGTGCCCTCGTACGCGGCACCGACCTGCGCCCCGCCGACCTCGTCCAGCAGGGGCGCCTGCCAGCCGCCGAACGGGAACCCCACCGGATCCTCCTGCGGACCGCCGGGCGCTTGCCCGACGAGATCGAGGGTTGCGAACAGCTCGACGTGGATGAGGCCCATGCCCTGCTCCCGATGCGTTGGTGGTGTCCCGGTCGCCGACGGTTGACCCTGACACGGTGGCAGGCCGTAGACCGGTAGGTGTCATGTTCAGCATCGGAGACTTCGCCCGCCGCGGGCTCGTGTCGGTCCGCATGCTGCGGCACTACGACGCGCTCGGACTGCTGCGGCCCGCCCACGTCGACCCGGTCAGCGGCTACCGCTTCTACCAGGCCGACCAGTTCGCCAGGCTCAACCGGATCATCGCCCTGAAGGACCTCGGTCTCACCCTGACGCAGGTACGGGCGATCCTCGACGAGCAGGTGAGCGTCGCCGAACTGCGCGGCATGCTGCGGCTGCGGCAGGCCGAGCTCGCCGCGGCGATCGCGGCCGACACCGCACGGCTGGCCCGGGTGCACGCGAGGCTCCGCGCGATCGAATGCGAGGGACGCATGCCCACCGACGACGTTCTCATCAAGCGTCTGACCCCGGTCCGGGTCGCGGAGCTGGTCGCCACCGCCGCCAGCTACGCCCCCGAGAACATCGGACCGGTCGTCAGCGACCTGTTCGACGACCTGGTCGACCGGCTGGCCCGCGCCGGGGTGAGACCGACCGGACCCGCCGTCGCCTACTACACCGACGCCACCCAGGGCGCCGGCATGATCAGCGTCCACGCGGCCCTGCCGGTCGCGGCCGGGACCGACTCCCACCCTGACTTCGCGCTCGTGGACCTGCCCGAGGTTCCCGCCGCGGCCACCCTCGTCCACCGCGGGTCCATGGACGAGGTGGTCTCCAGCGGGCAGGCCCTGGCCGCGTGGATCGACGCCCACGGCTACCGGGCCGTCGGCTACCCCCGCGAGCTTTACCTCGCCTGCCCCCCGCACGCCCCCGAGCGGTGGGTGACCGAACTGCAGGAGCCGATCCTGGAATGCTGACGGCTGGAACGCCGACGGACTGATGCGGCCGGGAACCCGCACCCGGCGCGCTGCGTTGCGGCAGAGTCTCCCCGTGTGACCTCACTCGACCGGCGCGACCCGTGCCGTCACGCGCGTCCCCGACCCGACGACGCCCGTCCGACCCAGCCCGCAGGCGTCGCTGCGGGGGCGCGGCGATGACCGACACCGTGCCCCCGCAGCGACGCTACGCCGACGATGTGCTCGGCGGCCCCACCGACACCGAACGCGCCCGGCTGGCCGCCATGGCCGCGGTCTGCGACCCCACGACGATCCGCATCCTCGACGAACGCGGCGTCGGCGCCGGCTGGCGATGCCTGGAGGTGGGCGCCGGCGGCGGGTCGATCGCGGCCTGGCTCGCCGACCGCGTCACCGCCACCGACGCCGGCCCGGCTACCGACACCGACCCCGGGGCCGACCGCGCCCCCGGGGTCGGGCATGTGGTCGCCACCGACGTCGACACCCGCCACCTCGACAGCCTCGCCGGACCGCACCTGACGGTCCTGCACCACGACGTCACCCGCGACCCCGCACCCCCGGGCGGCCCGTTCGACCTCATCCACGCCCGGTTCGTCCTGGAGCATCTCCCCGACCGCGAGCACGTCCTGGACCGCCTGCGCGGCTGGCTGCAACCCGCCGGCGTCCTCGTCGTCGAGTCGATCGTCGGGTTCCCCCTCGACNCCNCNCCCCNCCCGCCGTTCCGCCAGGCCATGCGCAGCATCGACGAGGTGCTGGCCAGGACCATCGGCACCGACTCCGCCTGGGCGCGCGGGTTCCCCGCCCCCCTGCAGGCCCGCGGCCTGGTCGACGTCGGGGTGAGCGTGCACCTGCCGACCACGGGCGGCGCGGGCCCCTCCGCCCAGTGCTGGGCGCTGACCCTGACGCGGCTGCGCCCCCACATCCGCGAGCTGGGCCTGGCTTCCGACGACCTGCTCGACGAGGCCCTGGACTCCCTCGCGGACCCGGCGTTCTTCGACCTGTCGTTCGCCACGGCCATCGCCTGGGGCCGCGCCCCCGGCTAGCCGCGACGCAGGCAGGGCATCCGATCGTGGCCGCGCCGGCCGCGGCGATGGGTGCCCTGCCGCTACCAGCCTCCGCCCGGCCTTCCTGTCCCCGTGGCGGCCCCCGAGAGTCGGGGACGGCGCTCGGCAGCCGTCGAGCTCCGATTCCTGGCTGGTGGGAGAGGGACATCATGGGTCGAACGGTTGTGATCGTCGGCGGGGGTTATGGGGGTGCCGCGGTCGCCAAGGCGCTGGAGGCCGAGGCCGACGTCGTCCTGATCGATCCCCGGGACGCCTTCGTCAACGCCGCCGGGTCCCTGCGGGCGCTGACCCGGCCCGACTGGGCGGGCAACCTGTTCTTCCCCTTCGACACGCTGCTCACCCGGGGCATGGTGATCCGCGACCGCGCGGTCTCGGCGGACCCCGGCGGCGTCACCCTGGCCTCGGGCCGGCGCGTCGAGGCGGACCATCTGGTGCTGGCCACGGGCTCGAGCTACGCCTACCCGGCCAAGCCCGCCGCCGACTCCACCGGCGAAGCACGCGCCGACCTGCGCCGGACCCACACCGAACTCGCCGCCGCCGCTAGGGTCCTGATCCTCGGCGCCGGGCCGGTCGGCCTGGAACTGGCCGGGGAGATCACGGCGGTCTGGCCGCACAAGCACGTGACCATCGTCGACCCGGCCGCGCGGCTGCTGCCCGGCTTCCACCCGGAGATGATCAAGGATCTGCACCGCCAGCTCGACGACCTGGGCGTCCGGCTGCGCCTCGGCGCCGGGGTGAGCGCGCCGCCGACGACCAGGGCCGGCCGGACCGAGACCTTCACCGTCACCACCACCGGCGGAGAGGAGATCACCGCCGACATCTGGTTTCGCGCCTACGGCGTGCACGTCAACAGCGACTACCTCGCCGACGGCCGGCTCACCACGCTCACCGCGCAGGGCCAGGTGCCCGTCACCGAGACCCTCAACGTCCGCGGGCACAACCACGTCTACGCCGTCGGCGACCTCGCGGGCGTCGCCGAGGCCAAGATGGCCGGATACGCGGGGCAGCACGCCGAGGTCGTGGCGAGGAACATCACCGCCCGCCTGCGCGGCGAGCAGCCCACCGCCACCTACCGGCCCCTGCCTCACCCCATGATCCTGCTCCCGCTCGGCCCGCACGGCGGCGTCGGCCAACTGCCCACCCCCGACGGCCCGGCCGTCGTCCCGGCCACGACGGTGGCCCAGTACAAGGGCGCCGACCTGTTCACCGCCCGCTTCGTCGAACAGTTCGGCCCCACCGCCGCCTAAGGGGTTGGCCCACGGTTCCTGCTTGGCCCACGGTTCCTGCTTGGCCCACGTTCCTACGAGGAAAGGAGGTCCACGATGGCGGACAGGCTGGCAGGCAACGTCGCGATCGTGACCGGTGCTGGCCGCGGAGTCGGCGCGGCGTATGCACGAGCGCTCGCCGCCGAGGGCGCGAAGGTGGTCGTCAACGACCTGCGCGGCAACGCCGATCGCACGCCGACGGCGGCGCAGTCCGTCGTCGCCGGCATCGAGGCCGCCGGCGGTGTCGCCGTCGCCCACCATGACAGCGTGGCCGACTTCGACGGCGCCCGGCGCCTCGTCGAGACCGCGGTCGCACGCTTCGGCCGGCTCGACATCCTGATCGCGAACGCCGCGATCGTTCGCCCACGGTTCCTGCGTGACGCCGACGAACGGGACTTCACCGACGTGCTCGCCGTCGCCACCCACGGGACGTTCCACTGCCTCCGCCACGCCGTGCCCCATCTGATCGACGCCGGCGGCGGCACGATCATCGTGACCGGCGACCTGGTCAACGACGTCCACTTTCCGCGCAATGCCGCCTACCGGGCGGCGAAGGCGGCCAACGCCGTGCTGGCCAGCTACGCCGCCGAGGAGCTGCGCCCGTTCGGCATCAGCGTCAACGCGGTCAATCCCGGCGCGACCGCGACCGCCCTGCACGACGACTACGTCGCGAGCCTCGACGACCGCGCCGCGAGCTTCCTCGCCGAGCTTCGCACGCGCGTCGCCCCCACCGGCGGTGCGCCGCCGGCACCCGCAGCGCCCGAGACGGTGCCACCGCTGGGGATCTACCTGTGCACCGAGGAAGGCCGGCGCATCACCGGGCGTGCCTTCCAGCTCAACGGCACGAGGATCGGCCTGGCCACGACGCGCACCGAGATCTCCTACCTCGACGCCGACGGGCCGGCCGGATGGTCGACCGACGCGCTGGCCGCGCGCCTGCCCGCCTGGCTGGCCGGGGTGCGCGACACCGCCTGAGCGGGTCGTACCTGGGGTAGGCGCGCGGACGCGGNAGGGGGTGTCGCCTGACGGACTACCCGAGTTGCACGGTGGGCAACCGCAGCGGCACTTAGAGTGCGAGCAGTGATGGCAATCCTCCGCGCGGTGTCCCTCGCCGCAGCGATCCTCCTGCTCCCCGTCGCCGGCGCCGGCAGCGCCGCGGCGGCTGCGCCCCCGCAGGGAACGGCGTCCCCGCAGGGAACGGTGCCAAGGCAGGGAACGGCGCCGGTGGCGGGGCTGTCCCTGCCCCGCCCCACCGGGCCCCTCGCGGTCGGCCGGGACACGCTGCACCTGGTCGACCGCCACCGGCGTGACCCGTGGGTGCCCGGCGTCGCCCGCGAGCTGATGGTCGACGTCTACTACCCGGCGCAGGCCGCCACCGGCACCCCGGCCCGCTACGCCACGGTCGAGGAGATCCGCCGCTACCTGGCCGCGCTCGGCCTGGCCGACACCCTGCCCGTGCAGGCGCTGGCCGACACGCACATCGCCAGCCGCGTCGGGGCGCGACCGCTGCCCGGGCGCCGGGCGCTGGTGCTGCTGTCCCCGGGCCTGGGGGTGGGGCGCCGCTCGCTGACCGGGCTCGCCGAGGACCTCGCCAGCCGCGGACTGGTCGCCGCGACCGTCGACCACGCCTACGAGTCGGTCGGCACGGCGTTCCCCGGCGGGCGGATGCTGACCTGCGTGGCGTGCGACCGGATGCGCACCGACGCCGACTTCGGCGCCGCCAGCCGCGGGCGCGCCGCCGACCTGTCCTTCGTCCTGGACAGCCTCACCGGGGCGCACCCGGCGTGGCGCGGCGCGCAGCTCATCGACCCGGCGCGCGTCGCCGCGGTCGGGCACTCCCTCGGCGGGTCGGCGGCGGCGTCGCTGCTGCTGCACGACCGGCGGGTGCGCGCCGGGGTCGACATGGACGGCACCCTCGGCGAGCCGGTCGGTGCCGGCGGGTTCGGCGGGCGGGCGTTCCTGCTGTTCGGCGCGACGGCGGACCATCCCGGCAGTACCCCGGCAGCGGGGGAGGGCACGGCGGCGAAAAACGGCACGGCGCCGACGAGTGGCGTGACGGCGGGGGACGACGATCCGAGCTGGGCGCAGGCATGGGCGCACCTGGGCCCGCCGCGGCTGTGGCTCGACGTCGACGGCGCCGACCACTTCAGCTTCACCGACGATCCCGTCCTCGCCGACCAGATCCCGCTGCCCGCCGCCGCGGCCCCGTCTGCCCCGGCGCCGGGGCAGACGTTGACCGGACGGCAGGCGCTGGCGATCACCCGCGCCTACGTCGGGGCGTTCGTCGAACGCTGGCTGTGCGGGCGGACGCAGCCGCTGCTCGGCGGGCCGAGCCGGGCCTACCCGCAGGTGCGTGTCGTCGGCCGGGATCCTCAGCCCACCGCCGACGCCACCCGCCGGCGGTAGGCCGTCGGGGTATCGCCGGTGTGCTGACGGAAGGCGCGGGTGAAGGCGCTGGCGCTGTCGAAACCGACGGCGATCGCGACGTCGAGCACGGTGGGCCCGGGTTCGCTCAGCAGCGCCGCCGCCCGGGCCATCCGGCTGTGCAGCAGGTACTGGCGCCAGGTCAGGCCGGTGGAGGCGGCGAAACGCCGGCGCAGGGTGCGTTCGGAGACGCCCACCGCCCGGCAGACCGCGCCGATCGTGGCGGCGTGCGGGTGGCCCTCGGCGTGGCGCATGGCGGCGGCGGCGATCGGGTCGGTGCTGGTCGGCAGGCACAGCGGGGTCGCGGCGTCGAGTCCCTCGACGAGCAGACCGGACAGGGCGGTGAAGAAGGTGTCGGCGAGCGGGTCGCCGGCGCGGCGGCTGATCGGCCAGCGCACCGCGTGCATGATCATCTCGCGGATCGGGGCCGCCGCGGGCAGGATCCGGGCCCGGTCGGGCGCGAGGCCCATCATCTGGGGGTCCAGGAACACCGACACCGTGCGCACCCGCCGCAGGGTCGTGCGGTGGGCCAGGCCCGCCGGGATCCACAGGGCGTGCCGGGGTGGGAGCAGGTGGTGGGCGGCGGCGGTCTCGACCTCGACGGTGCCCTGCCAGGCGTACTCGATCTGGTCGAGGTCGTGGACGTGCCAGCCGGAGCTGACCTGCTCGCCGTCGTAGGCGTAGGTGCCGGCCCGGATCCGGTCGGCCGCGGTCGGGTCGGTCAGTACGACGCTGGCCGCAACGGGCGGATTGTCGACCGGACGCGCACAGACGGTCATAGCAGACCACACTACAAATAGGCGGTATGGATGCAACCGATCACGATGCGACGGTGCGCCGGTCCTTCACCCGGCAGACCGGGCTGTTCACCGGGGACGACGCGCTGTTCGCCGAGCGCCGCACGGCGCCGCTGCCCTGGCTGGAACCCCTCGACCCGACCATGATCGTTCTCGATGTCGCCTGCGGCGCCGGGCATGTCGCCGAGGCGGCCGCGCCGCGGGTGCGCCAGGTCGTCGGCGTCGACCTGACCGCCGCGCTGCTCGGGCTGGCCGCCGAACGCCTGCGCGCCGCCGGCATCGCCAACGTGCTGCTGCAGCACGGCCACGCCGCTGAGCTGCCGTTCCTCGACGGCTCCTTCGACGTGGTCGTCTGCCGCGCCGCGTTGCACCACTTTGCCGATCCGGCGGTCGCGGTCGCCGAGATGGCCCGGGTCTGCCGGCACGGCGGGCGGGNGGNGGTCGCCGACCTCGTCGCCCCCGACGCGCGGCTGCGCGGGCCGTTCGACGAGCTGCACCGCACGATCGACCCGTCGCATGCCGGGGTGCTGCTTGCCGACGAGCTCGCCGCGTTGTTGCGTGCCGCGGTCGGCCCGCTGGGCCGCCACGACACCGAGACGACCGCACCGTTCGCGGTGGCGGAGATGCTGACCGACGCCGGCGACCGCGACGGTGCCCTGGCCGTCCTCGCCGCCGAACTCGACGGCGGCCCGGCCACCGGATTCGCCCCGAGGCGCGTCGACGGGCAGATCCACGTCCAGTTCCCCGCGACCACCGTCGTGGCGACCCGCCGGGAGCAGGAGCCGGGCTAGTCACCCGAGCGGGCGGGCCCCTCGAGCCCGGTTGGGCCTCGCGGGCCAGGTCAGACCTTGCGGGCCAGGCCGCCATAGATGTTCACCGCCGCGTCGGTGAGCCCGGCGGGCACGTCGGCGTCGGGGCGCCAGCGGTGGACGAACACCACCCCCGGGTCGGGCAGCTCCAGCCCGGTGAACAGGCTCTCCGCCTCGGCGCGGCTGCGCAGCCGGGCGGTGATGGCGCGCTGACGGTAGCTGTCAGCGCAGCGTCGAGGACGGGGTCGCCGTCGCCGGTACCGCAGGTCGGCGTCGAGACGGTCCGACCCTGGCGTATCGGGACGCAGCGTCGGCGGCCGATCGCGCATCAACCCCACCCGATGATCATGCCGACGGGGTCGCGGGCGGGGTGAGTCCGAGGGAGACGACGAGGTCGATCAGGTCGGCGTGGTACAGGGCGGCGGGGTTGTTCGACACGGCGCGGACGTGGCCGTGGTTCTCCAGCGCCACCAGGCCGTGCATGCGACCCCACACCCGCAGCGCCAGCGCGACCACGCCGGGCGGCAGATCGGGCAGCGCCGCGCGGACCTTGGCCGCGTAGGCGTCGGGAAAATCCGACCACTGAACGTCGTCGGGCTGCGCCGCGCGGCCCGGCGGACCTGCCGGTCAGGGATGCCCGGCCGGTCAGGGGGTAGCCGACCGGTCAGGGGGTAGCCGACCGGTCAGGGATGCGACTGGTCAGGAGGCCGGCGGGCGGTGGGCGAGCAGGACGGCGCTGGGGAGCCGTTCGGTCGCGTCGGGCTCGCGTAGCAGCCGGGCGGACTCGACGAACCCGGCCGGGCGCAGCAGGCCGGCGATCGCCTCCGGCGACCAGCGGTGCGACGGGGTGACCAGGTGCGGATGCGGCTGGGGTGCCTCGGCGCCGGCGTCGGCGGCCTGGAAGGCCAGCAGCAGGTGGCCGCCGGGGGTGAGGACCCGGGCGAACTCGGCGAACAGCGCCGGCACCCGCGCCGGTGGGGTGTGGATGATCGAATACCAGGCGACGGCGCCGCCGAGGGCGCCGTCGGCGAGCGCGAGGTGGTGCATGTTCCCCACCTCGAAGCGTAGCCCGGGATGGTCGCGGCGAGCCAGCATGATCATCTGCGGGGACAGGTCGATGCCGAAGGCGTCCACCCCGAGCTCGCGCAGGTGCGCGGTGATGTGGCCGGGGCCGCAGCCGAGGTCGGCGACGGCGGCGGGCGCGCCGGTGGCGGTGGCGTGGGCGAGGACGAGTTCGGCGAACGCGCCCAGCAACGCCCGGTCCAGCGGACGCTGGGCCAGCATGCGGCTGAACAACTGCGCGTAGCGTTCGGCGACGCCGTCGTAGGCGTCGCGGGTCACGCGCAGATCCGGCTCCTCACCCATGGCCGATGATCGTAGTGAGTCCGGGTGCAGCCGCGGGCTCTGGTCGGGGGATCGGCCGGCGGGCTACCAGCCGCGGCCGCTGGGCAGCGGTGCCGCGCCCGGCGCGGACACGTGCAGTACCTCGTAGCGTTCGGTGGCCTCGCCGTCGCCGGCGGCGGCCGCGGCGTCGGCCCACAGCACGAACCGCGTCAGCTCCCAGCGGCGGGGGNCCAGGGTGAGCGCGGCGGTGTGCACGCCGGCGCGGCCGGCCAGGGCCGCGAGCGCGTCGATCTCGCGGGCGACGTGGGCGGCGAGCCCCGAGCCCGAGCCGTCGTCGCGCGTATCGGCGTCGGCGGGCAGGGCACTGACCCGACGCGAGGCGGCGGTCGGCGACGCGGCCGAGGCGGCCGGCGGCGACGCGCCCCCGTCCCTGGGACGGGCCGGCCCGGTTTGCGACACCGGCCCGGTTTGCGATGCCGAGTCGACCTGCGACGTCAGGCCGGTTTGCGACGCCGAGCCGGTGACGGCGGCAAGGACGGTGCCGTGCGCGACCGCCGGACGGCCGAACGAGCCGATGATCCGCTCGAAGCCGCCACCGCCGACGAGGAAACGGCCCATCGCCCCGGCGTCGTGCCACAGGTAGAACGGGGCGTACTGGTTCACCGCGGCACCCGCGACGCCACGCTCGCGGATCGCGTACGCCTTCAGCGCGAGCCCGGCCCGGTCGTCGAGGGCGTGGCCGGTGTCGGCGACCCGGCGGCGGATGATCGCCATCTCGTAGTCGGCGGGCAGGGTGATCGTGTACTGCATCGCGTACATGTCCTGGGTCCTGTCCTGGTCGCTAGCCGGCGGGTGCAGCAGGTGCGGCGTGGGTGGAGAGCAGGGCGAGCAGGCCGTCGACGGCCTGGACGAACGGCACCTCACGCCCGGCGGCGCGGGCCAGCACGTACCCGCCCTGCAGCACCGCGACGATCGTGGCGGCGGTGGCCGCCGCGTCGAGCCCGACGAGCTCGCCGGCGGCCGTGGCCTCGGCGAGCACGGCGCCCAGGCGGGCGCGCAGCCAGGTGAACGTCTGCTCGACCGGGCGGCGCAGCTCGGCGTCGGCCATCACGTCGGGGTCCTGGGTGAGTCGGCCGACCGGGCAACCGCGCAGCACGTCCCGCTCGCGGCGCAGATAGGCCTCGATGCGGGCGAGCGCCGGGCCGTCGGCGCCGAGCTGGGCGTCGGCCGCCGCCCGCAGCTCGGCGGCGGTCCGCTCGATCGCCGCCCGTGCCAGCGCCGCCTTACCGTCGAAGTGGTGGTACATGCTGCCCTGCCCGACCCCGGCGTGCGCCTGGATCGCCCGCGGGCTCGTCCCGACGTACCCGCGTTCCCACAGCAGCACCCGGGTGCTCTCGATCAGCCGCTCCGCCGCATCCACCCCACCACTGTACATACCAGTAGGTACAGAGAGAGGAGTCGGCCGAGGGACGCCACCCTGCGCCGCGCCCTCAGCCAGTGGCGGGGGTCGCGGGGGCGACCGGGCTGCCCGTGCCCGAGCTCGGCGCCACCGGCGGCCAGGACGACAGCGAGGGCAGGGGTACGGCGGTCGGGGCCGCCGGCCCCGTGCCGCACACCGGCACCTGGCCGCACGGGGTGGCCGTGGAGCGGGCGAGCAGAGTGCCGGCGAAGTTGTAGGCGTAGAGCGTCAGCGGCATCTGGCCGAGGGCCTGGTACCGGGCGAGATCCGGGGTCGTGACCTGGATGCGGGTGATGAACGCGCCGGTCGAGGGCTCGAAGGGGACCACGACGGCGTCCCCGGTCGGGAGCGCGGCGACGAGCAGGGCGACCTGTGGGGACACCTGGCCGACGGCCCACCGCCGCGCGTTCCACTCGCCGAGCCTGCCGGAGCCGTCGTCGCCGGAGCTGACCACCTCGACAGGCCTCGTGGGCGGCTTCGTCAGGTCATGGCGACCGCCTGACCAGAGGATCGGGCCGTTGATGCCGGTGAGGTCGGGGACGGCGGTGAGGTCGGGGACGGCGGCGGGTCCGTTGACGGTCCGGCACATCCCCCCGCCGTCCTCGCCGGCGAGGAGAACCTGCAGGCCCCACCGGTCGGCGACCGCGACGAACAGGCGCGGGGCCTGCGGCGCGCAGCGGGCGTCGACCTCGCGGCGTTGGGCATCGGTGAGGGTCAGCAGGCGCGGGGTGTCGACGTAGTGCAGGTGCAGGGGCGGGCCGCCTGCGGCAGCGGGGACCTCGGAGGGGACTGCCGGCGCGGCGCCGCGGACCACGGTGGGAAATCCGGCCGCGGGCAGGATCGTCGTCCGCCCGTCCCCCTGGCCGCCGACGAGGACACCGGCCCCGATCACGACGGTGGCCAGGACGGCGGCCAGGACGGCGACGCCGGCCGGGACGGCGATGGCGAGGCGACGGCGGCGGCGAGCGGCGGGCGCCGCGGCCCGCGCCACGGTCAGCAGCTCGGCCGGGGTGCGGACATCGAGCTGGCCGGCCGCCGCGCGCAACCAGTCGGCAACCGCGTCGTCGGGACTGCCGGACGAGGTTCCGTTCACGGTGCCTCCTTGCGCGGAGCGAGGGGTGTCCGATCCCGCCGGCCCACGGGGGGTCGGACCTGGGACGGGGCCGGCGGGGCGGCGGGGTCGGCGATCGCGGGGTGGATGCGTAGCTTGGCGAGGCCCTTCGCGGCCTGGCTTTTCACCGTGCCGACCGAGCAGCGCAGCAGCGCGGCCACCGCGGCCTCGGACAGGTCCTCGCAGTAGCGCAGCACGACGACGGCCCGCTGCCGCGACGGCAGCATGGCGAGCGCCGCGGCCAGCCCCGCCCGGTCCTCGACGGCGGCGAGCTGCGCCGACGGTTCCGCACGCTCCGGCGGCACGTCGACGAGCACGTGGCGGACCCGGCGACGGAACCGGTGGGTGTTGGCGTTGACCATCACCCGGCGGGCGTAGGCGTCGGGCCGGTCGTGGCCGCGGACCCGCGGCCAGACGACGAACACGCGGGTCAGTGTGGTCTGGGTCAGGTCCTCCGCCTCGCCGGCGTCGCCGGTCAGCAGATAGGCGAACCGCAACAGCTCACCGGCCCGCGGCGTGAAGTACGCCGTGAACCCGCCGTCGTCGCCCTCGCCTGTGCGCACCACGACCTCCCTCGCCCTACAAAGGCCGGCGGCCGCCTCCAGGTTGCCCGGCTTCTCGAACTTTCCGACCCGGCCTGCCGACGACCTGCCGGAAGCACGCGCCGCGGGGGTGGGCGGGGGCGGGCTCAGGCGAGCAGGTCGAGGTCCAGGGTGCGCAGGCGGTCGGGGTCGGCGAGGATGTCGATCTCGGTGATGCGACCGCCGCTGATCGTGAAGCCCATGACGGCGAACGGCCGCCCACCGCTCATCGTCACCAGTCCGGCGGTGCCGTTGACCAGCGCCGGGCGGGCGGCGCGGCCGAAGCGGCGGAACGTCATCGCCCGGGCGGCGACGGCGCGTGCCCCGACGGTCCGCCCGGAGCCGGCGGCCCCCATCCCGGCGGCGCCCCGGTCGGCGCGCAGCACCACGTCGGGGTCGAGCACGGCGACGAGGGCGTCGAAGTCCCCGCCGCGGGCGGCGGCGAGGAAGGCGTCGACGACGACGCGCTGGCGGGCCAGGTCCACGTCGGGCGTGGTGGGCGCGCCCTGCACCCGGCGCCGGGCCCGGCTGGCGAGCTGGCGGGTGGCCGCCGGGGAACGCCCGACGATCGGGGCGATGTCGTCGAAGGGGACGGCGAACATGTCGTGCAGCACGAACGCGAGCCGTTCGGCCGGGCCGAGGGTCTCCAGGACCACGAGCAGGGCCAGGCCGACCGCGTCGGCGATCAGCGCCTGCTGGGCGGGGTCGACGCCGTCGGCGCGGCTGACGACCGGGTCGGGCAGGCGGACGAGGTCGTCGAGGGGATCCTCCCGCCGGGCGGTGCGCGAACGCAGCATGTCCAGGCACACCCGTCCGACGACGGTCGTCAGCCAGCCGCCGAGGTTGGTCACGGCGTCGCTGTCGGCGCGGCTCAGGCGCAGCCATGCCTCCTGCACCGCGTCGTCGGCCTCGGTCAGCGAGCCGAGCATGCGGTAGGCGACCGCCCGCAGCTGGCCGCGATGCGCCTCGAACCGGGCCGCGAGCAGCTCCTGGGCGCCGTCTCGTTCCTGCTCGTCCATGATCGCCTTCCGTCGTCGCGGGGTGTCGCAACCCTGACGGATCACAGGCCGCCGGCGTGACGCCTCGGCGGCCTGTCGTGGCGCCGCGGGCCGGCGGACGCGCGGGTCAGGCGTGTTCGCCGGCGACGGTGTGCCGGGGGGCGACGCCGTCGGGCCGGAAGACGCGGGCGGGTGGGCCGGTGGGGTCGGTGCCGAGGGTGTTGCCGCAGCGGGTGGAGATCCACGTCGACATCGAGTTCGGTCGCATCATCGGCCGCCAGCTCTCCAGGTCGTAGGTGTCGCCGGTGGCGTATCCCCGGCCGCCGCCCAGCGCGGGAATCAGGGCCAGGTCCTGGTGGCAGGCCAGTTGGGCGTGCAGGCTGTCGGTGACGTCGCGGCCGAGGGCGGGCAGCGTGGTCACGCAGCCGCCGATGGCCGTCCAGATCGCGTCGGTGGCCTCGTGGCGCTCGGCGTGGCGGGCGGCGGAGGTGGGCCGCACCGAGATCCGCAGCCGGCCGTCGGCCCACTGCTCGACGACGATCTCCTCGACGTAGCGGCTGGCCCCGCAGTACGGCGCCGCTGCCGCGGGCGCCGCAGCGGCGGGCGCCGCGGCGGGCGCGGGGGTGGACGGGGCGGGAGTGGTCACCGCCGGGGCGGGGCGGGCCGCGGCGTCCGCGCGGGTGGGGCCGTCGGCGCCGGTGCCGGAATGGCAGCCGGCGAGCAACCCGCTCACCAGCACCCCGGCCACGGCCAGGGTCACCGGCGTGAGCAGCGGCCGGCGCCGCCCGCGGCGTCCCGGGTGGCAGTGCGGACGCCGTCCGGGGCGGCACTGGGGGTGGTGTCCGGTGTGGGCGGCCGGGTGGCGGGGCGGACGGTGCTGCGGGGTCGGCGGGACGCAGGTGGCGGGCCGGGCGGCGGCACGGCGAAAGGGGGTCGGCGTCTGCACGGGCAGAAGGGTAGGTCCGGGCGGGGTCGCGGGGCGCGAGCGACCCGGCCCGGCGGATGGCGGATGCGCGGTCGGGACCGCGGGTGGGGGATCTGTCCGCTGTGGCAGGTGTGGTCAACCCCACAGGGCGCGGGCGAGGGCCACGCCGGCCGCGGCGGCGCCGACCCCGGCGAGCAGGCTGGCGGCGACGGTGAGGGCGGCGAGACGGCGGCGACCGCTCTCGACCAGGCGCAGGACCTCGTAGGACAGCGTCGAGTAGGTGCTCAGCGCCCCGCACAGCCCGGTGCCGACCAGCAGCGTCACCCGGGTCGAGGCGGCGCCGGCGGCGACCGCGCCGGTGACCAGGCCGAGCACGGCGCTGGCCGTGGTGTTCACCGTGATCGTGCCCCAGGGCAGCGGGCTGTCGTGGCGGGCCTGCACGGCCCGGTCGGTGAGGTAGCGCAGCGGGGCGCCCACCGCCGCGCCGAGGATCACCAGCAGCCAGCTCACCGCCGTCGCCGCCCGGGCGCCAGCAGCCGGCGGATCGCGGCCGTGGCCGCCCACACCGCGGCGAGTGCCACGGTCGGAGTCAGCGCCAGGGCGGCCAGGGCCGCACGCGGCCGACCGTCGTCGAGGAGCCCTTCGACGCCGACGGCGTAGGTGGAGAAGGTGGTGAACCCGCCGAGGATCCCGGTGCCGAGGAATGGGCGGGCCAGCGGGTGGGCGAGGCGGCCGGCGGCCAGCAGGGCCATGAGCACGCCGATCGCCGCGCAGCCGACGGCGTTGACCGCCATGGTGGTCCAGCCGAACGCGCCGGGCGGGGTCGGCCAGGCCAGCGCCGCGGCGTAGCGGGCGCAGGCGCCCAGGGCGCCGCCGGCGGCGATCGCCCCCAGCAGCGGCACCGGCCGGGTGCGTAGTTCGGCGCGCTGGGCCGGCAGGTGCAGGTCGACGTCGGGATCGGTCGCGGCAGTAGCAACCCCGGGATCGGCCACGGCCCCGGGATCGGTCGCGGTTCCCGGATCGGTCGCGGTTCCCGGACTGGCCGAGACCCCGGGATCGGTCACGGCCTCGGGATCGGTGGGGGTGCCGGGCCGCGCGGGGGGTGTGCGCTGCGGTGCGGGCCGCTCGGTCATCAGGTTCCTCCCTGCGTGGGCGCCCGACCGGCGGGGTCGGGCGCAGCCGTGGACACGCAGGGACCGTTGGCGGCGCGCTGCCGCGGTTCGACTACGGCGGGCCCCACCGCCGCCGGCGGCCGCAGGGCGGGCACCGTCCGCACGCGACTCTACCGGCCGACGGACGGCCCGCCTGCCGGCCCCGGCGGTCCGGATGCCGCCCGCCCGCGCCACCAGCCGCCGGCGGGCCGACACAGGGCGAACGGTGACAGGGATGCGAACGGTGACGGGGAGGCGAGGTGGGCGACGGAGGTGGCGGTGGGCACCCCGCCCGCTCTGTTCGATCGCCGTCGTACACTAGGCGGAGCGTGTTCGGTGACCATCGAACACACCGTGAGGGGTGTCCGGGCCGCGCGAGGGCCCGGGGCCGGCGCCGGCAGCGGCGCGGAGGTGAGGAGGACCGTCATGGCGGTGCTGTTGGGACGGGTGGGCGTGTGGTCGCCGTCGTTCGCCTGGACCGAACCGGACGCCGTCGCCGCGGCGGCCGCGGAGCTGGACACCCTCGGCTACGGCGCGCTGTGGATCGGCGCCGCCCCGGCAGACCTGGCCCTGCCCGAACAGATCCTCGCCGCCAGCAGCCGGCTGGCCGTGGCCACCGGGATCGTCAACGTGTGGACGACCGAGCCGGCCCCGCTCGCCGCCGCCTACCACCGCCTCGACGCCGCGTACCCGGACCGGTTCCTGCTCGGACTCGGTATCAGCCACGCCCGGGTCGTGGAGGGACTCGGCCGCCAGTACACCCGGCCGCTGGCCCACCTCGGGCAGTTCCTCGACGGGCTGGACGGTGCCGACGACCCGGTGCCGGCCCAGGCGCGGGTGCTCGCCGCGCTGCGACCCCGGGCGCTCGAGCTGTCCGCGCGCCGCGCCCGCGGCGCCCATCCCTACCTGGTCACCCCCGAGTACACCGTCGCCGCCCGCGCGACACTCGGCGACGGCGTCCTGCTCGCCCCCGACCAGAAGGTCGTGCTGGCCACCGATCCCGGCGATGCCCGCGAGCGGGCCCGGTCGAACCTGCGCTACTACCTCGCCATGCCCAACTACGTCGCCAACCTGCAGGCGCTGGGCTTCGACGCCGACGACGTCGCCGGGTCGGGCAGCGACCGGCTCGTCGACGCCCTCTATGCCTGGGGCACCCCCGCGCAGGCCGCGCAGCGTGTGCGCGACCATCTCGACGCCGGCGCCGACCACGTCGCCGTGCAGGTCATCTCCGCCGACGTCGACCTGGTCACCCGCACGGGCCGTCCCACCGTCGAGGAATGGCGCGCCCTGGCCGCCGAACTGCTCTGATCCGCGCGGCCCGCCTGAACCGACGCGGCCCGCCACCCCGCCACCCCGGCAGCGGGGTGGCGGGCCTGATGTCGTGGCCGGGGCGCGGCGGGTCGGCGCAGATGCGGCGGGTCGCCGGGTGCGGGGGGTCAGCGGTGCAGCGCGTGGCGGCGTCCGCCCACCGCCCGCCAGACCAGCAGCACGACGATGGCGCCGAGGATGGACCCGACGATGCCCGAGGGCTGCAGCGCCCCTTCGCCGAAGTCCTTGTCGAACAGGACGTAGCCGAGGAAACCGCCGACGAACGAGCCGACGACGCCCAGCAGGATCGTGGCGGGGATGCTCATCGGATCGGGTCCGGGCACCAGCAGGCGGGCCACGGCCCCCGCGATGAGACCAAGTACCACCCAGGTGATGAGGGTCCAGAGCACAGCGGGCCTCCGACAGGTGAGGATCAGCGGCGGGGTTGCCGATGATCGGCGATGAGATCGACCGCGATGTACCCGCCGCCCACACTTCGTCAAACATCACCTCGCCCGTCGGGCGGGCGACAGGACACCGGCGGCGGGTGGGGCCCGTGGCGGCGGGTGGGACACCGCCCGGACGGCCGGATGCCCCGCCCGTCGCCGCGGCGGCGCGGCCGGCCGTAGCATGCTCTTGAGGCCGGCGGTGGGTCCGACCCCGTCCGTAGGATGGTTTTCGTGGGTGACATCGGTACGCCTGAGCTGCTCATCATCATCGTCGTCGTCGTGGTGCTGTTCGGGGCGAAGAAGCTCCCCGACGCCGCCCGCTCCCTGGGCCGCTCGCTGCGGATCTTCAAGTCCGAGATCAAGGGCCTGCACGACGACGACGACCCGGCCCCGGCTGCCGCGGCCCCCGCCGTGCCGGCCGTGACGACGCCGGTCTCGCCCGTCGACGCCGCCGCGGTGGCCCCCGCCCCGCCGTCCCCGGCCGCTTCCGGCGCCGCCGCAGCGGTCGCCGGGCCGGCTTCGACCGCGGACAGCGCGGTGGACGGCCGACCCGCCGGGTCGCGCTGAGCCGCGCCGCCGCGAGCGGCCGTCACGCTCACGGCTGCCGCCGGGGGGCGTGCCGCATCCTGGCCTGCTGGTAGGCGAGCAGGCTGTGCACGAGCTCGTGGCGCTCGCCCAGCACCGCCCGCGCCGCCTCGGCCAGTCGCGCGCACCGGTCCGCCGCCTCGGCCTGCTCGCCCCGATCGAGGGCGTCGCCCTGGCGGTCGCGGGCGCGTAGGAGCCCGAACCGGGCGGTGAACCACTGCGGATCGTCGACCGGCCCGGCCGCGGCGAGCCGCTCGGCGATCGCGGTGAACCGGTGGGCGGACTGACCGGGCCGGCCCTGGGCGAGCAGTGCCTCGGCGTTACGTAACTCCTCCCGGACCCAGGCCGGTGACGGCGGGCGATCCGCCGTCGCCAGCGGGCCGCCCCGCCCGTCGCCGCCGCAGTCCGCCGCCGCGCCGCGCAGCCCGGGGTAGGGCGGTTCGACGGCGGGCTTGGCGCGGCGGCCGCGCACGGCGGCGAGCAGCCGCCTGCGGGCGGTGTCGCGGTCGAGGGCGAACAGGTCGACGGTGCCGAGCTGGCCCAGCAGCCCCGGCCGCACACAGTCCTCGACCCGGACGATCAGCAGCGCACCCCTGCGGCCCGCGGCCTCGTGACGCCAGGCGCTCTGCCACTGCGCCCGGGCGTCGCTGCAGGCCAGGTAGGCGGTCGAGAGCACGGCGAGGGTCGGCAGGGCGTCGGTGGCGGCCTGGTGCAGCCGGTCGACCGGGTGGGTGCCCGCGCCGAAGTCCCACGCCTCAATCAGCGTCGGGTAGCCGGCCTCCTCCAACTGCCAGGCGATCCACTGCGCCCACGCCAGGTCCGGCCGGACATAGGAGACGAAGATCGTCTTTCGGAGTCGGCGCGGCCCGCCGGCGACGTCGCCCCACAGCGCGGCGGGGGTCGGGAGAGGCACGGCGAGGGGCGGGTCCGCCGGAACGCGGGGCGCGGGCCACGGTGAGGGCGGATCATCGTCGCGCCCGGCCGGATCGCCGGCGGCCGAGTCTCCCGCGGCCGGATCTCCCGCGGCCGGGTCCTGGGCCGGTGCGGGGTCCGTCGCCGGGTCGAGGGCGGCGACCGCTGCGGGCGCGAGGCGGCCGATGGGCTGTGCGGTGGTCGCACGGGCCGTCTCCCACCACCGCGCCTGGCGGGTTCGCGGCGTCGTCAATGCCTGCTCCTTCGAAGGTCGTGAATCGTGCTGGAGTTCCGCCCCCGGCGCCGCGCTCGGGCGGGTCGGCGGGTACTCCCGCGGCTGGCACCAGCGTGCCATTCCGTGTTTTGCAGACCCTAGCTGACAAGCTTCGCGAATGGGTGGCAGGATGCCCCGTCGACACGGACGGACAAACAGTCGAGATGGCGCCGGGAATGCGACGTGAAGGTCGCATCCCGCCGACGGTCGAGACATCCGCGTCGCATCAATGCGACGGCTGTCGTCGCATCTGGAAAAGTATGGAGAGAAGGAACCATGTCGGGTGTTTCGCAGAAGCCCCCGCGCGCGGTCACGGACCCTGGCCACGACGCTGTCCTGCGCTTTCGCTACGAGCTGCAGCAGCGGTTCCCGGTGACCGCGGGCAGGATAGCCCGCCACCTCCAGGCCGGCGACCCCGCCGACGAATCACGTCGCGAATTCCACTCCGTGTCCGCGCGGACCCTGTCGCGACGTGTCCTGCGGGCTTTCAGTGGCGAGACGTCCGGGACCTCGCTGCGCTGGGCGTATCTGGACGCTCACATCGTCCTGGGCGTTCCCGGTGATGCGCGGGCGAAAGTCCTGGAAGAATGTGCCGAGCTGTATCAGGCTGCTTTCCCTTTCGCGAAGGACTGCACGTTCACCGGTCCACCGCGACACGGCGATGAGACCGGCGTGCGGCTGGCCGGGCAGGTGCGCCGGTGGCTTTTCGCACCCACGGCGCAGACGGCGTCCGAGCGCGAGCTGCACCAGGCGATGGCCTGGCAGATGATGATGTTTCCCGACGACAGCCTCTACAACCTGTGCCGCCGGGGGTACGTCAGCGCGCTCGCCACGGCGCGGGGACGCGCGGGGCGGCCGTGGCCGCGGGACGCGCTGGCGTTCCTCGACGACTGTGAACGACTCATCGACGACGTCGAGCGGCGGGCCGGGGCCGCCCCGCGGCGCCCGGCGTACCCGCTGCACCGCGCCTACCACCAGTCCGCGGGTCGCCACCTCGACTCCCACCAGCAGATGCGACACGCCGTCGCCGCGCTCACCGCCACCTCGGACTCGACGCAGCCGAACTCGACGCAGCCGAACTCGACGCGGCCGGACGCCGCGCAGCCGACGCAGGCCGGACCGGCACCGTCGACGGGCGCCGGCGGTGGACCGGGCGAGCTGCGGGGCGCCGTCCCGGTGCGGGGGGCGTGCGCCGCCGGGGGGTGACCGGATGTGGCTCCCGGTCCGGGGTGGCAAGGGTGAACCGGCCCCGCGCGCCGCGCACCCACGCCGGCGGGCGGCGTCCCGGCAGCCGGGCGGGGCGTCCGCCAGCGGTGCGAGCGCCGGCAGACCGGCCGGAAATACGACGCATATGCACTGCCATAGGCGCGGGAATCGGCGGTCGTCGCCGGGCGGCAGCCGATTCCCGCCGCGGTCGGCGGCACGGGCGCCACGGCGGGTGCGGGCGGCGGCGGTTCAGCACGCACCCGCCGTCCGCGGCCCGCCGCCTCCGGGCTGACCTGCGCCGTCACGCCGGCCCGAAGGCGGCGCCGCCCCTGCGGGCGCCGGCCGTGCCGGGTGTCGGTGCCGCGTCCGGCGGCGCTCACCCCGCCGATACGTGCCGATCCGGACGCCGCCGCACACAGCACGGACCATGCCGCCACCGGCCGTTCACCTTGCAGGGCTGCCAACGCTGTCCGCGTCGCACTTCGGCCCGAAGGCGGCCCGGGCCGGGCCGGGGCGGGGCAGCGGCGTCCGGCGACATTCGGCGCGGGTTCCCGCGGGCGGTGTGCGCGGTTCATCAGCAGCGGGCAGGCCGCGGTGCAGCACCGGTGGTGTTCACTCGAACCGGTGGCGACGCCGAGGGTCCGCCGTGCTGCGGTGCGCCGATCGTCGGAGCCTGGGAGCCGCGGACGAGAAGCGGTGAGAAGAGGATGGTGATCCGCCGTGCGTGTGGACATCTGGAGTGACGTCGTCTGCCCGTGGTGCTACGTCGGCAAGGCCCGGTTCGACCGGGCGCTCGCCACGTTCGCCCACCGCGACGAGGTGCAGGTGCGCTTCCACTCCTACGAGCTGAACCCGACCCTGCCCCGGGGTCGGTCCGAGTCGCTGCTCGTCGCGCTGGCCCGCAAGTTCAGCGACGTACCGGCGGCCGAGATCGAGGGCATGGAGCACCGTGTCGCCGACGCCGCCCGCCAGGAGGGGCTGGCCTACCGGTCCGACCGGCGCAACGGCAACACCTTCGACCTGCACCGGGTGTTGCATCTGGCCGGCGAGGCGGGCCGGCAGGCCGAGGCGGTCAGCGCGCTCAACCAGGCGCATTTCGGGGCCGGCCGCGACGTGTTCGACCACGACGTCGCCGTCGAGGTGTTCACCGCCGCCGGTCTGCCCGCCGCCGAGGTGCGCCGGGTCCTGGCCGGCGACGACTACGCCGAGCGGGTGTTCGCCGACGAGCGCGCCGCCCACGACATGCGCGTCACCGGGGTGCCGTTCTTCGTCGTCGACCGCACCCTGGCGGTGTCCGGGGCGCGCCCGGCGGACCTGTTCGCCCGCACCCTCGACCAGGCGTGGGCGCGGCGCGCCCAACGGGTGGCCTGACCGATCCGTCGCCCCCGGCGCTCCGGTACGGTTCTGGCGTGGTCATCGTGCCGGAGCCCTCGTGGGACGTCGCCGTGGACGCCGACGAGCTGCACCGCCGACATGCACCGTCGCAGCCGGCGTTCACCCTCGTGCACACCCACTGCCGCATCGTGTGGGACCTCGCCGCCGGGCTGCTGGCCGCGGGCGCCGCGCCGCAGGCCGATGCCGGGCTGGTGCGCACCGGGGCGCTGCTGCACGACATCGGCGTCTACCGCCTCTACGACGACGCCGGCCAGCTCGATCACGCCCAGTACCTGCGCCACGGGGTGCTCGGCCATGAGCTGCTCGCCGCCGACGGGCTGCCCGAGACCGTCTGCCGGTTCGCCTCCTGCCACACCGGCGTCGGGCTGACCCGCGCCGACATCGCCGCCGGTGATCTGCCGCTGCCGCCGGGGGACTACGTCGCGCAGACCGTCGAGGAACGGCTGGTCATGTACGCCGACAAGTTCCACTCGAAGAGCAACCCGTCGAGTTTCCTGACCGTGGAGGCCTACCGCGGCTACGTCCGCCGCTTCGGCGCGGACAAGGTGGCCCGGTTCGACGAGCTGACCGCCGAGTTCGGTGTCCCGGACCTCGCCGCCCTCGCCGCCCGCCACGGCATGACCGTCCGCGGCGGCTGACCGGCGCTTCACCAACCGTCGGCGGGTTCAGCGCACGAGGGCGGCGAGGGTGTCGACCTGCGCGGGGTCGTCGGCGTAGCAGTAGAGCACCAGCTCGTCGGCGCCGAACGCGGCGTAGGCGGCGACCGTGTCGACGATCTCGGCAGGGTCGTGCAGCGGCTCGCCCCACCCCGGCCGTCCGGTGAAGGCGTAGTAGTCCGCGATGGCCCGGCGGACACGGGTGAGCGTGGCCGGCCCGCCGACGGCCACATTGACCTGGCAGACCAGCCGCGGCCGCCCGTCGCGCCCGGCGGCGGCCCACTGCTCGCCCACCGCGCGGACCAGGGGCCCGGCCCAGGCCAGCGGCGCCGCGCAGACGAAACCGTCGCCGTGGCGCGCGGCGCGGCGCAGCGCCGCCGGGGCGAACCCGCCGACGAGGATCGGCGGGCCACCCGGTGTCGCCGGGCGCGAGCCGATCGGGGCGCCGCGGTGGGGCTGCCCGGCCCAGATCGCGCGCAGCGCGACGAGCTGGTCGTCGAGGGTCCGCCCGCGGTGGTGCATCGGTGTCCCCGCCGCGGCGTGGTCGTCGGCGCGGCCGCCGATGCCGACCCCGAGGACGAACCGGCCGCCGGACATGCGGTCGACGGTGGCGACCTGCTTGGCCAGCAGCGCGGTGGCCCGCAGCGGGCCGAGCAGGACCTCGGTCTGCAGCCGGATGCTGGTGGTGGCACCGGCAAGGGTGGCCAGCGCGACGAGCGGCTCGGGATTGTCGAAGGTAAGCCGGTCGAGCAGCGCCAGGGAGTCGAAACCGGCCGCCTGCGCGCGGACGGCCCAGTCGAGCAGGCGGGCGGGGTCACTGATGGGCAGGCCGAGACCGAGGTCCATGATGATCTCCGAAAGGTGGGCAGCGGACAGCGCTGTCGCCACCTCCTCCTCACCCGGGCGAGGAGCCGGCTCCCTCTGCGACGTGGTGCGTGGAGCACGGCAAGCGGAGTTCCGCCGCCGACCGTACCCGACCCCTGCCTGGGGTNCACCCGCCCCGCCGGTCCGCTGGCCGCCGCCGCGGCGGGCGGGGTCAGCGGGCCCACGGGTCCTGCACCGGCATGGGCACGCCGTGGCGTCCCGTCATCCGGGACACGGCGAACGCGGCGATCTCCTGCAACGCGACGTCACCGAGCCGGCGGATCCCGGCGACCCCCGCGGCGACGCGCTGCTCGCAGGCGCGGGCGCCGACGTCGTCGCCGACCAGCCGGTAGGCGTCGGCGAGGTCGCGCAGCACCGTCGGATAGAACGCCGGCAGCGGCAGTGGCAACCCGCGGCGCGCCACGTAGGACTCGCGCACCTGCTCGCCGGCGTGCAGCGCCCGCAGCAGCCAGGCGAGCCGGTCGTGCTGATCGTCCTGCAGGGCCGCCATCGCCAGGGCGCAGTCGGCGCGCAGCGGCGCGTCGTCGACCGGGCTGAGCTGCCGCCACACGGCGGCGAGCAGGCCGCGGGCGGCCTGCCGCCGGCCGCCGCGGGCCAGTTCGCCGCCGCGTTCGATCTGCTCCGCGCGCGGATCCACCTGATGCACGAGCCGCCCTCCCGTCTGCGGCCGCCGTGGTGGCGGCGGCCGGCGAACGCCGACGGCGATGACGATAGGACCGACCTCCGACAGTTTTCGTCCCGTCGCGGGCGGCCCGCGCGACCGCCGCCGATCAGGTGGACCGACAGCCGGGCGACCGCCGGCGTCCGCGGCGGCGGTGGGAATTAGGGTAGGCCGCGATGACGCTTCACCGCCGGTCCGCACACCGGTGACCGGCGAGATCGCGCGGTCCACCGACGCCGACAACATCGACATCGACATCGACATCGACGCCGCCGACATCGACGTCGCCGACGCCGCACGGCCGCTGCCCGTGCCGGGCGGATCCGCCGCCGGGGGCGCCGCGCCGCTCGCGCTGCCCGCCGAGCTGGCCGCGCGCGTCGGTGACTACGCCCGCGCGTCGCGGTCGGCGTCGACGTGGCGCGCCTACGACAGCGACCTGCGCCAGTTCCGCGCCTGGTGCGCCCGCCAACCGGCCGCGCCCAGCGCGCTACCGGCGACCCCGGCCACCGTCGCCGGCTACCTGGCCACGCTCGCCGACGCCGGCTACCGGCCCTCGACGATCCGCCGCCGCCTCGCCGCGATCTCCGTGGCCCACCAGCTCGCCCACCATCCCAACCCGGCCGCCGCCCCCGAGGTCGGCGCCGTCTGGGACGGCATCCGACGCACCCGCGGGGTGCGGCCCACCCGCAAGACCGCGCTGGACACCGACCTGCTCACCCGGGTCGTGGCGGGCCTGCGCGACGACGACGTCGCCGACACCCGCGACCGGGCCCTGCTGCTCATCGGCTTCGCCGGCTGCCTGCGCCGCAGCGAACTGGTCGGCCTCGACGTCGCCGACCTGGTGGAGACACCCGACGGTCTCATCCTCACCATCCGCAGGTCCAAGACCGACCAGGAGGGCGAAGGGGCACTGGTCGGCATCGCCTACGGCTCCTACCGGCCGACCTGCCCGGTGCGGGCGTGGCGGGCCTGGGCGCAGGCGGCCGACCTGCGTGAGGGCCCGGCGTTCCGCGCGGTCAGCCGGCACGGCCACGTCGGCGCGACGAGGCTCTACCCCGGGTCGGTGGCCCGCATCGTGCAGCGCCGCGTCGCCGCCGCGGGCCTCGACCCCGCCGACTTCGCCGGGCATTCGCTGCGCTCGGGGTTCGCCACCGCCGCCGCCCGCGCCGGCGTCGCCGACCGCTCCATCATGCGCCAGGGCCGCTGGCGCTCCTCGGCGTCCCTGGACGGCTACATCCGCGCCGGGCGCCTGTTCGACCGCGACAACCCCTCCGGCCGCGTCGGGCTGTAACCGGTGGCCGGTGGCCGGCCGGGCCGGTGGCCGGCGGCCGGCGGGCAGGGACGCGCTCGTCATCGGCGCCGAGCGCGGTCGACGACGACGGCGAGCAGCACCCCCCACGTCTGCAGAAGCAGCGCCCCGGCGTCGGCCAGCCCGACCGTCAGCAGTCCGACCGCGACGGTGCACGCCACGGCGAGCATCGCCGCGGCGCGCCACGCCGAACCGCCGGTGGCACTCGTGGTCGGTCCGCGCCGCCGGTCACCGTCGGTGCGACGGCCGGCGGGACGCCGTGGACGTGGCGGGACGCCTGCGGCCCTGCGGCGGCGCGTAGCCGCCGGCCGGCGAGCGTCCCCCCGCCTGGTCCGGCCGCATCCCCGCCGGCGGTGGGCGGCCCCGCAGCGCCGGGGATGGCGGGGATGGCTGTCGCTGCGGGCCAGCGGTGCGCGCGGTCGGCCCGGTCGGCGACGGGGCGGCAGGCAGCGGCGACGACGCATCGGCACTCCTGGAGAAAAGGGGGATCGCCGCGGTCGGTGGCCGGCCCGGGAAGACCCGGACACCGACACGGACGATCCTGTGGACGACATCATCGGTAACGATTCGGGCTGTGCGTACCCTTCTTAGCGAGCGGCAGGAATGCATGACAAGCTGCCGCATCCGCGATCGGGGTGGACCGTCGAGCCGTCGAATGCGACAGAAATGTTGCATCGGTCCCGCGCCGGCCTTCCGCCACGCCCGCGGACCTCGATATGGCACTCCGTGCCATATCACAGCCCCGAAATATTGTGCCCGAGATCTCACAGAGAGCGATGAACGCGATGGTGGGTGCGCAGCAGCGAGAACCGGTTCCGCACAGGAACCACCATGTCACAGCATTGCTCGCCGAGCGATACGCACAGTATCTTCATCACAGAGTGTTACTGGACGAGATCGCCAGGTACCTTCGACCAGACGAACCAACAGACAAACAACGAAATCTTGCGGCTAAAATTGGACGTTTCTTTCGGAACGGCTCGGGCGCCGCATCGGAGCGCTGGTCCTACCTTCAGTCGGAGATACTGCTCGGCTTTCCCCCGGCGGAGCGGCCGGCCCGGATCCTCGCCTGCGCGGCGCTGTACCGGCGGGCTTTTCCCGACGCGACGGACTGCCCGTACTCCGGCACGGAGACAAAGGACGAGTCCCTTGCGGACTATGCCCGGCGCAACGTCGAGGACTCGTTGCGACTCCTGGGGCAGCTCGCCACTCCCGAGGACCTGTCGGACGACGACGTGCGCTTCGTGGCCGACCGACTCGTCCCACTGCTCGACGTCGGCAGCCTGTTCAACCCATGCCGCCGGCTGGCGTCCTTTCTGCGCGCCCAGGCACGCGAGCCGCTCAGCCCGCAGGAGCTCCAGGCCATCACCCAGTGCGATACGCACATCGCGCAGGTCGACCGGGAGCTCGCCGCCGCCGGGTCGCCGCACCTCGTCGCCGGTCTGCGCGGCTACATCTTCGACCACCGCAGCGACCACCGGCAGATGCTCGCCCCCGCAGGCGGCCCGACCACCCCCCAGCAACCGGCGTCGAGACGCCCACCGCCCTCGCCTCACCGGACGGCCCGCCGCGCTCGGCCCCCACCGACGCCGCACCCACCGACGGTCCGGGCGACCCCCCGGCTGCGCCAGGCCGACGGCTGCGGACCTCGCCACCGAGGGCCCGGTCCAAGGACCTTCCCCCGGCCGCCACGGACCTGCACGGCGCCGCGGCGGCGCACCTGCGGCAGGCACCCGACGACACAGCACCGCCCGGCACCGGCCTGCCCTCGCGCGACGCGGAGCCGTCCGCATGATCCGCCGACGACGGGCGAGTACCCTGACCCGCTCGACCGCCCGAGCCGGTCAGCGCCGGCGAGGACGGCCGGACAGGTGGTGGCGAAACGGCGAGCGGACGGGCGGGCACGCGGGTCGGCACGCTGATCGCCCACCCCGCCCGCCGCCGCGGCCACCATGGTCGGGTTCTCGTCCGGGCAGGGGCGTGGCAGGCTGCCAGGTGTGAGTATGGGTGGCGCCGCGGCGGAACCGGGTTCCGGCACGGGCGCGGACGCCGCCGCGGCGGGCGGACGGGCCGGCCCCGGCGAGCTGGGCGGTCCGCCCGGCGGTGAGGGGCGCACGGTGCCGGCAGGGCCGTCGTGGGACATCATCGTCTCCCACAGCGTCGCCGAGCCGGACGCCGCCTGGGCACGCTGGTTGTGCTGGCAGCTCGCCCACGCCGGCTACCGGGTGCTCAGCCACCCCCTGGTCGACAGCGCCCCGCCCGCCGGGGCGGCGCCGGTCGATCTCGATCGCCATCTCACGCTCGGCGGAGAGATCCTCGTCATCTGGTCAGCGGCCTACCGGGCGCAGACGGCCCGGTCGGTCGCCGCCGGGACGCCGGCCAGGGCGACGGTGGCGGGCAATGCGGCGATGCCGGGCATGGCGGCGGTGGCGGACAAGGCGACGATGGCGGGGGCGCCTCCGACGACGCGTCCCGGGCGCGACGCCGGCCCGCCGCGGACCGCCGGGGTCGGCGCGGGGGGCGGCGGGCGGATCATCCTGGTGCGGATCGAGGACTGCTCGCGGCCCGCGCCGTTCGCCGGCCTGCTCGCCTTCGACCTGTTCGGCCTGGATGCGACGCTGGCGCGCGACTGGCTGCTGCGCCAGGTCACCGTCGTCGCCCCCCGGCCCGCGACCGACCTCACCCCGCCGCCGTTTCCCCCCACCTCGTTCGCCGGCACCGACACCGGCGCCGACGGCCAGCCGAGCCCATGCCCCGGCGACGCCGGCGGACACCGTCCGCCCGGCCCACCGGCGCGCGGCGGCACCGCGGGCGCCAGCGCCGGCGCGACGTTCACCGGCGCCGGCGTCCGACGCGAGCGCGGCGCCGCCCGCGACCTGGCCGCCGCCCGCCGCCTGGCCGTCCTGCCCGAGGAACGCGGCCATCCGATGAGCGTCAGCTTCAGCCCGACCGCGGCACTGCTCGCCACCGGCGGCACCGACACCACCGTCCGGCTGTGGCAGGCGGCGTTCCCCGACCCTCCACGGCTGGTCGCCACCGTCGGCTACGGTCGGCGGATCAACCAGGAGTGGGCGCGGGCGGTGACGTTCAGCCCGGACGGGCGCATCCTCGCCGCCGCCGGCGACGCGGGTACCACCGTGCTGTGGCAGGTCGCCGACCCGGCCCGCCCGGTGCCGCTGATGACGCTGACCGGCCATCGCGGCTACCTGCACGACCTCGGGTTCAGCCCCGGCGGCACCCTGCTGGCCACCGCCGGCGACGACCGGGCGGTGCTGCTGTGGGACCTCGCCGAGCCGGGGGTGCCGCGGCGCGCGGCGATCCTCGCCGGGCATCGCAGCGCCGTGCGGGCGGTGGCCTTCAGCCCCGACGGCACCCTGCTGGCCACCGGCGCCGAGGACCGCACGGTCACCCTGTGGGATCTCGCCGACCCGACCCACCCGAGCGCCACCGTGACGCTGTCCGGCGCCCGCGGGGCCGTGTTCAGCGTGGCGTTCAGCCCCGACGGCGACCTGCTCGCCGTGGCCGGCAAGGACCGCACCGTGCGGGTCTACTCGGTGGCCGACCCCACCACCGAGACCGTCCTGGTCGAGATCGCCGACCATCGCCGCGCCGTGCAGGCCGTCGCCTTCAGCCCCGACGGCACCCTGCTGGCCACCGCCAGTGCCGACCGCACCGCGACGGTGCGCGACATCACCGACCCCGAACGTCCCGGCCCCGGCCACCGCCTGCCCGCCCACGCCGGCCCCGTCCAGGACGTCGCCTTCGCCCCCGACAGCCGCCTGCTGGCCACCGCCGGCGCCGACCGCCGCACCGTCCTGTGGGACCTCTTCCCGTCCCCACCCGCCGACGCCCGCTGACCCGCCGACCCCGCGTTCCGCCCGACACCGACGCTCCGTTCGAACCCGACGCTCCGTTCGAACCCGACGTCTGGTCCCGCTTCCGGCGGCCACGGTCGCCCACGACAGCCGATACGATCATCGGATGCGGCGGCGACGACGTCCCCCGGTCATCGCGTTACTCGGCGTCGACGGGGTGGGCAAGACCACCCAGGCGCGGCTGCTCGCCCGCACCCTGACCGCCGCCGGGCAGCCGGCCAGCTATTTCGAAAACGGCGGCGGCCGGCCGCTGCTCGATCCGCTCGCCCGCAGGCTGGGCCGCCGTGACGGCCCGAACCTGCTCGGCCCGCGCGTCCACGTCGCCGTCGAGGCGACGTTCCGCGGCCTGGCGATCACCCGCGCGCTGGCGCTGTCCCGGCTCACCGGCCGCATCGCGGTCATGGACCGCTACACCTACTGCCAGTACGCGGTCATGCGGCTACGCGGCGACGGCGACGGCCGGCGGGTGCGCGCCGCCTACCGCCGATTCCCGACCCCCGACCTGGTGGTGCTGTTCACCGTCCCGGCGGCGCTCGCCCAGGAGCGAGTCGAACACCGCGGCCGCGACCACGAGGACCTCGACCGGCTGACCGCCTTCGCCCAGGCCTACCGCGACCTGCCCGAGGCCGCCGCGTTCCACGAACTGCCCGCCTCCGGCACCACCGACGAGGTACACGCCGCCCTGTACCCGCTCGTCACCGCCGCGCTGAACCGCTGACCGCGCAGGGCGCCGCACGGGCGTCGGGATCCGCATCCGCCCGCCTGGAAATGATGCTGTTCCGCGGAACACCAAGATCGTCTACGCGTCGCGGGTCACGGCCGGCGCCAACCGAAAGTGACCATGGCCGTGAGGTTCGCACCCTGCCGTGGCCCGGCGCATCCGATTTTCCGCCGGCGATCCGATCATCCGGTGACGGAACGCGCGACGCGCAGGCCCACGTCGTCGAGGCGCACCGTCGGATGGCTGCGGCGGCGCACCGAGGCCCGGCAGCTCCACTCCTCGTCGAACCACCCGCCGCCGCGCAGCACCCGGTAGGTGCCGTAGACCTCGGCGTCGTAGACGTCCCAGCACCATTCCCACACATTGCCCAGCATGTCGTGCAGGCCCCACGCGTTGGCCACCCGGCCGCCCACGTCCTGGGGCCGCCCGCCCGCGTTGGCGCGATACCAGGCGATGTCGTCGAGCCGGCCGTAGCGGGGCCCCGTTGTGCCGGCACGGCAGGCGTGTTCCCACTCCGCCTCGGTCGGCAGCCGGTATCCGTCGGCCCCGGCATCCCACGCGATCACGTCGCCGTCGCCGTCGCCGTCAGGCAACCGGTACGCCGGTGTCAACCTCTCGTGCCGGGACAGGGCGTTGCAGAATCGGACAGCGTCCCACCAGCTGATGCCCTCGACGGGCAGCCCGTCGCCGTGGATACTGCTCGGCCGCTGGCCGGTGATCCGCGTGTACTGCTCCTGGGTGACGGGGAAGGCCGCCAGCCAGTAGGGGGCGAGCTCCACTGACCAGCGGCACTGGGTGCGCCGGTCCGACAGGGTCACCTGCCCGGGCGGGACGGCTCGCATCGCGGGGGACGCGTCTGGCTGCATCGGATGATGATCTCACCGCCGGCAGCCGGTGGTGAGGTGCCCGCGAGCTGTTCCATCGGGGGCGCCGCCGGCGGTGGGGTGCGGTTCCGCGGAACCGTGATGGGTCGGGGCCGAGGCCGGCGCGCCGCTCAGGGTCATGACCGGCAGCGATCATCGCCGTCGTTGCCGCGGCCGCCGCGGGGCATCCGGGCCGGATCGTTCCGTTATCTCCGACACCTACATCGCGCTGTTCAGCCGGTTCATCCCCTGCGGGGTGTGGGAGACGGTCCACATCATCGACGGCCTGCTGCACAACGAGTCCGAGGTGACACCGGATGTGGTGCATGCGGATACCCAGGGCCAGATCACCGGCGTGGTCAACCAGCTCGTTACCGAAGGCCAGGTGGTCGACCCCGACGACCTGGCCACCATCTCCCTTACATTCTGATCCGGATACTATGATTCCGGCGTTTCCGCCGACCACTCGGTCGGGCGAACGAAGTGCAGAATCTCTTCTCCTTTTTCTAGCCGCAGTCTGCGTCCGCTGGGAACGAAGCCGACCCGACGATAGAGCCGCTGCGCCCGGTCATTGCCGGCTCCGGTCCACAGCTGAAGCCATGCAAAGCCGCGGAGACAGGCCTGGTCCGCGAGGTGTCCGATCAGCAGCTCACCCACCCGTCGCCCCCAGTGGTCGGGGTGGACGAAGACCATCGAAACGTGGCACAACCCGTCCAGCTTCGGTCCCTGGCCGTCCTGAGCGCGGCCTGGTTCCGCCAAAACCATGCCGAGAACTGTCGTGCCTGCCACGGCGATGAGGAGGAGACCATCGGGGGCGGCAAGCTTGGCCCGCACTCTGGCGACCCGCTGAGGGCCGGGAGGTTGTCCGCGGGCAGTATTGGCTTCCTGCCAGACACCCAGGGCGGCAGGAAGATCGTCGCCGCGCGCGAGACGGATCTCCACCGGCGCTGGGTCCAGTACAGGTTCCATGGTCCGATGATCGCCCGCTACCGCTCCCTGACCGCTTTCAGCGGGGGGGGGATTACGGCCGCGCTCTCCGGCAGGGGTACCAAGATCTGCGAGAAACGGCCCGGGGGGTTAGAGAAGGTCCTCAAGTCGGGTGGCGACCTGGCGGTAGCGGCTGACCGGAACGAGGTGCACACCGGCGAAGGCGCCGCTGTCGCGCAGCCGTAGTACCTGGTCGCAGGCCGCTTCGACCCCGGCCACCTGGTCCCGTTCGACCGCGTGGACGAGGTCGTCGGGGATGTCGATGTCGGGGATGGTCGCGGCGAGGCGGCGGGCCATCCCGGCGCTCGCGAGGACCATCACGCCGGCGTAGACCGGCAGTGCGACCGGATGGGCGTCGCGCCAGCGCAGCAAGGCGTCGACCGAGTAGCTGACCTGCACGAACAGGAAGTCGGCCGCTCGTTTCCATGCGGGCAGTGGACGTAGGCCGGCCGCGGCGCCGACCCGGAACGCCGGCGAGTCCGCGAAGGCCGGATCCTCGCTGGCCGCGCGGGCCTCGTCCATCATCGCGCGCACGGTCAGGTCGCTGGTCCGGTTCCCGGCGGTGGGTTTGTCGCCGTGGACGAACAGGAACTCCTCGACGCCGTAGGCCGCGGCGGTGAGCAGGTCGCGGCGGAAGCCGAGCAGGTTACGGTCGCGGGAGTTCACGCAGGCGATGCTGCGTCCCCCCATGGTCTGCACCTCGTGGGCGACGGCGATGCTCGACACCGTCGCGCGTCCGATGTGGTTGTCGGGGATCAGGAACGCATCGGTGACGGGGCTCAGGACGCCGATCTGGTGGCGGGCGTGGGTCAGGTCCGGCCGGGTCGGCGGCTCGATCTCGCAGATCAGCTCGAAGCCGCGCGCCGGACGTTCGTGACCCGCCATGGATTCCTGCATCCGGACAGGATAGGACGCCACGATCCACCCGCCGGCGTTGGCGCGCTACCAGGCGATGTCGTCGAGCCCGGCAGCGGCGGGGGCCACCCGGCGACACAATGACGGATGTGATCAGCTCTTCGGACGGTCCGGTGAACCCGCCCTGGCAGCGGTTGGAGGCCGAGGGGTGGAGGCTGTCGGACGATCCCGCACGCCTGGACCGTCACCAGGTGTGGAGATGGTTGTCGCTGGAGTCCGCCTGGTCGCGTGGCCGCAGCCAGGCGGCGGTGAACACCTCGCTCGACCAGTCCCTCACCGTGGGCGTCTACGACCCGGCCGGTCGGCAGCGGGGAGTCGCCCGGTGCGTGACCGACCGGGTGGCCGTCGCCTTCATCGACGACGTCCACGTCGATGCGGACCATCGCGGTAAAGGGGTCGGGCGCTGGCTGGTCTGCGGGCTGCTGCGGCATCCACAGGTGCGCGACATCCCGCAGTTCACGCTGGTGACCGACGAGGCGCACGCCCACTACGCCGCAAGCGGCTTCACGTCCCTGGCGAAGATCGAGCGGTGGATGCAGTGGCGACGCGACACCGGTTCTGCGTACACGCCCGATCCCTGGCCCCGATCCGCCGGCTGAGCCGTCGGGCGCCTTCACGGGGATGGCGCCCAGTGGGCGGGGCGGGCGAGTGCCGCGGGCAGGACGGTGGCCTCGTCGCCGCGGGCGGCGTCGAGCTGGGCCTGCACGACGAACAGCGCCCCGCGCAGGTCCGCGCCACTCACCTCGGCGCCGCGGAGGTCCGCTCCGCGCAGGTCGGCGCCTCTCAGGTCGGCGCCGCGCAGGTTCGCTTCGATCAGCAGCCGACCGGTCAGCTCCGCGCCCCGCAGGTCAGCGCCGGCCAGCCGGGCTCCGACCAGGTCGACGCCCAGGGCGCGTAGCCGTCCCTGCCCGCCGGCGGCGGGGGTGAGCCCGGCACGCAGCAGGGCGCTGGCGCGGGTGAGCAGGCCGTGGACGGCGCGGCGATGGGCGGGCACGTCCACGGCGAGCAGAGTGTCGGCGTCGGCGCCGGTCAGGGTGACGGTCGCCGCCGCGGTGGCATCCACCTCGGCGAGCAGGCCGGCGCGGAGAGCGGGGGCCTGCTCGCCGGCGGTGAGCAGGCCGTGGGCCTCGGCGAGGTGGTGCAGGGACTCGTGCAGGGTGCGCATGACCGCGAAGGTGTCGAACATCCGGGTGGCGTCGCCGGGGTGGGTGCGCCAGTCGCGGCCGGCGAAGGTGACCTGGCTGACCTGCTGGCCGGCGCCGAAGCAGTCGAACACCGCGCAGCCGCGGAACCCGCGGGGGCGCAGCTCGTCGTGCACGGAGCAGCCGTGGCGGGCGTTCAGGTGCCGGCATGGCGTCCCCGGGGGCTTGCTGATCGGGAAGTCCGCCGAGGCGGTGAAGCCCGGGGCGACGCAGCACAGCGCGAAGCAGTGTGAGCAGTCCGCGCGCAGCGGCGGGTCGGTCACCGCGGGGGCCTCCTCGACGTCGGCGGATATGTCATGCTGGCGAACGCGACAGCTTCGGGAGGAAGCCGGTGTGAATCCGGCGCGGTCCCGCCACTGTCACCGGGAAGTGCGTCTTCCCGGGTGGATCCACCGGCGCGACGCGGCGCAGGAGGGCACATCCGGTGATCGTCGCGCCCGGGCTGGGAGCGGACTTCCCGGCACCGGGTGGGACGACGGGTCACGGCCGCGGCAGGCGGCTGGAAGGCCGAAGGCGCGCGTCGACCCGGGAGCCAGGATACTCCGGCCGTCGCAGGGTGATCACCAAGGGCGAGGACCCTCCGGGAGGACATCAGCATGCCTGCAACACCGTCCCATCGGACGCCCCATCGGCGCGATCGGCCGCATCGGCACGATCGGCACGATCGGCACGTGGTCGCGGCGGCGCGGCGGTGGTGAACTTCCCGCTGTCCGCCGTCGTCGGCGCCGACGACCTGCGCCTGGCGCTGCTACTCAACGCGGTCAGTCCGACGCTCGGCGGCGTGCTGGTGCGCGGCGAGAAGGGCACCGCCAAGTCCACCGCCGTGCGGGGGCTGGCGGCGCTGCTGCCCGGCGTCGACGTGGTCGTCGGCTGCCGGTTCGCCTGCGCGCCGAGCGCGCCGAACCCGGACTGCCCCGACGGCCCGCATCCCGACGGCGCGGCGCAGGCCACCCGGGCGGCGCGGCTCGTCGAGCTGCCCGTCGGCGCCTCCGAGGACCGGGTCACCGGGTCGGTCGACCTCGACCGGGCGCTCGCCGAGGGGATCAGCGTGCTGCGCCCGGGGCTGCTGGCCGCCGCCCACCGCGGGGTGCTCTACGTCGACGAGGTCAACCTGCTCGGTGATCATCTCGTCGATCTGCTCCTCGACGCCGCCGCGCTCGGCGTCGCCCACGTCGAACGCGACGGGGTCTCCGTGCGCCATCCGGCGTCGTTCCTGCTGGTCGGGACCATGAACCCGGAGGAGGGGGAGCTGCGCCCGCAGCTGCTCGACCGGTTCGGGCTGACCGTGCAGGTCGCCGCCAGCCGCGACCCGCAGCTACGCGCGCAGGTCGTGCGCCGCCGGCTGGCCTTCGAAGCCGACCCGGACGGGTTCGCTGCCGCCTGGGCGCCGGCCGAAGCGGCCCTCGCCGCCCACGTCACCGCCGCCCGCGCCCGCCTGGCCACCGTCACGCTGACCGACGCGGCACTACGTGCGGTGAGCACCGTGTGCGCCGGGGTCGACGTCGACGGAATGCGCGCGGACGTCGTCCTGGCGAAGACGGCGATGGCGCTGGCCGCCTGGTCCGGGCACGGCACGGTCCGCGCCGCGGACATCCGCGCCGGCGCGCGCCTGGCCCTGCCGCACCGGCGCCGCCGCGGCCCGTTCGACGCCCCCGACCTCGACGACGCCGCCCTCGACGCCGCCCTCGACGCCGCCCTCGCCGGCCTCGACGCCACCGCCGACGCCGAACTCGCCGACACCGCCCTCGCCGACACCGCACTCGCCGACGCGGCGGCCGACCCCGACCGTGCGGCGCACGGCGACGCCGACGGCACGGACGGCGAGGGCGCACGCTCGCGGCGGGACACCGCCGGCGACACCCACGGCGGCCGCGGCGTCGACAGCAGCGGCCCGGACGGCCGCGGCCCGAGCCCGGACGACGACCCCGATGGCAACGACCCCGACGGCGGCCCGGACGGCCCCGGCGGCGGCGCGTCACACGGCGACGACCACATCGGCCCCGGCGGCCCCTTCGGCGCTGGCAGCGGGCTGCACGGGCGGTCGCCGGCGGACGGCGGCGACCCGGCGGCCGACCCGGGCGCGCAGCCGGGCGCCGACGATCCGCGGCTGCCCGCGACGGCCGGCAGGACCCACCGCGGCCCCGCCGGCCCCGGACCTGGCAGCGCGGCGCGCGGGCACCGGGCGGGCGGGGGACATCTCACCCTCCCACCGGCACCGTTCCCCCCGTTCACCGCGAGCACCCCGGGATCGGGTCACGCCGGCGGCCCACCCGACCCGGCCGCCGCCGGGGTCGGAGTCGCCGGGGCGCCCGGGGCGGCGTTTCGACCCCGGCTGCTCGCCGTCGCCGGCCTGGGCACCGCCGCCGGTGCCGCCGGGCGCCGCTCCCTGGCCCGCGGCAGCCGCGGGGCGGTGGTCACCACCGCCGCCGACGCCCCCGGGCTGCACCTGCCCGCCACCCTGCTGGCCGCCGCCCCCCACCAGCACGCCCGCGGCCGGCACGGGCCCGCCCCGATCCTGCTGCCCGCCGACCGGCGCGGCGCGGTGCGGGTGGGCCGCGAGGGCAACCTGGTGCTGTTCGTCGTCGACGCCAGCGGGTCGATGGCCGCCCAGGCCCGGATGACCCTGGTCACCACCGCCGTGCTCGCCCTGCTCACCGACGCCTACCAGCGCCGCGACCGCATCGGCATGATCACCTTTCGGGGGTCGAGCGCCGAGGTGGTGCTCGCCCCCACCGCCAGCGTCGAGGTCGGCGCCGCCCGGCTGCGCGCGCTGCCGACCGGCGGGCGCACCCCGCTGGCCGCCGGGCTCACCCGCGCCGGGCAGGTCCTGCGCGCCGAACGGCGCCGCGACCCGGCCCGGCGCGCCCTGCTCGTCGTCGTCACCGACGGGCGCGCCACCGCCGGCGCCGACCCGCTGCCAGTGGCCCGCGCCCTGGTCCGCGCCGCCGGTGGCGCGGGCGGACCGGCCACCAGTCGGCCCCGCGGCGGGCGCGGCCCGGGGGGCACCGCGGGCCGCGGCGGGCTGGCCAGCGTCGTCGTCGACTGCGAGAGCGGCTTCCTGCGCCTGGGGCTGGCCGGCCGGCTCGCCCACGCCCTCGACGGGATCACGATCCCCCTCGACGCCCTGCCGCTGCTGACCCCACCGCCGACGACCCCACCGCCGACGACCCCACCGCCGACGACCCGGCCGACGCCGCCGACGGCACCGACGCCGCCGACGGCACCGGCACCGCCGGCACCGCGCCCACGCCCGCGCGCCAGAAAGGCGGCCTGAGATGGCGCCGCAGGGGCAGCCGGCCAGCGTCCCCGACGACGGACTGACCACCCGCGAACGCCGCGACCGGCCGCTGCTGATCGTGCACACCGGCGACGGCAAGGGGAAGTCGACCGCCGCGTTCGGCCTGGCGTTGCGCGCCTGGTCGCAGGGCTGGCCGGTCGGGGTGTTCCAGTTCGTCAAGTCCGCCAAGTGGCGCATCGGCGAGGAACGCGCCCTGCGGGTGCTCGCCGACTCCGGCGCGGGCGGCACCGTCGACTGGCACAAGATGGGCTCCGGGTGGAGCTGGGTACGTGACCGCGTCGATCCCGACGGCGATCCCGCGGCCGCGGCCGCGGAAGGCTGGGCGCAGATCCGCCGCGACCTGGCCGCGCAGACCTACCGGCTCTACGTGCTCGACGAGCTGACCTACCCGCTGCGCTGGGGCTGGCTCGACGTCGCCGAGGTCGTCGAGACCCTGCGCACCCGCCCGGGCCGCCAGCACGTCGTCGTCACCGGCCGGCGCGCCCCGCAGGAGCTGCTCGACGCCGCCGACCTCGTCACCGAGATGACGAAGATCCGTCATCCGATGGACGCCGGGCAGAAGGGGCAGCGGGGGATCGAATGGTAAGCGCGTGGTGAGCGCGCCGCTCGCGCTGCCCCGCCTCGTGCTGGCCGCCCCGACCAGCGGCGCCGGCAAGACGACGGTGACCACCGGGCTGATGGCCGCGCTGCGCGCCCGCGGGCTGCGCGTCTCCCCGCACAAGGTCGGCCCCGACTACATCGACCCCGGCTACCACGCGCTGGCCACCGGCCGCCCCGGACGCAACCTGGACGCGGTGCTGTGCGGCCCGGCGCGCCTGGCCCCGCTGTTCGCCCACGGCGCGCGCGGTGCCGACGTCGCCGTCGTCGAGGGCGTGATGGGCCTGTTCGACGGGGTCGCCCGCCCGCAGCCCGGCGAGGCCGCCGACCACGCCTCCACCGCGCATGTCGCCCGGCTGCTCGACGCTCCGGTCATCCTCGTCGTCGACGTCTCCGGCGCGGCCCGGTCCATCGCCGCGCTCGTCGCCGGGTTCCGGTCGTTCGACCGGCGCATCCACCTGGCCGGGGTGATCCTCAACCGGGTCGGCTCGCCGCGCCACCGCGAGCTGCTCACCGAGGCGCTGGGCGGCATCGGGGTGGCGGTGTTCGGCGCGGTCCCCCGCGAGCAGTCCGTGCACACCCCGTCGCGTCACCTGGGCCTGGTGCCCGCCGCCGAACGCCGCCCGGCCGCGCTCGACGCCGTCGACCGCCTCGGCGCGCTCGTCGCCGCCTCCTGCGACCTCGACGGTCTGCTGCGCGTCGCCCGCGCCGCCCCGCCGCTGCGCACCGAGGCCTGGGACCCGGCTGCGGCGCTGGCCACCGTGGGAGGCACGGCGGCGGGCCGGCCGCCGCGGATCGCCGTCGCCGGTGGGGCGGCGTTCACCTTCGGCTACGCCGAGCACGTCGAGCTGCTCACCGCCGCCGGCGCGGACGTCGTCGCCGTCGACCCGCTGCGCGACGACACGCTGCCCGCCGGCACCGACGCGCTGATCATCGGCGGGGGCTTCCCCGAGGAACACGTCGGCGCGCTCACCGCCAACACCCGGCTACGCGGCGAGATCGCCGCGTTCGCCGCCCGCGGCGCGCCCGTCGCCGCCGAGTGCGCCGGCCTGCTGTACCTGGCCCGCAGCCTCGACGGCGCGCCGATGTGCGCCGTCCTCGACGTCGCCGCGGTGATGGGCCCGCGGCTCACCCTCGGCTACCGCCGGGCGGTCGCCGCCACGCCCAGCCCGCTGGCGCCGGCCGGCAGCGTCCTGGCCGCCCACGAGTTCCACCGCACTGTCCTGCTTGCCCCGCCTGCCGGCGGCCCCCCGGCCGCCTGGTGGCTGCCCGTCGTCGACCCGGCGCCCACCGCCCCTGCCGGCGCGACGCTACCACCCGCGCCGCCCCCCGGGTCGCCGCGCCTGGGTGGCGCGCCCCCGGTGACGGGACCGGCCGAGGCGCCGTCGCGCTGGCTGGCCGAGGGCTTCGTCCACCGCCGGGTGCACGCCTCCTACCTGCACCTGCACTGGGCCGGCCGACCCCAGATCGCCACCGGCCTGATTGCCGCCGCGCGCGCATACCGCCGCGACAATGCCGCCGACACCCGCCACCCCGACCCGCCCTCCCACCCCGGCATCCCCGACACCCACGGCAGTCACGGCATTCCCGGCATTCCCGGCATTCCCGGCAGCGACGGCCGCCGGCCCGGCGCGGCCTGACCCTCCGATGGCAACCGCCCGGACCGCAGCCGACCTGGTCGTCGGCGTCGGCGCGCGCCCCGGGGTCGACGCGGCGGAGATCCTCGCGCTCATCGACGCGGCGCTGCGCGAACTCGGCGTGCCGGCGGGCGCCGTGCGCCTGCTGGCCACCGTCGCCGCCCGCCGCGACGAGGCGGGCATCGTCGCCGCCGCCGACCACCATCGCTGGCCCGTCGCGGGATACCCCCCGCACCGCCTGGCCACGGTCGACGTCCCCCACCCCAGCGCCGCCGCGCGCGCCGCACTCGGCACACCGAGCGTCGCCGAGGCGGCCTGCCTGCTTCCCCTCGACCCGGATCTCGACCCGGCCGCGCCACGACCGGTCCTGCTGCTCCCCAAACGCACCGGCCGGCGCGCCACGATCGCCGTCGCCCGCCACAGCCCGCACCGCGCGCACACATCCGGGTGGCCAGGTCAGGCGCCACGGAGGACAACCTCGTCGAGGTCAGGAGTCAGCGGCTCGGTTCCACGCCCGTGATCATGGATCTGGTGCACAGTTACCGGATGGTTCGTCTTGCGTTCGCCTCGGGTGCGGTGCTCGTCTCCTGTGTGGTGACGGCGTCCTGTTCGTCGGCGTCGGGTGCGGCGGCGCCCCGGCCGGTGCCGCCCTGCTCCCTGCTGCACGCTCCGGAGGTTCGGGCCGCGATCGAGGCGTCCTGGAGTCCGGGTCGCCAGGGGGCCTCCGAGGGAGACACCGATGCGATCGGCTGCACCTTCCAGTCCTCGAAAGGGTTCGTCACCGTGTGGAGCTCGGCGAAGGACGCCGAGGCGGGCTACCAGTCGTCGCGCGCGGCGCCGGCCCAACGGCCGCAGCAGGACCTGTCGGGTGCCGGCTACGTGGGCTACAGCTACACCAGCCCCGGCAACGTCCAGGAAGTCCACCTCCTGAAGGGCGCGGCCTACATCTCGGTCGTCGTCGGAGCAGGAGCCGCCCCCGGCACCGCCCGCCACCTCGGTGATCTCATCGTGGCCAGACTCCCGTGAAGCAGCCGGTCTCCTCGCCGTGCAGGCGCGGCGCTCCGCCGCGGACTTCTCCGCCGAAATATGACTCGCGCAACAGGGGGGCGGGCTGGTTGGCTGTCGGGCCGTGCGTGTTCTGGTAACCGGAGACCGGGGGCTGGTGGGCCGGGCCGTGACAGCGGCGCTGACGTTGGCCGGACACCAGACGATGGGATTCGATCTGGTGAACGGGCACGACGTACGCGACGGCGCCGATCTCGAGCGGATGTCCGCGGGCTGCGGGGCCATCGTGCACCTGGCCGCCCTCGACGAGCCGGTCGACGATCCGGGCCTGGCGGAGTTCGGACCGGCCACGACCGGCACGGACACGCGGGTGTTCGAGACCAACGTGGTCGGGACGAGCAACGTGCTGCGGGCAGCCGAACGGCACGGTCTGCCCCGGGTGGTCGTCATGAGCAGCGTGGACGTGCTGGGCTGTTTCGCCGGCCGCGGCCGGCCGTCCTACCTTCCCCTCGATGACCGCCATCCCACCCGCCCGGCGGGTGCGTACGGGATATCGAAATGGCTGGCCGAGCAGATGTGCGAGGCGGCCACCGCCGCGACCGGCGTCTACACAGTCTGCCTGCGCCCACCCGGGGTGTTCACCGAACAGACCTACGCCGGGATACGGCGGGCCCGACGTGACGATCCCGCCTTCGAATGGTCGCCGATCTGGGAGTACGGCGCCTTCCTCGACGTGCGGGACCTCGCGTCGGCGGTCGAACGGGCGCTGACCGCTCCGCTTGCCGGGCACCATCGGCTGCTGCTGTGCGCGGCCGACATCTCCTCCGCCCACGACGACGCCCGTACCCTGGTCACGCGGCTGCTCCCCGACGTCGCCTGGCGCGGGGGAGCGGAGTATCTCCAGGATCCGTTCCGGGCACTGATCGACACCTCGGGTGCGCGCACGCTGCTGGGCTGGGCACCGCGGCACCGCTGGCGACCTTCCCGCGCGAAGTAGACCGTAGAGCGGCGCAGGCGCACGCGGCGCCAGCGGCGCAGGGGCCAGCGGCGGCGACCCGCGGTCGAACCGCTCCGCGCGCCGCCGTCCATGATCTGCTGCGCCGTCGTCGCGGACTGACCGCGAGCCGCCGGGCCGTCAGTCCGGGGATGCGGGGAGGAACCGGGCGAGGTCGGGATGGGACCGCCCGACGGGGGCGAACACGATGATGTCCGTGGCGGTCACGCCCGCCTGCTGGAAGGGGTCCTCGGCGAGGATGCGTTCCAGCGTCGCGCGGTCGACGCCGTCGGCGAGGATGACCCCGCCGGTGCGCGGCGTGCGCGGGCCGGAGAGCAGGAACACGCCCTGGTCGTAGTAGCGGGCCAGGTAGTCGCGATGCTCGGCCAGCAGCCGGTCGACCTCCTCGATCGGGCGAAGGTAACGGAGCACGATGACGAACATCGGCAGGAAGGCACCCTTCTGCGGGGAACGCGCCGTGCGCCCGCGGTGGCGAGCCCGGCTGCGGGGTCGGTAGCCGGATCAGTAGACGTCCTCGGACATCTTCCGACGTTCTCAGGGGTCCTCAGGGGTCCTCGTGCAGGACGAGGTCGAGCAGCCCGGGGAAACGATCGTCGAACTCGGCCCGGCGCAGCCGGTTGAACCGGCGGGGGCCGGTGTCGCGCTGCTCGAGCAGTCCGGTCGCGCGCAGCACCGCGAAGTGGTGGCTGCGGGTGGCCGCGCTGACGGGCACCTCGAAGCTGCCGCAGGGCAGCGTCCAGTCCGGGTGGTCGGCCAGCATGCGCAGGATGGCGCGGCGCACCGGGTCCCCGAGGGCGTCGAGGGCCTCCTGCAGGCTGACCTGCGCCGGGTCGCGATGCGTGAGGCTCTGCGTGCGCGCCGGCGTCCGGACCGGCCCGTCGGCGGCCGTCGACTGCGTCATGACCATCTCCCTGCGGCGCGGACCGGCAGCCGGCAACCCGTCACCGGGCGACCGTCACGCCGTTGCCGGTCCCGCCGTCATGGTAAGTCCGCGCCTGGGACGATGGTGCCCGTGATCGGCGACTGTCTCGGCGACGACGACCCGACGGCCATCGGAGCCGAAGATCTTCTGCTGTCCTGGGGAGCGGCCAGGATCGACCATCCCGGCGGCACCCTGTTCGACCATCTGCTGCGCGTGCGTGACCTGCTCGCGCGGTGGCGGGCCGACAGCGTGCTGCAGGTGGCGGGTCTATGCCACGCCGTCTACGGCACCGACGGGTTCGCCCCGCATCTGGTGGACCTCTCCCGGCGCTGCGAGGTGGCCACGATGGTGGGCGCGGACGTCGAGACGTTGGTCTACCGGTATGCCAGCTGCGATCGAGCCTGGGTCTACCCTCGCCTCTCCGCCGCCTCACAGGTGGAATTCCGCGACCGGTTCACCGGCCGGGTGCAACCGGTCCGCGGCAGGGAGCTACGGGAGTTCATGGAGCTCACCGCCGCCAACGAACTCGACCTTGCCCGGCACAATCCGACGTTCGCCGCGGAGGTCGGTCCCCGTCTGCACGCCCTGTTCGCCCGCACGCGTCCGCTCCTCAGTGCCGTGGCGTGGCAGGACTGCGCCGCGACTCTGCGGCCCTGAGCGATCGGATCGATGCCCACGGCGCCGTCCCGAGAGCGTTCAGAGCGCGCGGGTGGCTATCCCTGGATAGTTGACGACCAGCGCCGAGTCGTCGTAGGTGAGCTGGCAGGCGAAGGCGAACGTGGGATCGGTGTAGTCGTAGCGCTGACATGATCCGTCGTCGGCGGCGCGGGTGTAGGTCTGCTCCAGCCGGTGGACGGTCAGATCGACGGCGCGGACGTAGGCGGCCGGGGCGTCGGCCCGCTGCCCGACGGCCAGGTCCAGCCGGCGGACCGGCAGCGCGTTCGTCACCGCCGACGATTCCAGATCGACGTCGCGGAAGCCCTCCAGATCCGCCGCGACCGCACCGTTGACCAGCCATCGCCCGCCGCGGTCGGCTTCGAGCGTGACCGACCGGGATCCAGTGGCCGACCGCCCGCGCACAGTCGCCTCACGGGATGTGGGCCCCGGCACGAATCCGTCTCGCCGACCGGTGCCGGCGCACACTGAGCGGGCGGGCCCACTGCCGTTGCTCCCCACCCGCCGTCACCAGCGCAGACCCCGACCGGCATCCCGCCGCCGGGGCCCGTCCCACCAGGGAGACACATGGCCACCCCGCAGGAACGCCGTACCGCCGACGAGCAGGCCCGGTATGCCGACCATCGCCGCGCCCGGGCGACGATCCTCGACGCCGCCGAGCACCTGGACCCCGCCGACCTCAGCCTGCGCGCCCGCCAACTGCGCGACACCGCCCAGGCGATCCTGCGCCGCCCCGGTGTTCGAGCCCCCGCCGAGGCGGTCGCTGCCGACTGACTCCACTTCCGCACGGCCCACCTGCCCCCGCCGGCACGTGCGAGCCCGCAGCGCAGTGCGGGGACCGGCAGCGGCCGGTTGTCGTCAGCGACGCGGCGCCGAGCCGGAGCCGAACAGCGCCCTCAGCACGTCTGGCGACGAAGCTGCTGGCCCGCGCCGAACGGGTCAGCGACAGCAAGCGGCTCAAGGCGCTGCCCCGCTTCCGTAAGGCCGCCGGACGGGTCGCGGCTGCGGTCACCGTGCTCCTCGACGTGCCACTGGCAGGGGACGGGCAGGGATGACCCTGGCGGAGATGTGGACCGCGATCGAGCAGGCCGTGCCGCGGGAGAAGCTGCAGGCGGCGCTGGCGACGGTCGCGGAGTATCTACCCGACGAGGCCGAGGACGACGACGCGGACTGGCGTACCGAGCTGGTCACCCGCTACGCCGCGGTGACCGGATTCCTGGAGCTGCTGGCCGAAACAATCGCCGGGGGTGCGACGCCGGCCGGCGCGCCGATCGTGGCGGCGCTGCGGGACCTGCCGCGGGTCAAGGCACGGCGTGCACCGGAGGCGGCGCACATCCGGGAGCACACGGGGACAGGCTCCCGATGAACGGTCGCGAGGTGCGGCAGTTCGTCTGGCAGGTGGTCCCGGCGGCCGTCCTGGCGATACTCGTTGCCACCGACACCACCGTGTCACTCTTGACGATGCCGTCCGCGCCGGCCGCCTCGATGACGGTTCCACCGTCCTGCTGCTCGGTTTCGGAGGAGGCATGACATGGGGAAGTGTTCTCCTGCGCTGGCACGCCTGAGCTGGCGGCCGGCCCGCGGCGCGTCGCCGCCGCGGGCCGGCCGTTCCCAGAGCCAGGTCGGGTTTCTCGCTGTCACCGCGGCGACCGTTCTGTGGGCGTTCGACGCCACCGCTGGCAAATCGTTCCGCGCCGGAGTCGCGCCTCTCGAGCTGGTGGAGGCACGTACGTACGTCACCGCCGTGGGACTTGGCCTGTTCAGCTACCTCTGGCACGCCCGCGCCGGCGATCGGACCTCCATCAGCGAGAACCCCCCGCGGTTTCGGCACACCCTCGTGTTCGGACTGGCCGCCGGAACCGGCCGGATCAGTCTGACCGGTCTCGCCTACGGCCTGCTGACCGCTGTCGCCGTCGCGTCGTTCTCTGTCCTCGGCGAAAGCTCCAGCCGCGCCTACGGCGCGGCTTCCTCCATGGCCCGAGCCTTCGCCGTCTCCGCACTCGCCTGGGTGATCATCCAGGCCCCGCAGGGCTGGCCACGCATCCTCACCGACACCCGCCATCTCCCCGACGTCCTGCTCGTCGGCATTCTCGGCACCCTCGCACCTTTCGTTCTGTTTTCGTGGGGTGTCGCCCGGGCGGGTTCGCAGGCGGCCTCCGCCGCCACCGCTCTCGAACCCGTCTTCGGTGTCGTCCTCGCAGGGCTCTGGCTCGGTCAATCCCTCAACCTGCGTCAGCTCATCAGCGCGGCCGTTCTCATCGCGGCCGTCCTCTACCTGCGAACCCAGATGCCCCCTCCGGACATCCCACCCGCCGTACAGCAACCCCCAGCCCGAACGGCTCGCCCATCCACCCGCCTGGGCGGCGATGAGGACCCCGATAGTGCACAGCGCACACCCAAGGCAACGACCGTCGCATATCCGAAGCAGCCGGTCCGACGACCAGACAGCCAACCGACGCAGGGACGGTTCACGACGAGATGTGCACGGTCTTCTGCCAGCTCTCGCGGTCGGCGAGATGGGTGAGCATGTAGTGGGCGAGATCTGCCCGGGAGACGGCCTTCGGTTTCACCAGGTGCTGGTCGACCGCCGTGCGGTAGCGCCCGGTGAACGGCCCGTCGGTGAGCATCGGTGCGCGGATCACCGTCCAGTCGAGGCCGCTGGCGGCGAGGAGGCGTTCCATGATGGTCATGTCGGCGTAGCCGTGCCGGTAGAGACGCCGGATGACCACGGTGGTGACGAGCCGCTGGGGCAGCGCGGTGCCCGGCGCGACGTCGAGACCCGCCGAGGACAGGCACACCAGCCGTCGCACCCCGGCGTCGCGCATGGCGTCGATGATGGCAGCCGCGCCCTGGGAGTAGACGGTGGTGGGATGCCTGCGCTCGGTGCTGCCCAGGCAGGACAGCACGGCGTCCTGCCCGCCGACGGCGGCCTTCCACCCCGGGGGCGCCAGGATGTCCGCGGCGATGACGGTCAGGCGGGCATGCTCGCCCGCGGGGACCCGGTCCGGGTGACGGGCGACGGCGGTGACGTCGTGACCGGCCTGCAGCGCCTGGGTCACCAGCCGGGCGCCGGTGCCACCGGTGGGGCCGAAGATGAGCAGCTTCACGATTGCTCCTGACGGACCCCGATGGGCCCAGGCGACGCGGGCCGCGGCACCCGCCGGGGGTTGCGGCCGGGGTTCAGATGTTCGTGCCGGCCCTGGTGGCCCTGTTGGCCCTGGTGGCCCGGGTGCGCGGCAGCAGGAAGCCGGTGGCGACGAGCCAGGCCAACGCGGTGAACCGGGCTAGGGGCAGCAGCACCGCCGCGTCGGAGACGAGCAGGGTGATCGTGGACAGTTCGGCGATGGTGGCGACGACCAGACCGGCCACCGCCAGCGGGCGCGGCAGCAGTCCGGCCAGCAGCCCCGGCACGGCGACGCCCGCGACCAGCAGGCCGAGGAAGACGACGTGCCCGGTGCCCCCGGTGACGAAGGCCAGGTCGTGCAGTGCCCGCACGACCGCCGGCTCGTCGAGGACGTCCGGACGTGCCAGCACCCAGCTGACCAGCCCGCACAGGGCGAGCATGGTGGCGGCCACCACGCCCCCGGCCAGGGCGATGGTGGGGCCGGGTACCCGCACGCCGAGAGTGCGCAGGCGGGCCGAGACAGTGGCCGCGTAGATCGCCAGCGGGACCGAGGCAGCGAACTGCAGGAACGCGCTGACGCGCACGGGATCGCGATGGTCGTGGAAGTACGCCAGGATCGTCGGCGACGAGCTGAACGGTGAGGGAAAGATGTCGCCGCCCGCCATGGCCGTGCTCACGGCGAGCCCGGCGACGAGCAGCGCCGTGAACACCACGGCGAGGATACCCAGGGGCGGTCCGCCGCCGCCCTGCCGGCCGGAACGCGCAGCGATCGTCACAGGATCACGCGCCCGCCGGTCAGGTCGAGGGTGACCCCGGTGACCCAGCAGGAGGCGTTCGAGGCCAGGTAGAGCGCGGCCTGGGCGATGTCGTCGGGCTGCCCGACGCGGCCCAGCGGGAACACCGCCGACAGCCGTTGGAGCTGCTCGGCGGACATCGACCGCCGCATGCGGTCGTTGAGGACCGCCGAGGGGGCCAGGCAGTTGAGGCGGACGCCGTGCCTGGCGACCTCGTTCGCCAGGTGCCGGGTGAACATCACCACGCCCGCCTTCGCCGCCGCGTACGCGGCGTTGGCGCCGCCCGGGTGGCGACCTGCCGTGGAGGACATGGTGATGATCGACCCACCGCCCCGGGATATCATGGCGGGCAGGAAGGCGGTCACGGTCAGATACACCGACGTCAGCTCCGAGGCGAGGACCGCCTGCCAGCGAGCGGGGTCGAGCTCGACGGTGGGCACGGGGGAGCCCTGGCCGCCGGCGAACACCGCGAGGACCTCCACCGGGCCCAGCGTCTGCTCGACGTGCGCGCGCAGGCGTCCCACCACGGCGGCGTCGGTGACGTCACCGGGCGCCGGCACCGCCGTGCCGCCATCGGCGGCGATCGCCGCGACGACGACGTCGATGGCAGCGTGGTCACGGCCGTTCACCGCGATCCTGGCGCCGCTTGCCGCCAGCGCCCGGCAGGTCGCGGCGCCGATCCCACGGGAGCCGCCGGTCACCAGCGCGACCTTGCCGGCCAGGTCCGGATAGTGCGGCCGGCGAGCACCGGCGTCGTTGATCATGTCCACAGTCACCTCAGTTCTCTATGGTGAACCATTCATAGCATAGAATCATTCTCTGTCGCTACCATCGCTTCCATGACCACACACCGGCCGACCGGCCGCGACGAGGCGGCGGCGCAGCGCCCACCGAGGGGGACGGCGTTCCTGCTCGCCCAGGTCGGCGCGCACGCCGCGGCACGGTTCGCCGAGCGGATCAGCGAACTCGGGCTGATCCCCGCCGAGGTCGGAATCCTGCGCATGATCGCCGCGCGGCCCGGACGCAGCCAGCGGTCCCTGGCCGAGGAGCTGGGCGTGGTACCGAGCCGTATCGTCGCCCTGGTCGACAGGCTGGAGGGAAAAGGACTGCTCGCCCGCGCGCGCAACCCGACCGACCGGCGCAACCACGCCCTGCAGCTGACCGCCGAGGGCGGTGCGGTCATGGCGAGGATGCGCGGGCTCGCCGCCGCCCACGAGGACCAGATCTGCGCCGCGCTCGACGACGCCCAGCGCGCGCACCTGTCCAGCCTGCTGGCGGCCATCGCCGCCCAGCAGGGGCTGACTCCCGGCGTCCACCCCGGATACCAGCAGCCCCCGCCGACCTGATCGCGCCGAAACGCTCGGGCGCCGCCGCGGCAGGGGCGCCGACAGGCCACCGTGCCCTGGCCGACCATGTCGCCGGCGTCCTCGGCGTCGCCGGCGTCCTCGGCGTCGCCGGCGTCCTCGGCGTCGCCGGCGTCCTCGGTACCCGCTCCCGCCGGCGGGCGGTCCGCTTAGTCCAGGGCGCTCGGCTTAGTCCAGGGCGCTCGGCTTAGTCCAGGGCGCTCAGCGCCGCCGGGTCGCAGGCGTCGGCCAACAGGTCCAGGGACAGGCCGAGGACCGCGGCGAGCGCGGCGACGGTGAAGAACGCCGGCGTCGCGATGCGGCCGGCCTCGATCTTGCGCAGCGTCTCCGCGGACACCCCCGCCGCGGCGGCGACCTCCACCATGCTGCGCTCACCGCGCGCGGCCCGCAGCAGCGCACCCAGCCGCTCGCCGCGTTCCCGTTCCGCCCTGGTCAACGGCGTGCGCACCATACCCGTGATAGTAATACCGGTATAGTAATTGGGGACTGGTGCGGCGGGTGTGACGCCGCGTCGGCGTGGGCAGGGAAGGGTGGTCGGGATGGTGGAGCTGAAGTCGGCCGCGGCGATCGAGGCGATGGCCGCGGCCGGGGCGGTCGTCGCCCGCGCGCTGCGCGCCACCCGCGACGCCGCCGCCGTCGGGGTCACCCCCCGCGAACTGGACGCGGTCGCGCACACGATCATCCGCGACGCCGGGGCCATCCCGGTGTTCCTGCACTACCATCCCGGTTTCGCCCCGACACCGTTCCCCGCGGTCATCTGCGCGTCGGTCAACGACGTCATCGTCCACGGCATCCCCGGCGACACCCCGCTGCGCGACGGCGACCTGGTCAGCATCGACTGCGGCGCCGAGCTCGACGGCTGGGTCGGCGACGCCGCGATCAGCTTCACCGTCGGTGCCCCGCACCCCGGCGACGCCGCCCTCATCGACACCACCGCCGCGGCGCTGGCCGCCGGCATCGCCGCCGCCGTCCCCGGGGGCCGCCTCGGCGACATCGCCGCCGCCATCGGTCGGGTCGGGCGCGCCGCCGGCTATGGCATCCCCCGCGGCTTCGGCGGGCACGGCATCGGCCGGCGCATGCACGAGGATCCCAGCGTGCCCAACGACGGCCGGCCCGGACGGGGCATGCCGCTGCGCGCCGGGCTCGTCCTCGCCCTGGAACCGATGTTCTGCGCCGGGGGCCGCGACAGCTACCGCACCGCCGCCGACGGCTGGGCCCTGCACACCGTCGACGGCAGCCGCGCCGCCCACGTCGAGCACACCGTCGCCATCACCGCCGACGGCCCGCGCATCCTCACCACCACCGGCTGACCAGCCCCGCACCGGCCTGACCCGACCGGACCACCCGAACCGACCAGGACCACCTGATGCAACCAGGACCGCCCGACGGGACCAGGACCGCCCGACGCGGGCGGTACCCGGTCCGTTGCGGGTCGCCGCCGCGGCGGTCGATAGTCGGAGCTGGCCGTGCGGCACCCGCCGCCGGCCGGTGATCATCCGACCCCGGACCCCTCGGAGCGAGCCATGACGTCGCCGTCAACCGCCCTGCAGCCCTTCACGATCGACGTTCCCGACGCCGTCCTCGACGATCTGCGCCACCGGCTGCGCCGGACGCGGTGGACCGAGCAGATCCCCGGCACGGGCTGGGACCTGGGCACCGACGTGGACTACCTGCGCGGGCTGTGCGCCTACTGGGCGGACGGGTTCGACTGGCGCGCCGCCGAGGCCCGCCTCAACCGCTGGCCGCACCTGCGCACCGTCATCGACGGCACCACCGTGCACGCCCTGCACGCCCGCTCCCCGCATCCGGACGCGGTGCCACTGCTGCTCACCCACGGCTGGCCCGGGTCGATCGTGGAGTTCGACGGGGTCATCGACCGCCTCGTCGACCCGCCGTCCTACGGCGGCGACGCCGCCGACGCCTTCCACGTCATCTGCCCGTCGCTGCCCGGCTACGGCTGGTCCGGGCCGACGGTCGAACGCGGCTGGCACGTGCGCCGCATCGCCGACGCCTGGGCGGAGCTGATGACCCGCCTGGGCTACGACCGTTTCGCCGCCCAGGGCGGCGACTGGGGCGGAGCCATCACCGCCCATCTCGGCGCCTACCATCCCGACCGGCTGCTCGGCATCCACCTCAACCTGGTCCCGCCGCCGCCGATGACCCGCGAGGAACGGGCCAACCTCACCCCGGAGGAGATCGCCGACCTCGACTTCGCCCGCCGTTTCGCCCAGTACGAGACCGGCTACCAGGCCATCCAGGGCACCAAGCCGCAGACGCTCGCCCACGCCCTGGCCGACTCCCCGGCGGGGCTCGCGGGCTGGATCGTGGAGAAGTTCCGCACCTGGTCGGACTGCGACGGCGACGTGGAGAAGGCGATCAGCCGTGACGACCTCCTCACCAACATCACCACCTACTGGGTGACGGAGACGATCGGCTCGTCGATCCGGCTGTACTACGAAACGCGTGCCGCGGGCCTGCTCGGCGCGCCCGAACGGCAGGTGAGCACCCCCACCGGCGCGGCGATCTTCCCGAAGGAGATCTACCGGCCGGCGCGCGCCGTCATCGCCCGCCACTACAACCTGCGGCGCTGGACCGTGCAGCCCCACGGCGGCCACTTCGCCGCCCTCGAACAGCCCGAGCTTTTCACCGCCGACGTCACCGCCTTCTTCCGCACCCTGCGCCCCTGACCTGTGCCCCCGGGTGGCCGGCGGACGAAAAGGGGGTGACGGGTCGCGGCGGGGCCGGCAGGCTCACCACATGATCCGCACGCCCGACGGCCCCGCCCCGGCGCCGGCTCCCGGCCCCACCCGGCCCGACCACCCCACCCGGCCCGACCACCCCGCACCGGCCGGTGACCTCGCACCGGCCGAGCACCCCGCGCGGTACGAGCACCCCGCGCTGCCCGGCGAGCTGCGCTGGCGGCGGCCGCGCGGCGCCGACCAGGCGCGGGTGCTCGCCGTGCTGGACGACTGGTGGGGCGGCTTCGGCGGCGAGGCCGGCTCCCGGCAGCGGGCGCTGCTGCTGCCGCGGCTGTTCTTCCAGCACTTCGCCGACACCTCCGTGCTCGGCGAGGCCGCCGACGGCCGGCTGACGGCCTTCCTGATCGCCTTCCGCTCCGCCGCGCAGCCCGACGCCGCCTACATCCACTTCGTCGGCGTCGACCCGGCCCTGCGCCGCCGCGGCGTCGCCGCCGGGCTGTACCGGTGGTTGTTCGCCCAGGCCGCCGCCGACGGCGCCCGGCGCGTCGAGGCGATCACCAGCCCGGGCAACGCCACCTCCGTGGCCTTCCACACCGCGCTCGGCTTCCGCATCATCCCGGGGCAGCGCACGGTCGACGGCGTCGACGTCCAGGTCGACGTCCAGGTCGACTACGACGGGCCGGGACTGCACCGCATCGCCTTCACCCGCCCCCTCACCCACGCCGACACCTCACCGGCGTCCGCGGGATGAACCCGCTGCACACCAGGCGGGCCCTCGAACGGGCCACGGGCGGCTGGGGCCTCGCCCCGCCTCCTTCGAACCGGGCGACCTACCGTGAGGCCGGACCTGGCCGGCGAGGCCTGGTGCCGGCGGCGTTCAGATGCGGGCGGGCGTCGGGCGCATGGTGCGCTCGGCGATCCGCACCAGCATCCGCCGAGGCAGCAGCCGCCCGCCGCGGGCCAGCAGCGCGTTGCGCCGCCCGTCGATCGCGACCGGCCGGCCCCGCTGCAGGGCGCGCAACGCGGCGGCCACCACCTGCTCGGGGGTGCGCACCGCGCCGACGACGCTGTCGCGGGTGCCGAGGACGTCGAAGAACGGCGTCTCGGTGGCACCCGGGCACAGCGCCAGCACCCGCACCCCCGCCGAACGCGTCTCCGCCCACAACGCCTCGCTGAACGACAGCACGAACGCCTTGCTCGCCCCGTAGACGGCCATGTGGGGCAACGGCTGGAACGCCGCGGTGCTCGCCACGTTCACCACCGCCCCCTGCCCACGGGCCACCATCGCGGGCAGGAAACGGGCGGTCAGCGCGACCACCGCGACGCAGTTGAGCCGCACCAGGTCGGCGAGGCGGACCGGGTCGGCCCCGACCAGGTCGCCGTAGGCGCCGAAGCCGGCGTTGTTGACCAGCAGGTCCACCCGGCCCCCGGCGGCCGCGACCCGCTCGGCGACGACGTCGGCGGCGCCCGGGTCGCCCAGGTCGACGGCGACGATCTGGGCGCGCACCCCGTGGTCGCCCACGATCTGGTCGGCCACCGCCTGCAGGCGGTCTGGGTCGCGGGCGACGAGGACGACGTCGGCGCCGCGCGCGGCGAGGGCGCGGGCGAACACCGCGCCAATGCCCGTCGACGCCCCGGTGATCAGCGCGGTCTGTCCCTGCAGGTCCATCAGCGTCTCCATACCATCCGGTCGGTTTGTTGGGGGAGCAGGCGGACACGACGGCGGTGACGCCGACCGCCGCGAGGCGCGCGGGCGGGGCTACCCGCCGGGCCGGGCGGGCACCGCGGCCACGGCCGACGGTGGCGCGATCGCCTCCGTCGCCGTGTCCGCCCCCGAGCCCGTGTCCACCGAGGACGCCCCGACCGCCGGGTCGGTGGCCATGCCCCGACCGCCGCACAGCGCCAGGTCGACGAGGCCGGCCAGCACCCCCGCCCGCTCGGCGAAGCGGGCCGAGGCCCGCGGGCCGTCGAGGACGTCGGTGAGCGACTTCAGCCCGTCGAACGCGGCGACGAGCACCGCGGCGAGGGCGTCGGCGTCGAGATGGGCGCGCAGGTCACCCTGAGCCTGGGCCCGGCGTACGACGTCCGCGACAAGCGCCACCCAGGCCACCATCGGCTCACGTACCCGCGCGGCGAGCTCCGGTTCGGCGGCGAGCTCGCGGGCCAGGCGGGTGACGCTCCACACTGCCGGGTCGCGCTCGATCAGCTCGACCATCACCGGGACCATGGCGAGCAGCTCGTCGACCGCCCGCTCCCGGCCCGCCAGCGCCGCGACGACCCGGTCGAGGAAACGGGTCTTCTGCTCGGCGAGCACGGCGAGGGCGAGCTCGGCCTTAGAGCGGAAGTAGAAGTAGAACGCGCCCTTGGTCAGCCCGCTGGCGTCGATGAGCTGCGCCATCGTCGTCGCGGCGTAGCCCTGCCCGGCGAACACCGCCGCCGCGGTGCGCAACAGGTGGGCACGGGTCGCCTCACCCTTGGCCGTCGCCGGGACCATCGCCGCCACCTCGCCCGCCGCCACCTCGCCCATGCGCCCGACACTAAACCGACCAGGCGGTATGTCAACGGGTCCGGCCCGCCCGCTGCCCGGGTAGCTTTACCGCGATGTACGTACCGGCGCCGTTCGCGGCCAACGCCCAGGCCATCGCCGAGATCCTCGCCCACCCCGGCGCGGCCGACCTCGTCACCGTCACCGCCACCGGGCCGACCGCCTCGGTCGTGCCGTTCGTCCTGGATCCCGACCGCGGCCCACGCGGCGCGCTGCTGGGCCACCTCGCCCGCGGCAACGACCAGTGGCGCACCGGCCGCGATGGCCCGGCCCTGGTCATCGTGGGCGGCCCCGACGCCTACATCTCCCCGTCCTGGTACGCGGCCAAGGCCGAACACGGCCGCGTCGTACCCACCTGGGACTACCTCCGGGTCCACGTCCACGGCCGGCTGCGCGTGCACGACGACCCCGCCTGGCTCGCCGACGTGCTGCGCTGCCTCACCGACACCCACGAGGCCGCCCACGCCGAGCCGTGGTCCGTCGACGACGCCCCACCCGACTACCTCGCCACGATGCTGCGCGCGGTCGTCGGCATCGAGGTGCTCATCGAGCGCGTCGAGGCGGCGGTGAAGCTCAGCCAGAACCGTCCGCCCGCCGACGTCGACGGGGTCCTGGCCGGGCTGCGCGCCCGCGGCGAGCACGCCACCGCCGACGCCGTCGCCCACCACCGCCCCCCGATTCCACCGACCGAGGCGACCGAGGCGACCGAGGCGACTCAGCCCACTGCGCCGATTCCGCCGGCCGCCGGCGGGTGACCCCCGCATGGGGGAGACGCGGGCGAGCGGGCCGGAGCCGGTATGCCCGAGCGGCCGGGTCCGGGCCGCGCCCCGCGACGGGGGACAGCCCCAGGGCGACCAAGGATGCCCGCGGGCGCACCGCCACCCGGCCCCCGGGCGCCCACGCCGGCCCTGACCAGGCCCGCCGGCCACGCCCTGCCGGCCGGGCGCCTCGGCCCGAACGGGCCATCGGGGCCCCTTTACACGCCTCACCTTCCGCCTACAAGAGGAGGAATGTCCCGACTGGACAACGCGGGGGCGGTGTGGAGTTCGTCGAACCTCTGTACAGACCCCCCCGTGGGCGCGGTAGCGTGCCCACCGTCACGTCGTCCACCGATCCGGCTACACACCGGTAGGAGGCGTCGCCAGGGACGGGTCGCCGTGTGCCCGGCGTCGAAGCCCAGCTCCGGCACCCCGCAGCGGGCCCGCCGAGAGAAGGCGGGCACGGCGGGCACCAGCCCCACGACCACCCGACGGTAACGCGGCGTGACGGACAGGGGTGGGCTTGCCTGCGGCCTGCGCCGCCGCGGCATCCGGCCGCGCCGGCGCGGTGCGCACGGCCCGCCCGGGCCCCGGCCCGGCCCGGACGTGACGGCGGGCGCGGGACGGGCGGTCCGGCCGGCGGTGTGCGCCGCCGGCCGGGAGGTGGAGGGGATGCAGGGCATGGACGCGGTGGAACTGCCGGGCGCACAGGTGCCGGACCGCTTCGGCCTGTCCGCCGCCGCCCGCGCCGCGGCGATGATCTCCCGGGAGATCGCCTACGCCGACCCCGACCCGCTGGCGCTCAGCGAGTTCGACGACCGCCTGTACCGCTACGCCACCACCCTGCTCAGCGTGCCCCACACCAGCCTGCTCGGCCCGATCATCGGCGACTGGCGCCGCGTGCAGGCCGCCCTGGCGCGGCGGCTGTCGCCCGCGGTGCACATCGAGCTGACCCGCGTCGCCGGCTACCTGTCGTTCTACCTGGGTGTGCTGTCCGCGGACACCGGCGCGGACACCTCCGCCCGCCGCTTCGCCACCCTCACCGAGCAGTTCGCCGCCCAGCTCGACGACCGGCTGCTCACCGGCACCTCCCGCAGCCTGGACGCCGCGATCGCCTTCGCCGACGGACGCCTCGACGCCGCCCGCGCCGCCGCCGCCCGGGCCGCCGCCGTGGAGCATCCCTACCTGCACGGCTGGGCCGCCGCCGCCGAGGTCACCCTCGCCGCGGCCGCCGGAGACGAACCCGGCGTCGACGCCGCGCTGGCCCGCCTGCGCGACCGCCCGGTCGTGCACGGCCTGCGCCATCCCGGCTGGCCCGCCTTCGACGACGTCCGTGAGGCGTGCGTCGTCGCCGACGCGATGGCCCGGCTGGGTGTGCCCGGAGCCCGATCCGCGGCGTGGCGCGCCGTGGCGATCACCACCCCGGGCACCCTCGAACGCGGCTGGGCGCTGGCGGCGCTGGCCACCACGCTGGTCAACCACGACCCGGCCACCGCCGGCGGTGTCCTCGACGAGATGGTCGCCATCCTCGACACCCGCCCGTCGCGGCTGCTGGCCACCCGGGTGCACGAGGTCCTGCTGCTGATCTCCACGCCCCCGGTCGACCACGCCCCCCGCACCGCCGGCGCCTCCTGACGAAAGCCGCCGGGTCGGCGTAGGGCAGGCGCGGTGCCGGCAGCTGAGCGCCGGTAGTCCGGTACCGGTGGCGCAGTTCGGCGGGATCGGGGTCAGTCCGCGACGTCGGCGAGGGCGACGACCTGGGTGGGGGACAGGCGCACGAGCAGCTCGCCGGGCACGCCGTTGCGCGCGCCGTACTCCTCGGCGCGGTCGGCGCCCATGTAGCGGGCGGCGATGCGCGTGGCCCAGCGGCGCACCTCGGCCACATCTTCGGACAGCGCCACCGGCCCGGCCAGGGTGACGAACGAGTACGGCGGCCGCTCGTCGTCGACGCACAGCGACGCGACCCCGGTGCGCCGCAGCGCCCTGCCCTTCACCGACTCCGCCCCGGTGTTGAACACGACGTCGGCGCCGTCGAGGAGGAACCAGATCGGCACCACGTGCGGCCGGCCGTCGGCGCGGACGGTGGCGAGCTTGCCGGTGCGCGTGCCCGCCGAGACGAACGCCCGCCACTGCGCGTCGGTCATCGTCGCCATGCGAGCACCCTATGCCGCCGAGGCTGCGGTGCTCGGACCGCTCAGGCCCGAGCCGCCGGCGGCCGGACCGCCGCTGGTTCCGGCGCCGCGCCCGCCGGTGGCGCGCAGACGATGGCCACGGCGGACCAGCAGCCGCTCGGCGAGGGCGTCGGCGCGTTCGATGTCGTCCAGGGTGGCCCGGGTCCGCCGCTCGACCTCCAGGATCGCGGCGAGCAGCTCGGCGGACAGCCGGGTGCGTGCGGCGACCCGAGCCACACTCGGTGGCAGCGGCGCCGCCCCACCCCCCGGCCCGGCCGTCCCACACGGGGACCCGGCCGCGCCACCCGCCGCCGGACGGCCGCCGGCGTGGCGGTCACCGGCGGGACCGGCACGACCCGGACCCGCCGTGCCCGGACGGGCGGTGTCCAGCCGCGCCCGGGCGGGCGGGCCGGCCGGCGCAGCGGGGCCCCCGACCTGGACGGGGCGCGCCGTCGAACTCGGGCGGGCGGACTCGGGCTGGCGGGCGGGCGGAGTGGACCGGGCGGTCGGGTGCGGCAGAGCCATGCATCAGTGATACCGCGCCAGATACGCACCGCAACGCCTTGACTTCTCCCCGCCGCGCGGGATCACCCTTTCCCCACAGGACATCCACAGGGTCACACCGAGTTACCCACCGCTCCGTTGACAGGGTTATCCACATCTCGATCATCACGTGATGAACGTCACAGAGCAGACGTGACTCGGTCGGGGATCCGCCGACGCTCGGCGACGTCCACCCGGGACGGCGAGCGGATCGGCGAGGATGCAGCTATGACCCGGTTGCGCCCATGACGGAGACACCCCTGCCCGGTGGGCTCGTCAACCCGGTCGTCCGGATCGGGGACACCGTGCGCCGACCCGCGCCGGACCGCGCCGAGTTCGTCCACCGCCTCCTGGGCCTGCTGGCGGACCGCGGCTTCGAGGGAGCGCCACGGCTGCTCGGCGTCGACGGGCAGGGCCGCGAGATCCTCACCTACCTGCCCGGCCACGTCGCCTGGCAGGCCGACCAGCCGGCCGCCGTCACCGCCGACGGCAGCCTCGCCCGCCTCGCCGAGCTGGTCCGTCAGCTCCACGACCTGACCGCGGGGACGGCACTGGCGCACGGCGGCGAGGTCGTCTGCCACAACGACCTGGCGCCGCGCAACACCGTCTACCGGCCGGTGGCCGGGGCGCTGCGCCCGGTGGCACTGCTGGACTGGGATCTGGCCGCACCCGGCCGGCGCCTCGACGACGTCGCCCACGTCTGCTGGCAGTTCCTCGGACTCGGCCCGTCGGTGACCGACCTGACCGAGGTGACCCGACGGATCGCGGTGATCTGCGACGCCTACGGGCTGCGACACCGCGACCGTCTGATCGAGACGATCCTGTGGTGGCAGGACCGATGCTGGCGCGGCATCGAGGCCGGTGCGCGGGCCGGCCAGCCGGGCGCCCGGCACCTGCGCGAGGCCGGTGCCGTCGAGGAGGTGCGCGCGGCGTACCACTGGGTCGCCGCCCACCGCAGCCCTCTGCAGGAGGGGCTCATCGGGCGCCGCCCCGCCCAGGGATAGCGGCGGCGCGGGCGGCCCCACGCCGGCAGACGTCAGCCGGCTGGGTGCGCGCCGGCCGGGACCGCGTGGCGGGCGAGCATCGCCGTCGGTCATGACGGCCTCGCTGCGCACCTCGGCGGCCGGTCAGGGGCCGAGGGCCGGGGATCGTCGGCCGCGCGGCCTATTCCGGCAGGACGTCGCGGCGCGGCGGGTCGATCCCGACCGCGCGCAGCGCCTCGTCGACGAAGACGCCCTTGGCGTTGGTGTAGGCGTTGCGGTTGTCGCGATGCGCCGCGGCCAGGCGCCGTTTGAGCCGCGCGTACCGCCCGCGCAGATCCGCATCGGCGCGCAGGGCGTCGCGGAAGGCGAGCAGGGCGCGGGCGTGCGGATCGTCATAGGCAATCACGTGCAGATGGTGGGTGCGCGCGGCCGGATGGGGGCGCAGGAACCACAGACGGTAGCCGCCAGCCGGATCCTGCGGCCAGTACAGCCAGCCCTCGGCGGCCAGCGCCGGCACCGCGCCGCGCGCGGTGTCCAGGTCGTGCACCGGGGCGAGGATGTCGACGACGGGCTTGGCGGGCAGGCCCGCCACCGCGGTGGAGCCGATCTGCTCCACCGCGCCGGCCAGCAGATCCCCCAGGATGGCCGCCAGCCGGTCGCGCTGCTCGACGAACCGGCCAGCCCACGCCGGGTCATGGGCGACAAGCTCGACCGGCTCGTCGCCGACCATCTCGCCCGGCTCGTCGCCGACCATGTGCGTGCCCCTCCCACCCGCACGTCATCGTCGCCCGCCCGACGATCTGCCCCGGACAGCCGCGGCGGCGCTCAGCGCCGCCAGGGGGAGCGGGAGGTGCTGCGCGGCAACGGTTCGGTGGCCGCCCAGATCCGCCGCCAGCGCGCCGTCGGGGTGTCCGGGGCGCCGCGCAGCCGCGCGGAGATCGACACCGGGCCGGTCCCGCTGCGCGCCGCGACGCGGGGACGGTGGCGGCCCAGGGTGCGCGCCGCGCCGACAGCGGCCGTCGGCGCGGCCGGGCTGCCGCCCGATCCGTCGTCGTCCCCCTGGTCAAGGCGCGGCCCGCCGAGCACAGGCCCAGCAGCGGGGGACAGGCCGTCAGCGTCGGCATGGTCGGCGGCGGTCGGCTGGCGTGGTGGCACGTCGGACACGTCGGGCCCGGCCGCGGTCGGCGCGCCCGCGGCGACAGGGGAGTCGGTGGCGACAGGGGAGTCGGTGGGCTGCTCGGCGAGCGCGGCACGGGTGGCATCCCACCAGCTGGTGGCGTCCTCGGCGCACAGCCGGTCGACCTCGGCGGCCAGCCGGGCGGTGAACGTCCGCACATCCTCACCGGGCGCCGGGCGCAGCGGCCGACCGAAGCGCACCGTCACCTGCGGGCGGCCCGGCACCGGCCACGACCGGCCCCGCGGCATCGCCGCGAACGCCCCCCGCACCCCCACCGGCACCACCGGCACCCCGGCGTTGATCGCCAGATACGCCGCCCCCAGCCGGAACCGGCCCCGCGCCCCGTCCCGCGACCGCGTCCCCTCCGGGAAGATCACCAGGTTCCAGCCGTCGCGCAGCAGATCCATCGGCGTCGACGACGGCGCCCCGCCGCTACGGTCGATCGGCACCGTCGCGAACGCCAACGCGCTGCCCGCCCCCCGCCACACACTGTCGAAGAAGTAGTCCGCCGCCGCCGTCACCGCGGTCCGCGAACGCACCGGCCCGGGCAGCGCGCACAGCAGCATGGGGGCGTCGAGATGGCTGGTGTGATTCGACACGATGATCACCGGGGTGTCGCGGACGGCGTCGAACACCTCCGCGCCATGCGTATCCGCGGTCAGCGAGGCATGCAGCAGCGGGTTCATCACCCCGCGCAGGAACACCGCCCGGGTCGTGCGCGCCGCCCCGCCGCGCGCCCACCCGGTGGGAAACTCCCGCGACGCCGGCCGCGCCGCACCGCCCGCGTCGCCGACCGGCGCCCACGGCGGGCCACCCCGACGAAAACCCCGTGCGGCCTCGCGCAGCCCCACACCCCGTCGCGGCCTACCCATCCCGATCACCCATCCGTCCCGAACACCTTCGTCCTACCGGTCCGATCCGCCGCACCCAGCCGCGCCCAGCAACCCGCCCGTCACGGCGCGACCCCAGCACCCCTCACCGCACCTCGGTGATCAGCTGCGGCGGGCTGTGCAGGTAGGTGATCGACGGGTCACGGCCCACCGACCCCGCCACGATCTCCAACGCGTCCGCCAGCGTCGACGCCGCCCGGTAACCCAGCCGCGCGCACACCGCCCGATCCCCGCCGACGAAGACCACCTCGGCCAGATGCGCCCGCGCCGGCGCCGTCTCATACCAGCGGTGGAACGGATGCACCCCGTGATGCGCCAGCGACGTCCGGTACAGCGACGCATACCAGGGGTCAGTGGCGTACTGCCGTTCGAACTTCGCCTCGATCGTCGCCGGATCACTCGACTCGGCAAGCACCTCCTCGTAGAAGTCCACATACGACGGCTGATGCAACTGGGAGAACCGGGCCGCCACCGGATGGTAGACGATCATCGCCCCGTTCTCGCGGACGACGGGCCGCCCCCGGTGGCGGGCGAAGACGTCGGCGAGCGCACCGTGCGCGGCGAGCACCGGATCCGCCGGCGCCCCACCCTGATACGCCCCGAACGGGGGCAGCCCCACGACGACGACGTCACTCTGCCCGTCGACGTCGACCCGCTGCTGGGCGTCGACCGCCTGCCACGCCGCCACCGCCACCGCCTGCGGCTCCCCGGCCGTCACCGAGGTGATCGCATAGTCGGCGGCCAGATCGCGCAGCACCCGCGCCCGCCCCCGCCCCCCGAGCAGCTCCAGGCCCCGGCCCACCCCGAACGCCAACGCCGAATCAGCCGGCGACCACTCCCACTCCCGGCGGGTCAGAAACGGCCCCGGCCCGACGGCCGCGTTCACCGTCGCCGCCACCGCGAACACCGGCACCGCCGCACCCAGCACCGCCCCCACCCGGCCCGCCGCCGCACCCTGCACCACCCGGCCGTCCACCGTCCCGCCGCCGCCCGCACCCGCCGCGGCGGCCTGCGTCACCGCGGCCACCCCGTGCACCGCGCGCAACGACGCATACGACGACAACCCCTCGACCAGCGCACCCAGCCCACCCTGCCCAGGACCCTGCACGATCCCCACAGCGACGAGCAGATCGGCCTCGGCCACCGCCCGGGCGATCTGGACCGGTTCGCCGGCGTCGCTGCGGCCGACCTCGACGAGGTTCGCCGCGTCCTCGGCGTCATGGCAGGCCAACTGCGTCGGCCAGAACGAGCGGAACACCCGCTCCCCGACGATCCCCGCCACCTCCGCGGCACTCAGCCGCCGGTGCAGCCCGTTGGCCACCACCAGCGTCACCTCGTCGACGCCGGCCGCCGCCGCCGCGCTCAGCACCTGCTCCAGGATCCGCCCGCGCGCGTCGACACCCCGCACCCGCGGCTGCGGGGTACGCAGATCATCCACGCTGATCGCCAGACGCATCCCCGGACGCAGCAGCGCCGACAGCGGCGCACTGCCCACCGGCTCGGCCAACGCCGCGCCGATCGCCGCGTCGACGTCACCGACCCCCGGCCGCGGCTGCGGCGGATACACCACCCGCGTACCCAGCGGGAACCGTTCCAGCAGCACCCCGGCGCCGGAATGGACCAGCAGCGGGGGAGTCCGCTCGTCGACCTCGAGCACGAACCCCGGTCTCACTGTCGCGATCCTCTCCACGTCCGCCCCGATGAGCCACACCCTGCGTGCGCCCAGTCCACCCCCGCCATCCCAGCCCGGGTCCGCCCAGCCCGGGTCCGCCCGACCCGGGTCACGACGGCGCCGCCGGATCGAACGCCACCCGCACCGCGCCGAGCCGCCCCGCGTCCCACGCATGGGCCAGCGCGTCCCGCCAGCGAGTCAGCGGATAGCCGCCGGTGACCAGCCCATCCAGCGGCGCGGTCGCGGCCAGCTCCCACGCCCGCGCCAGCACGTCCGCCGCACCCGGATCGGCGCTGGTCCGCGCCGCCCCGACCAGCTCCAGCCCCCGCGCCCACAGCGGCGTCAGATCCACCCGATCCGACGGGATACCGGCCACCACCACCCGGCCGCCCGCCCGCGTCGTGCGCAGCGCCGTCGCCAGCGCCTCACCGCTACCCGCCGCGTCCACCGCCACATCCACCCCGCCAAGCAGAAACGACCCGCCCGACGGCGGGGTCACCCGCAGCGCCCGCGTGCCGCGGCGCACCCCGGCAACCGCCCCGGCCGGGTCGAACACCGCGTCCGCGCCGAACCGGCCGGCCACCTGCGCCTGGCGCGGATGACGCGCCACGACCGCCACCGACCCGGCGTCGGTGAACGCCCGCAACGCCAGCACCGTGCACAGCCCGACCGCCCCCGCACCGACGACCAGCACCCGCGCCCCGGACACCACCCGGGCCCGGTCGACCGTGTGCACGGCGCGGGCCAGCGCATCGACCAGCACCGCCCGCTCGTCGGGCAGGCCGTCGGGCACCGCCTGAAGCTGACCGCGATGGGCGAGCATGACCCGGCTCCACCCACCGCCACCGACCCCGACCTCACCCGCCCGCGGCGCCGGGGGCGCCACCGGGTCGACGACGACCCGGGCACCCGCGGCCAGCACCCGGCCGTCGGGAAGGGTCACCTGCTGCTCCACCCGGCCGACGACCTCCCGTCCCGGCACGAACGGCAACCCGACCACCGCCGTCAGATACGCCGACGCCCGCCCGGTCACCAGCGCCAGCTCCGCCCCGCCGATCCCCGCCAGCGACGGACGCACCCGCACCCAGCGTTCATCCGGCGGCCGCGGATCATCACGATCCACATACCGCAACGGCACCGCCCGACCCAGCCCGGCGAACGCCCCGCCGGGCGCCTGGGCGACCAGCCGGGCGGCGACATGGCGCGCCGGGGACTCATACAGCTCCAACCCGCGAGTCACCCCCCACCCCCCACCCCACCGGCACCACCCACACCGCCCACCCCACCGGCACCACTGCCAGCACCAGCACCAGCACCACTGCCAGCACCGACGGCGGCACGGGCCCGCGCCGCCGCGGCCTGCCAGCCCCGCTCCACCCGACTGCCCACCACCAGCCGCGGTTCCCCCGCCGCCGCCGCCCACTCCTCGATCGGCCAGCCCGCACCCCGCGCCACCTGGTGCAACGCCACATCCGGGTTCACCGCCACCGGATTACCCACCGCCCGCAGCAACGGCAGATCCGACTGGCTGTCCGCATACGCCCACGACGCCACCAGATCCGCACCCGTGCTGCGCGCATGATGACCCAGATACGCCGCCCGCGCATCCCCGACCAGCGGCGAGGACGCCAACCGGCCGGTGAGCAGCCCATCGGCGCCCACCTCCAGCCGAGCGGCGACGATCTCGTCGAACAGCGGCGCGAACGGCCGGGTCAGCACCTCCACCGCCCCGGTCAGCAGCACCGTGCGATGCCCCGCCGCCCGATGCTCCCGCACGCGGCGGATCCCCGCCGGCTTCACCCGCCGCAGCAGAATGTCCCCGGCCACCTCGGCAACCAGACGCTCCAGCTCCTCGGGATCCACCCCCGCATAACGGGCGTACACCGCGCGCATCAGATGCCCCCGGTCACGCCGCTCCGCGCGCACATACCCGGGCAGCGCCGCCGCCAGCCCCGCCAGCTCCCGCGCACGCCGACGCGGCCCCGCGTCGGCCAGCCGCATCCACAGATACGACTCGATCACCGTCGCGCTCGCCACCGCACCGTCGAGATCGAACACCGCCAGCACCCCGTCGCCGGCGGCCAGATGCCCCGACAACCGCCGGCGCGGCGCGGCCTCACGCGGACGGCGCAGCACCGCCGTCACCGCCGGGCAGTGCACCTGCTGCAGGTAGTGCCGCCAGTCGAAGCACGCCGGATCGAACCCGAACTCCACCTGGTCAGCCGGATCCAACGCCTCGTGCAACGCCGCCGTCGCATCGTCGACGTAGACCAGCTCCGCCTTCGTGTACGCCCGGTACACATCCGAATAGCGACGCAGGAACGCCACCCGGCTCTGCGCCCGCTCCAGCTCCCCGGCCAACGCCCGCGTCCGCGCCGACGCCGGGACCTGCGCCAACGCCCGCCCGGCCAGCCCCACCAGCCGCTCGGAATGCCGCAGCCGCGCCTCCACCGCCGCCGCCCCCGCAAACGGCCACGACGGCACCGCGATCGCCCCCCGGCCCCGCTGCGGCAGCGGATCGGCCAGGAAGTACTCGCGCACATGGGCATACAGATCCCGGAACAGCAGCGGGTTACGGAACCCCGAACACACCGTGTAGTAGGCCGGACGGTCCACCGGCGGCACCGTCGCCGCCGCGGCCAACGTCGCGTTGACGACCAGATCCACCGGGATGATGTCGACGACCGCGTCCGGGGAGGCCGGGAAGTCCGGCAGCTCCCCACGGCCATAGGCCAGGATCAGCGGCTCGGCCATCTTGAACCCCTCGATCCACCCAGGGAACGGCCGCGCCAACGCACTTTCGATGATCGACGGCCGCAGGATCGTCAACGGCAGATCGCCGTGCGCCTCCTCGAGGAACCGTTCCCCCAACGCCTTGGTGAACGTGTACGCATCGGTCCAACCCAGCACCTGCGCACGCTGCCCGCCGGCCTCGACCAGCCGGCGCGCCACCCACGCCCGCCGCAGCTTCTCCGCCTCCGCCGACACCGTCTGCGCCCCGGCTGCGGCGAACCGCCGCTGCGCCTGCGTCCGAAACCGCGCCGAGTTCTCCGGCGACCGTGAGGCGTCCTCGGTCTGCTGACGCACCCGGGAAGCCGAGTCCTGCTCGACCCGCCAGTCCACATCGTGGGCCAGCGACCCCTCGGCGATGTGCCCCGAACGCAGCCCCGCCACATACGCCGTCGACACGTGCACCAGATGCGGACGTGCCCCCGCGGCCGCCAGCGCCCGCAGCAGCTCCTGCAGCCCACCGACGTTGATCCGGAACCCGTCGTCGATCGGCGGGTCGAACGACACCTCCCCGGCGCAGTGGATGACGACGTCGATGTCGCCGGGCAACGCCGGCAGCCGCGACAGGTCACCCTCGACGACCTCGACGCGGCGCGCCACCAGCTCGGCAAGCCCCGCCGACCCGAGCCGGTCGCGCAACTGGCGAAACGCCGGCTTGCGCAGCATCCGCGCCAGCCGCGCCGCCCCCGTGTGACTGCCCCGCGGCCGCACCAGCGCCACCACCGAGGTGTCGGGGAAATCCGACAGCAACCGTTCCAGCAGAGCCTCGCCCATGAATCCGGTCACCCCGGTCACGAACACACGCCTGCCCGCGAGCCGCTCGCGCAGCCCCACCCTGACCTCCGCTGCCGTCACCGCCGACACCCTCATTCGGGCACCCGCACCCGCCGTAAATCCGGATGGGCGGGTGCACATCCGGAGGGCAACCCTAGGCGACGCCTCGCCCCCGCGGCGCCAACCTGCTCATCACGGGTGCGTGCCCAGGCCGCGGTACGCAGGGAAACCTACCGTCCGCCCCCCTGCGCGGTGACGGGCAGCCCCACGATCCGGCCAGCCACGTGGACAACCACCCCACCCATCTGCTTCCCCAGCGCGGGGCCACGACCGGGCCACCCCGTGGTGGGGCGCTGCCGCGGACCCCCGAACGGGGGCAGTCCAAACCCTCCCCCGGGGGAGGGCGACCCGAGGGAGGGCGACGCCCTACCCCGGCCGCGGGGTTGGGCCGCTCAGCCGGCACCGACCGCGTCCAGGGCGGACATCAGCCGCGTGCACGGCCCCGCCAGCCCCCACCGTTCGCTCAGCGCCAGCACCGCCTGCGGGTCGGCCGGGCTGACCGGCAGCCGCCCGTCGACGTCACCGACGTCGCAGTCACGCACCACCGCGACCACCCCCACCGCGGCGTCGAGGTAGTCACGGGCGGCCAGCAGCCGCCGCCGCGCCGCCACCGGCATCCCCTCCGCCCGCGCGCCACCCCGCGCGCCCGCGGCCACCGAAGCCGGGGGAGCCGGGGGAGCCGGGGGAGTGTCGAGCGCGGCGAGGATCGCCGCCAGCGACCCGAACCGGTTCAGCAGCATCGCCGCGGTCTTCGCGCCGATGCCGCCGACCCCGGGCAGCCCGTCGCTGGGATCGCCGCGCAGCACCGCGAAATCGGCGTAGGCCCGCCCCGGGATGCCGTAGCGGGCGGTGACGGACGCCTCGTCGACCACGGCGAACTTCTCCACCGCGTAGCGCACCCGCACCCCGGCATGATCGTCGACGAGCTGGAACAGATCCCGGTCCCCGGTGAGGATGTCCACCCCGCCGCCACGGTGGCGGGTCGCGAGGGTGGCGATGACGTCGTCGGCCTCGAACCCCACCGCGGCCGCCCGGGCGATCCCGAACGCGTCCAGCACCGCATCGATGATCGGAAGCTGAACGGTCAGCTCATCGGCGACCTCCTCGACGTCCCCGCCCACCACCGCATCCCCGCCCACCACCGAGACGCCGGCCCGGTCGGCGGGCACGGCCACCCGGTGCGCCTTGTACGACGACAGCAACGCCACCCGGAACGCCGGACGCCAGTCGGCGTCGAAACAGGCCACCAGCCCCCGCGGGCGGATCTCGACGATCTGACGTGCCAGCACGTCAAGCAGACCCCGCACCGCGTTGACCGGCGTCCCATCCGGCGCCCGCACCGCACGCGGCACCCCGTAGAACGCCCGGAAGTACAGCGACGGAGCATCGGCGAGCAACAACCCGCCGCCCCGCTCACGCGCCGGGCCGCTCACCACCGGATCCACCGCCGGACCTCGCGCCATCACCGATCCGCCCCCTACCCGTCCGTCCCCCCGCCCTACACCACCCACGCCCCGGACCGTCCACACACCCGGACCGTCCACACACCACCCACGCCCCGGGACCGCCCGCCCCGCCCGACGCCCTTATCACCGCCATCACGACGGCAGCGCCGCGCGACCGCGCCCCACCCACACCTGATCCCGACCGTACCGGCTGTCCCACCGGGACCAGGCAACGGACCAGAAACAGCTCCCTCGCCCCGCGCCGACCTGCGTACGCTCCGGATCGTGCTGGAAGATCTCGACCGTCGAATCGTGCAGATGCTGTGCCGAGATGGGCGCATGAGCTTCACCGACCTCGGCCGGGCCACCGGCCTGTCGGTCTCCGCCGTCCATCAGCGCGTACGACGTCTGGAACAACGTGGAGTGATCACGTCCTACACGGCGCTGGTCGACCCCTCCCAGGTGGGTCTGCCCCTGACCGCCTTCGTCTCGATCACCCCGATCGACCCGAGCCAACCCGACGACGCCGCCGACCGGCTCGCCCACATCGTCGAGATCGAGGCCTGTCACAGCGTCGCCGGGGAGGAAAGCTACCTGCTCAAGGTGCGCGTCGCCAGCCCCGGCGACCTGGAGATCCTGCTCCAGCGCATCCGCGCCGCGGCGAACGTGTCCACCCGCACCATGGTCGTGCTCTCCACCCCCTACGAGGGCCGCCCCCCCGCCCTGTGACCCGACGCCCTCCGGGTAAGCCGGGAAACAGGTCGGGAGCGCCACTCGGCCAGTGAGCGCCGCGCCGCGGGCCGCGTCGAACAGGTGCCGCCGCCCCGGGCCGAACCACCGCTCGACTCGCGACCCGCGCCGCCCGGCACGCCACGACCTGCTCCCCGACGCCGGGCACGAGGGCGGCACCGGCCTCGCGCAGCACCCGGGCAAGATCGGCGGCCCGCCCCGGCTCGACGGGCACCACGGCGTAGACATACCCGGCGACCAGCCGACCCGACGGGCAGGCAGACTCACCAGCGTGACCGACCCCCACACCCCCCGCCGCACCGTGCTCTACCGGGGCGGCCACATCCACACCCCGACCAGCCCCACCGCCACCGCCATGCTCACCGACCACGCCACCATCGCCTGGATCGGCTCCGACGACACCGCCGCCACCCTCGACGCCGACACCGTCATCGACCTCGACGGCGCACTGATCACCCCCGCCTTCGTCGACGCCCACATTCACACCACCGCCACCGGCCTCGCCCTGACCGGCCTCGACCTCACCGCCACCCCCACCCGCACCGCCGCCCTCGACGCCCTGGCCACCCACGCCCGCCGCCACCGGCACACCACCGTCTTCGGCACTGGCTGGGACGAGACCACCTGGGCCGACCCCACACCCCCCACCGCCGGCGAACTCGACCGCGCCACCGGCGGCGCCCCCGTCTACCTCGCCCGCGTCGACGGGCACACCGCCGTGATCTCCACCGCCCTGGCCACCGCCGCCGACGCCGCCACCCACCCCGGCTGGCACCCCGACGGCCTCGTCACCGGCACCGCCCACCACGCCGCCCGCCGCACCGCCGACACCACCCTGACCCCCAGCCAGCGCCGCCACGCCTGGCAGACCACCCGCACCCACGCCGCCGCCCTCGGCATCGCCGCCCTGCACGAGATGGCCGGACCCGACGTCTCCTCCGCCGACGACCTCGCCGGCCTGCTCGCCCACGCCCGCACCGTCACCGGACCCGACATCGTCGGCTACTGGGCCGGCGACCTGCCCACCGCCGTCGAACTCGGCGCCGCCTGGGGCGGCGACGCCTTCGTCGACGGTTCCCTGGGCTCCCACACCGCCGCCCTGCACACCCCCTACGCCGACCGCCCCCACACCCACGGCACCCTGCACCTCGACGCCGACGCCATCCGCGACGCCGTCCTCGACGCCACCGACGCCGGCCTGCAGACCGGCTTCCACGCCATCGGCGACGCCGCCATCACCACCGTGCTCACCGGCCTGGAGGCCGCCGCCACCACAATCGGACTCGCCCGCATCGCCGCCGGCCGCCACCGCCTCGAACACGCCGAGATGACCACCACCGACCACCTCCCACGCCTGGCCGCCCTCGGCATCATCGTCAGCGCCCAACCCGCCTTCGACGCCCGCTGGGGCGGCGAGGACGGCATGTACGCCACCCGCCTCGGCCCCACCCGCGCCAGCGCCATGAACCCCTACGCCGCCATGACCCGCGCCGGCATCACGCTGGCCTTCTCCTCCGACGCCCCCGTCACCCCCCTGGACCCCTGGGGCGCCATCCGCGCCGCCGCACACCACCACACCCCCGCCGCCCGCATCTCCGCCCGCGCCGCCTTCACCGCCGCCAGCCGCGGCGGCTGGCGCGCCGCCCGCGCCGACACCGACGGCCACGGCATCCTCGCCCCCGGCCACCCCGCCACCTACGCCGTCTGGGACCACCACGGCGACCTCGTCGTCCAGGCCCCCGACACCCGCATCGCCGCCTGGTCCACCGACCCCCGCGGCGCCGTCGCCGGCCTGCCCGACCTCACCGGCCCCACCCCCCGCTGCCGGCGCACCGTGCTGCGCGGCCGCATCCTGCACGACACCCCACACTGAACTCCACGCTCACCCCCACCCCGAAACCAATCCCATATTCGCACAGATGTTCGATAACGTCGAGAGGTGAACCACCACCAACCAGCCCCACCCCACCGCCAGGCCACACCGCCACCACACTTCGAGCCCCCTTCGGGTCAGGGGCGGCGTGGTCAGCGCGGCCCGCGTGACAGAAACTGGTCGGGTGACCCCCACGCCGGCCACCGGAAGCCCCACGGCCCAGGCGACCGGCGACACCGCCGCCGCGCCGACCCAGCCCGCCGCCGTCCCGCCCCAGCCCCGGACCGGCATCGAGCCGCCGCGGGCAAGCGACCCGTCNCCCCCCACACCCGCCGCGCCCACCCCGGCCGCCGCGACCGCCACCGAACCCGACCGGACCGAGCCCAACCAGGCCGGCCAGGCCGGCAAAGAGCGGCCCGCCCGCCGGACCCGCCGCCGCGCCACCCTGCGCCGACGCACCCCCCCGGCCCTGGCCGCCCTGCTCGGCGGCGCCCTGCTCTACCTCGCCACCCCACCGGTCGGCGCCTGGCCGCTCGCACCGATCGCCGTCACCGTGCTCACCCTCACCGTCCGCGGCCGCCGCCTGCGCGCCTCCTACGCCCTGGGCCTGCTGTTCGGCCTCGCGTTCTGCCTGCCGCTGCTGCGCTTCGTCTCCTTCGTCGGCGCCGACGCCTGGATCGCCCTCGCCGTCGCCGAAGCCGCCATCCTCGCCCTCGTCGCCCCCGCCACCACCCTCGTCTGGCGCCTGCCCGCACCCTGGCTGTGGACCGGCGCCGTCTGGGTCGCCCAGGAGGCCCTGCGCGGACGCGCCCCCTTCGGCGGCTTCCCCTGGGGCCGGCTCGCCTTCACCCAGTCCGACAGCCCGCTGACCGGACTCGCCGCCCTCGGCGGCGCACCCCTGCTCACCGCCGTCGTCGCCGCCACCGGTGCCCTGCTCGCCCTCGCCATCACCCACGCCCACACCCTGGCCCGCGCCACCACCGGCCACCGGCGCACCGCACCGCGACGCCTCGCCGCACCCCTGCTCGGCGCCACCGCCCTCACCCTCGCCGGCCTGCTCGTCCCGCTGCCCACCACCGCCGAACACGGCACCCTCACCGTCGCCGCCATCCAGGGCAACGTCCCCGCCGACGGCGGCATCCACGCCCTCGGCCGCGCCTTCCAGGTCACCGCCAACCACGTCGCCGGCACCCGCCGCCTCGCCGCCGACGTCGCCGCCGGCCGCCGCCCCGCCCCCGATCTCGTCCTGTGGCCGGAGAACTCCTCCGACCTCGACCCCCAGCGAGACCCCACCGTCGCAGCCGCCCTGCGCGGCGCCGCCCGCACCGCCGGCGCCCCCGTCCTCGTCGGCGCCGTCCTCGACGGCCCCGGCCCCCGCCACGTCCGCAACGCCGGCATGATCTGGACCGCCGACGGCTTCACCGGCCAGATGTACGTCAAACAACACCCCGTCCCCTTCGCCGAGTNCCNCCCCGGCCGCGCCCTGCTCACCCGCCTCATCGGCCGCTTCGCCAACGAGATGCCCAGCGACTTCCTGCCCGGCCACAGCCCCGGCGCCCTGCACGCCGCCGGCACCACCATCGGCGACGTCATCTGCTTCGAAGTCGCCTACGACGACCTCGTCCGCGACACCGTCGACCACGGCGCGCAGATCCTCGTCATCCAGACCAACAACGCCTCCTTCGGCCGCAAGGGCGAAAGCCAGCAGCAACTCGCCATGTCCCGGCTACGCGCCGTCGAACACGGCCGCGCCACCGTCCAGGTCTCCACCAGCGGCGAAAGCGCCCTCATCGCCCCCGACGGCACCCTGCTGGCCAAGACCGGCCTGTACGAACCCGGCGTCCTCACCGCCGCCCTGCCCCGACGCACCAGCCAAACCCTCGCCGACCGTGCCGGAATCGTCCCCGAGGCGGTGCTGCTCACCCTCGGCCTGGGCGCCATGATGGCGGGAGTGATCCGCCGCCGAACCCGCCCCACCGGCGACCCCGACCACACCGGCACCACCCCGCAGGCACCACGACCCCACGAGACGACACCCACGGTGACGCCCGCCGGGCCGGCCTGACGGATATGGCCCCCGATCAGGAAAGGAACCGCGTGGATCTCCACCGCGTTGTCGTCTGCGTCCCCACCTACAACGAGCGGGACAACCTCCCGGACACCGCCCGCCGCCTGCGCGCGGCGAACCCGACGGTCGACCTGCTCGTCATCGACGACGCCAGCCCCGACGGCACCGGGAAGATCGCCGACGAACTCGCCGACAACGACGACCACATCCACGTCCTGCACCGCGACGGCAAAGCCGGCCTCGGCACCGCCTACATCGCCGGCTTCACCTGGGCCCTCGACCACGGCTACGACGTCATCGTCGAAATGGACGCCGACGGCTCCCACCAGCCCGAACAGCTACCCCGCCTGCTCGCCGCCCTCGCCCACGCCGACCTCGTCATCGGCTCCCGCTGGGTACCCGGGGGAGAGGTCCGCAACTGGCCCCGCACCCGGCTGCTGCTCTCCCGCGGCGGCAACATCTACGTCCGCGCCGCCCTCGGCATGCCGCTACGCGACGCCACCGCCGGCTACCGCGCCTACCGCGCCGACGTCCTGCGCGACCGCGACCTGACCGGCGTCTCCTCCCAGGGCTACTGCTTCCAGGTCGACCTCGCCTGGCAGGCCTGGCGCTCCGGCTACCGCGTCACCGAAGTCCCCATCACCTTCGTCGAACGCGAACGCGGCACCTCCAAGATGAGCAACGCCATCGTCGCCGAAGCCTTCTGGCGCGTCGCCTGGTGGGCCGCCACCACCCGCCGCCGCCGGCCCACCCCCCGCACCCCCCACCTCCCAGCCAACCCCACCCCACGCCAACCCACCGCCAACCCCGACATCCCCACCGACCACCCCGACAACGTCACCACCAGCCACAGCGCCTAACCACCACCAGACCGACCCCCACCCGTCACCCCCCGCAGCCGCCACATCACCCAGAACAGCCACCCCGGGCATGCCAAAGGGTCGGGCACGCACATCCCCGTGCCCGACCCCGCAACCACCGACAAACAGCCCCGCTACGCGGTACGCCGGCCCTCACCGGTCCCGCGCAGCACCGCCAACCGCTCCGCCAGAACCTCCTCCAGATCATCGGTGGTCCGGCGCTCCATCAACATGTCCCAGTGCGTCCGCGGCGGCTTCGACTTCTTCGGCTCAGGCCGCTCACCATCGACGATCACCGACGCCCCACCACAGACCTTGCACTCCCACACCGACGGCACCTCCGCCTCAGCCGCGAAGGGCATGGTGAACTGGTGGCCGTTGGGGCAGTCGTAGGACGCCGACTGCCGTGGGGCAAGCTCGGTGCTGCGGTCAGTCTCGTAGGACACTGCACCGAGACGGCTTCCCCGCAGGATGCGCTCGCCCATATAACTCCTCCGAGCGTCGAGACGTGTGCAACTACCCCTCGACAACGTTCTGGCCAGCCGAGACGTTCCCGCCGAGGAAGGACCCGTAACACAATCATGAACGCGCAGCGTCCCCACCCCACAGCGAAACGCCCCACCCGTCCCATCCGCACCCTGCACACGGCCACCCTCGGCATCACCCGCGCCACCGTCGGCACCCTCGTGCTCACCCGCGCCGTGGACACCCTGCGCATCACCGGCGTCGACCGACTCACCGCCACCCGCCTGGCCTGGGTCGCCCGCCTCGCCGGCATCCGCGACCTCGCCCTCGGCGCCGGCCTGCTCGCCGCGATGACCACCGGCCGCGACACCACCACCTGGCTGTGGGCCGGAATGATCGCCGACGCCGCCGACGTTTCCGTCTTCGCGACCTCCACCGCCCGCGGCCACCTGCCACCCGCCATCGGCACCCTCATGGCCACCGCCGCCCTCGGTGGCGTCGCCGCCGCCGCCCCCCTGACCCGCACCGGACCGGGGGAGTGACCCCACCACCCCGTCGCATCGCCCATCGACGAATCCACCCAGAAAGGACCCCGTGACGCCATGACCACCAGCGACCACGCCACCCCCACCGGCCCCGACGCCGCCGACGTCACCAAGACCGACGAGCAGTGGCGCGCCGAACTCTCACCCCAGCGTTACGCCATCCTGCGCCAGGCCGCCACCGAACCCCCCTTCACCGGCGCCTACACCTACAGCAAGGAAACCGGCACCTACCGCTGCGGCGGCTGCGGCGCGGCGCTGTTCACCTCCGACACCAAGTACGACTCCGGCTCCGGCTGGCCCAGCTTCACCGAACCCGCCGTCGCTGACGCCGTCGAACTCGTCGAGGACCGCTCCCACGGCATGATCCGCACCGAGGTCCGCTGCGCCCGCTGCAGGGGACACCTCGGCCACGTCTTCGACGACGGCCCCGGCCCCACCGGCCAGCGCTACTGCATGAACAGCCTCGCCCTCGACCTCGACACCCACTGACCCACCCCAGCCCGTGGACCGGGCCGCCGCCGGTGCACTGACGCACCGGCCGGCCCACCCACCACCTGCCACCCAAGACGACCCAGCACCCCCAAAAAACTGTCGGTGCCCCCGCCTACCGTCACTGCCATCCCGCCACCGACCCCGGGGGAGGCACACCATGGAAACCGAACTGCAGTTCGACTGGCACCGGCGGCGCGCCGCCTGGATCCGCGACACCATCCACCGCCACGGCTGGGCCGTCCAGGCCGTCCTCGCCGAACCCGACACCGGCGAACCCGACTACGCCTACACCATCGGCCTCACCGCGCTGCACCACCCCGAACTGCTCATCGCCGGCCTGCACCCGCACGACGCCGCCGCCCTGCTCAACCTGCTCGCCACCCGCATCCGCGCCGGCGACCCCCCGCCAGCCGACACCACCCTCGACGACCTCGCACCCCCCAGACGCCACCACCTACTCACCCTCAACCCCGCCGCCAGCGACGAGCTGCTGCTCCACGCCAACGCCACCTACCAGCACCCCGACGGCCCACCCGTCACCGCCCTCCAGATCATCTGGAGTGACCCCGCCGGCACCCTGCCCTGGGAAACCGGCTGCACCGGCGACGCCGCCCACCAGCCCCTCGCCGGCCCACCCCCCGACACCGCGGGGGACAGGCCCCACCCCTGACCGCACCCATCCAGCGCCCCGGTACCCAGGCGGCGGTGCCACCCGAACACCGCCGAGACACCGGGGCCACGCGGGGCGCGCGCCAACTCAGACCACGCCGACGCCGGGGGAGTCAGGCAACCACCCTCAGTAACCCACCAGAAAACACCACCACCGACGACCAGCACACCCGGCCGACCTGCTCGACCGCTCGAACCTGGCAACCGGACCGCGACAACGACAACGACAACGATCACCAGCGTGACGATCACCAACCTCCAGCTCCAGCACCCAGCCCACCCGGCGACCAGCATGCACATCCACCTGGAACACGTCACCCACCAAGCCAACCCACACAGCCAAAAACCCAGCAACCACTACCCCACCGCACGCGCCGATAATGCACATTATGTCAAGTAGAGATTGATCGGCCGCTCCCCCCGTTCGCCCCGACTCCCGGCCAGCAGGAGGCCCGCGACGAACAGGATCTGCCGCTACCGCGGACCTCGTGCCGCCCGCCCCCCGGAAGATTGACTTCGATTTCGATCCAGCCCGAAGGCCGACAGATCACAAGATCACATCCAACACGAGCAAGTTGATCATGACTTCTCCCCCGGCGGTCAGCTGCATGGCTGGGTGGAGTTGTTGTTGATCATTATGTGAAGTGACGTCAACAGCGTTGATTATCTTTATGGAGGATGGCCGATCAGACGTGGCCGGCGGTTCCGCGGAATACCACGATCGCCGGAGGCTCACGAGCTCGCACCGGACCGCGTCCGTTCACAAGCGGACGACGCACGCCTGCGGGCTGCCTACCCCCCGCCGAAGGCGTAGATCACTTCAGAGGTGAGAAGGTGATCTGCGTCGGTACGAAGCAGATCGGCCAGGGTTTCGGTGTAGTCGCGCTGGAACATCTCCACCTGCTCGAGAGTGAGGGTGGCGATCGCGTCGTGGTGCGGGCCGCGGGTGTGGGCCTCCCAGGCATGTTCCAGGTCACGGGAGGAGAAGCGGATGGTCTCCCCCACCTGCTTCGCCGGGGTGAACCCGGCGTCACGCAGTGCCCGATGGCATCGCGTCCGCGTTCCCAGGGCGGTGGCCGGGTCGGTGAGGGCCAGTCCGTGGCGGCGGGCATGGTCGCGAAAGATTCTGGCCGCGACGGGGAAACCCGCCGCCATCGTCGAGAAACCGATCTGCCCACCGGGTGCCAGCAGCCGGCGCCATTCCCCCAGCGCCGCCTGGACCGGCAGGTAGAGCAGGCCGGCGGAGCAGAGGACCAGGTCGAACGAGCCGTCCCCGAACTGGGGCAGGGTGGTGGCGTCCGCCCTGACCAGCTCGATGGTCGTCAGTCCGGCCGCGTCGATTGCCTGCCGGGCCCGGGCGAGCATGCCTGCGGAGATATCGACGCCGACCACCTGTCCGGTCGGTCCGACGGCCCGGGCGGCGGCGATCGCGGCGAGCCCGGTACCGGTCGCGGCGTCCAGGATGCGCATGCCCGCGGTGGGGGCGGCGAGTTCGACGAGCCGTTCGGCGTAGCGGATGTGCCAGGTGTGGTTGCTGTAGGTCGCGGCACGCCCGTCGAAGACGGTCTCGGCGCTGCCCTGCGAGTCGGCCGCCGCCACAGAAGGTGATCATGGCACAGCCGCGTGGCCGTGGTGGTCGAATCCCGCTTCCGGGTCGGTGCGGTTGCCGTCACCGAACCGGTTGCGGGCCGCGGAGCATCGTGGCATGACAGAACGACTCGTTTCCGCGTCCTGCCTGTGCCAGGGTCCTGGGGTGAGCAGCGAGGAAGAGCTGTTGCCGGGGAATGTCACGACCGGTGTGGTACGGGTGGGTCAGACTGTTCGCCGCCCGGTCGGACCATGGACGGACGCGGTCGATGCGCTGCTGGAACACCTGCACGCGGTGGGTTTCACCGGCGCCCCTCGCCCGCTGGGACGGGACGCGCAGGGACGCCAGGTGCTGGAGTACATCCCCGGCGAGCTCGGTGCGGTGGCGGGCACGTACTCGGTGGCAGAGCTGTTCTCGATCGGTCGGATGCTGGCGGACCTGCACCGGGCACTCGCCGGCTTCGCGCCGCCGGCCGGCGCGGTGTGGAACAGGGTCATTCCGCCGGATCGGGAGGACTTCGTCTGCCAGAACGACGTGGCGCCATGGAACCTCGTGAGGTCTGCTCGGGGGTGGGTGCTGATCGACTGGGATGGAGCGGCACCGAGTTCCCGGTTGTGGGATCTTGCGTACGCAGCGCAGAGCATGGCGGGTCTGCGGGCCGATCGGCCGGTGGCGGAGTCGGCGGCGCGGTTGCGCACCGTCGTTGACGGTTACGGCTTGGATGAGGCGTCGAGGCCGGCGTTGGCGAGCATGCTGGGCCGACGCGCCAGAGCGATGTACAACCTGTTGCGCGATGGCGCCCGACGGCAGCGTCAGCCGTGGGCCAGGATCTGGGTCGAGGACGGGCCTTACTGGCGCGCGACCTCCGAATATCTGGCGGCCCGGACCGAGGTGTGGACAGCCGCCCTGCGATGACGCTTGGGCGCCGGCTCAGGTGGCGGGCGTGGCCGCAAAGAACGGCCGCAAAGAACGGTTCGGCTCCCCCAGGTTGCGGGTTCGGATCGCCTTTCTTGTTGATTAAGAAAGGCGATCCTTCGTCAACGGCGTTGATTATCTTGGGGGTGGTGGGCGGGCGGCGGGCTCAGTGGGCGGCGTCGGACCAGCGGTGCAGGATGGACACGTCGGCGACGAACCGGACCCCGCTGGCCGTCGACCAGTAGGCGGCCGTGGCGGCAAGAGCGCGGCGCAGCAGGTCGGCGGCGGCCTCGGCGTGCGCGATGGGGACGTGCAGGAGCAGTTCGTCGTGCAGGCAGAGCACGATCTCGCCGCCGAGGGCGGGCAGCTCGGCGCGGACGGTCACCGCCCAGGCCTTGAACAGTTCGGCGGCGGGGCCCTGGATGACGGCGTTGCGGGCGAAGCGGCCGCGGGCCTGCTCGGTGACCCCGCCGGCGGCCGGGGAGGCCTCGTCGGGCGGCGCCGGGTCGGTCAGACCCCGGGGTGGGCGCGGCGTGGGGGCGAGGCGGACGAGCCGGCCGCCGTAGGTGCGCAGGTCGCGGCCGGAGCGGCCGGCGGCGTCGGCGGCGTCGAGGTAGGCCAGCGCGGTCGGGTAGGCGCGGCGCATCCGGCGCAGGGCCTCGCCGGCCGAGCCGGTGGTCTGGCCGTACATGGCGGCGAGCATCGCGATCTTGGCCTGCGGGCGGTCGCGACCGAGCTGCGCCGCGACGGGGGCGTACATGTCGTCGGCCTGGGTGGCCGCGGCGAGGGCGGGGTCGGCGGAGACGACGGCGAGGACCCGGGGTTCGATCTGGCCGAGGTCGGCGCGGACGAACACCCGGCCCGGTTCGGCGACGACGGCGGCGCGTAGGTCGGCGGGCAGGTTGTGCAGGCCGGCCTGGGCGGTCATCCGCCCGGCGGCGCCGTCGCTGCCGTGCCAGGCGCCGCGCAGCCGGCCGTCCGGGGCGACGTGGGTGTCGAGCCAACGGTGGCCGTAGGTCGTGGCGATCCGCTCGGTGCGCCGCCAGGCCAGCAGCGCGGCGACGGCGGGATGGGCGTCGCGCAGCGGTTCGAGGCGGCCCGAGCGGGTGTCGGGGACGTCGATGCCCACCGCGCGCAGCGCGGCTCGCACGGCGGCGGGGTTGCGCAGGTCGACGGGGCCGCGCAGGTGGGCGAGGACGGGGGCGTCGCGGCGGCGGCGGGCGGCGAGCTCGTCGGCGTCGGTGCGCGGCGGCGGGCCGACGATCTCGGCGAGCAGCGTCTCGGCGGTGGCGCGGTCGATGGGCAGGCCGTCGCGTTCGAGTTCGCGGGCGAGCAGCTCCGCGGCGGATTCGGCGCGGGCGGTCAGGACGGCGAGGCTGGTCCGGCCGGGGCGGGCGCGCCGGTCGGCGAGGCCGTTCAGCGCGGCCTGCTGACGGTGCTGGGCCTGCAGCGCGAGCGCGGCGAGGGCGGCGGCGCGGCGCAGCGCCTCACCGGGCCCGGCGGCCCGGTGCAGCCAGCCGGCGTCGAGCTGGCCATCCCCCGCCAGTGGCCCGTCCGCACCGCCGAGGCCGAACCCGCCGCCAGCACTGAACGCACCGCCAGCGCCGAGGGGTCCGCCAGCGCCGACGGGTTCGCGGGTACCGCGGGTGTCGACTCCCCCACCGGCGCTGATTCCCTCGGCGCCGGTGGGGTCGAGGCGATGCCGGGCAGCGGGGTCGTCGCCGGTGCCCTCCCACAGGCCGAGCTGGCCCGGCGCGACCCGCGCGGCGGGGCCGGGAGGTCGGGACGGCGGGGGTGGCAGGGGCAGGCCGGCGGCGGCGGCCCACACGGCGGCCGGGTCGTCACGGCGCCCGCCGTGCAGCAGCCGGTGCACGGCGGCGAGATCCCAGCAGGCGGCGAGGCGCACCTGGGTGGCTGGCGGCACCGCCGCCGACGCCGACCACCACACCCAGCGCGGGGCGCAGCGCCGCTCGATCTCGGCGACCAGTTCGGCGGCCTCGGCCGGCTCGGGCGCGGACACCACCAGGGTGACGGGCGTGCTGGTCGGGTGAGACGGCGGGAGCGGCGGCGGGCCGGCGGGCAGGTGGTGGGCCAGGGCGAACCCGACTTTTGGGAGGACCACGAGCGCCAGGGGTTGACGCGGGGCGAACTCCCCCGACCACAGGTCCGCGAGTGGTCCCGCGGCCGGGTGCGACGGGCTGGCCGGCGTCATCGTTCGATTCTCACCACCGGGTCCGACAGTTCGCGCCGGCCCGGTGGCGGGGGGCCGGCGCGCGTGGCCGGGCGGGCGAGCCTGGCCGGGTGCGCGGTGCCGTGGTCAGATGGACCGTCATGGTGGCCGGGAAAGCGGAAATGCCCCCGTTGGAAACGTGGAGCGGTAAGAATCCCCGTCGACGAGGGATGCGCGTACCACGGGGGAAGGGTGGATTCATGGCGGGGCGGGACAACGAGTACGAACGTCCCATCCTGCTCGGCTGCGGTGGGTGCGACGCCCGGTGGACGGCGCTGACCGCGGCGCACTGCCCGACCTGTCATGCCACGTTCGCGGGGGCCACGACCGGTTTCGACGCCCACCGGGTGAACGGGGTCTGCCAGCCCCCGCAGCTGGTCGGTCTGCGTCATGACCGGGGCTACTGGCTGGTCGCGGGCGAGCAGCCGCCGGGACGCCTCCTGCACCGCTCCCGGGAGGGGGCCGGCGGGCACGGTGACCCTCGCGGATCGGCCGGGCCCCCCGGCGGCGAGGTGCGGATGGCCGGCTGACCGGGCCGGCCGAACGGCGCTCCGGCCCCACGGCAGGCTGGCCGGACGGCAGGCTGGCCGGACGGTCGGCTGCGTCAGCGGGCCTGCTCGGCGGCGCAGGCCCGGCGGGCCGCGATGCGTTCGGCGGTCGGCCAGCGCACGTCGTGGGCCCAGCCCAGGCGTTCGAACCAGCGGATGAGCGCGGCGCTCGGGTCGACCTGACCGGGCAGGACGCCGTGGCGGGCGCTGGTGGGGTCGGCATGGTGCAGGTTGTGCCAGGACTCCCCCAGCGACGGCACGGCCAGCCACCAGACGTTCCGCGACTGGTCGCGGGTGGTGAAGGGCCGTTCGCCGATGAGGTGGCAGATCGAGTTGATGGAGAACGTGACGTGGTGCAGCAGGGCGATGCGCACCAGGGAGCCCCAGAACAGGGCGGTGAGCGCGCCGGTCCACGACATGCTCCACAGCCCGCCAGCCACCGGTGGGATCAGGACCGAGGCGGCCACGCACCAGGGGAACGCGGCGGCGACGGCGGCGACGTCGCGGTCGGCGAGCAGATCGGGGCAGAACCGCTTCGGGCAGGTGCGGTGGCGGTTGAACAGCCAGCCGACGTGGGCGTGCAGGAAGCCCCTGGTCACTCCGACGGCGCTGCGGCCGAAGCGCCAGGGTGAATGGGGATCGGCGGCGGCGTCGGAGTACTTGTGGTGGCGGCGGTGGGCGGCGACCCAGTCGGTGACGCTCATCTCGACGGCGAGGCTGCCGGCCAGGGCGAGGCCGATGCGCAGGGGCCGGCTGGCCTTGAAGGAGCCGTGGGTGAACAGGCGGTGGTAGCCCACGGTGATCCCGAAGCCGGAGATCAGGTACATCACCCCGCCGATGACGATGTCGTGCCAGCCCAGTCCGTGTCCCCAGGCCACGGGCACCGCCAGGGCCACCGCGAGGAGGGGGACGGCGAGGAACAGCAGCAGCAGGATCTGTTCGAGGGGGGTCTTCAGATCGGGGGCGATGTCGGGGCGGGCAGGCGGGCCCGCGTCGATACGCTGGAATGTCGATTCGGTCGATTCGGAGGACACATATTTCCTCTCACGAGGTTCGTCGGATACCCGGCAACCCTCGTCGGTTCTCCGAGCCGGGTCACGGGTGCTGGCCACCGGAACACCGGTTCGGGTCCGCCCCAACAGTAGACGGGGGTGTGCCCGCCGGTCGGCGGCGGCGCGCGTCAGGCACGATCGAGGGACCATGACACTCACCGACCACCTTCCCGCGTCCTCGTATCCGGTGGCCGGCGCCGCCGACGATGTACCCGGCGAGCCGGATCCGGACACCCTGTACGACGCCTTCACCGCCTGGGTCGCCGAGCAGGGCCTGGAACTCTATCCCGCCCAGTCCGAGGCGCTCATCGAGATCGTCTCCGGGTCGAACGTCATCCTGGCGACGCCGACGGGGTCGGGGAAGAGCCTGGTGGCGGCCGGGGCGCACTTCGCGGCGCTGGCCGCCCGGCGGCGGACGTTCTACACCGCGCCGATCAAGGCGCTGGTGTCGGAGAAGTTCTTCGCGCTGTGCGCGATGTTCGGGGCGGCGAACGTCGGGATGATGACGGGTGACGCCTCCGTCAACGACACCGCGCCGATCGTCTGCTGCACGGCGGAGGTGCTGGCGAACATCGCGCTGCGCGACGGGGTGGCCGCCGACGTCGGTCAGGTCGTCATGGACGAGTTCCACTACTACGCCGATCCGGAGCGGGGGTGGGCGTGGCAGGTGCCGCTGCTGGAGCTGCCGCGCACCCAGTTCGTGCTGATGTCGGCGACGCTCGGCGACGTGTCGATGTTCGAGGCGGATCTGACGCGGCGCACCGGGCGGCCGACGGCGGTGGTCCGCTCGGCGCAGCGGCCGGTGCCGTTGTTCTACCGGTTCGTCACGACCCCGCTGCACGAGACGATCGGTGAGCTGCTGGAGACCCATCAGGCGCCGGTGTACGTCGTGCACTTCACCCAGGCGCAGGCGTTGGAACGGGCGCAGGCGCTGATGAGCGTGAACGTGTCGTCGCGGGCGGAGAAGGACCAGATCGCGGCGACGATCGGGAACTTCCGGTTCGCCGCCGGGTTCGGCAAGGTGCTGTCCCGGCTGGTGCGCCACGGCATCGGGGTGCACCACGCGGGGATGCTGCCGAAGTACCGCCGCCTGGTCGAGCAGCTCGCGCAGGCGGGGCTGTTGAAGGTGATCTGCGGGACGGACACGCTCGGGGTGGGGATCAACGTGCCGATCCGCACGGTGGTGTTCACGTCGCTGTCGAAGTACGACGGGACGCGGGTACGGCTGCTCTCGGCGCGGGAGTTCCACCAGATCGCCGGGCGGGCCGGGCGGGCCGGGTACGACTCGGTGGGCAACGTCGTCGTGCAGGCTCCCGATCATGTGGTGGAGAACATGCGGGCGTTGGCGAAGGCCGGCGACGACCCGAAGAAGCGGCGCAAGGTGGTGCGCAAGAAGCCGCCGGAGGGCACCGTCGGCTACGGGGAGCCGACGTTCGACCGGCTGGTGGCCGCCGAGCCGGAGCCGTTGACGTCGCAGTTCACGGTGACGCACGCGATGCTGCTCAACGTCGTCAACCGGCCCGGGGACGCGTTCGCGTCGATGCGTCACCTGCTCACCGACAACCATTCGGATCTCCCGACGCAGCGCCGGCTGATCCACCGGGCGATCGCGATCTACCGGGCGCTGCTGGCCGCCGGCGTGGTGGAGAAGCTCGACTCCCCCGACGAGCTGGGCCGCAACGTGCGGGTGACCGGGGATCTGCAGCTCGACTTCGCGCTCAACCAGCCGCTGTCGCCGTTCGCGCTGGCCGCGCTCGAACTGCTCGACCCGGCGTCGCCGACGTACGCCCTCGACGTGCTGTCGGTGCTGGAGGCGACGTTGGACAACCCCCGCCAGGTGCTGCACGCGCAGCTGACCAAGGCTCGGGGGGAGGCGGTGGCGGCGATGAAGGCCGAGGGGATCGAGTACGACCGGCGGATGGAGCTGCTGGAGGAGGTGACCTATCCGCAGCCGTTGGGTGAGCTGCTCGCCGCGGCGTTCGCGACGTACCGGCGGGGTCATCCCTGGGTCGACGACTACGAGCTGGCACCGAAGTCGGTGGCCCGGGAGCTGTATGAGCGGGCGATGACGTTCGCCGAGTACGTGGCGTTCTACGGGCTGGCCCGCTCCGAGGGGCTGCTGCTGCGCTACTTCGCCGACGCCTACAAGGCACTGCGCCAGACGGTGCCGGAGGACGCGCGCACCGACGAGGTCATCGACCTCACCGAGTGGCTCGGGGAGCTGGTGCGCCAGACCGACTCCAGCCTGCTCGACGAGTGGGAGCGGCTGAGCAACCCCGATCCCGACGCGGCCGCCGGGGCCGGGGCGGGGGCGGTCGACGAGCGGCCGCCGGCGGTGACGGGCAACCTCCGGGCGTTTCGGGTGCTGGTCCGCAACGCGTTGTTCCGCCGGGTGGAGCTGGCCGCGCTGCGCCGCTACGACCTGCTCGGCGAGCTCGACGGCCCGGGGGCCGGAGCCGGCCTCGGGGCGGGAGTCGGCCTCGGGGCGGGAGTCGGCCTCGGGGCGGGAGTCGGCCCCGGGGCTGGGGTGGCCGCGGGGGACGGTCCGGTGTTCGACGCGGCGGGTTGGGAGCGGGCGCTGGCCGGCTACTATGCCGAGCACGACGAGATCGGCACCGGCCCGGACGCGCGCGGGCCGGGGTTGCTGCTGCTCGACGAGCGGCCCGGGGTGTGGACGGCGCGGCAGATCTTCGACGATCCGGCCGGGGACCACGACTGGGGGATCAGCGCGGAGATCGACCTCGCCGCCTCCGACGAGGCCGGGGTGGCGATGGTCCGGGTGACCGCCGTCGACCGGCTCTGACCGGGTACACCGTCGGGCCCCTTCGACCGGGGTCACCTCGCGATCCGGGCCGGGGCGCGCGACCCGAGCGGTATCGTCACCCTGTGAGTACCGTACGGGTCTTCCTCCTGGATGACCACGAGATCGTCCGCCGGGGAATTCGGGAGATGCTCTCCGAGACCGGTGACGTCGACGTCGTCGGCGAGGCGTCCACCGCGGCCGAGGCGCTGCGCCGGATCCCCGCCACCAGACCGAACGTGGCGGTGCTCGACGCGCGGCTGGAGGACGGCAACGGCATCGACGTCTGCCGTGACCTGCGCTCGGCGCATCCCGATATCGGCTGCCTGATCCTCACCTCCTACGACGACGACGACGCATTGTTCGCCGCGATCATGGCCGGGGCCGCCGGCTACCTGCTCAAGCAGATCAAGGGCACGGACCTGGTCGGGGCGATCCGCACGATCGCCGCCGGCCGCTCCCTGCTCGATCCGGCGGTCACCCAGCGGGTGCTGACCCGGCTGCGGGAGGGTCCGGCGGAGGACCGCAAGCTCGCGGCGCTGGGCGAGCGGGAGCGCCAGATCCTCGTCCTCATCGCGGAGGGTCTGACCAACCGGCAGATCGCCGGGCGGATCCACCTGTCGGAGAAGACGGTCAAGAACTACGTCTCGGCGATCCTGGAGAAGCTGGAGCTGTCCAGCCGCACCCAGGCCGCCGTCTACGCGACCCGCATCGACAAGTAGCGCCCCGCCGGCGCCGCCCCTCCACCGACCCGTCCGGTCCTGACCCCGGCCGGCGCGCCGGCGACGGCGTCGGATCGCGGCGCGGTGCCGCTGGGTGCGTCACGGTCGTCGGCGCAGGTCGTGCGCGGGACTGTCCCTGGCGCCGATGCTGAGACAGACGTTCTCGCGAGCGGCCAGCCCGGCGAGGTCCACCGTGACAACGACCTCGCGCCCGTCGTGCAGCAGGATGCTCAGCGCCTTCATGTCGGTCACCCCGAGGCCGTACGTCGCGGCGGCGGCCGAGCCGGCGGGCGTGTCCGCCCGGCGCTGTCCTTCACCGGTGAGGTCACATTGCAACGGTTCCCGGCGCGGCCGGTCAGTCGAGATGGCTCTGGACGGCCTGCAACGCCTCGGCGACGGTGACGGCGGTGCGGATCACCGCGGCCGACGGCCACGGGTCGGCGCGCGCGGCCATCGCCCGGTGGATGGCCACCGTGGCCTCGGACGGGTCGGGGCCGGCGGCCATGCGCCGGGCGATGCGCGCCGCGGCGACCTCGGGTGCGGTCACGCAGTGCAGCTCCACCAGGTCCGCGTAGACGTCGGCGGCGAGGGTGGCGGCGGCGGCGCGGTGGCGCGCGCTGGACCAGGAGGCGTCGAGCACGACGCTCTCCCCCCGGCACAGCGCCGCCCGGGCCCGGCGCAGCATCTCGGCGTAGGTCGCGTCGGTGATCTCCGGGGCGTAGCGGCCGACGCCGAACTGGGCGTCGAACCCCGCCGCGTCGAACCCCACCGCCTCGCCGTCGGCCGACGGCGAGGCGCCATCAGTGTGCTGCTGGGGCGGGGCCTCGGCGGGCGGCTTGCCCACCAGCTCCTGGCGGATGATGTCGGAGCGCAGCAGGACCCAGCCGTCGCCGACCTCGGCGAGCCGGCTGGCCAGCGTCGTCTTGCCGGTGCCGGGCAGCCCGCCGACGACGACCAGCCGGACGCGGCCGGCGCGCAGGTGGCGGTGGGCGACGGCGAGCAGCCTGCGGGCGTTCTCCGCGGCGTCGGGGTCCCCCTGGCCGCCGCGGATGCAGGCCACCTTCGCCCGCACGAACGCCCGGTAGGCGACGTAGAAGTGCTGCAGTGACCGGGGATGTACCTCGCCGCTGAACTCGCGGTAGGCCTCCAGGAACTCGGCGGCCTCCTCCGGGGCGCCGAGACGCTCCAGGTCCATGGCGAGGAAGGCGACGTCGCCGAGGACGTCACCGAAGCGCAGCCGCGGATCGAACTCGATGCAGTCGAGGATGCGGGGGCCGTCGTCGAGGCAGAAGATGTCGTCGGCGAGCAGGTCGCCGTGCCCGTCGCGGATCCAGCCGGCCCGGGTGCGTTCGGCGAGCAGCTCGGCGCGTCCGGCGAGGTAGCGCAGCGCCAGGCGGCCGATGTCGTCGACGACCGCCGCGTCGAGCTGGGTGCCGCGGTAGGCGGCGATGCCGGCCATCCCCTCCCGCCACAGGTCCTCCAGGGTGGCCTGCTCCCCCGCGGTGGCGATCAGCGGGGAGGTCTCGCACCGCTGGTGGAACACCGCCAGCGCCCGGGCGACCGAGCGCAGCGCCGGGCCGAGCAGGTGGCCGCGGCGCACCAGGGTCGACAGCCGGCGGCTGGTCGGCATCCGCCGCATGACGACGAGATGGTCGATCACCTCGCCGGAGTCGTCGCACAGGTCGGCGACGCCGAGGTAGACGTCGGGGGCGAGGCGGCGGTTGAGCGCCACCTCCGCCAGGCACACCGCCTCCCGGGTCCGCCGTTCGGTGAAGTCGAGGAACCCCAGGTCGACGGGTTTCTTGCGCTTGTAGACCCGGTCGGCGGTCAGGTAGAGCACGGCGCTGTGCGTCTCGCGGGTCTCGGCCGCGGCGAGCTCGGCGAACGACGGGGCCGGTAGTCGAGGCGGCACGGACGCGCCGGCGAGGGACGCCGGCCCGGTCGACGCCGTCTCGCCGCCCGGCCTGGTTCCGCCCGGCCCGGTTCCGGCCGGGGAGGTGCCCGGCGACGAGGTGCCGGCCGACGAGGTGCCGGGCGGCGACGGGCTACCGGCGTTGCGGCTGTCGCCGGCCCCTTCGCCGGGCAGGGCATCCCGCACATACTGGACGGTCATGGCCTCTCCCGGGGTTGCGTGAAAGTCTCACGATCCTGACGGTCGACGCCCCGTTCCACCGTCGAACAGTCGAACACAGGCGTTCGATGGTTCTCCTTCGTCATGCTCGCCGTCCGTCGGCGATCTCACGACCGCCAGAGGTTGCCTACCCGGGGGACGTTCGGACCACCCTCGGTGGACATCCGTCCCGGATCAGGGCCGTGCCCTGCACGCGAGAACTCGCCCTGCACGCGCGACCTCACCGGCCGGGCAGGGCGACCCTCGGCCGGGAGCGGGGAAGCACCCTCAGCGGTCCTCGAACTGGCGCAGGAACGCCTCCCGCTCGGCGGTCGCCCGGTTGACCGCGGCCTCGGCCCGGGCGAAGGCGTCGTCGTCGAGTAACAGCTCCCCGCAGTACCGGTCGACGAGTCCGGCGAGGGTCAGCAGAATCGCGCGCAGCTCGGCCGGGGTCGCCGCGATCCACGGCCAGGCGTTCTCCCGCATTCCGTAAACCGTGTGCAGAATGTCCTGGACGCTGAGCGCGCGTGGCCGGGGGGCCGGCACGCCGCCGACGGCCGGCGCGGAATCGGCCGACCATATCCCGACCCTGGCTCCGAGCGCCCAGGACGTCCACGGATCGCAGGCGACGTCGAACATTCGCCGGCCACCCCGGAACTGGACATGCCAGCAGGTCCGTTTGGCGAGGAAAAGCCCGTACTTCTCGGCCAGCGGCTCCAGAATCTCCATCGCCGCCAGGTCGAACTCGGCTCCGGCTCGCCCGCCGGCGGCGCCGTCGCCGTGCCCGTGTCGCATCGCCAGCCACCTCAGCCTTCCGGTCCGAGCTCCCGCCGGCCGGCTGCGCGGGCGCGACGGGGCACGCCTGCGTCGCCGGGTCGCGCCTGCGACGCCGACGGCTTCGGGAACCCGCGCTGAACTGTAGAAGACAACCGGGGATCGTGTAACGGAAATCGAGCCGCTTGTCCCTGGGATCGGGGATTGTTGGCCCGTCCGGCCGGTGCCGTGCAGGTCAGCCACCCCCGAATATCCGAAACGGGACGACAAACAGGTCACGAGTCGGCGGGGTTGACCCCCGAACGAGAAAGAGAACCGCAGGTCAGCCTGCCGCACCAGAACCACGGAAACCGATGGTGACCAGTCGGGGACGCATCGCCGACGACAGGACAACCCGATGGTTCCACCACGGATGGGCCATCCAGGGACCACGAAAGACCTACAGCTCACCTCCATCGGGAGGGGGTCCGCGCCGGGCGCCGCGCCCGGCGGCCGGCGGCGGGCTGCAGGTCGCGCACCGGACAGCGGCGGGAGGCAAACGGTGGTCGCGCGCCGGGGCGATCTCGGTAGCATCGCCGCAATCACCGCGCCGGCGCGTCCCCGGGCGAGCCGCCGACCAGGGCCGGCCGGCCTCGGACGGACCGGGCGCGGCGCCCGGCCGGGGAGCCGGACCCGCACACCCTGGGAGCACAGATGACCTCGCCATGGCAACCGCAGGACCAGCCGCCCGGCTACCAGGGGCAGCCCGAGCACCCCGACCAGAAGCCCGCGGCCCAGGGCCAGCCCGGATACCCCGAGCAGCCGCCCCCCGGCTACCAGCAGGGCTACCCGAGCCAGCAGGGCTACCCGAGCCAGGACAGCTACCCGGGCCCGCCCCCCGGCTTCCCCGGCCAGCCCGGCTATGAGGGTCAACCTGGCTACGAGGGCCAGCCTGGCTACCAGGGCCAGCCCGGCTACCCGAACCAGCCCGGCTACCAGGGCCAGCCTGGCTACCCCGGGCCGATGGGCTACGGACCGCCGCCCGGGTACGGTCCGCCGCCCGGGTACGGCGGTGCGGCGCCCTACGACCCTTCCGCCCCGTTCGGCCGGCACCCGTTGACCGGGGAGGCCTACTCGGACAAGCAGAAGCTGACCGCCGGACTGCTGCAGATCCTGCTCGGCACGGTCGGCGCCGGCCGCTGGTACCTCGGCAACACCGGCATCGCGCTGGCGCAGCTGTTCACCTGCGGCGGGCTGGGCGTCTGGGCGTTGATCGACGGCGTGATGATGCTGACGGGCAACGTCCGCGACCGGCACGGCCGGCCGTTGCGTGACTGAGCCGCCCCCGTCCACGGATCCCGCCGACGCCCCATCCGGGTCGCCGGCGGATCCGGCGGGACCGCTCCCGCCCCCGAACCCGCCCGCCCCGCCTTCCCTTTCCCCGACGCGGCCGCCCACAGCACAACCGCCCGCAGCGGCGGCGACCGGGCCGGCGGCCACCCGATCGGGCCGGCGCCGCGCCGCGGTCTGGGGCGTCGCCGCGGCGGCCGTGGCCGGCCTGACCTACCTGGCGGGCCACGATCCGCACGACCCGTCGACGGCGATGCCCGGCTGCCCCATACACCGGGTCACCGGCCTGGACTGCCCGGCCTGCGGAACCCTGCGCGCCACCTACGACGTGCTGCATGGACGGTGGGCGGCGGCCGGCCACGACAACGTGTTCGTGCTGGCCTGCGCCCCGCTGCTCGCCGGCCTGCTCGCCCGCCAGGCCCGGGCGGTGCGCGACGACCGGTACGCCCCCCTGCCCGCGCCGCTGGCCTACGGGCTCGGCGGCGCGGCGCTGGTCTGGATGATCGTGCGTAACCTGCCCGGCTGGCCGCTCACCCCCGGCTCGCCCGGCTGACTGTCGGTCCGCCTGGCCGGGGCCCGTGTCGGCTCCCGACCCGAATGATCATTTTGGCGCGCCGCGCTGTCAACACCGTTGATTATCTTGATATCGACAGGGAGGTTCCGGTGCGCCGCCGGCGGGCGGAAGTCCTGGCAGCGGGCGCGGACCCCCGGCCCGCGAGGCGGTGTGCACGGGAGCGACGCCACCCGTCTCTTCCGCAGGGATAAATCGGACGCCGAACCCTGTGGAAGAACCATGGAGGCGCTCTCCCACGCAGCCGCCGCCGACGCAGCCGCCGCCGACGCACGAGCCGTCGCCCACGCCTCCCACACACGCGAAGGGCAGGGCCTAGCGGCGGTCGGGCTCGGAGCCGACCAGACCGGAGCCGGTCTGCGCCGGCTGGTCCGGGATCCCGACGGTCTCGGCGTCGGGCTCGGTCGGCGGGCCACCCGCGCGCACCGGGAACGCCAGGGCCTCCATCTGCGCGCGGCGATCGGGCGGGATGACCGTCGGCGCGCCCTCGACGAGGTGGACCAGGATGCTGTCGCACAGGCCGAGGCAGACGCCGTCGCGGAACAGCCCCGCGCTGTGCACGAACGAGGTGGTGCCGATCCGGCCGACCCCACAGCCGACGACGTACGTCGCGGGATAGCGCGCCTCGGCCAGGTAGTGGATGGAGACGTTGGCGACGACGAAGGTGAAGTTCTCGAACGGCACCGGCCTGCCGTCGGTGAAGATCCGCCAGTCCAGCGTGATGCGGGCGTCCTCGTAGAAGGACGCCAGCGCGACGTTGTTCAGGTGACCGTTGCCGTCGAGGTCACTGAACCGCGCCTGGACGGGGTGACTGAGCGGGTAGCTGGCGAGGCTGAGCCGCTCGGGATCGCGTCTGGGGTCCATCCCGCCACTGTGCACATCCGCGGCGTCGACGGGGCCGCCGTGCAAGCAATCTCTCACCGGCGGACTCCCGCGGGCGGTCGCGCACCGGCTGACCTGCACTCGGTGGTCCTGGACCTCACCCGTACACCGGGACGCCGTCGACGATCGTCTGGCGGACCTGGGCCGCGGACGGGTCGCGCAGGGCCGCGCGCAGGGCCGCGCGCAGGGGGCGGTGCAGCAGGCAGAGGTCGGCGCGCGCGCCGGGGCGTACCCGGCGCGGGCGGGCCGGGTCCGCCGGGTCGCCGAGGAACAGCGCGAGGGCCGCGGGGGCGTCGAGGCGTTCGTCGGCGCCCAGGACGATCCCGGCGGCGGTGCGCCGGGTCACCGCGGCGGCGACGGCCCGCCACGGGTCGGGATGGCCGAACGGGGCGTCGGTGCCGGCGGCGAGCCCGATGCCGGCCCGTACGAGGGAGGCGGCCGGGTACAGCGCCGCCGGATCCTCGTCGGTGACGTCGACGAGGTAGCGGTCGCCCCGCTCGGCGACGAAGTTGGGCTGGGTGACCACGACGAGCCCGGCGCGGCGCACCTGCCCGTACAGCTCGCCGGGGATGACGGCACCATGTTCGAGGCGATCGCCCCGGCGCGGGCCGGCGAGGTCGAGCGCGGCGAGGGTGAGCACCGTCTGGACGCGGGTCACGCAGTGCACGGCCACCGGGTGGCCGGCGCGGTGCGCGGCGGCGAACCGGGCGGCGAGGGTGTCGAGGTCGGGCAGGGTGTCGTCGTCGAGGATCACCTTCACCGGGCCGCCGACGACGCGAACGCCACCACCACCACCGACACCGCCTGCCACGCCTGCCACGCCTGCCACGCCGACGGTCCCCTCCCCGGCCCGCCGTCCGGCCGGGGCGTCCGCATCGGCAGTGGGCTGCGGTTCGGGGCGCATGAGGGTCAGCCGCTGCGGCAGCTCGCCGGTCGCGGCGGCCGCGGCGAGGGTCCGGCGATGCTCGGCGGTGCGGCCGGGGGTCGCGTCGGTGAACCCGGTGATCCCCGCCGCAGCGGCGGCGCGGCCCACGGCGGCGAGGTCCACGGCCACCGGGGGCAGCGCGGCGTGGCGGCGCAGCCAACCGTCCATCCGCCACAGTCGCCCGGTGGGCGCCCCGGTGGGGTCGCGTTCGACGCCCGGCAGGTCGCAGCCGTCGATGCCGGCCAGGCGTAGCGCCGGCGAGTTGAACACCCACAGGGCCCCGCCGCGGTGCTGCACCCGCACCGGCCGGTCGGGCAGCAGCGCGTCGAGGGTGCGCCGGTCGAGGTCACCGGCCACCGACGGGTGGTAGCCGACCGCGCGCACCCACCGCGCCGGACCGGTACCCGGCGCCGCGCGCAGCGCCGCGCGCAGCCCTGCGGCGTCGACGACCTCGGGCGGCCCCACCCGCACCGACGACGCCGACGCCGCCAGCGACAGCAGGTGGACATGATGATCGTGCAGACCCGGCAGCAGCGCGCCGCCGTCGGCGTCGAGGATGTCCTCCCCCGCCCGCGGGCGCAGCGGCTCGGCGCTGACCTCGACGATCCGTCCGCCGAGAATCCGCACGTCCGCGACCCACGTCGGCGGGAGCGCGCCAGCCAGGACGCGCCGGCCAGGCCCCGCTGCGCCGCCGCCGGCCGACCCGGTCAGCTCGGTCGACCCGGTCAGCTCGGCCCGGCGCACGAGCAGCGCCCGGCGCTCCGGTTCCTGCGCAGCGCGCCCCATCCCCGCCACCCTACGGCCACCGGCCACCGGCGCGGCGGGTCGCGGGACGGGACGGAGGTGGGCACGTTGAGTTACCCTCCGACATCGATCCGTATAAGGCCGCGATCGACGAAGAAGGGGTGCAGGTGAGCAGGCGGTGCAGGTGAGCAACGCGCAGGTCCTCGACCTCGTCGACCTGCGCCCGTACCGGCCGCGGCTCGACGAGCACTTCCCGGTCTACCGCGATCTCGTCGACCACCTCGCCGCCTTCGACGACACCCACCTGCATCCGGACGACCCGACCAGTCACGTCCTCGCGGCGTGCGCCGGCTACGCCTACGCCGAGACCGCCTCGACGCTGCTCGACCCGGACCTGCCGCGGGGGATCAACGCGGTGTCGGCGGCGATGACCCGGCTGGGCCTGCCCGGCTGCCGGTGCCGGATCATCGCCGAGCAGGTCGACGCGATGCTGATCCGCTCGACGGCGTTCGTCGTGCAGAGCGCCGACGCCCGGGTCGTCATCGTCGCCTACCGCGGAACCGAGCCGTCGGACCTCATCAACTGGGGCACCGACCTGGACGTCCACTCCCGCGAACGCACCCGCGTCCGGTTGGCGGGCACGGCCGTCGACGACCTGCACGCCGGGTTCCACCGCAACGTGCGCGCCACCGCGTTCGAGGTGCTGCGCACCCTGAGGCGGGCGATGGCCGGCCGGTCGATCTACGACACCGACGGCGACGGCGACGGCGACGGCGACGCCAGTCTCCGCGCCGGCGCCGCCGGCACGACCCGCGCCGGCGGCGCCGGGAGACGGCGGGGGGCGTCGGCGCGGCCGCCGGCGCTGTACCTGACCGGGCACAGCCTCGGCGGGGCCATGGCGGTCATCCTCGGGCTGCGGATCATGGCCGATCCGGTGTACGCCGAGCTGCGCCGGGCGCTGCGCGCGGTCTACACCTTCGGCCAGCCGATGATCGGCGGCGACGGCACCGCGGCGGCCTACGCGGCGGTGGTCGACCCGGCGCCGATCGCGCGCTTCGTCTACCGCCAGGATCCGGTCCCCCACCTGCCGCCGGCCACCGTCGGGCGCTACCGGCACATCGGCCGGGAGTGGCGCTACGGCGGCGGGTGGACCGACACCACCGGCCGCCCGGTGGGGCAGATGCTCAGCACGCTCGGGTTCGCCGGGGCGCTGGCAGCGTTCCCGCTCGGCCAGGTCCGGCCGCTGGGCCGGCTGTTCCCGTACACGATCAGCGACCACTTCCCGCACTACTACATCGACGCGTTGGCGGCGGCCGGCGTCTGCGAGTTCGGCGACGACGAGCTCAGCGCCGGCCCCGACGGCCGGCGCCGCCCGCCCCGCTGACCGCCTGCCGTCCCGGGCCGGCGCACCGGCCCGGGACGGGACGGGACAGGGAGGGACAGGGAGGGGCGGGAAAGCACGGGCGCCGGGCGGGTACGCGGCCGATACTGCCTATCCATGGGAAAGACCTACGAACGCCTCGACGGCCGGCTACGCCGGTTCATCGAGGACCAGGTCGTCTTCTTCGTCGCGACGGCGCCCCTGTCCGCGCAGGGCAGCGTCAACCTCTCCCCCAAGGGCCGCGCCGGGACGCTCATCATCCTCGACGAGCGGACCCTGGCCTACCTGGACTTCGGTGGCAGCCACGCGGAGACCCTCGCGCACCTGCGCGAGAACGGCCGGATCACGCTGATGTGGTGCGCGTTCAGCGGACCCCCGACCATCGTGCGGGTGCACGGGCGCGGCGAGCCGGTGTTCCGTGACGACCCGCGCTTCGCCGCGCTGCTCGCCCGGTTCGACCCGCGGGCGGCCGACCCCAGCGGGCTGCGGTCGATCATCGTCGTGACGGCCGAGCGGATCAGCGACAGCTGCGGCTACGCCGTGCCGTTCCTGGAGTACCGGGAGGAACGAAGCCTGCACCGGGAGTACTTCGGTCGGCGGACCGACGAGGAGTTCGCCGCCTACTGCGAACGCAAGGAGTACAACGGCACGAGCATCGACGGTCTGCCGGCGTTGCCCCTCCCCCTGCCGCCCCTGCCCGATCCCTGGGTTGGCCCGGCCGAGACCCGGAGTGCCGAGACCTTGCGTGCCGAGACCTTGAGTGTGGAGAACCGATGAGATTCGCCGTCCAGCATGCCGTGGCCGATCCCGCCTGGTCGCCGCGGATCCTCACCCCGGACGCGGTGACCGGCTTCGCGCGGGCCGCGGAGGAGTCGGGTTTCGCCGCGCTCGGGTTCAGCGACCATCCCGCGCCGTCGGCGCGCTGGGTCGACTCCGGCGGGGAGGGCAGCGCCGACCCGCTGGTGTCGTTGGCCTTCTGCGCGGCGGTGACCAGCCGCATCCGCCTGTTCACCTGGGCGCTGGTGGCGCCCTACCGCAGCCCGCTGCTGACCGCCCACCAGGTGGCGACGCTCGACGCGCTGTCCGCCGGGCGCCTGACGCTGACCCTCGGCGCGGGCTACCTGCGCTCGGAGTTCGGCGCGCTCGGCGTCGACTTCGACGGGCGGCTCGCCGCGTTCGACGAGACGGTGGACGTGCTGCGCGCTAGCTGGGAGCAGCCGCGGCTGACCCACAGCGGCCGGCTGCTGCAGACCCGCGGTACCAACATCCAGCCACGGGTCGTCCAGCAGCCGCACCCGCCGCTGTGGCTGCACGGCAACAGCGCGTGGGGGCGGGAGCGGGCCGTCCGCTACGGGCAGGGGGTCGTCACCCTGCTCACGAACGACACCCTGGCCCGCACGATCCGCACGGCGGCCGTGCCCGGCGTCGACGGGTTCACCCGGGTCGTCGACGACGTCCGGGCCCGGCTGGACGCGGCGGGCCGCCCGCATGACGCCGTCGACGTGGTGGCCACCGGCATGTGGCCGCAGCTCGACGTCCGGCAGGGCTGGGACGCGGCGGCCATGCTCGACGACGTCGCGACCTACGCCAAGCTCGGCGCGGACTGGATCGTGATCGCGGTCTGCGGCGACGACCCGGCTGCGGCCGAGGACACCGTGCGCCGCTTCGGCGAGGAGATCGTCGCCCACGCCGCCGACCCGGTGTAGCCGGATCCGTTGCACCGCAGGCGCCTGGAGGCGCCGAGCCGGAGGCACCGAGGGTGAAGGACATCCGCCGAGGGCGAAGGACAGGGGGTGGCCCCGTGCGGGGTCTGTGCGCGGGTCGGGTGGTCATCGTCACGGGGGCCGGCAACGGGATCGGGCGGGCGCACGCGCTGGCGTTCGCCGCCGAGGGCGCCCGGGTGGTCGTCAACGACGTCGGCGGTGACCGGGCCGGCCGCGGCCGCGACGGCGGGCCCGCGGCCGCCGTGGTCGAGCAGATCCGGGCGGCCGGCGGGCAGGCGGTGGCGAACACCGACGACGTCGCCGACTTCGCCGGGGCCGGGCGCCTCGTCGCCCAGGCGATCGAGGCGTTCGGGGGGCTGGACGTCCTGGTGAACAACGCCGGGATTCTGCGCGACCGCACCCTGGTCAACATGACCGAGGCGGAGTGGGACGCGGTCGTGCGGGTGCATCTCAAGGGCACCTTCGCCCCGACCCACCACGCGGGCGTCTACTGGCGCGACGAGCACCGGGCCGGGCGCGGACGGTCGGCCCGGGTCGTCAACACCAGCTCGCCGTCGGGGTTGTTCGGCAACATCGGCCAGACGAACTACGGCGCCGCCAAGGCCGCCATCGCCGGGTTCACCGTGACCGCCGCGCTGGAGCTCGCCCGCTACGGGGTGACGGTGAACGCGATCGCCCCGCTCGCACTGACCCGGCTGACCGAGGGCCTCACCGGCGACCTAACCGAGGCGCAGGCGGCGGGGATGAGCGCCGAGCACATCGCGCCGCTGGTGGTCTGGCTGGGCAGCGAGGCGTCGGCTGGCGTGACCGGGCGGGTGTTCGCGGTCGTCGGCGGTCGGATCACCGTGCTGGAGGGATGGGCCAACGGACCGGCCGTCGACGTCGACGGCGTCTGGGAACCGGGCGCGCTCGGCGAGGTCATCCCCGACCTGGTCCGCGCCGCCGCCCCGAACGCCGACCTCACCGGAGACCGTCCCCCGCGCGACGCGCCGGCCCGCGGCTGAGCCGGCCCGGCGCCGGTGCTGAGGATCAGCCCATCTTTTGTGATCATGGATGGCGGCGAGCTGTCAACAGTGTTGATTATCTTGATTGCGCCGGAGGCGGTCAGGCCGAGGCGGAGATCGTCAGGGGCTGCCGTCGAGGAGGCGTTGCAGGCCGGGCGCGCACAGGTCGACGATCCGGTCGCGTTCGGCGGCGCTGATCGCCTCGGTATGCACGATCTTGCGCAGGACACCGAGGCCGAGCAGGTGGGCGAGGACGAGCTCGGCGCGCAGGGCCGCATCCGGGCCGGTCAGACGCGAGCGCAGCCGGGCGACGACCTGGTCGCGGAAGTTGTCGCGCAGCAGGGTCGCGTGCTCGCCGTGCTGGAGCGCGAACGCGACCCGGATGAGCGGATCGCGGCGCTGCTCGTGCGCGTCGAGCAGGGCGTGCAGCAGGTGGCGGCCGAGGTCGGGCAGCGGCGCGTCGAGCAACTGGTCGATCTCGTCGCCGAAGCGGGCGACCCGCGCGAAGAGCTGCTCCTTGCTGCCGAAGTACTTCAGCACCAGCGGAGCACTCACCCCGGCGTCCGCCGCGATCGCCTTGAGCGTGATGGCGGCGTAGGGCTGGCGGGCGAACGCCCGGCGGGCCGCGGCGATGATCGCCTCGCGGCTGACCTCGGCGTCCCCCCGCATCCGGCCCCGCCCGCCGCCCGCCGCCCCCGTCGGCGCGACCCCACCCGGGACGGCATCGGACCCAGCCAGGACGGCGACCGCGGACTGCGGGGCGACCCGGCCGGGATGGGAGTGGGACGTCTCGTGCTGGCCGGCATCCGAACGGCCAGTGTCAGGGCGGGCGGAGTCGGCCCCGGCAGGGCTGCTGGACTCCGGCCCTGCCGGCCGTCCGCGGGTGGTGGTCGAAGGGCTCGTCATGGTCCGCTCCTCCGCCCGTCCCGGGATGCGCCGGACGTCCCCAACCGGGACGCCCGAGCCTGCACGCTACCGCTCACCGGCGCCGCACCGTGCCCGCCCCGGCACCGTCGGGTCCTCCCCGGCTGCCGCATCCTCACCACGCAGCCCTGGCCACGCAGCCCTGGCCACGCAGCCCTGGCCGTGTCGGCTCGCGCCGTCGCCGGGACCCTGCTGCCCGGATCCCGCTGCCCGGATCCTGGTACGTGGTCAGCGTGTGGTGGTGACCGGGGTCGGCGCGGCCGAGACGGACTCCGCCAGCCGGCCACCGTCGTCGCCAGCCGCGTGCATGGTCCGGGCCGGATCACCGGGCTGCACCGGCACATCCGTGTCGACCCGGTCACGGGTAGGCACGAGGCAGCCCACCCCGAGAGCGAGCGCCCCCACCACGCCGGCCATCGCGAAGACGGTCTGGAAGGCGCCGAGGCTCGGCACCGCCCCGCCGGAGGTCGTCATCGTGAGGTGGCTGAGCAGCGCGGCGACGGCGGCGCTGCACATCGCCTGCCCGACCGTGCGCAGCAGGACGTTGAGGCCGTTGGCGGCGGCCGTCTGGGTGCGGGGAACCGCGTTCATAATCAGCATCGGCATGGCCGAGTAGGCCAGCGCCGTCCCGGCGGCGACCACCGCCGCACCCACCACGATCATCGGTAGATTCTCGCTGGTGAACATGCGTAGCAGGTAGCCGAACACGAGCGCGGACGCGCCGAGCAGCAGAGTGATCCGTGGGCCGCGGGAGGCGGTGATCCGCGCCGCGACCGGCGACAGAGCGAACATCGCCACGCCGCCGGGCAGCAGGCACAGGCCGCTGGCGAACACCGACAGGCCCAGGCCGTAGCCGGTCTCCTTCGGGACCTGGACGAGCTGGGCGGTGGACAGCGAGTTGGCGTAGAACGAGAAGCCGATCAGCAGCGCCGCGGCGTTCGGGGCGAGCACCGCGGGCCGCCGCGCCAGACGCAGGTCGACCAGCGGGTCGGCGACCCGCAACTGCCAGCGGGCCCAGCCGACGAAGATCACCACGGCGGCGAGGATCAGTCCGCCGAAGCGCGGGCTGGTGAAGCCCCAGTCGGCCGCCTTGGACAGCGCCAGCAGCAGGCACAGCAGGCCGAGGGCCAGCCCGACCGCGCCGGGGATGTCGAAGCGGGCGGGGGCGCGGACCTTCGACTCGCGCACGAGCAGCCCGGCGAGGATCAGATCGGCCAGGCCGAGCCCACCGGTGACCCAGAACATCACGTGCCAGTCGGCGAACTGGATGATCAGGGAGGCGAACGGGACGCCGAGCGCCGCGCCGATGCCGACGGTGGCGCTCATCAGCGCGACCGCCGACCCCACCCGCTCGGGGGGGAGCTCGTCGCGCAGGATGCTGATCGACAGCGGCACCACCGCAAGGCAGGCTCCCTGCAGTCCGCGGGCCGGGATCAGCAGCCAGATGTTCGACGTCAGCGCGCACAGGACCGACCCGGTGGTCAGCATCCCGAGCGCGACCAGCAGCATCCGCCGCTTGCCGAAGATGTCGCCCGCCCGGCCGAACAGCGGCGTGACCACGGCACCGACGAGCAGGGTGACGGTGAGTAGCCAGCTCACGTTCGACGCCGACGCGCCGGTGAGCCGGGGCAGGTCGGGCAGCAGCGGCACGATCGAGACCTGCGAGATCGCGGTGAGGATGCCGCCGACGCCCAGCACGGCGCTGAGCTCCCGGGAACGTCCCCCCGCGGGGGCCTCCCCCGCGGACACGGCGCGGACCGGATGCACGGCAGGCTCGCCCACGTGACTCCTTGACTGATCGAGACAGGACATGATCGGAACAGATTCGGCCACCTTGCGGTGAACCGACGTTCACCAGCATAGTGAACGCCGGTTCACCGACGCGGGGAGCGCCCCAGTGACGGCCGCCACCCATCGCGATACGCAAACACCCAGGTCGGGCCCCATCCCCCGCCACGACCGTGGGGCTCCCGGCCGGCCCGAAGGGCCCCGATGCCCCCGTGCGGCGGAGCTCCCCGGTGACCGCCCGGGGGCTACCCAGCCACCGCGAAATCCGGTCACACAGGGCGACGATCATGGGGTTCCGCGGAACCGCGCTCCCGCCACCCAACCCAGGCGATCATGATGTCCGGCGGAACCACGCCACGCCGCACCACCGCCGTCAGCCCGTCAGCCCGTCAGCCCGTCAGCCCGTCAGCCCGTCAGCCCGTCAGCCCGTCAGCCGAGTGTCGGCCATATTGAGGCCACATCATGCCGAGGCCTGTGTACGGTTTTTCGGCTAAAAACCGTACCTACCCCTCGGCACGATTCTGTGCATAGACGATCACAGAACGATACAAGGCAGGTGGTACGGCCAGCGAGCGCCCGAGCCTCGAGGCCACCAGGCACCCGAGCTCCGATCAGGCCCCACGGCCACGGCCCTCACTCAGCCGTCCGGTCTGGCCGGGGCGCTCGGTGCGTCCGCCGGATTCGGCGCGACCGGGTCCGCCGACGGCTCGGACGGCCCAGCCTGCTCGGACGGCCCAGCCTGCTCGGACGGCCCAGCCTGCTCGGACGGCCCAGCCTGCTCGGACGGCCCAGCCTGCTCGGACGGCTTGGACGGCTCGCCGGGGTCGGCGTGGATGCGACCGCGGGTGGCCCGCAGCGGGCGGCCGCTGCCACCCCAGCGACTCTGGATGATCTCCGCGGCGATCGAGACGGCCGTCTCCTCGGGCGTGCGCGAGCCCAGGTCCAGGCCGATCGGGGAGTGCAGCCGCGCGAGGTCGTCCTCGGCGACGCCGCTGGCACGCAGCCGACGCAGCCGGTCGGCGTGGGTGCGCCGCGACCCCATCGCGCCGACGTAGTGCGCCGGGGAGCGCAGCGCGGCGCGCAGCACCGGGATGTCGAACTTGGGATCGTGGGTGAGCACGCAGATCACCGTGCGAGCGTCGACCGCCGCACGGTCGAGGAAGGCCACCGGGCGTTCGCAGACGACCTCGTCGGCGTCGGGGAAGCGCCGCGCGGTGGCGAACACCGGCCGGGCGTCACACACCGTCACCCGGTAGCCGAGAAAGCGGCCCAACCGCACCACCGCGGCGGCGTAGTCGATCGCGCCGAAGACCAGCATCCGCGGCGGTGGGGCGAACGACTGGACGAACACGCCGATCGCGTCCGGCCGCCGCTGCCCCTGCGGCCCGTAACGGCGCAGCCCGCTGCGACCGGCCGCCAGCAGCCCGCGGGCATCGTCCACCGCGGCGACGTCGAGACCGGCGACCCCGGACGAACCCACGGTGCGATCGGGCCACACCGCCACCTGCCCACCCAACCTGCCTCCCCCGACGACGGTCAGCAGCGCCACCGCGTCGTCGGCGGCCAGCGCGGCGAGGACCGCGTCGAGCACGCCGCCCGCGCCCCGCGCGCCCGTGCCCGCGGACGGCCCGCGGGCCGGGTACGGGACGATGATCAGGTCAATGGTCCCGCCGCAGGTCAGGCCGACGGCGAAGGCGTCGTCGTCGGAGATGCCGTAGCTCTCCAGGACGGGCACGCCGGTGCGGATCGCCTCGGCCGCGGCCTCGTAGACCGCACCCTCGACGCAGCCGCCGGACACGCTGCCGACGACCTCCCCGCCGGCGGCGACGGCCATGGCGGCGCCGGGCTGGCGGGGCGCGCTGCCCTGCACCCCGACGACGGTCGCCACCGCGAACGCGCCGCCCTCGGCCCGCCATCGCCGCAGCGCGTCGGCGATCTCGCGCACCGGCGCCGCCCCTCTCCGCCGACGTTCCCTCTCTGCCGACGTCCCATCCCCGCCGACATCCCATCCTCGCCGACATCCCATCCTCGCCGACATCCCATCCTCGCCGACATCCCATCTTCGCCGACGTCCGATCCCCGCGGGCGGGGCGCCCCGTTCACGGGACTGGAACCGTCGCCACCCTCCAGCAACTCGGCGGGCCACCGCCGACGGGCCGCCGACCGGCGAGGATCACGGAGGACACCTGGCGGTACCCGGACCCGGCACAGACCCACGACCCGGCGCAGACCCACGACCCGGCGCAGACCCACGACCCGGCGCTGCTCGATCCGGCGGGACGGATTCGGGCGAGGGCGGTGGCGTGGGCGAGAACTCTCCTCTGCGGCGCGCTAGCGGTAGCGTTCGGCCACCGGGTATTGCGCGAAAACAGCCACGTCCGCGACGAGATCACCCGTATGCGGCGGCGCGGGCGCGCGTGGCTTACTGTCCGTCAACAAGGGAGCACGTATGTCCGACGAAGTTCTGGTCGAACACGCCGACGGGGTCACCGTCATCACGATCAACCGCCCGCAGGCGCGCAACGCCGTGAACAGCGCCGTGTCCGTGGGGGTCGCCGCCGCCCTCGACGAGTTCGAGGCCCGCAAGGACCTGACCGTGGCGATCATCACGGGCGCGGGCGGCACGTTCTGCTCGGGGATGGACCTCAAGGCGTTCCTGCGGGGCGAGAACGTCGTCGTCGAGGGCCGGGGCCTGGCCGGTATCACGCTGTCGCCGCCGCGTAAGCCGATCATCGCCGCCGTCGAGGGCTACGCCCTGGCCGGTGGGTGCGAGGTCGTGCTGGCCTGCGACCTCGTCGTCGCCGCCGAGAACGCCGCCTTCGGCATCCCGGAGGTCAAGCGCGGTCTCGTCGCCGGCGCCGGCGGCCTGCTGCGCCTGCCCAAGCGCATCCCCTACCAGGTCGCCCTGGAACTGGCGCTGACCGGAGACCAGCTCTCCGCCCCCGACGCCCACCGCTACGGCCTGGTCAACGTGCTGACCCCGGCCGGCGAGGCGCTGGCCGGCGCCCGGGCGCTCGCCGCCCGGATCGCGGCGAACGGCCCGCTGGCCGTCGCCGCCACCAAGGAGATCGTCGCCTCGGCGTCGGCCTGGCCGGCCGACGAGGCGTTCGACCGCCAGGCAAAGATCATGGAGCCGGTGTTCGCCTCCGCGGACGCCAAGGAGGGCGCGTTGGCGTTCGCCGAGAAGCGGGCGCCGGTCTGGCGCGGCGAGTGACCCTCGCCCGGCGAGGGGACTGACGGCACGCGGCGGCCGCGGGCGGACACTTCCTCACCCCGCGCGCGGTCGCCGCGCGCCGCGACGCGGCCGCCGCGCGCCGCGACGCGGCCGCCGCGCGCGGGCGCGCGGCCGACCCCGATTCTGGCCGTCCCTGATCTGATGCGGCCGCTGCGCGCGCGGGTAGTTTGGCCGGCCGGCGAGCCGGGCGGGCGGCCTGACGGCGAGCCGGGCCGGCGGAGGGCTGCCCAGTGTCACCACAGCGGCGGTGAGCGTGCCCGCCGGCGGGACGCTGGGCCCGCCGCACCTTACGCGCAGTTGCCGGCCGACACCCAGGCCCACCAGGCATAAGACCATAAAAGTGGGCTCGGTATTGTGCTCGGGTGTGGACATTTTACGGTAATGTCCGCGCCTCGGGCACGTGCCTGTTGTCACAGGCGGTGAACATCGCAGTCGTGGTTCCGGCCAGGCGCACCCTGCTGCCGACGAGATCGGAGTCCGCATGCACCGTTCGCTGATCGTCGCCCGTCATCGTCGATCGTCCACCGTCAGCCACCGAGGGGTTCGCCGCTTATGCGCCGCCACGTCCAGTTACGTCTCGCGACCGTCGCGCTCACCCTGACCGCGGCCACTGCCACGGGTTGCGCCAGCGGCGCGGCGGGCGCCGCCGGCGACTGCGACGCACCCGGGGTGACCAAGAACGCGATCCACATCGGCGTCGTCTACCCGGACACCGGCGCGGTGTCGGGGCCGTTGCAGGCGGCCCGCGCCGGCATCGACGCCCGGCTCGGCGCGATCAACGCCAAGGGCGGCGTCAACGGCCGGAAGATCTTCTACGACTGGCGGGACGACCAGGGCACGCCGGCGGCCAACGCGATCGCCGCGCGTGACCTCATCGAGCACCAGCAGGTCTTCGGCCTCATCGAGTCCACGATCGCGGCCAGCGGCAGCGCCCAGTACCTCAACGACCAGAGCGTCCCCGTCACGGGGCTGGCCGCCGAGGGCATCTGGTCGAAGTACCGCAACATGTTCTCGTTCTCCTACACCACCGGCGCCCCCGTGGACACCTACGGCACGTTCGTGAAGTCCCGCGGGGGCAGCCGGTCGGTGCTGCTGCAGACCGCGCTGTCCGGCGGCGTCTCCGACGTGGGCACCAAGCTCGTCCAGAGCATGACGGCGGCCGGCGTCAGCGACGGCGGGACCGTCAGCTACACCCCCGGCGCGGACAACCCGGCGGCGGTCGCCCAGCGCGTCGTCGACAGCGGCGCCGACACGCTGCTCGCCATCACCGACACCGACGCCCTCGTCCAGGTTCTCGCGCAGCTGCGCGCCGCCGGGCACGCACCCAAGGTCGTCATGGCCGTCAACGGGTACGACGCCGGGCTGCTCAAGCGGTACGGCGCCGGGATGGCGGGGGTGACGGTGCCGCTGTTCTACCGCCCGTTCGAGTCCGGTGGGCCGGCGATCGCCGCCTACGTCGACGCGATGAACCGCTACGCCCCGCAGATCGACCAGCCGCAGCAGGACATCCCGCTGATGTCCTACATCCAGACGGACATGTTCGTCCGCGGGCTGGAGGAGGCCGGCGACTGCCCGACCCGGCAGGGCTTCATCGACGGGCTGCGCGCGGTGACGAACTACGACGCCGAGGGCCTCATCCAGCCCATCGACATCGCCCACGGCCAGGGCCGCCAGACCACCTGCTACGCCTTCGTGCAGGTCAACGATGCCGGCACCGCGTTCGACGTCGTCAAGGAGCAGCTCTGCGGCAAGGAGATCACCTCCTGAGCCGGCCCTGATCCGCGTCCCCGGGGGTGGAGGCGACCGCGTCCGCCCCCGGGGACGACCGGCACCCGGCGACGCGTGACGAGCCGCGGCTCAGGGCGCCGGGTGCAGCTCCGTGCGCAGCTCGTGGCTGCCGTCGGGCAGGGCGGCCTCGTAGTACAACCGGTGGGCGCCGTCGGGCAGGGGCACGACGCTGACGTAGCGCAGCGCGCCGTCGCCGTCCGGGGAGAAGGCGACCGGCTCGGTGCCGACGGCGTGGAAGCGGTCGGGGGTGATGCCGACGGCGAGGCCGGTGTGCTCGGCCCAGTTCTGCGCGGCGCTGGCCCGCCCGTCGTAGTAGGCCACCGGCTGGGTGCCGCCGGTGAGCACGGAGGTGATCCGCACGCCGCGGGCGTCCCAGTGGCCCGGGCGGGGGGCGAGCGCCGTCCCGGTCCAGGTCCAGTGGACGCCGTCGGGGCTGGTGGCGTGCCGGCTGTCCATCCGGTCGGTGGCGGCCGGGTCGTCGAGCAGGTGGCAGGACGCCCACAGCTGCCACCGCCCGTCGAGTAGGGCGACGACCGGGTCCTTCACGGCGAGGGTCGCCGGGTCGCCGGGCAGCACGGTGCGCCGCCGATGCGGGTCGAAGGCGGCCGGGGAGTCGGCCTCGAGCAGGTCCACCCACCAGTGCGGGCTGCCCGGGGCGGCGCAGCTGACGTAGAGCCGCCACGACCCCTGCGGGGTCACCGCCAGTGCGGGCCGCTCCAGGCTCTCCGCGCCAAACGGGTCCCGGGGGATGCCGGCGATCTGCGTGAACGTCTCCCCGTCGGTGGAGCGGGCGATGACCAGTCCGAAGCCGCGGCCGGCACCGACCGGGCGGCGCAGCCGGTAGGCCAGGTAGAACACGCCGTCGGCCAGCACGGCGCAGGGCGCGCCGGCCCAGAAGCCGGGGCCGTGCCCGGGGGCGGGCGCCACCGTCGTCGCGGGCTGCCGACCGGGCAGGGGGATGGTCTCGGACGCCGTGTGCTGCTGGCTGATTGCCACCGCGCAACCCTACCGTTCCGCTACACGGGGAGGCTTGCGAAGTGGGCCCCGCCAGGGCCGTTACGCGGTTAGCATCCTGATTTCACCGGTCGGGTTACTCGGCTATGCCAGTGGGGATGGCCTCTCGCGGCTGGCCTTTCGACCGGCGCCGCCGGGTGCCCGCGGATCGGTTGACGCCGATCCCTGTCCGTGCGGATCGGCCGCGGCCGATCCCCCGTCCGTCAGGAGCGACCGCCGATGGCCCTGCCCGACTTCCTCGTCCTCGGCGTGCCCAAGGCCGGCACGACCGCGCTGCACGCCGCGCTGTCGCGCCATCCCGGGCTGTTCCTGCCGCAGGTCAAGGAGCCGAAGTTCTTCCTGTCCGAGGGCCCGCCGCCGGCCCGCGGCGGGCCCGGCGACGCCCAGACCTACCAGGAGCACGTGTGGCGCCGCCGCGACTACGAGGCGCTGTTCGCCCCCGCGCCGGCAGGGACGCTCACCGGCGAGGCCACCCCGTTCTATCTGTACGACCTCGACGCGCAGAACCGGATCCGCCGCCTGCTGCCAAAGGTGCGGATCATCGTGCTGCTGCGTAATCCGGTCGACCGCGCCCACTCCAACTGGACGCATCTGTGGGCCGCCGGGTTGGAGAGCGAACGGGACTTCGTCCGCGCCTGTGCGCTGGAGGAGCAGCGCCGCGACGCCGGCTGGGCGCAGTTCTGGCACTATGTGTCCCTCGGTCGCTACGGCGAGCAGCTCGCCCACCTGTTCGGCCTGTTCTCCCGCGACCAGGTGCTGCTGCTGCGCTACCGGGACCTGCGCGACTCCCCCGCCGCCACACTGGACCGCGTCTGCGAGTTCCTCGGCGTCGAGACCGGCCTCGTCGGCCTCGTGCCGTCGGAGAACGTCACCCCGTTCGTCGCCGACACCCCGGTGAACACGGCGCTGCGCGCGGTGCTGCGGACCGGCGGCCGCGTCGGCCACCACTTCCCCGTGCCGGTGCGCCGCGTGGTGCGCGACCCGCTGCTGTCCGCGCTGCAACGCCAGAAGGGCGGCCGGCCGAAACTGACCCCGGAGCAGCGCCGCGCGGTGCTGCCCTACTTCGTCGACGACATCGCCCGGCTGGAGGAGCTCACCGGGCTGGTCTACCGCGACTGGCTCACCGTCGGCCTCGAACCCGAGGTGATCGACTGACCGGACCGCGCAGGGGCCAGCCCCGCGAACGCGGAGTCGGCCCCGCGCACCCGGGATCGGCCCGGCGAACGGGGATCGGGGATCGGCCCGGCGAAGCCGGGATCAGCTCAGCGAACGCGGGTCCGCGGGGACGTCGACGGCGTGGGCGCGCAGTGCCTCCAGGGGGATGACCTCCAGCGCCCGCTCGTGGGTGGAGGCGAGCACGACCGGAGCGGCGGCCCCGGCGTCGTAGGCCTGCAGCCAGCGGACGGCGACGACGCACCACCGGTCCCCGGGGCGCAGGCCGGGGAAGGAGTACTCCGGCCGGGGCGTCGACAGGTCGTTGCCGACCTGCCGTTGATGACGCAGGAAGTCGGCCGTCACCACCGCGCACACGGTGTGGCTCCCAAGATCCTCCGGACCGGTGCTGCAGCACCCGTCGCGGTAGAACCCGGTCACCGGATCGGTGCCGCACGGTTCGAGCTCGCCACCGAGAACGTTGCGCTCCTCTGCCACCCGCCCATTTTCTCCTACCCGCGCCGCGGCCACACGGTGTCCCGCCAGATCGGGCCAGCCGGGCCCCGGTGACGACCGGCAGGTCCGCCCGAACGGGGGGCCGCGCTGGCCGCAGGCCGACGGCCGACGGCCGACAGCCGCAGGCCGGCGGCCGGCGGCCCCTGTCCCACCTCGTCCTGGCAGGCAGAGCTACGGACGGCCGGCGATGTTGTTTGACCAGACCGCTATGTGTCCCGGCGCGTAGGCGACCAGATTGCGGTCGTCCTGAAGACTCAGAACAGTGTCCCGTCGACCTGTTCCCGTCGACCAGACGGCGCGGTTACCGGGAGCGACGACCACGAAGTTCCCGTCGTCCTGCGCCAGCAGGATGGCCTCGGGCGTACCTGTCCCGCTCGCCCACACCGCACGACCACCTGGAATGTACTCGACCAGATTGCCGTCGGCCTGCATGGAGAGATAGTTGAGGCCATTGGGGGAAAAGATCTTGTCCCCCGGTGCCAGCCGATTTCCGTGGACGAGATCGGTCGTCCGGTAGTTTCCCCAGTAGCCGGCGTCGTCTGTTTCGTAGTCCACGTTGAGGGCGATGCGCGGCGCAGTGCCGAGCTCGCTCTTCATGGCATGGGACTCGTCGCCGAAGACGCACCACGCCGGATCACTGCCACCATGCGAGACGCATGATGCCTGCTCTTTCGGGCTCGTCTTCTTTGCCCAATGCCCCCGCTGGAAGTTCAGGTAGATCTCGGAGTAGTCCTTGGTCGGTCCCACCTCGATCAGATGGATCTTCGTGAAGTAGTCCACGTTGGACTTGAGATCAGCGGCATTCGAGGTGCCGACCGTCAGTACACGAGGGTTTCCGTCGAACGCCTCGGTGTCGAGATAGGCGTGCGGTAGATTTGAATCCCAGCCACGATACCCCCCGGCCTTGTTGAGGCCGCCATACGCCTCGACGTCAACCTCCAACGCACTGGATCCGGTGCATGCGAGGGCGGAGATATCACTGTCGGAGAATCGGAAGTCGACGGTCACCAGGTACTCATGTGATCCGCTCGAACCTGATTTCAGATAGGTCTGTCGAACCTTCCCTCCACCCGGGTGCCAGTTTCCGCACTTTCCGGCCGCCATCGCGACTCCAGGAAAAACCATTAACGTTGCGAACAGGACGGCCAGAAACGCGACCGAGGAGTATCTCTTCATCTGTCCCCCGTATTCGATTCGCGCTCCCCAGGGATGCGCATCGCCGGCCGAAAATATGTGCGGACCTAGTCCCGATACAAGAGATTGGGCCGCAGTGGTTAGCAGGTAGCACGATTTGCCGCAAACGTCCGGCCACGGTTTTTCCCTCGATGAGCGCCGAACCGGCCTTCGGCAACAGCGCGTGGCCATGGCCGCGATGCCGTCCCGCCGGCTCGACCACCGATGGCTGGAGACGAGGCGAGTTCCTACGATGACGCGATCGGCGCCCAGGGGTCTGGGAGCGCCATGGCCGCCGAGCCGTTCGATTTCGGTGCGCTGCCGGGTGTCACCGCGCCGGTGGCTTCGCCTGCCGGGTTGGTGGCGAGGCCCATCGGCCAAGTGCCGGCCTCCGCCATCCCCGGCCGACCTGCGGAGAGAGGTCGACCTGTGTCATGCGCGATCAGCTGCTTGAGGCGGTTCCCGTTCTTCGGACAGTGATCCCGGTGTGGGCTCATTGATCCCTTGACGGAGGAGATCAATGACCCGGTCGCGGAGGCGGTTCACGCCCGAGAACAAGGACGAGGCCGTGAAACTCGTCATCGATTCGGGTCGACCGGTATCGGCGATCGCGAAAGATCTCGACATCAACGAGTGTGCAATGACGTGCCGTGACGGCAGTTGCCCACTGGCCTGTATCCGGGGTGACTTGCTGACAGCGGCTGCGACATGGGCTGGCGGGGTCTGGCGACACCTGCCCGAGCGGCAGCTGGCCGAGCGGCAGCTGGCCGAGCGGCAGCTGGCCGAAATCTCGATCATCGCGTGACGCGGAGCGCCGCACGGCAACCACTTTGCGTCGCTGCAAAGAGGTCGCGGGGTCAGCCGGCCTCACCTGCTCATTCGTCGGCCACCAGCGTCTGGTCACTCCGGGGTAGGCACGCCTCGCGGATGACCGGCGCAATGGGGTCGCGATCTGCCACTGGCAGCCTGATGGGAACGTGGGTGCGCAGGGCCGCGGGTAGCGGGTCGGCGTGGACGACGGTGAGGTCGCTGACGGCTCGGGTGAGCACGACGTACAGGCGGCGAAGGCCCAGGCGGGGATGGGGTTCGCCGGCGACGATCGCCGCCGGTTCCACGGCGATCACCTGGTCGAACTCCAGGCCCTTCGCCAGGGAGGCGGGCACGAGGCAGGCCCGCGACGGCGTCCCGTCGACGCCGAGCACGTCGACGGGCAGGTCGGCGGCGCGCAGGGCTTCGGCGAGGGCGGGGAGGTCGGCGTCGGCGGCGATGACCGCGAACGAGCCGCTGGCGGTCCGGACGCGGGCGACCTGGGCGGTGACGGTGGCGGCCACGTCCGCGGTGGGCAGCAGCGTCAGGGCGCCGGGGGTGGTGCGGGCCGAGGTGGGCGTGGTCAGTTCGGCGGCGATGTGGGGTAGCAGGCGGCCGGCGAAGCCGAGGATCTCCGCGGGGACCCGGTAACCGCGGGTGAGGACCTCCAGGTGGGCGTCGGGCCGGCCGAGGTGGGTCAGCTGGGCCGCCCAGGAGGTGGCCGCCCACGGGGTGGTGCCCTGGGCGAGGTCCCCGAGGACGGTCAGGGAGCCGTCGGCACAGCGTCGCGCCAGGGCCCGGCACTGTAGCGGGGAGAGGTCCTGCGCCTCGTCGACGATCACATGGCCGAAGCCGGGAGTGCCCTCGATGAGGTCGCGGGCCTCGTCGATGCAGAACACGTCGGCGGGTGACCAGCGGGCCGTGCGGGCGCCGCCGGGTGGTGCGGCGGCGAGCAGCGTCGCCTGCTCGTCGGCGTCGAGGACGCCGTCTGCGGCGCGGGCGAGCAGGGGCGGGTCGGTGAGCAGGCGGCGGACCAGGGTGGCCGCGTCCACCTTCGGCCAGGCGGCCTCGACGGCGCCCTGGACCGTCCGGCTGCGGGCGAGGGTGCGGACCGCGCCGTCGGTGAGGTAGTGCCCGCTCGCCTCGGCGCGCACGCGGACGGCGTTCACCAGTCGGCCGGCGAGCCGTTCGCGTCCGGTGGCGTAGCGGAAGGTGCCGGCGGCCAGGCCGGCGGCGGCGTCGGCGAACAGGCCGGCGACCTCCTCCTCCCCGACGGTCCACCGGCCGGTCCTGGTCACGACGGCGACTGGCCCGGTCGGGGGGTGCAGCCCGTCGTGCAGGGCGCGGCGCAGCACCGTCGCCATCCGGGCGTCGCCCTTGAGGGTGGCCGCGTCGAGCGTGTCCGCGCCGGCGACGGTGACGTCGTCGACGAGGTCCGCCAGCGTGCTGTGGCGGACGGTGAACTCGCCGAGCGCCGGCAGGACGGCGGCGATGTAGCCGAGGAACGCCCGGTTCGGCCCGACGACGAGCACCCCGGCCCGCGCGAGCCGCTCCCGATGGGCGAACAGCAGGTAGGCGGCCCGGTGCAGACCGACGGCGGTCTTGCCCGTCCCGGGCGCCCCTTGGACGCACAGGCTCACCGACAGCTCGGCCCGGACGATCTCGTCCTGCTCGGGCTGGATCGTGGCGACGATGTCACGCATCGGCCCGGACCGCGGCCGCTCGATCTCCCGCTCGAGCAGCCCCCCAGCCGCCACCACCGCCGTCCGCGCCCCGCCCTTGTCGCCATGGTCGCCGCCATCGGCGTCGGGGGTGCCGTCGCCGTAGCCGTCGGGGGCGGCGTCGCCGGTGGAGCGGACGGGGCGGGAGAGGAACTCGTCTTCGAAGGCGGTGAGCTCGGCGCCGTCGTGGCCGAAGCGCCGCCGGCGCAGCACGCCCATCGGGTCGCCGCGATGAGCCCGGTAGAAGGGTCTGGCGACGTCCGTTCTCCAGTCGACGACCAGCGGATCGTCGCCGGCCGCCTCCCGCACATGCCGACGCCCGAGGTAGAACCGCCGGCCCGCGACACCGGGCACCTCGGTCGCTCCCCATCGGCCGGAGGCGTCTGGTTCACCGGATGCGGCGGGTCCGCCGGATGCGGCGGGTCCGCCGGATGCGGCGGGTCCGCCGGATCCACCGGTTGCTGCGGGTCCACCGGTTGCTGCGGGTCCACCGTCTGAGTCGGGTGCATAGTCCAAGCGGGCGAAGAACAGCGGTGCGGTCCCGTCACCGTCGGCGAGGCCGGCGATGCGACGCTGCCTGGCGATCCGCAGATAGGCGATCGTCACCTTGTCGTCAACCGGGTCGCCCCCTGCGACCTGGGTGTTCTCGGCCTCGGCCCGCATGCCCGCGAGCGCCGCGTGGCCCCGCCGCAGGTAAGCCCGCTCCCCCGCCAGCTCAGCCTCGCCCACCGGGCCGGTTTCGCCCACCGGGCCGGTTTCGCCTGCCGGGTCGGGTCTCGTCACGACATCAGGCTCTGTCTCGTCATCTAGTCCGACGCCCCGACTTCCAGTCCCCACCACGACCCCTTTCTTAACCCGGTAAAGGATACGTGACGGTCGAAGTACCCTCGGCGGCCGAGCGGACGCCGACCGTGACTCCTGTCCGCGCGCCGGGCCGGTGCCGTGCCGGTGCCTCAGTGCGGCCGACAGGCAAGACTGCGGTGGAGGGGACGGCGGGGCGGGGAGGCACGCGGATGGCGCGAACGGTGCGGGCCGGCACATGGCGCATCCACGACCAGCTGATCGGCCTGCCGGTCACGATCGCGGATGCGCGGGCCGCCATCGCCGTCTACCGGGCCGATCCCGATGCAGCGCGCGGGGTGCTGGCGGGCGCCGGCCTGACGCCGTGGACCGTCGGGGGCCGAGCCATCAGCGTGCTGTTCGTCGTCCACTACGGGCCCTGGGTGCTCGGAAGCTACGACGAGGTGGGGATCGGGGTCGTCGTGCGGGGCCCGCGTCGGCGGCGCGGCGTGCACCTCGTTGACCTGCCGGTGACCGAGTCGTTCACCCGCGACGCCGGCCGGGCGATCTGGTCGCTGCCGAAGTGGCTCATGTCCGCCAAGGTGGATCTCACCGACCGCGCGGCGTCGATCCTGATCGAGACCGCGCCCGAACCATCCACCCCGCCGCGCCCCCTCCCGACTATGCGGAGGGACGAAACGGACACGAAGGCCTCGGGCTCGGGATACGCGGTCAAGCTCGACGGAGACGGCGGCCGGTTCGTCTTGCGGGCCCGGCTGGGGGTGGATGGTGTGCGAGTGCCGTTCCCGGTGCGCGTCCGCATTCCGCTGTGGTGCGTGCTGCCGGACGGCCCGCGGCCGGGGGTCCTGCTGCGCGGGGTGATGCCGCTGCGGCTGGGCGGGATTCGGTTCGGCCGTGGCCGGGCTCAGGTGGAGGTGGGCAATCATCCGATGTCCGAGCGGATGGCCGCCCTCGGGATGACCGACCGCCCCCTGCTGACCGGGACAGCACCCCGACTGCGCGGCAAGCTCGGGGACTTCACCGCCGCCGACATCGTCCATCGCAGTCCACGCCGGGGTCGATGACGGCCTCGCCCGCGGATCAGGCGTAGTCAGGCAGGGCGCGGCTCAGGGCGTCGAAGGCTCTCCGGGTGGCCGTGACCGCCGCCGGATGACGCGCGGCCGCGTTCTCACCGGCGCGCAGCCGCGCCCAGTTCTCCCGGGCAAGGACGCGCTGCACCGCGATGATCTGGGCGGCGGCGAGCGCCGCAGCGAGGTCCCCGGGCGCCGGCACTGCCCCGACGACGTCACCGAACGCCGACGCGGCACCGGGTAGATCATCGGCCGGCAGCGCGACCTCGGCGAGGGCGGCGGCGAGGGCTTGCTCGTCGCCGGCGGTGTACTGGGCGACGCGGCCGAGCAGGCTCGGGGTGGCGAAGACGAGCCCGTGGAAGGCGAGCACCTCGGGGTCGTCGTTGAGGCCGGTGACGGGTTCGCGGCGGTCGAGGCCGGCGAGCAGGTGGGACTCCAGGGCGGCCAGCGGCGTCACGCCGGCCGCCCTGGCGCGTACCACCCGGGCAGCCTCGCCGCGGTGGTCGAGGATGCGGTGCAGGATGAGGTCTTCCTTGGCAGGGAAGTAGGCGAACAGGGTCGGTTTGGACACCCCGGCCGCCGCCGCGATCTCGGCGACGGAGACGGCGTCGAAGCCCCGTTCGAGGAACAGGGTGATCGCCGCCGCGGACAGCGCGTCATGGATGCGCCGCCGGCGCCGCGCTCGCAGCCCCGTCTGCTCGCCCGCGCCCAGCCCGGCCGGCCCAGCGTCGCCCAGCCCGGCCGACCCGCCCGCGCCCGACCCGCCCGCGCCCGGCCCGGCAGGCCCACCCGTGTACGGCCCGGTGGGTTCGTCCGGGCCCGACATCGGCATCGGCCGCGGGGTCAGGCCACGTGGACAAAGGGACGGCGGTCGGGGTCGGGTTCGGCTTCGCGCAGGACCTCGCGGGTGACGGTGGCGACCTCGCCGGCGCCGAAGAACAGGAAACGCAGGAAGTTCACGATCGGGTTGCCCTCGCTCCACTCGAAGTACACGTTCGGTCGCATGCCCGTGGTGTCGCGCAGGTGCAGCAGCAGCGCGGCGATCGCGTTGGGCACGGACGTGCTGGTCAGGCGCAGGATCCGGTAGCCGTGGCGGTCCTCGCCGCAGACGTCGAGCTCGCCTTCGAACTCGGAGGAGTCCGGGATGCTGACCTCGAGGAACAGCAGCGGGACGTCGTCGGGCACGAACAGCTCCTGACGGGCCTTGCGGACCTTGTCGGCGTACTCGGCGGCGTCGCCGGCGTCGAGCTCGTTGGCGACCAGGTGCAGCGAGCCGGCCTCGGCGGACTCGCGCACCCACCGCTCGGCGAGGGGATCCAGGCGCACCCCGGTGACGCGCAGCTCGAACGAGCGCGCGACCCGGGAGGAGAACGACACGACAATGATCGCGATGATGAAGATCGAGCCGATGATGAGCCCGTCGGGCCGTTCGATGATGTTCGCGATGGTCGTGTAGACGAACACGACCGCGATGGCGCCGAACGCGATCGCCAGCCGGCGCCGGCCGCGGCGCAGGGTGGACAGCGTCACCGCGAGCGCCGCCGAGGTGATCAGGACGAGCACGCCGGTGGCGTAGGCGCCGCCCTGCTTGTCGACGCTGGCCCGGAAGACGATCGTGACGACGAAGCCGATGAGCGTGAACACGATGACCAGCGGTCGCACGGCGCGCGCCCAGGTCGGCGCCATCCCGTAGCGGGGCAGGTAGCGCGGGACGAGGTTGAGCAGGCCGGCCATGGCCGAGGCGCCGGCGAACCAGAGGATCAGGATGGTGCTGACGTCGTAGACGGTGCCGAAGGCGGCGCCGAGCTGTTGGTGGGCCAGGTAGGCCAGGGCGCGCCCGTTGGCCGGCCCGCCGGGTTCGAACTCCTTCTCCGGGATGAGCAGCGTCGTGCTCAGGCTGCTGGTGATGAGGAACACCGCCATGATCGCCGCGGCGGTGGTCAGCAGCGTGCGGGCGCCGCGGATGCGGCCGACCGGATTGGCCTCGGTGTCGCCCGGGTCACCGCGGACCAGCGGCATCACCGCGACCCCGGTCTCGAAGCCGGACAGGCCCAGCGCCAGCTTCGGGAAGACGATCAGCGCGAAGCCGACCAGGGCGAGCGGGTCGGGATGTTCGTTGACGAGCAGTGCGTGCCAGTCGCTGAACAGGTGCGGATGGCTCACGATCTTGATCAGCGCGTCGACGATGACGACCGCGTTGAGGCTCAGGTAGATCACGACGAGCACGACGGCGATGCCGACGGCCTCGGTGAACCCGCGTAGGAACACCCCGCCGAGCAGGGCGAGCAGCACGAGGGTGACGGCGACCTGGTGGCCGTGCAGCGCGTGCGGCGCGTACGGGTTCTCCAGGATGTGGGCGGTGGCGTCGGCGCCGGACAGGGTGATCGTGATGAGGAAGTCGGTGCAGGCGAAGCCGAGCAGCACCAGGACGAGGACCTTGCCCTTCCACCAGGACAGCTCCTTCTCCAGCATGGCGATGGAGCCCTCGCCGTGCGGGCTGTCCCGGGCGACCTGCCGGTAGACCGGCAGCGCCCCGGCGAGGGTCACCAGCACCAGCACCGCCGTCGCGATCGGGCTGACCGCCCCGGCGGCGAGCGCGGCGATGCCCGGCTGGTAGCCGAGGGTGGAGAAGTAGTCGACGCCGGTCAGGCACATCACCCGCCACCACGGGTGCAGACGGTGCTCCTCGGCGGGCTGGGCGTGCGGGCCGGAGTGCTGCTGGGCCTGCTCGGCGCCGGCCAGCAGCCACCGCCGCAGCCGCCGCGGGCCGGCCGGGCACCGCGCCGGTTCGGCTTCGGTCGTCGAGGTCACGGAGCAGAACACCTTCCAGCCAAGGGGGGCATGCCGAGCATCCTCCCCCGCGCGCCCGGCCGGCACGCGCCCCCGGCTCGCCCGGGCGCGCTGCGGCGCCCCGTCCCCGGGCGCCCTGCGGCGCGACGCTCCGGGCGGACCGCGGCCCCCGCCCCGGGCGGGCTCAGGTGGCGGTGCCGCCGAGGGCGGACAGGACGCTGCGGCCGAGGACGCGGGCCAGGCGCTGCAGCGGCCAGCCCTTGGACTCGCGCAGGTCGACGATCACCCGCTCGTCGAACATCGTGATCCAGACGAGCACGGCGTACTCGACGTCCTGGTCGGGAAGCTCCCCGTGCTCGATGAGGTCGCGCACGATCGGCTCGAGGGCGGCGTAGAGCGCGCCGGTGGGCTCGTCACCGAGGTGGACGCGCTCGAGGAACCCCCGCCAGCTGCGGATGTGCACCGCCGCCGGGCCCCAGTCCGCGGCCTGCTCGGCCCACCGTTCGCAGGCGGCGTCGAAGCGCCGGCGCGGGGTCCAGGTGGGCGGCACCGACTGCAGCCGGTCGGTGAGCCGGCCGGTGAGCTGCAGCAGGAACTCGCGGTGCGCGTCGTGGATCGACTCGAAGTGCCGGTAGGCGGTGGCGGTGGCCACACCGCCGCGGCGGGCGAGTTCGGGCAGGCCGAAGGTGGGGCCGGACTCGGCGAGCAGCTCGCCTACCGCGGCCAGCAGCCGGTCGCGGGTCTCCTGGGTGTCCCGCCGCAGTCCCGGTCTCGGACCCGCCATCCGCTCCCCCTCGCCGCCACCGGTGCGCACCGCCGTCGATGCGCACCGGCATCAATGTTAACCCATAACCTGGGAAGTTAATCTCATGTTTCGCGCCTTGACAGTCATCCGGGCCGACCTCAAGACTCTGGCAACACGCGAAAATCTTCCCATGTCCGCGAGAAGATCGCCAAATCAATCCCTTTCCCCGCTCCCCGAAAGCGATGTCACATGGCCGTTACCACATTGACACCCGGGCCCCACGCCCACGGCCGACGCGGCGGACGCGTTCTCGCGCCGGCCGTCGCCTCCTGCCTGGCCGCGGCGATCTCCCTGGCAGCCTGCGGATCCTCCGGCGGCGACGGCTCCCCCGCGGGCACGGGCGCCGGCGCCTCCTCCGCCGCCACCGCGAAGACGGTGCACGTGGGCGTGCTCCAGCTCGCCAGCGCGACCGTCATCGACCAGACCGTGGCCGCCTTCGAGCAGGAACTGAAAACGAAACTCGCCCCCCGTCCGGTCAGTTTCGACGTGAAGAACGCCCAGGGTGACCAGAGCCTCATCACCAGCATCTCCCGGAGCTTCGCCCAGTCGGACTCCGACGGCGTCGCCGTCATCGGCACCCCCGCCGTGGTCGCCCTGGCGCAGCAGACGCAGGAAAAGCCCATCTTCGCCCTGGCGATGGGCGACCCGGTCGGCGCGAAGGTCGCGCAGAGTCTCGACCGGCCCGGGAAGAACGTCACCGGCAGCGTCGACTACGTCGATCCGGCCGTGCTGCTGCAGTCGATCATGAAGATCACGCCGGCCCCGAAGCGCCTCGGGACGATCTACGACCCGTCCAACCAGAACATGCAGGTCTGGATCAAGGCGTTGCGCGCCGCGGTGGCGAAGTACCCCGGGGTGAGCGTGGTGGAGTCGACGATCTCCGGCGCCCAGGACGTGCCCAGCGCCGCGCGCAGCCTCACCGGGCGGGTCGACGCCGAGCTCATCGGCCCCGACGCCACCGTGCTGGCCGCGCTGCCCGTCGTCGGTTCGGCCGCGGCCGGCGGGCGGCTGCCGGTCTACGTCGTCGGCGGGGACGCCACCGTCGCGGGCATCCTGGCCAGCATCGGACCGGACTATCCGACGCTCGGCCGCCTGGCCGCCGACTCCGCCGCGAAGGTGCTGACGGGCACGCCCGCCGCCGAGGTCGCCTTCGGCCAGCCGTCGGGCGTCGGGTTCACCGTCCAGAAGGCCACCATGACCAAACTCGGGATCACCCTGCCGGCGGACCTGCTGAGCGCGGCGACGGTGCAGTGATGATCCAGGTCCTGCTGGACATGCTGGTCACCGGCCTGCCGCTGGTGCCGGTGTTCCTCGGCATCTACACCGTCTTCCGGCTGCGCGCGGACTTCGACCTCACCGTCGAGGGCAGCTTCGTCACCGGCGGCGCGGTGTGCGCCCTCACGCTGGTGCACGGCTGGCCGAGCTGGCTCGCCCTGCTGGCGGGGACGGCCGGCGCGGCCGCCGCCGGCGCCGTCACGGCGCTGATCCACCTGCTGCTGCGGGTTCCGGTGCTGCTCGCCGGCCTGGTGATGAGCATCGGGCTGTTCAGCGTGAACCTGCACGTGCTCGACACCCCCACGCTGAGCCTCGGCACGCAGGGCACGCTGTTCAGCGGCTTCGGTTCGCTGTCCGGCCGGCAGGCCGACCTGGCCACCTCCGGGGTGATGGCCGGGGTCGTCGCCGTGGTGCTCGTCGCGTTCGGCCTGTTCCTGCGCACCGAGCTGGGCCTGGCGCTGCGGGCCACCGGCGTCAACGCGCGGATGGCCCGCAGCCAGGGTGTCAACGACCGCCGGCTGACCGTGCTGGCGCTCGTGCTCGCCAACGGCCTGGCCGGACTCGGGGCGAGCCTCAGCGTGCAGTACCAGGGCTACGCCGACGTCAACATGGGCGCGGGCACCTTCGTCGCCGGGGTCGGCGCGGTGCTGCTCGGCGAGCTGTTCGTCCGCCCGTCGGGGTCGAAGCTGCTGCGCATCGTCGGCTGTGTGCTGGTCGGCACGCTGGCCTACCGGCTGGTCCTGGTCGGTGCGCTGCGGGTGGGGCTGCCCGCGGGCGACCTGCGGGGGGTCACGGCGCTGACGCTGCTCGTGGCGATCGCGGCCGAACGCTACCTCGGTGCGCTCGGCGGCCTCGCCCGCACGCTCGCCCACACCACCCGCTCGGCCAGCGCCGCCGTCCGGCAGGAGGCCGCCTGATGCTCCGGTTGGACGACATCGACCTGATCTACAACGCCGGCCGGGTCGACGAGGTGGTGGCGCTGCGCAGTCTCAGCGTCACCTTCGAACGCGGGCAGTTCGTGACCGTCGTCGGCACGAACGGCGCCGGGAAGTCGAGCCTGATCCAGACGATCTCGGGTGCGGCCCGCCCGACCCGCGGCCGGGTCCACCTCGACGGCCGCGACGTCACCCGGCTGCCCGACCACCGCCGCGCCGGCTGGATCGCCCGGGTCTTCGACGATCCCCGGGCGGGCACCGCGCCGGAGCTGTCCATCGAGGACAACCTGGCGCTGGCGATGGCCCGCGGGCGCAGGCGCGGGCTGCGGTTCGCCGTGACCGCCCGCCGGCGCGCCGTCATGCGCGAGCACGTCGCCGGTCTGGGTCTCGGGTTGGAGAACCGGCTCGCCGACCGCGTCGGGCTGCTCTCGGCGGGCCAGCGCCAGAGCCTGACGATGGTGATGGCCGCCCTGAGCGCCCCGTCGGTGCTGCTCCTCGACGAGCACCTGGCGGCGTTGGACCCGGGGACGACCGCCACCGTGCTCGCGCTGACCACCGAGCTGGTGCGCGAGCTGGGCGCCACCACGGTCATGGTCACCCACAACATGGATCACGCGCTCGCCCTGGGCGACCGGCTGCTGGTGATGAGCCGGGGCCGGGTGATCGCGGACTACGACGGAACGGAGAAGTCCGAGATGACGGTAGGCGGCCTGATCGACCGGATCACCGGCGCCGGCGACGCGCTGAGCGACCGCAGCGCGCTGATCGAGAAGGTGGCGTCATGACGACCGCGGCGGGAGTCGGCCAGACGGAGGTCGGGCCGGACGGAACCGGGCCGGCGGGGATCGGGCCGGCGGGGATCGGGCCGGCCGGAACCGAGTCTGCGGGGGCCCGGTCGGACGGCGTCGGGTCGGCGCAGGCCGAGAGGGGCGATCCGATCGCGGGGCGGTTTCCGACGCTGACGGAGATCCGCGCGGCGGCGCAGGCGGTGCTGCCCCGCGACGTGTGGGACTTCCTCGCCGGCGGCGCCGGGCAGGAGACGACGCTGCGGGCCAACCGCGACGCGTTCGCGGGCTGGCAGTTCCGCCCCCGGGTCATGAGCGGCCACCCGGTGCCCTCCACCGCCACCACCGTGCTCGGCCTGCCGATGCGTCTGCCGGTCCTGACGGCGCCGTTCGGCACCGACGGGTTCTTCGACACCGACGGCCACCTCGCCGTGGCCCGGGCGAACGCCCGGTGCGGGACGTTGAGCATCGTTCCCGAGGCAGGCACCCACTCGATCGAGAGCGTCGCCCAGGCCGCCCCGGCGGCGGCGCGCGTGGCGCAGGTGCACCCCATGGGCACCGAACGCAACTTCGTGCGCATGCTGGAGCGCATCGAACGCGCCGGCTACGCGGCCGTGTGCGTGACCGTCGACTGCCCGACCGCCGGGTGGCGCGAGCGCAACCTGCGCAACCGTTTCACCGTCGACCTGCGGATGATCACCGGTAACTACCCGCCGGGCGGCGACGTCGCGGCCCAGGACGTCTTCGGCCAGCTCTTCGCCCGCGACGAACCCGTCTGGACCTGGGACCGGCTGGCCCGGCTGATGCGCCACACCGACCTGCCGTGGATCGCGAAGGGCATCCTCACCGCGCAGGACACCCGCGCCGCCATCGACGCCGGCGCCGCCGCCGTGCTCGTGTCCAACCACGGCGGGCGCCAGCTCGACGGCACGCCCGCCGCGCTCGACCAGCTCCCCGAGGTCGTCGCGGCCGCCGACGGCCGCGCCGAGGTCCTGCTCGACAGCGGGGTGCGCTGCGGCACGGACGTCGTGAAGGCCCTCGCCCTCGGGGCGCGCGCCGTGGTCATCGGCCGGCTGGCCGCCGCCGGTCTGGCCGCGGGCGGCGAGGCCGGGGTGGCCCGCGTCCTGGCCCTGCTGCACGAGGAGATGGTCACCGTGCTGACCCTGCTCGGGCACGGGTCGGTCACCGAACTGACCCCCGCGGCCCTCCAGCGGAGCCGGCCGTGATCACGAGGGTGCCCGGTCAGCTTCCGTCGATCTCGGGCGCCACCGGCCACGGCGAGCTCGTCGTCACCTCCGGCGTGATCTGCCCCGACCTGCTGCGCCCCGGCCTGACGCCGGCCACCACCCCCGACGTCCGCCAGCAGATCGACGGCGCCCTGGGAGCGCTGGGCGAGGTCCTGCGCGCGGCCGGCAGCGGCCTGCACTACGCGCTGCGGGTGGAGGCGTTCCTGGCCCGTCCGGCGGACTTCCCGCTGTGGGACAGCGCCTTCGCCGCGGCCTGGCCTGTGCACCCCCCTGCCCGGACCACCCTGGTGACCGGTTTCGCGCTGCCCGTCGTGCTCGTCGAGCTCCAGGCGATCGCCGTGCGCGCACCCGCGGCGGCGCCGTAGCGGCGACCACGGGGCGCCGCGGGGGGGCGACGGTGGACCCCGGTGTCCGGCTGCGGCGGCACGCGGGCGCCGGCGGGGGAAGACTGGCCGGATGGAGGTTCTCAGCAGTCGGATTCTCATCAGGCCGGTCGACCCGGGGCGCAGTCGCCGCTTCTATCGCGACATCCTGGGGCTGGCGATCTACCGGGAGTTCGGGCCGCCGGACGATCCCGGCCTGGTGTTCTTCCTCGGGCAGAGCCTGCTGGAGGTCTCCGGCCGCGCCGAGGAGCCGGCCGGCGGCGGCGCGGGGCGGGTGCGCCTGTGGCTGCAGGTGCGCGACCTCGCCGCCGAGCACCGCCGGCTCGCCGCCGCGGGGGTGCCGATCGTCCGCGACCCGCAGCGGGAACCGTGGGGGCTCGACGAGATGTGGATCGAGGACCCGGACGGCATCCCCATCGTGGTCGTCGAGATCCCACCCGACCACCCGCTGCGCCGCGACCAGCGTGGGGCGCGGACCGAGCTCTGAGCGCGCCCCCGACGAGCGGGCGCGCCGCCCCCAGGTCAGACCGGACCCTGGCGGCGCTCCTCAGGCGTCGTGGCACTCTCCGGTGGCTCGGAACCGGGCCCTTCACCTGGCGCCCAGACCGTCCGGTCCACCAGGCCGTGAGGACAGCGTCCGGAACCGTCCTTGGACGACGCCCGGACACCCCGGACGCCAGCGAGTGCCGCGCCGCGGGCCCGGCGGCACTTCCGGCAGGCAGTGACAGAGATCATCGGCACGATCCTGTCCACGCCGGTGTCCTCGCTCACTTCGTCACCCGCCCACCGCCACTGCACGCCGTGCACTTCGTGACAGCATTTCCAGCGAACCGGCCGTCCTCATCGACCTCCTGCCGGCCCGTCTCCACCTCGCCCTTCCCGTCGCAGGCGGAACACGTGCCGAACTCGACCGGCTGGTCCCCGGTGTTGCCGCCGGCCTTCCGCCTGTCCGGATCGCTGTCGTCCCGGACCACGGGCGGCTTACCACCACGCTTCGTGCCCCCACGGCCCGACGACGCGCCACCGTCGGTGTTGCCCCTTTTGTTCCACACCATCGGCTGCTCTCCGTCCACCCCCGGTGTCGTACCGTATCGACGGTAACCCCGGACAGCGCAAAGCCGGAACGAGCCAGTCGGAACTGTCACCGAACCCCAGGAGGCAGCTCGCGGCGAGCCGGGGCCGGAGCGTCCGCTCATCCTGAGATGAAGGTCAGGCCGGCGTCGCCAGATCCCCGGAGTCGCCAGATCCCCGGAGAGGGTGCGGTCCCGCGGCGGCGAGCGGGGCGCTCTGGCTAGCGGCCGGCTGCGGCGCCGGTGACGGCCCGCCAGTCCTCGAAGCGGGTCCGGGCGAGCAGGGCGTCCGGCCCGGGGAGCAGGGTGTGCTCGTCCAGGCGGGCGCCGAAGTAGCGGGCCTGCGGGTCGGTCACCACCGGACGGGGGTCGCCGCGGCCGGCGAGGTGCTGGCGGACGAGCTCGTCGAGGCGGAACCGCTGCGGGCCGGCGACCTCGACGGTGCCGTCCACCGGCGCGCCGGCCGCGGTGACGCCGACCGCCGCGGCGACGTCGTCGGCGGCGATCGGCTGGAACGGCGCCGGCGCCAGGCGGACCGTGCCGCCGACGGTGGCGGCGTCGGCGATACCGCCGACGAACTCGAAGAACTGCGTCGCCTGGATGATCGAGTACGGCAGGCTCCCCTGCCCGATCAGCTCCTCCTGGGCGATCTTGGCCCGGAAGTAGCCGCTCTCGGCCAGCCGCCGGGTGCCCACCACCGACAGCGCGACCAGGTGCCCGACGCCGGCGGCGGTCGCGGCGGCGAGGATGTTCGCCGTCGACGTCCGGAAGAACTCCAGCACGGCCTGATCGTCGAACGACGGCGAGTTGGACACGTCGACGACGACGTCGGCGCCGGTGAGCGCCTCGGCGAGCCCGTCGCCGGTCAGGGTGTCGACGCCGGAGCTCGGCGAGGCGACGACCGCGGTGTGCCCGTGCCCGATCAGCCGGCGCACGAGCTTCGCGCCGATGAGGCCTGTCCCGCCGATGACGACGATCTGCACGGTGTCTCCCCTTCGGGTTCGGGCGGGAGGGACGACCCGCCACGCGGGTGAGGACGAGGCGGCCCGCCGATCCGTGACACGCGGCGACGGCCCCGACACTACTCACCAGTGTGCAACACGCAGCGTGTTCCGGTCGCGACTCGACGCACGGAGAGTTGGGGCACGGAGGCTTGGGGCACGGGCGGCTTGGGGCGGCGAGGCGCCGCGATCATGGTTCGCGACGGGGAAACATGTCGGGTGGGTCGGGGACGGGGGGCAGCGTGATCGTGACGAGGGCGCCGCCGCCCGGGTCGTTGGCCGCCTCGACGGTGCCGCCGTGGGCGGCGGCAATCGCCGCGACGATCGACAGGCCGAGCCCGGCGCCGCCGTCGTCGCGGCCGCGGGCGGCGTCCGCCCGGCGGAACCGCTCGAACGCGTGGGGCAGGAAAGCGGCGGGAAATCCCGCGCCGTGATCGCGAACCTGCACCACGACCACGCCGGGCACGCCGTCGGCGCGCCCCGGCGCACGGTGCCCCCGCAGTTCGACGGCGCTGCCGGGCGGGGCATGGCGCACCCCGTTGGCGAGCAGGTTGTCGACGGCCTGGCGCAGCAGGTCCGGGTCGCCGAACACGGTCAGCGGCCGGTCGCCGGCGGGCACCGTGACGTCGAGGCGCAGCCCGCGCGAGGCCGCGTAGCCGGCGGCGGCGCGCGCGGCGCGGTCGAGCAGCTCGTCGAGGGCGAGCGGCCCGCGCCGGACGTGGCCGCCGTCCATCCGGGCCAGGGTGAGCAGCGATTCGGCGAGGCGGATCAGCCGGTCGGTCTCCTCGGCGGCGGTGTGGATCGCCTCCCGTAGCTGCTCGGCCGAGCGTCCCGGGCGGTCGGCCAGCTCCAGCTCGGCGCGCAGCACGGTCAGCGGGGTGCGCAGCTCGTGACCCGCGTCGGCGACGAAGGCGCGGTCGCGGGCGCGGGCGGCGTGCAACCGGGCCAGCAGGTCGTTCATGGTGCGGGCCAGGGCGGCGATCTCGTCGCGGGTGGCCGGCACCGCCAACTGGAACCCGTCGCCGGCCGTCCCGAGGTCGGAGGCGGCCATCTCGGCGGCCTGGCGGCGCATCCGGTCCACCGGGCGCAGCGCGGCGCCGGACAGCAGCCAGGCGGCAAGCCCGGACAGCGCGATCAGCGGCGCGGTCGCCGTGACCATCACGTTGCGGACCCGGTCCTCGGCGCGGTCGGTGAGGTGGGTCGGGGTGCCGACGACGGCGACGAGCGGGCTCCCGCCGGCCGCGGCGCGCACCGGCACGGCGTACAGGCGCGCCTGGCCGGCGGGCAGGGCCCGGTCGTCGGCGTCGCTGGCGATCCAGACCGGGTGGGACCGGGCCCGGGCCCGTTCGTCGACGGCGAGCAGGGGGGCCGTCCCGGCGTCCGCCGAGGAGGCCAGCGGCCGCCCCTCGGGGGTGAGGACCTGGGCGATGGAGCCGGCCCCGGTGAGCAGGGCTGCTGGATCCCCGCGGCCGGGCACCGGCTCGCCGGCGGCGATCCGGTCGGCGAGGCGCGCGGTGAGCACGTCGGCCCGGGTCCGCAGATCCGTGTCGACGGCGTCGCGCAGGTTCGCCCGCAGCAGCAGGTAGAACAGCGTGCCGGCGAGCAGGAGCACCAGCGCGGTGCCGAGCGCGAACAGCAGGGTCAGCCGAACCCGCAGCGGCACGTCGGGCTACGTCCCGCCGCCGACGGCCGGCAGCGTCGACCCGGTCGGGCGCGGCTCGGTCGAGTGCGGCTCGGTCGAGTGCGGTTCGAGCGGGACGCACAGCCGGTAGCCGACCCCGCGGACCGTCTCGATGAGCGAGGGGGCCGGCGGCAGATCGATCTTGCGGCGCAGATAGCGGACGTACTGGTCGACGATGTTGGAGGTGGCGTCGAAGGCGTCGTCCCAGACGTGCTCGGTGATGTAGGTGCGGGTGAGTACCTGGTCGGGATGGCGTAGCAGCAGGTGCAACAGGGCGAACTCCTTGGCGGACAGGTCGACCGGCGCCCCGCCGCGCCAGACTCGGTGCCCGGCCGGGTCGAGTTCGACCGCGCCGGCGCGCAGCACGACGGGCCGGTGCACCGCGCCGCGGCGGACCAGCGCGCGCAGCCGTGCGGTGAGCTCGCCGAAGCTGAACGGCTTGGGCAGGTAGTCGTCGGCGCCGGCGTCCAGGCCGCGGATGCGGTCGTCGACGTCGACGCGCGCGGTGAGCATGAGCACGGGCGCCCAGCGGTGGTCGGCGCGCAGCCGGCGGCACACCTCGAAGCCGTCGATGCCGGGCAGCATCAGGTCCAGGACGATCGCGTCGTAGGCGATCTCGGTGGCCCGCCAGACGGCGTCGATCCCGTCGCCGACGACGTCGACGGCGTATCCCTCCTCGACGAGGCCCCGGCGCAGCACCGCGGCGGTGCGCACCTCGTCCTCCACGACCAGGACCCGCATGGACCGATGGTAGGACCCGCCGGATGTGACGGCGATGTGGACTCCGCCGGCTCGCCGATGACGGACTGGCCCGGCGGGACGGGCGGGTCAGCCGGGCCGGCCGGGCAGCCGGCCGGCGAGCAGGCCGATGCCGGCGGCGGCCGCGGCGAACAGGGCGAACAGGGGCGTCACCCAGTCGGTGCCGGCGCGCGACTGCAGCAGGCTCAGCAGGGCGACGCCCAGCGACGCGGCGAGCTGCACCGCCATGAAGATCGAGGTGGTGCCCTGCGGCTGCTCGACCGGCGGCAGCGTGCGGTACAGGCTGGCCACGGTCGGTGAGGCGGTGAGGCCGAAGCTCAGCCCGACGGCGACGAACAGCGCGCACGCGGCGGCGAGCGGGATGTGCTCGGCGGTCGCCGCGAAGGTGGCCAGCAGCACGGTGGTGGCGCCGGCGCCGGCACGTACGAGGGAGCGCGCGCCGAGGCGGTCGCTGATCCGCCCGCCGGTCGTCATCGACACGAGCAGCCCCAGCCCGAGGGCGCAGACCAGCAGCCCCTGGTCGAGGCCGTGCAGGCCGTGCTGGTCGAGGCCGACCACCGGCAGTGCCGTGGTCTGCCCGTACATGACCAGTCCGACCAGGCTCATCACGGCGATGCTCGCGGCGAATCCGGGCCGGCGCAGCAGCCGCAGGTCGAGGGCGGGGGTGGCGGTCGTGGTGAACGCGTGGCGGACGTAGGCGGCGAGCAGGACGATCCCCCCCGCCGCGGCGGCGAGGACCGGCCAGTCGCCGGGGTGCGCGCCGGCCCGGTTGACCGCGAACAGCACGCCGAGGTAACCCGCGGTGAGCAGGACCAGGCCGCGTAGGTCGGCGCCGGGGCGGGTCGGGGCGGGGTCGGGCCGGCGGGCGGGGACGTAGGCCAGGGTGGCGGCGCCGACCAGCAGCCCGAGCGGGAAGTTGACCGCGAACAGCCACTGCCAGTGGCCGGTCTCCAGCAGCAGACCACCGAGGATCGGGCCGGCCGCGGGCGCGACGTTGACGACCGTGGACATCACGCCGAGCGCCCGCCCCATCGACTCCCGGGTGGCCAGCGCCGCGGACAGGGTCATCGCGCTCGGTTCGAGCAGCCCGCCGCCGAATCCCTGGAGCACCCGGAAGCCGATGAGCATCCCCGGCGAGCGGGCCAGCGTGCACAGCAGCGAGCCGAGCAGGAACAGGCCGAGACCGGCGAGGAACACCGCGCGCCCGCCGAAGCGGGCGCTCGCCCAGCCCAGCAGCGGCAGCGCCGTCGCCGCGGCGAGCAGGTAGGCGATCGTCACCCACACGACGGTGGTCAGCGGGGCGGAGAAGGCGTCGGCCAGCGGGGCGAGGGCCACCGCGACGACGGTGCCGTCGAGCACGGCGAGCAGCGCCGCGCCGGCGAGCGCGACCAGGGCCGGGCCGGTGCGCACCCCCGACCCGGATGCCGGCGTCGGGCTGGCCGCGGGGACGGCTGCCGGGTCGGGCGCCGTGGCGGCGGGCTCCCCGGAGGCTTCCTTTACGCTCATGAGACCAGATTAAACTACACGGTTTAGTAAGGACAGGAGGGCCTACAGTAAGGACGGCAGCGGCGGCGCAGAGGTGAGGGTGGGGCCCGATGGCGGGACGGCAGCGCGGGATCGACAAGCGCCGGGCCATCCTCGACGCCGCAGCACCGATCTTCGGCACGCAGGGGTACGAGCGGGCGAGCGTGGACGCGATCGCCACCGCGGCCGGGGTGTCCAAGCCGACCATCTACAGCTACTTCGGCGGCAAGGAGAACCTGTTCCGCGAGTCGGTCGCCGACTCCGCCGTCGAGCAGAACGGTGACGCGCTGCGGGTGCTGCAGGCCCTGGACGTCTCCCCCGAGCGCTGGCAGGCGAGCCTGTTCGAGGTGGGCGTAGCGCTGGTGGAGTGCCAGCGCAGCACCTGCTCGATGTTCCTGTACCGCACGATCGCCGCCGAGTCGGTCCGCGATCCCGAGATCTACCGCACGGTGCGGGAGAAGGCCGGCGACCCGATCCTCGACGCGCTCACCGGACGCCTGGCGATGCTCGGCAACGCCGGGCTGCTGCAGGTCGCCGACCCGGCGCTCGCCGCCCGCCAGTTCTTCGCACTGATCAACGCGCAGATCCCCGAGCTGACCGAGAACGGCACCCGCCCGGCGGCGGACGACGTCGTGCGCCGCGCCGTGGAGGCCGGCGTGCGCACCTTCCTGCTCGCCCACGGCGTGCCCGACCCGCAGCCGCCGGCCGCCACGACGGTGCCCTAGTCCGCGTATGTGGTTGTGACCGTGGGGGCCTGTCGCGTTCCCTGATCCTCACCGTCGAGGTGTGCAGGTGAGGGCAAGATCGTGGAAGTCGAGGTCGTGCCCGGCAGCACGGCGCGGTTCCGCGGAACACCAGGCGTCCGACTCGGGACCGGTGCTCGCAGACGAAAGCGCCTTCGCGCCTGCCCGTGTCTGCCTGTGCCTGTCTGTGCACGGAATCGCGCCGAGGGCTTGTGCCACTTTTCAGCCCGAAAACCGTACCTAAGCCTCGGCACGATCTGGCCGCGTTCTGACCGGAAAAGCCAGAGGAGTGAGTCCGAAGCCGGGCGGGCAGGTCGCGGTGCGTTTTGCACGGTCTGAGCCCGGGGATCGTGCGCATCGCACCGCAATGCCGCCGCACTGGTAGCCGGCCCAACTGACAGGTCCCCGATCGCCGGGGTCCCAGCCGGGAGGTGCCGGGAGGTGCCGGGAGGTGCCGGGAGGTGCCGGGAGGTGCCGGGAGGTGCCGGGAGGTGCCGGGAGGTGCCGGGAACGCCCTGGGCCGGGCCGACCCCCATTTCGGGAGCCGGCCCGGCCCAGGGCTTGCCGGCCGGGGCCGGCTAGCGTCGGGTCCCGCGGACGGGACCCGACGGGGTCACTTCGCGCCGGCGGTCAGGATCTTCTGGCCGTCGTAGGACGTGCCGGTGGCGAGGAAGGTCTTCTTCGTCGAGTCCCAGCGCTGGCCCAGCAGGGTGTTGTTGAACAGCCGGGTCAGGCCGGGGACCGGGTTGGTCTTGGTGAAGTCCAACGGCGGGACGAGCTGCAGGTCCAGGCCCTTGGTCTGGTTGAGCTGCGCCAGCAGGGACTTGGCGGTGAGGTCACCGGTGACCTTCTTGCCGACCTGTTCGACGATCTGGACCGCCAGCCAGCCGCCGATGGTGGAGGTGGAGTGGCGCAGGTTCTTCGCCGCGTCCTTGTCGCCGGCGGCGAAGTCCGCGTCGAGCTCGGACTGCAGCCGGGTCAGCTCCGGGTATTTCGCGCTCTGGTTGAACAGCGGGAAGGCGCCGACGGCGTAGAAGTTCTTCGCCGCGGGCCCGAGCTTGACCAGGTTCGCGTCCGAGATGGTGCCCGCGGCGTTGCAGTAGTTCAGCTTGTCCCCGCCGGCCTGGATGAGGCCGATCGCGCTGGCCTCGGCCAGGCCCATCGTGACGCCCTGCGCGCCGGCGTCGGTGATCCGGGCCGCGACCGGAGCGTAGTCGCTCGTCGTCACCGGCACCTTGATCTCCTGGGTGCCGACCCCGGCGGACTTGCCGCCGAGCCCGGCCAGCGCCCCGAGGCGGGAGGCCGCGGCGATGTCGTAGTTGACGACCCCCATCTTGCTGATCTTGGCGGTGTTCTTGAGCAGCGGCGCGCAGACGGCCTCGTAGTACGTCGACGCCGGCTGGTAGACGAAGCTGATCTTCGAGGTGAGGTCCGAGCCGTCGCCGGCGATGCCCGAGCTGCCGATGCTGGGGATTCCGGCCTTCTCCAGGATGGCGTTGATGCCGCCCGCGGTGCTGAAGGCGGAGACGACGGCGAGGTACTTGCCGCTCACCGCCTTCTGGGCGCAGGCCTCGCCCGCCGCCTGGTCGTTCTTCGAGTCGCACACGTCGATCTGCACGGGATGGCCGTTGATGCCGCCGCGCTTGTTCAGCGCGCGCACGGCGGCCTTCGCCGCTCCGGCCTGCTCCGGGAAGTTCGTCGTCGGCGTCGTCAGCGGCACGATGGACAGCAGCTTCACCGGGCTGGCCTTCGGGCCGTCCGTGGCCGGCGACGACTCCCCCGTCGTTCCGGACGAACCACACGCGGCCAGGGCCAGCGTGGCCCCCACCGCCAGCGCCGCCATCGCGCTTCTGGACCGCATCGTCTTCCTCATCATCTCTCGCCCGAACCCACTCTCAACTCGCCGCCGTTCCTCCACCCGACCGCCACCGTCCCGCCGGCCGGCCCCCCGCGGGGCCGGCCGGCCGCCGCGGCCGGGACGCTCTACATCCCGCCGGGACGCTCTACACCCCGTCGAGCAGCACGGCCCGCTCCGGGCAGGCCTCCGCCGCCCGCCGGGCCAGTTCCACCCGGTCGGCCGGCACGTCCGCAACGGTCACCTCGCCGTAGCCGCTGTCGTCGTCGGTGAACAGCTCCGGGGCGAGGTCGTAACACCGCCCGTGCCCCTGGCAGCGGGCGGTGTCGATCGTGAGCCTCATGCCTGCCCCGCATCCGTCGGCCAGGTCAGCGCCAGCGAGTCCAGGCCGCGCAGCGTGTGGCCGTTCCAGGTGATGCTCGCCCCCGGCGCCAGGGAGTACTCGGGGATGAGTCGGTGCCACTCGCGCAGCACGGTGCGCAGCTCCATCCGGGCCAGGTGGGAGCCCAGGCAGCGGTGCGGCCCGCCGCCGAAGGCCAGGTGCCGCTTGTCGGCGCGGTCGAGGTCGACGACGCCGGCCCGCGGGTCCGCGTCCGGGTCGAGGTTGCCCGAGGCCAGCATCACGTGGACCATCTCGCCCTTCTTGATCGGGCAGCCGGCGATCTCGGTGTCGCGGGTGGTGATCCGCGGGACGGCTATCACCGGGGTCTCCCAGCGCAGCAGCTCCTCGACGACGGTCGGGATCTTCTCCGGGTCGGCGACGATCGCGCGCCGCGCCTCGGGATGCTCCAGCAGGTAGGCAAGAATGCAGGTGAGGCTGATGGTGACGGTGTCCAGCCCGGCCATCATGAGCATGAAGCAGATCCCGAGCAGCTCCGGCTCGGTCAGCGGCCGGCCCTCGATCTCAGCCTTGAGCAGCTCGGTGATGAGATCGTCCCGGGGCTCGGCGCGCCGCTGCGCGAGGACCGTCCCGAACAGGGTGAACGCCTGCGTGCCGGCCTCGGTCTGGATCCGCACCCTCTCGTCGGGGTCGTCGGTGAGCGACTCCGGACGGATGATCGCGTCCTTCATGTGCAGCAGGGCCGGCAGCTCGGACTGCGGCAGCCCGAACAGGGTGAGGAACACCGAGCAGGGCAGCGGGACGGCGAGGTCGGTGGCGAAGTCGCAGGCGCCGCGGTCGAGGAAGCTCTCGATCGTGGCGACCGTGTTCGCCACGACCTCGGCCTCCAGCACGGCCATCCGCCGCGGAGAGAACAGCGGGTCGAGGATGCGCCGGTACTTGGCGTGGTCGGGCGGGTCGACGCCCATCGGGATGGCGGGCAGCGGGCTGCTCATCAGTTCGGGGATGAGGTTGGAGAACACCTCGGGATTGCGCAGGACCTCGTCGATGTCGGACCGGCGCAGGATCTGGATCCAGCCATCGTGTCCCTCGTCGTAGTCCACCGGGCACTTCTCCCGCAGCCGGGAGAAGTAGGCCCGCGGGTCCTCGGCGCGCTGGCGTTCGAACTCGACCCAGTCCAGCGTCGCGGCTCGCAGGCCGTGGCCGCCGTCGGCGGGCGCCGCCGCGCCCGCGGTGTCGTCTGGCATATGCGTGTTCCTCCAGGATCGGTGAGACGTTCCGTCCGGGGCACGGACGGGGGCGGTCAGGCGGTCAGGTGAGATAGCTCTGTTCGACGAGCGCCGGGTCCGCGCGGGCCTGGGCGGCCGGTCCCGACCAGCGAACCCGCCCGCGGCTGAGCACCACGGCCCGGTCCGCGACGCGCAGCGCCGCGCGGACGTGTTGCTCGACGAGCAGCACGGCGAGCCCGTCGTCGGCGGCGGCGCGGATGGCGCCCAGCAGACGGGCCACCACCTGCGGCGCGAGGCCGAGCGAGAGCTCGTCGGCGAGCAGCGCCACCGGCCGGCGGGCCAGCACCCGGGCCAGGGTGAGCAACTGCTGCTGGCCGCCGGAGAGCAGACCGGCACGGCGGTCGAGATGCTCGGTGAGCTCGGGGAAGTCGGCCAGCGCGGCCAACGGATCCACGCCGCCGATGCGCAGGTTCTGGCGGACGGTCAGCGACGGGGTGACGGCCCGTTCCTCGAGCACCACGCCGAGGCCCTGCCGGGCCCGCCGGTGCAGCGGCGCCGTGGTCGCCTCCCCCTGCCAGGTGACGATCCCCTCGTCGGGGGTCAGGGCGCCGGCCAGCGCCATCAGCGTGGTGGTCTTGCCGGCGCCGTTCGGCCCGAGCAACGCCACCACCTCCCCGCGGGCCACCTCGAGGTCGAGACCGACCACGACAGGCCCGGCGCCGTACCCGACGGCAAGCTGGCGGCATCCGACGACGCTCACCTGGCACCTCCAGCCACGGGCGGCGCCGCCGCCGCCTCACCGACCGGCGCGGCCAGCGCCGCACCGTCCTTCCCGTCCCCGACCGCCGCGTCGCCGGCCGAGCCGTTCTCGTCGCCGGCCGTCTGCTCCGGTCCGGCACCATCGCCGGCCGTCTGGTCGGGTCCGGCGCCATCGCCGGCCGTCTGGTCGGGTCCGGCACCATCGCCGGCCGTCTGCTCCGGTGCGCTGGCCTGGGCCACGACGATCTCCTCCTCGGTACCGCCGGCGCCCACTCCGTCCGCGGCGGCCCCCTCGCCCTGCGCGGCGGCCTCATCCACGGGGACCGCCTCATCCGCGAGGACAGCCTCGTCCGCGACGGCAGGAGTCTCCGCGACCGCAGGCTCGTTCGCCGCGACAGCCTCAGCCGCCACCGCCGGCGGCTCCTCGACGACAGGCTCGTCCGCCGGCGCCGACGACTCCTCGACCACCGGCTCGACCGCCGGCGCCGACGACTCCGCTGCGGCAGCCTGATCCACCGCCGCCGGCGGATCATCAGCCGGGGCGGTCTCGGTGGCGCTGCCCGCCTGGTCGTCGGCGGCGCCGTCCGCGGTCGGCTCGTCGGGGCGGCCGAGGTAGGCGGCGATGACGGCGGGATCGGCCTGGATGTCCGCCGGCGCGCCCTCGGCGATCCTGCGGCCGAACTCGAGGACCACCAGGCGGTCGCAGACTCCCATGACGAACGGCATGTCGTGCTCGATGAGCAGGACGGCGATTCCCCACTCGTCCGCCAGGCGGCGTACGAGGGCGGCGAGCTCGGCGCTCTCGTGCTCGTCCAGACCGGCCGCCGGCTCGTCGAGCAGCAGCACGGACGGCGCGGTCGCGACGGCGCGGGCGATCGCCACCAGCCGGCGGCGCCCGTAGGACAGCGCCGACACCTGGGTGTCCAGCGCGTCGGCCAGGCCGAACTCGCGGACCGCGGCCTGGGCGGGTGCACTCAGCGGGCGGTTGCCCGGCCAGACCAGGCCGGTGATGTAGGCGGCGAGGTCGCGCGGGTCGCTGGCGGCGCGCAGGTTCTCCGCGACGGTGAGGTCCTCGAACAGTTCGAGGTTCTGGAACGACCGGCTCACCCCTGCCCGCACCCGGCGATGCGCCCGTAGCCCGTCCAGGCTGGTGTCGCCCACCCGGACCGTGCCCGCCGCCGTCGCCGCGTACCCGGTGATGGCGTCGACGATCGTCGTCTTGCCTGCGCCGTTGGGCCCGATGAGCCCGACGACGGTGCCCGGCGCCACCTCGAACCCGACGCTGTCCACGGCGACGACGCCGCCCCAGCGCACCGTGATGCCCTCGACGGTCAGCGTCGCCGGCCGCACCCGCAACACCTCTCGCGTGGCCTCGGCTTCCGGCGGCGGGGCCACGTCCGCGGCGGCCGGGACGACGGCCCCGGTCGTCACAGCCTCGGTCGTCACAGCTCCGGTCGTCACAGCTCCGGTCGTCACAGCCTCGGTCGGCGCCTCGACGACGGTGACCGGCGCCGGGGCAGGGCCGGCGAACGCGGTGTCGGGGCGGCCCAGCCGAGCGGCGACGGGGGCGGGCAGCGGCAGACGGGCCCGGCCGGCCAGGCCGCCGGCGAGCCCCGTGCCCCCGGAACGGATCAGCACCAGCAGCAGGATGATCCCGCCGATCAGCGGCAGGTAGCGGTCGATCTCGCGCAGCCAGTCGGTGAGCCGGTCGCCGAACAGTACGCCCAGCACCGCGAGGACGACCAGGGCGCCGGCCGGCAGCCAGCGCGCCCACCGGGCCGCGCCGGCGCGCCGGGACCGGTCGACCTGGCCGCGGGCGAGCCCGCCGAGCCCGTACCCGAACAGGCCGGCGAGCACGGCGCCGACGGTGCGCGGCAGCGCGGTGGAGCCGCCGAAGCGGTCGGACAGCCAGCCGGCGAGCTGCTGACCGAGGGTGCCCGGCGCGAGCAGGGCGCCGATCCCGGCGCCGCTGATGTAGCCGACGCCGCCGACGACGGCGTAGGCGACGACGAGGATGCCGGTGAACGGCAGGAAGTTCCCGTCGTCATAGCTGATGTTGCGGTTGGCGAAGGCGAGCAGCACCCCCCCGAGCCCGGCGATGGCCGCGGACAGCGCGAAGGCGTAGATCTTCGCCGCGAACACGCTGATGCCCAGCGACGCCGCCGCCCGTTCGTTGGTGCGCACCGCGATGAGCCGCCGCCCGGCCCGGCCGCGGCGCACCGCGGACACCGCGAGCCCCGCGAGCAGCAGCAGGATCAGCGCCAGGGTGGCGTAGGCGCGCGGATCGTCGGTGCGGTCGACCGGGATGCCGAGGAAGTGCAGCGGGGCGTCGGCGGTGGCGACGACGGTGCCCTGCTGGTCGAGCACGTCCCCGAAGATCGAGGAGCTCTGGCCGTCCGCGGGAGGTGAGGAGTAGCCGCGCTGGAACAGGATCGCGCTGACGGTGACACCGAGGCCCAGAGTGACCACGGCGAGCTGCAGGCCGCGGGTGCGCAGCGCCGGCAGGGCGAACAGCACGCCGACGGCGGTGGTGGCCAGCACGCCGATCACCAGGGCGGCGGCGAACGGCCAGCCCTCGGCCGCCACCAGGCGCCCCGCGACCAGCGCGGCGATCCCGGCCAGCGCGCTCTGGGCCAGCGAGAGCTGGCCGGCGTAGCCGACGAGGACCACCAGCGACAGCAGGATCAGCGCGTACCCGGCCTGGAGGGCGACCGCGTTGACCCACGGATCGGGCAGCACCAGCCAGACGAGCGCCACCAGCAGGGCGAACCCGCCGACCAGCACCGGGAGGTTGATCGCTCCGGAGCCGAGCGGCGGGCGGTCCTCGGCCTGGTGGGCGCGGTCGGGAATGTTGCTGCCCCGCACGACGAGCAGCACGATGATGACGACGACCGGCAGGGCGCTGTCGAGGCCCTGCGCCCAGTCGTGCGGGCCGGTCAGGTGCACCTGGAGCTGGAGTTCGACCAGCGCCAGCAGCAGCCCGCCGACGAGCGCGAGCGGGAACGAGCGGAACCCGGCGGCGAGCGCCACCGCCAGCGCGGGAACGACCAGCAGGACCAGGCTCGTCGACGACAGCGGGTTCTGCAGCGGGGCGAGCAGGACACCGGCGAGGCCGGCGAGCACCCCGCCACCGAACCAGCAGGCCCCGGCGACCGCGTCGGCCGACCAGCCGAGCGTCGCCGCCGCGGCCGGCCCCTCGGCGACGGCGGTGGTGACCGCCCCGGCGGTGGTGTACCGGAAGAACGCCCACAGCGCCGCGACCAGGGCGATGACGACACCGAGGCGGACGAAGACGTGCACCCCGACGGGCTTGCCGAACACCTCGACGACGGACTGCGGCAGGAACGACGGCACCGAGCGGCTCTGCCCGCCGAAGGCCAGCACCACCGCGGCCTGCAGGACGATGAGCAGGCCCAGGGTGGCAACGACCCGGTTGAGCGGCGCGGCATGGCGCATCGGCCGCAGCACGGCCACGTGAAACAGCAGCGCGACCGCCCCGGTGAGCACGACGACGACGGCAGCGGCAAGCGCGGTCGGCAGCCCCCACCCGTCACCGGCCTCGTGGAACAGATAGGCCGCGAACATCACCAGCGCGCCCTGCCCGAGGTTCAGCACTCCCGAACCCCGGTGGATCAGCAGCAGACCCGCCGCCACAAAGGCATACAGTGCGCCGGCCCCAAGACTGATGACGGCGTATCCGAGAAAGCTGCCCACAGCATCACCCCAGTCCGAACTCTAGCGAGTTCGATCCTCACCGAGAACCGGTCGGATAGTTCTCGACACCGCCGGTCGTCACTGTGACGCCTGCGCTCCCGCCAGACCACACCATCCGGATCGGATGGCCGGCCCATATCTTCGCCTACGCCCCGCCGTAATGTCCTTCTATCACATCAACGCGCGGGCCCGACTTCCCGCATCACTGGCCGGTGTCGAAGCGTTGGCCACAGAGTGGCTGTGGGGTCACGACCTCGAAATGGTCACCGCTTCCGGCGACCCGGACGAAGTCGAAGCACGGATCGAGCTGGCCCTGATCGGTGGCGTAATTGATCTTATTGACCAGCATCCCGTCGGCATCGTAGTCGGTCACCCCACGCAGGCCCTTCATGTAGGACTCGCGGGTAGGACAGCCGTGCTGAGTCTTCAGTCCACGGATAAACAGGTCCGCGCTCAGCCAGCCGATGATGGTGCTCTGCTGGCCGGGCGGGGAGACCTCCGGGGAGTAGTCCGCCATCGCCTGCAGGAACCGGCGCTGGACCGGCCGGTTGCGCTCCAACGCGGCGTAGGAGAGCGACGCGTAGGTGCCGGCGAGCTGCCGCCCGTAGGGGGCGAGCAGGCGCGGGTCATAACTGACGGCGGACACGGCGACCTTGAACGGGTGCCCGGCGCCGACGGCGGCGTCCAGGACACCGGTGTAGAGGTCGAGCGGCGCCGCGGCGATGATCGTGTCGACCCCGGAGGAGATGATCTTGCGGGCGACGTCGGCGGCGTTGGTGCCGTCGACGTCCTGGGTGACCGCGTCGATGCCCGCGTGCTGCAGGCTCTTCGTCACTCCGTCCGCGTAGAGCTTGGCGGTCTCGCTGAGGAAGCTGACGACCACCGCGGCCTTGGTGCCGCCCTGCTGGCGGACGAAGTCGCCGATCGTCGTCGTGCTCTGGCCCGTCTGGCTCGTCAGGGTGACGGTGAAGGTGTTGCGGTGCGCCGCCCAGCCGGGCTGGTCGGCGGCGCCGATCACCGGCACGCCCGCCTTGTCGAGGTAGGCGACGGACTGCTGGGACACCGCGGTGTACTGGACGACGGCGAAAGCGTTCTGGGCGACCAGCTCGCGGGCGCCCTGCAGGTTGCCGCGGGGGTCGGACTGGTCGTCCTGCCAGGCATAGTCGATCTTCCGGCCGTCGACGCCGCCGGCCGCGTTCTCGGCGCTGAAGCGGGCGTTCACGCCGGCCCGGAAGCCGGTGAACTGCGCCGCCATCACGCCGGTGTCCGGATAGAGCAGACCCACCTTGATCGCACTGTCGGTCACGCCCGGAGCGCACGAGCCGGACGCGGACCTTCCGCTGTCCGACGAGTCCCCGGAACTACAGGCCGCCAGCATTGTCACCGCAGCGATCGCCGCCACGCCCAGCCTCGTGCGCCACACCCGTCGAATCCGCCTCTCGATCGCGCCGAGGTTTCCCGAGCCCGTGGCCGACCCCTCTGCGCTGATGAATTTCCGATCCCGGCCGCACGTGCGCGATCGGGGTCGGCGAGCGAACTCGCCGCGAGAACCGCCACCGCCGCGTAGCGCATCAACGTCTACCAGATCAGTGCGGACGACTTGTTCACCGCAGCACAGCAGTCAGTACAGGTCCCATCCTCCGACATCTTCACTGAAGATCACCGAACTTCGTCGGCGAAAACCTATCAGGGGGGAGCCACGCCGGAGCCAGCCGGGGGGTGCTCTCCGCTTCCCATCCGCGCCCTTAGGCATCGCCTCAGGAAATTTGCAACGGGCTCCACCCAGCCTTCTCCGTCGGGGGTCAGCGACGCTCACCCGAGCGTCGGCACGGGGCCACCCGCCACCCGACTACGCTCACGGTCTGTAGACGATGAATATTGTGCTGTATACGAACCCTTGGGACGGACAACTTCCGGCGCATCAGGGACGACGATCCGCACCGGCCGATCCGGCCCGGGGTTCGCCGGCACTCCACCAGGCCTCGGATGCCGGCTGGACGGCGGCACTCAGGCCCGCAACCTGGGGCGATCCGCCGGCAAAGTGATCCAGATCGCAGGAGTACCGGAGTACCGGCCCTCCACCGCACTGGACCGCGACCGCGTCGCCCCGGAACATCGCGCCGAAAGAGCCGCGGACCCCGCCGCCGCGAACACCTTCGACGGACCGGTCCCGAAACCCGCGCCAGCGTATCCGAGAAAGCTGTCCGTGACCTCAACCCAGCCGAATCTCCGGCGGGTTCGATCCTCACGGGCACCGGGCCGAAAAGTCTCCTCGATCCCGCCGGCGGGGGCGTTGCAGCCACCAATCCGCAACACCGAGAAATCCATCTCAGATTGTCCCGGAGTTGGGATGGAGGAGTGCTCTCGGCATCGGCATCGGCAGGGCGCGGCGCACCGGCGGCCTCATCGATCCGTCTCGATGCGCTCCCCACAGAGGGGCTGCGGGCTGACGACCTCGAAATGGTCGCCGCTGTTCGCAACCCGGACGAAGTCATAGCAGAGGTCGAGCTTACCCCGGTCTGTTCCAAAATTGATCTTGTTGACCATCATTCCGTCAGCGTCGTAGTCGCTCACCGCCCGCAGGCCCTTGATGTAGGAGTCGCGGGTGGGGCAGCCCTGCTGGGTTTTCAGGCCACGGATGAACAGGTCCGCGCTCAACCAGCCGTCGATGGCACTCTGCTGGCCCGGCGGGGAGACCTCCGGCGAGTAGGTGGCCATCGCCTGGAGGAACTGGCGCTGGACCGGCCGGTCGCGTTCGAGAGCCGCGAAGGAGAGTTGGGCGTAGCTGCCGGCGAGCTGGTGGCCGTAGGGGGCGAGCAGGCGCGGGTCGTAGCTGACGACGGAGACGGCGACCTTGAACGGGTGTCCGGCGCTGACCGCGGCGGCCAGGACGCCGGTGTAGAGGTCGAGCGGGGCCGCGGCGATGATGGTGTCGGCACCCGAGGCGATGATCTTCTGTGCGACGTCCGCGGTGTTGGTGGAGTCGACATCCTGGGTGACGACGCCGATGCCGGCGTGACGCAGGCTGGCGCTGACGCCGTCGGCGTAGAGCTTGGCCGTCTGGCTGAGGAAGCTGATGGCCAGCGCCGCCCTGGTGCCGCCCTGCTGCCGGACGAAGTCGCCGAGGGTCGTGGTGCTCTGGCCGTTCTGGCTGGCGAAGGTGACGCTGAAGGTGTTCTGGTGCTGGCCCCAGCCGGGCTGGTCGGCCACCCCGACCACGGGCACGCCCGCGGTGTCGAGGTAGTCGATGGACTGCTGGGAGGCGGCGGAGTACTGGACGACGGCGAAGGCGTTCTGCGCGACCAGCTCGCAGGCGCCCTGCAGGTTGCCGCGGGGGTCGGACTGGTCGTCCTGCCAGGCATAGTCGATCTTCCGGCTGCCGACGCCGCCGGCGGCGTTCTCCGCACCGAATCGCGCGGTCACGCCGGCCCGGAAGCCGGTGAACTGCGCCGCCATCACACCGGTGTCCGGATAGAGCAGACCCACCTTGACCGAGTCGTCGGTGACGCCGGGGGCGCAGGTGCCGGTCGCGCTATTCGTGCCGCCCGACGAGTCACCGGAACTACAGGCAGCCAGCATGAGTGCGGCGATCGCCGCCCCGGTGAATCTCGTCCGCCACACCTGCATAAGCCACCTCTCGACCGCGCCGAGGTCTACCCGTGCCGGCATCTGGACCGCTGCGCGCCAACGCCTCCTCCGCTCTCACCGGCAGATCCGGGATTATGTGCGGCCGGCTGCCTGCACCCCGCAGACCGCCGTTACCCGGTGGCGCATAAACACAAAGGATCAGTGCGGACGATCCGCATTGACAACGCTGCGGTCAGGACGGGGCCGATCCCCCCGCGCCTTCACCGAAGAGCACCTCTCCGCTGGCGGAAACCTACCAGGGCCGAGCTGTCGCGGAGCCAACCGGGGGGTTCCCTCCACTTCGGCTGCGAGCCCCTCCGGTCGGCCGCGAACGCATTCACGCGGCCCTGCTCGCGTGCTGCCACACGGAGTGCTACCGCCACTCGTTCCGACCGGGCTCCGTGTTAGCGGTGCGCGCAGGACCGGTAGCCGATCCGTATCTCAAATATCACCAGCAACACAATGACGGGCGTGCCGTGAACCACCGCCCCTCGGGACGGGAGCGGCCGAGCTGGGCGCCACCGGTCATCCCGCCCGCGGACCGGACGGCGATCGGCGGGGCCGTACCGTGCACAGATCCACGCCGGCAGTGAGCGAAGTCATAGTCGTCCCCATCCGCGTTCCGTGCGTATCCCGGTGTTGAGGTCACCCGCCACACACCGGGGTCCGGATGCCCTGATCGGCCCGTTGACCTGCCATTGGCGCGGATTTAGTGTGGAAGCGTGCAGCTCACTCCGTGGCCTACGGCCGGCGCATCGCCGTGCGCCTCTGTGGAGGGTCGCGACGACCAGCCACGTCTGCGGCGCCGGCGTCACGTCGACTTCGGCCACAGCAACAGCGATCTCTGTCGCCCCTGCCGCTGAGTCACCCCACCCCGGCCACCCCATCCCGCGAGCGTCCGCACCGACCCGCCGGGAAGGCCCGGCCCGGTCCCGCGCGGATGCCGCCGTCGTGAACGCCTCCGGCACCTGCGCCGTCCCGAACGGCTCCGCCCGCCCCGTCGCCGTCCCGCCCGGCCCCGCAGGGTGGCTCGCCCCCCGTTGACACGTCCGCCTCCGGCCGTGCGCCTGCCACGCGTCGCCGGTGGCCCTGACCAGCACGTGTCCGACCCACTCCCCAGCCCCGCGGCGGCGGACAGCCCGGCCCGTCCACGAGCCGGACCCTGCCGGTCCGCGGTCCGAGTCGTGGCGAGCGTGCCGACCGGGCGCGGCGCAGCGGCGACGATCGGTCGGATGGCCCGACCGTCGGCGTGACCGACGCGGTCCATGGCACCGGCCGAGCCCGATCCGCCGCTCAACACCCACGACCGCCACTGAGAACCATGTCCGCCGCTCAGAACCATGTCCGCCCCTCGAACCTCGGGAGCATCCGTATGACCGCCTCGCTTCGCCAGACCCAGGGAGCCCCCAGGGCGCGCGCCGTCGACGGCGACCTGTTCCGGACCGTCTTCCGGGGTCACCCGGCGGGCGTCGCCGTCATCACGACGGACGCCGGCGTGGGACCGGTCGGCTTCACCGCGACCTCGCTGGCGTCGCTGTCCGCCGAGCCCCCGATGGTCGTCTTCGCGATCTCGTCGAGCGCGTCGGCCTGGCCGCACCTGCGCACCGCCGAGACGTTCGTCGTCAACCTGCTCTCCTCGGAGCAGGAGGAGGTCGCCCGCCGCTTCGCCCGCAGTGGCATCGACCGGTTCGCCGAGCCGACCCGCTGGACCGCGCTGCCCACCGGGGAGCCGCTGCTCGACGGCGGCCGGGCCTGGCTGCGCTGCGCCACCCGCCCGCCGATCGAGGCCGGCGACCACTTCCTCATCGTCGGCCAGGTCCTGGAGGCCGCGACCGACCCCGCCGCGGCGCCGCTGATCTACCACGACCGCACCTTCCACGCCCTGCCCTGAGCTCGCCCGCGCCCCGGGTCCGCGCACGCGGCTCGGCCGCTCGCCCGCTCGCCCGCTCGCCCGCTCGCTGCAGCGTCCACGGCCCGCACCCCACCAGGGGGCGGGCCGTGCGCGCGTCGGGGCCCGGCTGACCACCGCCCGGCTGACCACCGCCCGGCAGATGAGCGCCCGGCCGGCCGTCATAGCGTGACCATTTTGCTCGCTTCTGTGACTATTCGCGCGCACGATCATCCCGATCATGCTGATGGCGTGCGCTGGCAGGACGGGCACTGCGTGCCCGCCGGCGTCGCCGAGGCCTCGGCCACCTGGGTCCTCGACTACGACGTGACCGCCATCGGCATCGTGCTCACGCTGGACGTTCCGCTCGTCGCGCTGCGCGTGGTCACGGGCCACGACAGCCCCTGCCTCCCGTAGGACACAGCCCGCTGTGACGGGCTCAGCTCACTGCCGGCCCGCCCGGGGCGCAGGCGCCGGCGCGCGCTGGATCCGGCCGGAGCCGGACCGCAGTTGCGGAAGGATTTGAGGCACCCCCACCTGGTCGTAACGTACAAGCGGCACTATCATGCATCCAGTTTCGCATCTGCGGCATCGCCTACCAGCGGCATCCGCAGGTGCGAGCGGGTGCCGTCGCCGTCGGAGTACTCCGCGCGGCTCGACGCTCGCGGCGACGACGACGTCGCCATAGGTCGGTTCGGTGACGATGAGTGACATCGAGGCGCCCGACCGCACAGCCAACAGTGGATGTTCGTAGGGGGCGGTCGACCGTGCGCGCGATGGCGCCGGCGACCGACCGTGGTGCGTAGGAACGGGGATTCGTGAGATTTCGCAGGGTGAAGACGGCGCTGGCGGTCGTGGCCAGCGCCGGTCTGCTCGCCGCCGGGTGTGGCAGCAGCGGGAGCGACGGAGGCACGGCCGCCACGCCGGCGCCCGCCACCACCAGTGCCTCCAGCGGTGTGACGGGCACGGTCACGGTGTTCGCCGCGGCGTCGCTGACCGGGACGTTCACGACGCTCGGCAAGCAGTTCGAGGCCGCCAACCCGGGGTCCACCGTGAAGTTCTCCTTCGCGGGCAGTTCCGCGCTGGCCCAGCAGATCACCTCCGGCGCGCCCGCGGACGTGTTCGCCGCGGCGAGCCCGGCCACGATGAAGACCGTCACCGACGCCGGGGAGAACTCCTCGGCGCCGAAGGTCTTCGTCCGCAACCAGCTCGTCATCGCCGTGCCGAAGGCCAACCCGAAGGGCATCAAGGACCTGCCCGACCTGGTGAAGCCGGGCGTGAAGGTCGCGCTGTGCGCCGAGCAGGTGCCCTGCGGCGCGGCGGCGAAGAAGGCGCTGGCCGCGGCCGGGACGCAGTTGACCCCCGTCACCCTCGAGCAGGACGTCAAGTCCGCCCTGTCGAAGGTCACCCTCGGTGAGGTCGACGCGGCGCTGGTCTACCGCACGGACGCGAAGGCCGCGGGCGACAAGGTGACGGGTATCGAGTNCCCCGAGTCGGCGAAGGCCATCAACGACTACCCGATCGCCACCCTCAAGGCCGGCAAGAACGCCGCCGGCGGCAAGGCGTGGGAGGACTACGTCACCTCCGACAAGGGCGAGGCAGTCCTGATCGCGGCCGGTTTCCAGGCCCCCTGATCCGCGGCTCGGCCCACGCCGGCCGCCGGTAGCGGGCGGCATCTCGGCCATGGTTCCCCGGGAGAGTCATCCCGGGGAACCATGGCCGTCGTCTTGTCCGGGCCCTGGCCCCGGCCGGCGCGGGCCGGCGGCGGGTGACGGTCAGCGGCCGATGGCGGATGACGGTCAGCGGCGGATGGCGGTCAGCGGCGGATGGCGGTCAGCGGCCGATGGCGGATGGCGGTCAGCGGCGGATGGCGACGAGGAAGCCGTCGACGAGCGGGCCGGGCGCGAGGCGGCCGGACTCGGTGGCGAGCTCGGCGCGCAGCCGGGCGCGCAGCACCTGCCAGCCGTGGCGGGGCAGCCAGGTGAGGGCGGGCTCGTCGAGGCCGCCCTTGAGCAGGGTCGCGAACTCGGCCAGCTCCGGGGTGGCGCGCAGCTCGTCGAGCAGCCGCGTGTCGGCGGACTGGTACTCGAATCCCAGCAGGCTGCCCGGGGCGGACAGCTCCCCGACGGTGGTGAGCAGACGGCCGGCCTGGTCGGCGTCGAGGTAGGGCAGCAGGCCCTCGACGAGCCAGGTGGTGCGTTCCCGCGGCCGCAGGCCCGCGCGGGTCAGCGCGGTCGCCCAGTCGCCGGCGAGGTCGGCGGGGACGGTGACCCGCTCGGCGCGCGCGGTCGCGTGCCGGGTGTCGAGGACCGCCTGCTTGAACGTCAGCATCTCCGGCAGGTCGACCTCGAACAGCCGGGTACCGGCGGGCCAGGACAGCCGGTAGGCACGGGTGTCCAGGCCCGCGGCGAGCAGGACGAGCTGGCGTTGGCCGTCGTCGGCGGCACGGGTCAGGTAGTCGTCGAAGAAGCGGGTGCGTTGCACGCCGTGGGAGTCCACCACGTCGATGAAGCGGGCGAAGGCGCCGGCGGGGCCGGCCGCGGCGGGGCCCCCGGCCGCCTCGACGAACGCCTCCGCGTAGGGGTCGTCGAAGAGCCGGTCGCGGCGCGCGCTCTCCCGGGCGCGGACCCACGCCATGCCGACAGCGGTCAGACCCACCCCGGCGGGAACCTCGATCTGATCGGACGCAGCCCTGAAGGTCATAACCGACCGTAACCCTGTCGCCGCAACCCGGCCGCACCTATGGTTACCGAGCGTCACCAGATTGACGGCGGACGTGGAGGCCGGTGGTCAGAACGACACGTCGCCCGTCTGGGACTTGCCGATCGTGTGGCAGGTGGAGCTGTCGCGCAGGTAGCCGAAGGCGAACGCCTGGGCGCGCTGGCGGGGGGAGCCATGGGCGTCGGGGGCGCTGGCGGGCTCCTGGGCGAACCAGCCGCCGCGGGTGTCGCCGAGGCTGTAGAACAGCAGGGCGCCCTGCAGGGCGTCGCTGACGGCGATGCGCCCGGCGTCGTGCGCGGCGGAGGCCTGCCGCCCGGCGAAGCAGTCGGCCTGGTTCTCCTCGGCGCGGGTGACGNCCCCCAGGTTCCCGCCGATGCGGTCGCCGCGGTGGGACAGCTCGTGCATGAGGACGAACAGCGGGTAGGTGGGGCCGCCGACCTGCGCCAGCTCGTCGAGAAAGTCGACGCTGTAGGCGACCGTGTCGTCGAGCGTGCAGTACAGCGCGTTGTCGGCGAACTGGCGGGGGTCGTTGACCTCGCGGCCGCAGGCGTCGTCGGGCACCTCGCCGTCGCGGTAGGCGACGAAGCGCGGCGCCGTCCAGGCGTCGCCGAACTCGCCGTGCCAGAACGTGTTCAGCGCGCCGGGGCAGCCGACCGGCTCGTTGATGAGCCGTTGGACATCCTGCACATTGGTGACCTTGCCGCCGCAGGATGCGGGCGACGCCGTCGCGGCGACGGGCAGCGCCCCGCCGGTGACGGCCGACGAGTCGCCGGTGGCGCCCACGGACGAACCGCCGAGGGCGGCGCTCGTATCGATGCCACTGGCAGCGTTGAGGGGTACACCGGTCGCGGAGGCGTTGCAGCCGGCCAGGAGGCCGACAGACATGACGATCGCGGCCAAGGCCGCCCAGATGACCCGCACGACGCTCAACCGTAGAGGCGATCTTCCCTGCCGGTGATCCGCCGTCGTCACCGCGATGGCAATCGAGGGAGCGGCGTCATTGCCCCCGCGGCGCGCGGCGGGTCTGGGACTCTCGGGCCGCCCGCCGCCCGTACCCGCGCCGGCGTGGTGGCCGCTCTGCCTGGGCGACTCGGATAACCGCAGGTAGAGCAACTGCGAACGGGCTCATGACCGCCGGTGGGAGCCCGGCGACGACGGCGGCGGCGACGGGTTCGCCGGAGCCCAGGGTGATGACGGTGACCGCAGCAAGTGTCGCCAGGCCGAGCAGAGTGGTCGCCGCGGTGACCACTATCACCAGGCGATGGGCCGGTAAGGGGGGTGGTGACACCGGCCCGATCGGGGGACGTTCGGCCATGGTCGACCTCCATCGAATGCACGAGCATCATCAAACGCATATGCACGTGCATTATGCCGCGTCGGAGGCACGCACATCCGGCAGACGCGCCAGCCGCGGGGTGGTGTCACCCGCGGGCGGGGTCCTGTTCACCGCTACGGGGCGCGTCAGCGGCCTGGACCGGCAGCCGTCCGGGTCAGCGGCCGCGGAGAAGACCCCGAGGGCCGTGCACCGCCACGGACCGTCCTCCTCGGCCGGGTGCACCCTGCGCACTCCTCCTGCTCGCGCAGATTGCGTAAGAACTTAGAGTCCTCCCCTCCGATCCGCCTCCGGCGCCTTTATCAGCCGACTCCGGACAGGACCTCGTGTCCGCCGACGGCGGGTTCTGCGGCCTCGATATGACACCCGGTGTGCCGCAGCCGCCAGGGGACCACGGCCGCGTATCGTCACGCCCGGAATCCTCGGTTGTGCAGGACCGCCACGTTGCCCGATCCCGGGAGAAGAGAATGAACCCGACAACGTCCCCGACCTGCGCCGACCCGATAGCCGATCTCAAGGCGATGTTCGTGGACACCGTGCTGCGGCAGCGCGTCGATTCGGGCCAGGATCCGGTGCGCCGTCCGGTCTTCAGTAAGGCCCACGGAGTGGCCCAGGGCCTCCTCTCGGTACGCCCGGATCTGCCGGAGGAGTTGCGGATCGGCCTGCTCCGGCAGGATGCGTTGCCGGCCTGGGTCCGTTTCTCCAGCGACACGCTGCCGTCCCGGACCGACCTGAAAAGCACCCTGGGAATCGGGATCAAGCTGTTTGGGGTACCCGGAAGAAAACTACTGGCGACCGAGGTGGACGCAACCACCCACGATCTCGTTCTCCAGAATCACGACGTGTTCTTTGTCGACACCGCCACGGACATGTGCGAGTTCACCAGGGCCGGGGTGGTAGACCATGACTATGCCGGGTACCTGGCGGAACATCCCACGACACGGCAGATCCTCGCCGATATGGCGAAATCGGAGGCCAGTGTACTGACCGCCACGTACTGGAGCGGTCTGCCGTACGCCTTCGGCCCCGACCGGCAGGTCAAGTACAAGCTGCTGCCCGTGTCGGCCGCCCCGGCCGACGACCGTGCCGGCCCGCCGGGCCAGGATCCCAGCTATCTGCGTTCCGACCTGCGGTTTCGGCTGCTGGCGGGGCAGGCCGTGTTTCACCTGATGGTCCAGTTCCGTACCGAGCCGGACGCCATGCCGCTCGATCGGGCCACGGTGCGTTGGGAGGAGGGCCAGAGTGCGCCGGTGCACGTGGCCACCCTCACCCTGCACGGCCAGGACGTTGCCGCGCGGGGGCAGGATGCCTACGGCGAGAGCCTGGCCTTCCAGCCGTGGCACGCGTTGCCCGACCATGCCCCGCTCGGCTCCATATCCGACGCCCGCCGGGTCGTTTACCAGGCTTCCGCCGAACTGCGCCGAAACGTCAACGGTGTCCCCGTCGGTGAGCCCGACGCGCCCCGTCCCACGATGACCGTCCATCCGGCGAGAGACACCCGGATCGTGCGAGCCGCGATTCATCCGGCGATCGGGGTAGCCAGAGTCGGAAACAGCGAAGAATATCACCTGGCGCCGGAGGTTGATGATCCGGTGCCGCTGCCATTCGACTCCTACAAGGATGCCACCGGTGCGCTACGGCGCCAGGCGGTACGGTTCCGGGTGTACGGGTACAACGCGGCCGGTGAGGCGGTGGCCGAACTGACGGCGGACAACGCGGATCTATGCTGGACCGTGCACGTGGCGAACAAGAAGGCCGCCTGGTACGAGTTCCAGATCGCGCTGGACATTCCCGAGGCCACCAGTGCGCCGGATTCCCGGCGCCGAAACGCCCAGGTGCCGGTTGAGGACCGGGGCGACCTGACCATCGACCCCGGGAAACGGACAATCCGGGGCCGTAACCAGTCCGGTCTGGACCACCGGTTCGACACCGGGCAGTTCTGCGGCAAGAAGGTCTACCTGGGCGAGCTCGCCACCGACGAGGACGGCCGTCTGATCTTCCTCGGTGGCCGTGGCGTGTCCGCCTCCCGCGACGGTTCTCCCGCGACCACCTTCGCCAACAACGACGGCTGGCACGACGACACCAGCGACGGACCGGTCACCGCCGAGGTGCGCATCGATGGCGAACTGGTGCCGACGGATCCCGCGTGGGTCGTGACCGCGCCGCCGAACTACGCCCCCCAGCTCAGGTCGGTTCGCACACTGCACGATCTGCTGTATGACGCCTACGTCTCCGCCGGGATCCTGCCGCGCCCCCGGAGCGTGTCCTTCCGACGCGACATCCTGCCGGTTCTCCACCGCATGTGCGCGTTGCAGTGGGTCAACCAGGGCTTCGCCGCTCGGTTCGGCTGGGGCGGCCGTGACTTCTTCCTTGCTCCGGGATACCTCGCGCGCCTGGCGAGCCCGGCGGCCGTCGACGACGACGTGCGGCGGACGGTGTTCGCCACCTTCCGGAACCTGGACCGTGACGGTGTCTCCCCGGTTCCCTGGCCTCCGGTGTACGGAGACGCGATGTCGTTGCCCCCGGTCTCCGCACACCAGCACATGACCGTCACGCCGACCCAGTACTGGCAACTGGAGCAGTGGGCCAAGGGGAACTTCGACGCCGACTACGGAACCGACGACGACCCCGGCAACGCGCCGGCACGGAACCTCGGCGATGTGGACATCGCCGAGCAGCCGTCGACACTGGACCGGGCTGCGCTGTCGTTCTGCCTGGCGGATGCGTTCCATCCGGGATGCGAGGTCACCTGGCCGGTCCGGCACACCACCATGTACAGCGCACCATTCCGGATACGCCACCGCGATCCGGACCAGCCGGAGACGGACTACGGCAACGTCCTCACACCGCTGGCCGCGCTGAGCCGGACCGGTCCGCTGTACGGGCAGGGCGCGGGCGATCTGACCCGCTGGATGGCCGTGCCGTGGCAGACCGACACCGCGAGCTGCCGGTCCGGGTACGATCTCGGTTTCGGGCGGCGTTACGACCCGTATCTACCGACCTTCTGGCCGGCCCGGGTACCCAACCAGGTACTCAGCGAAGAGGACTACCAGACGGTCGTGGACCCGTCCCAGGACATCTCCACCCGCCTGGCGGCGTTCGCGCGGCGCCGGGTGTGGGACCGCTTCTTTCCCGCCGATTACCTGCGGCGCATCAACTGTATGGTCGCCGAGTTCGGCAAGCTCGGCGTCATCGAGGTCCGCCCCGGTCCAACCGACACGGCGGAGTTTCCGCCGGTGATGATGGTCGAGTCCGAGACCGGCTTCGGACCGGACACCGGACCGGCGCTCCGCGGCCTGATCACGATCCATGTGCCCGAGTCCGCTGATCACGCGGTCGCGGCCAGGGCGGCCGCGGCCGCCGTCGCGGCCGACGACCGGCCCGACGACGAGGTCGCCGCCGGCTACATCGACAAGGTCGCCCGCTTCCCCCACGGCCTGCGTTGAGTCCAGTGCCTGAGGTCGGAAGGTACGACGTCGCGGTGGTCGGTGGCGGTCCCGCGGGGGCGGCGACCGCGCTCACCCTCGCCCGTGCCGGCCGACGGGTGCTCCTGCTCGCGGCTCCCGCCGGGCGGCACGGACCGCAGCCCGCCGGACGGCACGGGTCCGGGGAGACCCTGCCGCCCGTCGGTCGGACAATCCTGCGCGACCTCGGCCTGTGGACCACGTTCCAGGCCGAGGGCCACCTGCCCTGCCCTGGCACCAACGCCGCGTGGGGGTCAGCCGGTCTCCAGGGCGTGGACCACGTCTTCGATCCACACGGCCACGGCTGGCACCTTGACCGGGCCAGCTTTGACAGCATGATGCGCGATCACGCCGCGCGGGCGGGCGCCGACGTGCGCACCGCGGTCGTACGCCACCTCGCCCGTACCGCGGGAGGCTGGCGGATACGGCCAGATCGTCCGGCCGCCGACGACGACGGCGTCACCCAAGGCGCTGCCGCCCCAGAGCCTTCCGCCGAGGTCGCGGCCAGCTGGCTGGTCGACGCCACCGGGCGCCGCGCGCTGCTCGCCCGCAGCCGCGCCGTTCGCCACCGGTACGACCGGCTGATCGCGACATCCATCCTCCTCGAGCCCGTTCCCGGTGACACCGACGCCAGAACCCTGGTGGAAGCCAGGCCCGGCGGCTGGTGGTACACCTCGTTGGTAACGACCGGCCAGCGGGCAGTCGCCTTCTTCACCGACGTGGACCTCGTCCCGCCCGCGCTACAGACCGCAGGCGGATTCCTGGCGGCGGCCCAGCACACCCACCACCTGCGGCACCGGGCGGACCCGGACCGGGCAGCCACGTCCCCACGCCTGTCACCCGCGGCCGGCCGGTACCTTGACCCACCGATCGGAGCCGCCTGGCTCGCGGTGGGCGACGCTGCGCTCGCCGTCGATCCGTTGTCCTCGCAGGGCATCCTCAACGCCCTGCACTCCGGGTTCCGCGCGGGCCTCACCATCGCCGAGGACCTGGCCGGAAACTCTCGCGCACTGCAGGCCTACCGGAGTTTCATCGATCGAGTGACTGCCACCTACCTGCGCAACTCGACCGAGGTCTACCGCCAGGAACGCCGGTGGACCGAAAGCACCTTCTGGCGGCGCCGCCACGACGTGGCCTGATTTCCGCTGTAGTCACCCTCCCGGTATCGCGTCAGGAGGGTTTCGTTACCCGCCCTGGGCCACGGATCGCTGACCGAGGAACCCGGCTCCGCGCCAGCATCGCGCCGGGCAGTGGAGTCGACTGTGGTGTCGGCCGCGGGCGGCGGGCGGCGGGCCGGATCAGTCGAGGCCGACGGCGACGGCCAGCGTGGGGCGGACCGGGGCGGGCAGCCATCCCGCCGCGGCGCGGCCGGGTACCTGGCGCCAGCCCAGTCCGGGGGTGAGCAGGGTCAGCGCACCCGTGGTAGGCCGGCGCGCCAGCGGGATGCGTTCCTCCCAGCGGGCGGGGCCCGCGGCGGTCGGCTGGACGAGTCCGACGACGAGTTCCTCCGGCAGCGTCGCCGCGCCGACGCCGATCTCCCCCGCGCCCGCCGGCTCCCCCGACGTGACCACCACCGTCGCGTCGATCACCGACGCGGCGGCCGGTGTCGCCGGGAAGATCCGGGTCTGGGCGCCCAGGCGCACGTAGGCGGCCGCGCCGGCCGCGCCGGCGGCGGCCGCGGGGCCGGCGGGCAGGCGAGCGACCAGGTGAACCCGGATCCGCTCGCCGCCGACCTGACGCAGCGCGGTGAACGAGCCGTAGAAGCTGGCGGGCGCCGCCGGGTCGGCGATCTCATCCGGGCGCAGCCGGTACAGCGCCCGGCCCGGCACGCGGTCGGGCAGGGTCGCCGTCGCGGGGCCGAGGTCGGCCGCGTACAGCACGCGACCGTGCAGGTCCGGCCGGTTGCGCAGCGTCTGGTACGGCACCTGGGTGTACCGGCTGGGCACCTGCGGCGTCACGACGACCACCGCCGGGGCGGGGTAGCGGTCCGGGAGCAGGGCGGCGAGGAAGGCGTTGTGGTCGTTGACCCAGCGCTGCCCGTCGACCTTGCCGGGCACCGCCGACGCGGTGAGCAGGACCATCGTCACCACGACCACGCCGGCCGCGGTGGGCCGCAGCACGGTGGCCCGCGGGAGGGCGGCGGCGGCCGACCACAGGCGGCGGGCGCCGTCCGCGGCGAGGATCAGGATCGGTGTCAGCGCGGCGAGGTGGTAGTGCGGGCCGAGCCCGTCGCGCAGCCCCGGCATCGCGAACGCCGAGCCCCACCAGAACAGATATCCGCCGACGACCGCGGCCACCGTCGCCACGAGCAGCAGCCGCTGCGCCCGCCGCCGCGCGGCCACCGCGCCGACAGCGGCGAGCGCGACCACCACCACGCCGCCGAACAGCCAGCCCGGCGCGGCGGTGCAGGTCTGCTGCAGGGCCCGCAGCGCGAGGTGGCGGGTGAAGGCGAACGTCGGCTCGGACGGCAGGATCCGCCGGGGACCGAAGCCGAAGCGGTCCAGCGGATCGGAGGCGGACAGCGGCATCCGCAGGGCGGAGCCCGTGACCAGCCAGCAGAACACCAGCAGCACGGCGACGAACGGCGCCGCGCCGAGGACCGCCCAGCCGACCCGCGCAGGGATCGCCCGCGGCTGGCGGCGTAACCGCGCGAGCGCGAACACGACCACCCCGGTCAGCACCAGCACCGCGTCGAAGGGGCGCAGCAGCAGCGCGAAGCCCGCGCCGGCCCCGCCGCCGAGCAGCGAGCGCCGGGCGCCCGTGCGGGCCCCCCGTAGCAGCGCCGCGCTGGCCAGGGTGAGCGTGGCCGCGCCGCAGGCGTAGGCCAGCGGCAGCGCCGTGTGCACGACGACGAGCGGCGACCCGGCCAGCAGGGCCGCGGCCAGCACGGCACTCGCCGCGTCGTCGAGCAGCTCGCGGGCCAGCCGGTAGGTCCCGGCGACCCAGCCGGCGGCGACGAGGGCCGGGGCGACCGCCATGGTGCCGAACACCGCCTGCGAGGCGGCGAGCAGCGCCGGCCAGCCGGGCAGGTACTTGGTGAACAGCCGGCCGTCGTGCTCGCCCGTCAGCCAGGGCCGGAAGAACGGCTCCATCGTCGCGGCGTCCAGGGTGAGGTGCCCGTCGAGCAGCATCCGGGCCTGCAGGACGTAGGCGGCCTCGTCGGCGTCGCCGGAGCCGTCCCGGTACAGCGTCGCCTGCAGGACGAGACTCACCGTGAACGAACAGGCGCAGATCACGGCGACGGTGACCGCCGGGCGCGACCAGGCCGCCCGGCCCGGCCCGCGGCCCCACCCGCCGACCCGCCCGCCCGGGCCCGACCGCCGCCGCAGCCGCACCCGCCGGTCCGCCGCGGGCCGCGCCGCCGGGCTGGTGGGCTGTCGCGGCACGGGGAGCGTCGCCGGACCGGGATTCGGCGTCGGCGTTGACGGGGACGGGGCATCCGCCGACGACCCGACCGCCGCCCTGCGCGCCCGCGCCCACGGTGGTGAGCCCGCGCCCATCTCCCCCGCCCATCTCGTTCCGGATCACATCGCTGCGGCCGCCGCGTGCCGTCGAGTTCGGCGGATCCTTCCCGCCGCGGTCGCCTTCCGTGGTGTGGACCGTCCCGTGCCGCCCGCGCGGAATCGCGCCATCAGAGTAGAGCGCACCTTTTCTGGGTCTTCGCGTGGGGTGTCCACGGCACCACGCCATGTTTGTCGGCGGCGTCCCGACCTGCGGCGACGGGTCCGCGGGGTAGCACAGACGGCTCACCCACCGGACGAGACGAAGGCGGCCGTGACTGTGGGTGATCGAGATCTGCCGCCGGCCGGGGTGAGGTCGACGACGATCAGGCAGCCGCTGGGTGACCCGGCCGGGGTGCCACGCGGACCGCGCAGGTCCGGCTCCTGTCGGTCCTGCGGTGCCGAGGGTGCGACGGCGGCGGTGGGCGCCGAGGCCAGGGCGCAGGCCGCCACCACGGGTGGCGCAGTCGACGGCTTATTGCTGTGTCCGTCATGTGGCGGATCAGCAGACCGGATGTTCCTGTTCCCCACGGATACGGCCGATACAGCAGCAAGGTCGACGCGACCTTTGTCGCCCGCCCCGGCTGAATGGAGGTTCCTGCGCCGTCCTGATCGGCCCGAGGCACTATGACCTGTGCGGCTGGGGGAACGGATGTCCACCGGGCTTTCCTGGCCAAGCCTCTGCTCGCCCCGGACATCACGCACTTGACATCAACACGGTGATAAGGTCCGCACTCGATGCAGGAGGTGGTCCCCATCAGCGCGACGCGCAGGACCGCACCGGACAGCCGCCTACTCGACGCGTTGAGCGCCGCAGACTCGTCGACGCGGCTCCAGGCGACCCTGGCGGTTGGCACGAACCCCGACCCCGATCTCCTCGAGGCGCTCATGGAACGGTGCGCGGTGGAGCCGGACTTCTTCGTGCGCGACATGCTCACCTGGGCGTTGACCCGTCTCCCGGCGGAGATCACGGTGCCCAGACTCCGCACGGAGCTGCATTCCAAGCGCGCTGCGGCCCGAAGCCAGGCGTTGCACACGCTGTCCAAAATCGGGGACGGGAGTGCGTGGCCCTCCATCACGCGATCGTTGCTGCACGACGCCAACGACGAGGTCGCGCGAAGCGCATGGCGTGCCGCCGTCATCCTCGTGCCCGCCGGGGAAAAGAAAGGGCTGGCCGCGGACCTGGCCGCGCAACTCGGTCGCGGCGACCGGAATATGCACCTGAGTCTCAGCCGGGCCCTCGTCGCACTCGGAGACGTGATCGAGCCGGCCCTGCAGACGGCAAGGGCAAGTGCCGACCCGACGGTCTGTGCGCATGCTCGCGCCACGGAGCTGCTCCGCCACGACCCGGGGGCCGATTTCGACTCCGCCCTCGACGAGGCGAACCGGATCATCGCGCTCGGCTCGATGGGCTGCTGACGACACCGATAGATGGAATGCGTACGTGGTCACCTTCCTGCGGTCCCGCGACGGGCGGCGGGCAGGAGCGGGGCGGCGTCGCCCCAGCGGGCCCGGCGGGCCCACCGGTAGTCCGCGCCGGCGCTGCGGGCGACCACGACGTCCCGCCGGCCGTCCGGGGCGCAGACCAGGAGCCGGACGTGGCCGGAGCGGGCCGCCGGGGCACGCAGCACCCGCCCGCCGGCGTGCGCGGGGTCCTGCCGGGAGGCCACCAGGTAGGTGTACTTCTCGTCCTCGTGGCCGAGGGCGGCGTCCTTCGTCGTCCGGTGCAGCGCGCTGCGCTCGACGCGGCGGGCGAAGTGGCACCAGTCGCCGCGCGGCAGCGGGCAGGCGCCGTCGGCGGGGCACGGGGCGGTGATCGTCGCGCCGGCGGCGAGCAGCGCCGTTCGGGCGGCGAGGATCCGGGCGAAGCCGGCCGGGGTGCCGGTGTCGATGAGGACGAGCTCCCCCGCGGTGGCCCGCCACCACGCCGCCACCGCCGCGGAGCGCCTCGCGGCGGGCAGCTCGCCAAGCAGGTAGGCGGCGACGGTCAGGTCCGCGGTCACCGGCGGCGGGATCTGCACGTCGCCGCGGTGCCAGCGGGCCGCGCGCAGCGCCGGCGGGCCGTCGGCGCGGGCCAGTCGGCGCCCGGCGTCGATCATCAGCGCGGACCGTTCGACCAGGTCGACGCGGGCCAGCCCGGGGTACCGCTCCGCCGCGGCGTGGGCCGCCGTGCCGGGCCCGGCGCCCAGGTCGAGCAGGCTGGCCGGCTGCCAGTCCGGCCGGCGGGCCGCGACCTCGGCCAGCACCGCGCGGCTGACCGCGAGGGTGGCCGGCAACCGGGCGGCAACGTAGGCCCGCACGTGGTCGGCGGTCAGCGTCCCGTCGGGCGGGGTGTCCGCGCCGGACCGGTAACGGGCGGACAGTTCGCGATAGGCGTGCGACAGGTGCCGCACGGAGGAACGGCCCTCGCCCATCTGTCCGGTCCCGGTGCCGCCGCCCTTTGCGGGGTCGGCGTCGTACCCGCGGCTCATATCCCGATCGGCCACGCCCGCAGCGTAGCCACCGCCCCGGCAGCGCTGTTCACCATCCCGCCGCACCGCTACCGCGACGGTGGCCGCCGCGGCGCTATTCGGGCGGGCCGGCCGGTTCGATCGGCTCGACGGTGGCCGAGCGGCGGTGGTCGAACACCAGGCTTGTTTGCACGTCGAAGACCTCGGGCCGGGCGGTGAGCCGGTCGATGACGAGGCGGTAGAGCCCGTCGACGTCCGGCACCGCGACGTGCAGGAGGAAATCGAAGGTTCCGGTCGTGGAGAACAGGCTCACCGTTTCGGTGAGGTCGGCCGCCCAGGCACGGAAAGCCTCGATCACCGGCCGGGAGGGCGGCCTGACCCGCACGGATATCAGGGCCTGCACCGGCCGGCCGATCGCGGCGAGATCGACCTCGGCGCGAAACCCGCTGATGATGCCCCGTTCCACCAGCGCGCGCACCCGCTGCAGGGAGGTCGAGGGCACCACATGGGTGGCCAGGGCGAGATCCCGGTTGGTCCGCCGGCCATTCTGCTGCAACAGGCGCAACAAGGCCCGGTCGAGCTCGTCCAAGCCGATTCCCCTCGCCGTCAGGGCATTGATGACCCGCCCTCGGAGTATTTATTGCGGTCGCGACATAGTAGCAACATGTCCCGGTATCGGGCGGGTTGTGCCGAGTGGGTCTCGTCCAGGGAACCCCCGACCAGGGAAAACGCAGACGGAGGGATTGCGTGATGTGCGCGTCCGGCACTTTCGGGCCGGACGCGGTGCCGCCGCACGGCGCTGCGAACGGCTGAGCCGGGCCCGGGCGAGCGGTGGAGCACCGTCAGACGGCCGGGTCTGGTGCGCGAGCGCGCCGCGGAGCGGTCGCGCCCCCAGGGCCGCCGACCGGTTGCCGCTGCCTGGACCGGGTGGTAAGCCCACAAGGGGTGGAGGGTGATCGGTGGGCCGCGCCCCCGGGGCCGCGGCCGGGGTGGGATCCGCCACCGCCACCACCACGGCCCGTCCCGCGGCGGACCACCCACGCGTCCGCCGGTCGGCCGGCCGGGGACGGAATCCGACCCGTGAGGAGCACCCCCCGTGCCGCAGACCGTCCCGTTCGTCGACTATCTGGTCCTGGGTGAACGACCGCACCTGGTCGCCCGCGAATGCACCGCGTGCGGCGCGCGTTTCTTCGACCGGCGCAACGCGTGCGCGAGCTGTTTCGGTACCTCCTTCACGCAGGTGGACGTCTCCACCGAGGGCGAGGTGCGCGCGTTCACGATCGTCGCCCACGCCGCCCCCGGGGTACCCGTGCCGTTCGTGTCGGCGACGGTGGACTGCGCCGGCACGAGCGTGCGCGCCAACCTCATCAACGTCGCGCCCACGCCCGAGGCGGTGCGCCTGGGGATGAAGGTGCGCCTCGCGCTCACCCCGGTCGGCGTCGACCAGGCCGGCACCGAGGCGATCAGCTTCGGGTTCGAGCCCCGTCCCTGAGGCCCTCGGCGTCCCGGAACCCGCCCCACACCTTCGGCAGGAGAGACGACATGGCAAGCGACGACGTGTGGATCCTCGGCATCAGCATGACGCGGTTCGGCAAGCACCCCGACGCAGACCTGATCGACCTGGCCGCCGAGGCGACCATGAACGCGATCGCGGACGCCGGGATCACCATGCGGGAGATCGGCGTCCTCGCCGCCGGCAACCTGCGCGGCGGCGGCGGGATCGGCCAGGCGTTACAGAAGCAGGTGGGCCAGACCGGCATCCCCGTCTACAACGTGGCCAACGCCTGTGCGACGGGGGCGACCGCGATCCGCGTCGTCCACATGGCGCTGCGCGCCGGGGAGGCGGACTTCGGGCTCGCCGTCGGCGTGGAGAAGCTCGCCGGCGCCGGGCTGCTCGCCGGCGGCGAGCGGGCGGGCGACTCCGCCGCCTGGGCGCCGCAGGGCCGCTTCGGCGCGGTCGGCCCGCTCGACGGGCGCATCGGCACCGAGACGATGCCCGGGGTCTTCGCCCAGATCGGCATGGAGTACGGCCACCGCTACGGCGGCACGAGCTTCGAGCTGTTCGCCCGGATCTCCGAGAAGAACCACGCCCACTCGACGCTGAATCCGCTGGCCTCCTACCAACGCCGGTTCACCCTGGATGAGATCATGAACGACGTCATGATCTCCTACCCGAACACCCGGCCGATGTGCTCGGCGAACTGCGACGGGGCGGCCGCGGCGGTGCTCGTCACCGGCGCCGCGCTGAAGACCCTGGCGCCCGAGCAGCGCCGTCGGGCGGTGAAGATCTCCGCCTCGGTGCTGACCACCGACCCGTGGGAGGAGGCCTGCCAGGTGCTGCCGAACGTCAACACGCTGACCCGCAACGCCGCGCGACGCGCCTACGACACCGCCGGCGTCGACCCGGAGGACCTCGACCTCGTCGAGCTGCACGACTGCTTCGCCACCGCCGAGCTGGTCCACTACGACAACCTGATGCTGTGCCCGGAGGGCGGCGCGGTGGACTTCTTCAACTCGGGTGCGACCTGGCGGGACGGGTCGACGCCGGTGAACGTCTCCGGCGGGCTGGAGTCCAAGGGGCATCCGATCTCGGCGACCGGCATCGCGAACATCTGGGAGGTGGCGACCCACCTGCGCGGCGAGGCCGGCGACCGGCAGATCCCCGGGGCCCGCGTCGGCCTGGCCCACGTGATCGGGCTGGGTTCGGCCTGCGGGGTGCACATCCTCGAACGCGCCGCCTGAGCCGCCGCGTCCGGGCCGCCCCGCCTACCGCGCCGCGGCGGGCGGCGGGGCGGTCCGGGGGCGCAGGCCGTCCATGAACAGGTCGAGCAGGCGCCCCGCCTGCGCGCGCTGGGCGGGTTCGCCGGCGGCGAGGGTGACGCCGGCGAGCCCGGTGAGCACGTCGACCGGGTCGACGTCGGCGCGGACGGTCCCGGCGGCGGCCCCGGCGGCGAGCAGGGAGGTGACGGCGGCGACCATCCGCTCGCGGGTGTGGGCGAACGGATCGCTGCCGGAGGCGATGACGGCCCGCAGCGCGTCGGCCATCCCCCGCTTGGCGGTGGTGTAGTCGAGGAAGGCGTCCATCCAGGCGCGGACGGCCGCGGCCGGCGGCAGGCGGCCCAGCAGCGCCGGCGCCGCGTCGCACAGCCGGCCGAGCTCGGCGCGGTAGACCGCCTCGACGAGCGCCTCGCGGGTCGGGAAGTGCCGGTAGAGGGTGGCGATGCCGACCCCGGCGTCCCGCGCGACGGCCTCCAGCGGCACGCCCGGACCGCCCGCGGAGAAGGCCCGCAGGGCCGCGTCGAGGACCTGGTCGCGGTTGCGGCGGGCGTCGGCCCGCAACGGCCTGGTCCTGCCGTGCGCCGGCATCGCTCTCCTCCCCGCGGCCAGGTGGGGCGGACCGTTGCGCGGCCAGCGAACGCTCGGTGACCACGTTGCTAAGTGGAGGCGACTCCACTTAGGCTGGGCTTCGCGGCCGGGAGCTTCGCCCCCACCGGAACCGACCGAGTGTTCCGCAGGCCCGCGCGCCCCGGCCCGGACGGGCCGCCGCCGCGGCCGTCCCGCCGCCGCCATCATATCGGCCGGGCTTCCGCCCGGATCCGCCGAGCACACAGGAAGATCATTACTGTGAGCACTCTAATCACCACACCGTTCTCCGCGACCTCGACCGCGGCCGAGGTGCTGGCGGAGGTCGACCTGTCCGGCCGGCACGCCGTCGTGACCGGCGCGTCCTCGGGCATCGGCGTCGAGACGGCACGGGCACTCGCCGACGCGGGCGCCCAGGTGACGATCACGGTCCGTGACCTTGACGCCGGTGCCCGCGTGGCCGCCGACATCACCGCGTCGACCGGGAACGACCACGTCACCGTCGCCCCGCTGGACCTCGCGCAGCCCGCCTCCGTCGCCGCGTTCGTCAACGGCTGGCAGGGCCCGCTGCACATCCTGGTCAACAACGCCGGGGTGATGGCCGCGCCGGAGACCCGCACGTCGCAGGGCTGGGAGCTGCAGTTCGCCACCAACCACCTCGGGCACTTCGCGCTGACGACGGGCCTGCGCCCGGCGCTGGCCGCGGCCGGCGGCGCCCGGGTGGTGTCGGTGAGCTCGAGTGCGCACCTGCGCTCCGACGTCGTCTTCGACGACATCCACTTCCTCGCGCGGCCGTACGAGCCGTGGTCGGCCTACGGGCAGTCGAAGACGGCCAACGTGCTGTTCGCCGTCGAGGCGACCCGGCGGTGGGCGGACGACGGCATCGCCGTCAACGCGCTCATGCCCGGCGGCATCCGCACGAAGCTGCAGCGCCACGTCACCGACGCCGAGCTCGACCGGCTGCGGGCCCAGAGCGCCGCCGGCGCCGGTGGCGGGGGCATCTCCTGGAAGACGCCCGAGCAGGGGGCGTCGACCTCGGTGCTGCTCGCCGCGTCGCCGCTGGTCGACGGGGTCAGCGGCCGGTACTTCGAGGACTGCAACGAGGCCGGCCCGAACCAGCCGGGCACCCGCACCGGGGTGGCGGACTACGCCCTCGACCCGCGTTCGGCCGCGCGGCTGTGGGACGTCAGCCTCGCCACCCTGGCCGGCTGACCGCGCCGCCGCGCCACCGCGCCACCGGCCGACCGCCAGGGGTCAGCCTGGCCGGCGGCCGACCGCCAGCGGTCAGCGGCCGGCGGCCGGCGGTCAGGGCGCGAGCGGCGGGGCCGGCCGGGACGGCGGCGGGGAGGTGGTCGACGGGCCCGGTCCCCCGGTCGCGGCGGGGGGGCTCGGCGAGCCGGTCGCGGTGGGGCGGGCGACGTCGAGGGTGACGGTCGACCCCCGCGGCACGCCACCCGACGCCGGGGTCTGCCCGATGACCGTGCCGGGCGGATCGTCCTCGGGCCGGGGGTGCTGGACGACGGTGAGACCGAGGTCGGTCAGGGTGCGCTGCGCCTCTCCCGCCGGACGGCCGTGCAGATCGGGCACCGTCACCGTGTCGCTGGCCACGGTGATGGTGACGGTGCTGCGGGCCGCCACCCGGGTGCCCGCGCTCGGCGTGACGGCGTCCACCTGCCCGGCGTCGGCGGTGGACGGGCCGGAGTTGAGCCGCTGCACGACGGTGAGGCCGGCGGCGCGCAACGCTGCGCGGGCGTCCGCGGCGTCCTGCCCGACGACCTCGGGCACCGTGACGGTGCTTGGCCCCGTCGACACGGTCAGGGTGACGGTGGCGTCGCGGGTGGGCGTCGTCCCGGCCGACGGGTCGGTCGCGACGACGGTGCCGCGGGCGCCGCTGCCGGCCCGGTAGGCGCGCTCGACCGTGTCGAAGCCGGCCGCACGCAGGGCGGTCTCGGCCGCGGCGGCGTCCTGGCCGACCACGTCCGGGATGGTGACCCCGTCCGTGCCCGGCGAGGCGTCGGCGGGATCGGTGTGGGCGGCGGGATCGGCCGCGCTCGTCGGCGCGCCGGTGCCGGCGTCGCCGTGGCCGCCGGCCGGTCGGGTGGCCGGTCGGGTGGCGGGGGCGGTGTTGCCGCCCGCGGCCGATGCGACGGTCACGCCGCCATGCCCGCCGGGCACGGCGACCTGCCCGGCCGCCGTCGCGGTGGCACGGGCGGATCCGCCGTGGGCGTGCACGAGCAGTCCGATGACCATCAGCGCGGCCGCGATCACGGCACCGGCCGCGGCGGTCATCAGCCGCACCCGCCGCCGGCCGGCCGACCCCGGATCGCCGGCGGGACCGGCCGCGCCCACCAGCACCAGGTCCAGCGGACCGGTCGCCGGGCCGGGCACGGCGACCGGCGTCAGATCCGGCGCCGTCGCACCGATTCCGGACCTGGGTCCGCCCGCGAGCATCGGTCTGCCCGAGGGCACAGATCCATCCGAGGACACGGCTCCGCCCGGAGGCACGGATCCGCCCGGGGTGGCCGGTGCTCGATCGGACGCGACACGGACTCCCCCGTCGGGCCCTGGCTCGGACCGTGCCAACGCCAGTCCCGTCGCAAAGCCCGGCCTTCTTCCCGCCCCCACCCCCGCCGCCGCGGAGCCGGGACCCGACCTCACCGCCGACTCGGACTTCGAACCCGCCGGCACCGACCCGGACCCCACCCCCGCCGGCGCGGACCCGGACCCCACCCCCGCCGGCGCGGAGCCAGGCCCCGCCACCGCCGGGGCAAGGCCGGGCCCTGCCACCGCGGGTCCGCGGGCCGATCCCGTCCCCGCCGGGCCGGAGCCGGATCCCGACTCCGGCCTGGGCGACGTTCGCGAGGCGGCGGGCGAGGTGGGCGGTGCGGTGCTCGGGCCCAGCCGGGGCGGCAGGATGTCCAGCGGGCTGGTGACGATGGTCTCCGCGGCGTCGCCGGGGCGCACGAGGCGGCGCAGCAGCTCCTCGGCGGTGGGCCGGCGGCCCGGCTCCCGGCGCATCGCCGCGCGCACCACGGCGGCCAGCGCCGGATCGAGGTCGCCGAGCGTGGGATCGGCGTGCTGGACCCGGCGTAGCTGGGCCGACGTCGGGCCGTCACCGAACGGCTTGCGCCCGCTGCCCGCGAAGATCACCAGGCCGCCCCACGAGAAGATGTCGGCGGCGCTCGTCACGGTCTCGCCGCGGGCCTGCTCGGGCGACATGAACGCCGGCGTTCCCGCGACCCGGCCCGACGGCCCGCTGGGCGCCTCGTCGGTGACCCGGGCCAGCCCGAAGTCGATCACCCGCGCGCCCAGCGGGGACAGCAGCACGTTCGTCGGGGTGAGGTCGCGGTGCACCAGGCCCGCGCCGTGGATGGCGGTCAGCGCCGCGGCGACGCTGACCGCGACACGTTCCAGGTCGGCCGAGCCCAGCGGGCCGTGGGTGGCGATGGCGCGGGCCAGGGTCGGGCCGTCGACGAACTCCGTGACGAGGTAGGGCTGCCCGTCCGGAGGGTCGACGACGTCGAGGACCTCCGCGGTGCAGAAGCGGGCGACGCGGCGGGCCACCGCGGCCTCCCGCCGGAACCGGTCACGGTAGCGGGGGATGCGGGCGACGTCCGCGCGGATGACCTTCACCGCGACCAGGCCGGTGTCGCGGCCCCGGCCGAGAAAGACGGTGCCCATGCCACCCTCGCCGAGCCGGCCGAGAATCCGGTAATCGCCGAGTTCGCGCGGATCGCCGGGGCGCAGCGGGTCCGGGCGGGTGGAGAGCCCGTTCGTCTTTTCCCGCGGCTCGGTCACCTCGTCGACGTTCTCGCGCGTATCCACCATTTCTCCCTACGGCCGAGCGAAAATCGGGCACAGGGCGCCTGCTGAATTGTCGGTGACCGCGCGTCCTCCCGGCCGTACCTATCGCCTACTCGACACCGCCGGCGGCGCGGTCCCCCCGCTTCGGCAGGCCGCCGAGGCGGGGCCGATGTCACCGACGCAACTCCCCCGCAGGGGCCCCGACCTGGCCCGAAACGGCCAGCCGAGCTGTCGGTGCGGCGCGCCCACGGAGGCTGGCGCGGCGGTCATGATGACGCCTGCGGCACCGGGGGTGGCGCAACGGGCCACCGGCCGCGGCGCCGGGCGCTCTCCTCCCGCCGATGGCACACCGGTTGTCATTGCCCGAGCCCATACCGACGCCGACACGGCGCATTACCGGCCTGATACCTCAGGACTCGGTCAATCGGCGGACATTTTGATGGGAATCACGGGGAGACCGTCCGCCGTCACCGAACCGGCGAGCCCGGACCGGCAATGGCCCGCACGTCCCCCGAAGGGGTGGCCGGGCAACCCGCCCTCGGGTACCCCCGCCGCCCGGTCAGCCGCGTTCAGCGGCGTTCAGCGGCGCTCGGCGGCGTGGCCGGCGACCAGCATCCGGGTCGTGGCGACGGACGCGGCGGCGGCCTGGTCGACGCTGCGGCGGTGCTGGGCGAAGACTCCGTCGAGGTGGAACACGGCGTGCCCGTGGGCCTGGGCGAGGTGCTGCTCGACGAGGATGAGCGCGTCGCGGTAGCTCGGCACCCCGGGCAGGGCCAGCACCAGCGGGAGCAGCGTGTCGAGCAGGGCACGGGTCTGCGCGCCGAGCTGCGGGTGGCGGCTGCCCGCCAGCCCCGGGGCGAACAGGACGTCCATCCCGGCGCGGCGCTCGACGACGAACCTGGTGTAAGCGCCGGCGGTGGCGGCCAGGCGTTCCACCGGATCGGCGCCGGCGGAGTCCGCGGCCGCGCGCACCTGGCCGGTGAGCTGGCGTGCCGCCGCCGCGGCGGCGGCCGCGAGCAGGCTGTCGCGGTCGGGGAAGTGCCGGTACGGCGCCGCCGAGCTCACCCCGACGCGGCGGGCGACCGCGGCGACCGAGAACGCCACCAGGCCGCCTTCGGCGATCAGGTCGAGGGCGGCGTCCACCAGCGCGGCCGCCAGATCACCGTGGTGGTACGAGGTCCGGCCCGGCTCCATCATTGCCGCCTCCGGTCCCGACGCCTGGACGTCTGTGCACCATACAATCGAAGTGAGTGCGCTCTTACATTGTGGGACCGGGGTGCCGGTCCCGGGGGCGTTCGCACGCTTTCGTCCGCGTCACACCATGATCACTACGGCCCTCGCCGCGTTCCCGCGGCGCACCCGCCCGGGGGCGGCGAGGGCGCGAGGGAGTTCCATGGCCACCACCGCAGCGCTGGTCGTCCCCGCCGCGGGCGCCAAGTTCGAGCGCTCGACGGTCGAGCGCCGCGAGCTGCGCGAGCGTGATGTCCTCATCGACATCAAGTACGCCGGCATCTGTCACAGCGACATCCACCAGGCCAAGGAGGAGTGGGGCCGGGGCACCTACCCGCTCGTCCCCGGCCACGAGATCGCCGGTGTGGTCGCCGCGGTCGGCCCGGCGGTGACGAAGTACGCCGTCGGCGACCGGGTCGGCGTGGGCTGCTTCGTCGACTCGTGCGGTGAGTGCGAGGCCTGCGAGGCCGACGAGGAGCAGTACTGCCTCAAGGGCGCGGTGCCGACGTACAACGGCAAGGGCTACGACGGCGAGACCACCTACGGCGGCTACAGCCAGAGCGTCGTCGTCACCGAGCACTTCGTCGTGCGCATCCCCGAGTCGCTGCCCTTCGACGCGGCGGCCCCGCTGCTGTGCGCCGGGATCACCGTCTACTCGCCGCTGCGGCACTGGAACGCCGGTCCTGGCACGAAGGTCGCCGTCGTCGGCCTGGGCGGGCTCGGCCACATGGCCGTCAAGATCGCCCATGCGCTCGGCGCCGAGGTGACCGTGCTCAGCCAGACGCTGAGCAAGGAGTCCGACGGCCTGCGCCTCGGCGCCGACCACTACTACGCCACCGGCGACAAGGCGACGTTCAAGACGCTGCGCCGCTCGTTCGACCTGATCATCAACACCGTGTCGGCGAACCTGCCGCTGGACGCCTACCTCGGCCTGCTGCGCCTCAACGGCACGATGGTCAACCTGGGGGCGCCGCCCCAGGCGAGCTCCTTCAGCGTGTTCTCGCTGCTGGGCGGGCGGCGCAGTCTCGCCGGTTCCAGCGTCGGAGGCATCCGCGAGACCCAGGAGATGCTCGACTTCTGCGCCGAGCACGGGATCGCCTCGGAGATCGAGCTCATCGGCGCCGACGAGGTCGACGAGGCCTACGAGCGGGTGCTGCGCAGCGACGTGCGCTACCGGTTCGTCATCGACATCGCCACCCTGGCCCAGGAGTAGCACCGGCCCTAGTAGACCGTCGCCACTAATGTTTGGGGTATAGGTGGCGGAGTTTGGTGCGGGCGTCGGCGGTGGTGAAGTGCCAGTGGACTTGGCGCTG
>NZ_JYFN01000001.1:2809-282213 GCF_000948395.1 Frankia torreyi | reverse complement strand
AGGTCGGCGTCGACCATCATCGCGATCAACTCCTCGAACCCGACCCGCGGCGTCCACCCCAACACCTCGCGCGCCTTCGACGGATCACCCACCAGCACATCCACCTCCGCCGGCCGGAAAAACCGCGGATCCTGCTGCACCAACCCCGACCAGTCCGAAATCCCCACCCGCCCGAACGCCGCATCCAACAACTCCCGAATACTATGCGTCACCCCCGTCGCCACCACATAGTCATCCGGAGTGTCCTGCTGCAACATCCGCCACATCGCCTCCACATAATCCCCCGCAAAACCCCAGTCCCGCCGCGACTCCAGATTCCCCAACGTCAACGAGTCCTGCAACCCCAACGAAATCCGCGCCACCGCCCGCGTGATCTTCCGCGTCACAAACTCGATCCCCCGCCGCGGCGACTCGTGATTAAACAACAACCCCGAACACGCAAACGCCCCGTACGACTCCCGATAATTCACCGTCAAATAATGCCCGAACGTCTTCGCCACCCCATACGGCGACCGCGGATGAAACGGCGTCGTCTCCCGCTGCGGCGTCTCCCGCACCTTCCCGAACATCTCCGACGACGACGCCTGATAGAACCGCACACCCGACATGTCGTTACCACCCGCGATCCGCAACGCCTCCAACACCCGCAACACCCCCATCCCCGTCGTCTCCCCCGTCAACTCCGCCTGCTTCCACGACAGTCCGACGAACGAGATCGCCCCCAGGTTGTACACCTCGTCCGGCTGCGAGATCTCCACCGCACCGATCAACGACGAAAGATCCGTCAGATCACCCTCCAACAACACCACCCCCGGCACCACCCGCTCCACCACCGCCACCTTCGGGTTGGACTGCCCCCGAACCAACCCGAACACCTCATAACCCTTCGCGGTCAACAACTCACCCAGATACAACCCGTCCTGACCGGTAATCCCGGTAATCAGCGCACGCGGCACGTCGTCATCCTTTCTTTCGCCGGGGCGAGCCGGCGGCGGCGGTCGTCGTCGTCGTCGCAAAGAAACGGTTCCAGTCAGGCCCGGACGTCACCGGAGCTGCACACCGCCTCGACGCCGAGCGCGTCGGCGGCGGCAAGGGTGGCCCGGCTCGACGCGAGCAGTTCCGCGGTCACCGCGGCATCGCCGCCGCGGCACATCCGCAGGAAGGCGGCCGCGGCATCGCGGTGCCCCTTGTCCTGGACCCCCTTCCACACCGACCGGCCGTCGACGACGAGCTCCCGGTAGTCGTCGATGCGGACATGGCGGCTCCCCGCCAGGGCCTCGACCTGTTCCTTGCGGGCTGCGCGGGGCCGGGCGGAGCTGTAGGCGATGGTCGACAGCGACCCGTCGGCGTGCCGCAGCGACACCGCCAGGTCGGGGGCGAGCAGCAGCTCGGCCTCCCGCCCCGCGAGCGCCGCGACCGCCTCGACCTCGCTGCCGGCGAGCGCCGCGCAGGTGTCGACGAAGTGGCACACCTCGCCGAGCAGGCGACCCCCCTGGACCCGGTCGTTGTACCAATGGCCGGCCGGTACCGCGCCGGCCGCGATCCGGTAGACGGTCGTGAGCGGCCCGGTCCGCGCCGCCAGGGCCGCGCGGGCGGCGCCGACCGCAGGCGAGAACCGCCTGTTGTAGCCGACGACGAGCGCGCCGCCGCCGACCGCCGCCGCCTTCTCCACCCGCTCCAGCTCGTCGAAGCTGAGCGCGAGCGGCTTCTCGCACCACACGTGCCGCCCCCGTTCCAACGCCCGGGCGGCGAGCCCCGCGTGCGTGGCGTGCGGCGTAGCGATGACGACGACGTCGATGTCGTCGTCGTCGAGGACGGCGTCGGCGCCGGCCACCGCCTCGGCGAAGCCGTGCCGGTCGGCGAACGACCGCGCCGAGCGGCCGCCGGCGGAGGCGACCGTGACGAACTGGTCGAACCCGGCGGCCCGGAACGCGGGCAGCAGCACCGCCCCGGAGAACGTCCCGGCGCCGATCCAGCCCACCCGGCTGCCGCGGCGCCCCGCCGGCACCCCACGCTGGCGCGGCAGTCCCAGGCGGGGGCGGGGGCGGAGGCGCGGCGCGGCGGCGAGCCCGGGCGCGGGCAGCCGCTCCGCGTCGTCCGCGGTCCGCCCGCCCGCCGCCCGCCCGCTCGCCGCCCGCCCGCTCGTGTCGTCCGCGGTGCGCCCGCCCGCGTCGTCCCCGGGCCGGCGGCTCGCCGGCAGGGCCGGGACCTCGGCCGGGTAGTCGAACCGGATAGCCAGGTACGGCTCGCTGCGACCCGCGACGAGCTCGTAGGCCCGCGGCGCCGCGTCGATGGGAAAGGCGTGCGTGACCAGGTCGTCCACGCGTAGCCGGCCCGCGGCGAGCAGGTCGAGCACGGCCTCCTGGTTGCGCCCCTCGGTCCAGCGCACCTGTCCGGCCGGGTAGTCCACCCCCCAGTCCTCGTACCCGCGCTCGTAGCGTCCCGGTCCGTAGGAGCGGGCGAAGCGCAGGGTGAGCTCCTTGTCATAGAACGGCGCGCGCAGCAGGCCCAGCCCGACGTCGCCGACGACGACGAGCTGCGCGCGGTCGCGGGCCAGCGCGGTCGCCCGCATCACCGGCTCCGCCGATCGGCCGGCCGCGCAGATGAGCACCGCGTCGGCCCCACGGCCCCGGCTCCAGGCCCGCACCGCGGCCGTGGTGGCCTCGCCGACCTCGGCGAGCGCGTGCACGCCGACCGCCGCGGCGGTCGCCAGCGGCAGTTGCGCCAGGTCGATGCCGGCCACCTCGCAGCCGCTGGCCAGCGCCAGCCGGGCGGCGAGCTGGCCGACCAGGCCCAGGCCGACGACGACGACCTTCGCTCCCGGCCCGACCTCGGCGAGGCGCAGCCCGTGCAGAGCGATGGACCCGATGGTGGCGAACGCCGCCGCCGCGGGCTCCACCCCGTCGGGCACCCGCGCGCACAGCAGCCCGGGCACGGCCTGGAACTCGGCATGGTTGGCCCGACCCGCACCGCCGGTGGCGACGAGGTCACCGGGGCGGATGCCGGCGACCGCCGAGCCGACCTCGACGACCCGGCCGCAGCCGCTGTAGCCGAGCGGCACATCGCCGCGGAGCCGGTCGCGCACCGACCGCGCCGCCGGCACCAGTCCGTCGGTCCGGGCCTTCTCCGTCACCTTGCGCACCAGGTCGGGGCGGGCCCGCGCCTTGGCCAGCAGCCCGGCGCGGGCGAGTTCGGTGACAGCTCGTTCGGTGCCGGCCGACACGATCGTCGCCGCCGTCGCCACCAGCACCTCGGTCGGGCCGATGACCGGCACCGGCACGTCGAGCACCCGCACCGCTCCCCCGGATGCCGCCTGGACCACCTGTTTCATCGCGCGAACCTCCGGTGAGCGTCGGCGAGCCCGGCCCCCGGCCGGTAGCGGCCGGGGGCGGCCGCGCGGGACACCCGCACCCGCATCGTGCCGCTCAGTGTAGTTGATGCATTACATTCAGCGATGAACGCCGCTCGTGCTCCACCCGACGTGTCAGAGCCGGAGGAACGCCCGTGCTGGGAGCGCCGGCCGCCGCGTGCATCGTCACCCTGGCGGCGACCCCGATCGTCATCGTCTGCATGCGGCGCCTGGCCGCGATCGACGAGGTCACAGCGCGCTCCTCGCATCAGGCACCGACCCCGCGCGGCGGCGGCATCGCCGTGGTGCTCGGCCTGTTCGCGGGCGTCCTCGTCATGCTCCTCACCCGTGGCGGCGCCGACTCCCCCGACCTGTTGCCGCTGACCGCGGCGGCCTCCCTGTTCGGGCTGATCGGGCTGGCCGAGGACGTCGGCGGGGTCACCGCGATGCGGCGGCTGGCCCTGCACACCGCCACGTCGTTCGTCGTCGCGGCGATGGCGGTGCTCGGCGCCGTGCTCGGGGACGCGACGCCCGGCCTCCTCACGGTCCTGCTGGTGACCGTCGCGGCACCCGTCTGGATCACCGGCTTCGTCAACGTCTTCAACTTCATGGACGGGGTCAACGGCATCTCCGCGGTCACGGCGGCGCTGGCGGGCGGGGCCTTCGCGGCCCTCGGCGCCGCGCAGGACCTGCCCACGGCGACCGCCGGCGGGGTCCTCGTCGCGGCCTCGGCGCTCGGCTTCCTGCCGTTCAACTTCCCCCGGGCCCGGGTCTTCCTCGGCGACGTCGGCAGCTACGCGCTGGGTGCCGTGCTCGCCGTGCTCACCGTCCAGGCGGTGCTGGCCGGCATCCCACCGGAGTCGGCGCTCGCCCCGACCGCTCTTTACCTGACGGACACCACCGCCACGCTGGCGCGACGGATCCGCGCCGGGGAGCAGTGGTACTCCCCGCACCGCTCGCACGCCTACCAGCGGCTGACCATCGCCGGCTGGTCGCACGTGCGGGTCACCGGCCTCGTCGCCGCCGCGACGGCGGTGCTCATCGCGCTCTCCCTGGCCGCCTTCGGCCCGCTGCCCGGCCGGCTCGCCGCGGACGCCGCCGCGGGGCTGGTGCTGCTGGCCTACCTCCGTGCACCCCGGTGGGCGGCGCGGCGCGGCCGGACCGCCGCCCACCCGCTCACGGCTCGCCCCGCCGCGCCGTCGCCCCACCAGCCCGCCCGGCTGCCGGCACAGCGGCGGACCGACGACGAGCCGGACCGCCGGGCAGCGCCGGGGAGGACCCGATGACGAGGATCGCCCTGTTCGGCGCCACCGGTTTCATCGGCGCCGCGTGCGCGGCGGCGCTGGCCGGCGCCGGCCACGAGGTGCTGCCCCGCCCGGCGCGCCGGTTGTCGGTCGACGGCGAGGCCCTGACCGGGACCCCCGAGCGCGCGTACCGACCCCACCTGGCGGGGCTCGCCGCCGAGCTCGACGGCTTCGGGGCGGTCGTCAACGCCGCGGGGGTGGCGGTGTCGGCCGCCCGGCTGTCACCCGAGCTCGTCGGGGGCAACGCCGCCTGGCCCCGGCTGCTCGCGGACGCCTGCGAACGGGCGGGGGTGCCTCGGCTCGTCCACATCAGCACCGCGGCGGTGCAGGGCCGGGTCGACCGGCTCGACGAGAGCCTCCACTACGCGCCGGTGAACCCCTACGCCCGGTCAAAGACCCTCGGCGAGCAGCTCCTGCGCGACGCGGCGGCGGCCGGCCGCGTCGAGGTGATCCTCTACCGACCCCCCTCCGTGCACGGCCCGGGGCGGCGGATGACGACCGCCTTCGCCGCGTTCTGCCGCCGCTGGCCCCTGGTGACGTGCGGGGACGGCAGCCAGCCCGTGCCGGTCGCGCTGATCGGCAACGTCGGCGCGGTGGTCGCCGCGATTCTGGCGGCGACCACCGCGCCTCTGGTGGTGTCCCATCCCTACGAGGGACACACCGTGCGCAGCCTCTACGGGACGTTCGCGCCGGGCCGACCGCTGCACCCGCTGCCGACGCGGGCGGTCCGGGGACTGCTGCGCAGCGCGGAGCCGACCGGGCAGTGGCTGCCGCCGCTGAGCGCGGTGTGCCGCCGAGCGGAGCTGCTGCTGTTCGGCCAGGGACAGCAGCGGGGCTGGCTCGACGCGCGGGGCTTCCGGCTGCCGCTCGGGCAGCCCGCCTGGGACGAGGTCGCCGCCGCGACACGCGGACGAGGCACTACCAATAATCACTCCAAGTAAGGTCTACGCTACTTTTAGCAATAGTCGTCGACGGCTGGAGGTCGAACTCCGTGTCCCCCCTGCCCGGCCGCCGCGTCCTGGTGGTGACGCACTACTTCCCCCCGGAGATCGGGGCACCGCAGGCGCGGCTGTCGGAGACGGCCCGGGCGTGGGCGGCCGACGGCCTCGACGTCACCGTGCTCACCGGGATGCCGAACCATCCCACCGGGGTGATCCCGCCCGAATATCACGGCGCCTGGCTGCGCACCGAACGGGTCGACGGCTACCGCGTCGTGCGCACCCGGCTGTACGCCACCCCCAACGAGGGCGTGGTCCGCAAGACGCTGTCCCACCTGTCGTTCATGGTCTCGAGCGTCCTGCTCGGCGGCTGGCGGACCGGCCCGTGCGACGTGGTCGTGGTGTCCTCGCCGACCTTCTTCCCGCTGGGCTCGGCGTGGCTGCTCGCCCGGCTGCGGCGGGCCCGGCTGGTCGTGGAGGTGCGCGACCTGTGGCCCGCCATCTTCGAACAGCTCGGCGTCATCACCGACCCGCGCGTCCTCGGCCTGCTCGAACGCCTCGAACTGGCCGCCTACCGGGCCGCCGACGCCGTGGTCACGGTCACCGAGGGCTTCCGCGACGACATCGTCCGCCGCGGCATCGCGGCAGACAAGGTGCACGTCGTGCGCAACGGCGTCGATCTCGACCGGTTCCACCCCGACACCGTCGCGCCGGTCGGCCTGCGCGCGCGGCTGGGCGCGCCGGGTGGGGAGACCCTCGTGCTCTACATCGGCGCCCACGGCATCTCGCACGGCCTGACCGCGGTCGCCGACGCCGCCGCCCTGCTCGATGACGCGCGGCTCGATGACGCGCGGATCCGGTTCGCCTTCGTCGGGGAGGGCGCCGACAAACGCCGGCTCGCCGAGCACGTCCGCGGCCTGGGGCTGACGAACACGGTGCTGCACGACGGCGTGCCCCGCGAGCAGGTGCCGGGCGTCATCGCGGCCGCCGACCTCTGCGTGGTGCCGCTGCGAGACGTGCCGATGTTCGACACGTTCATCCCGTCGAAGATGTTCGAGCTGCTCGCCGCCGGTCGGCCGGTGATCGGCGCGGTGCGCGGCGAGGCCGCCCGGATCCTCACCGCCGCCGGGCAGGTCGTCGTCCCCCCGGAGGATCCCGCGGCGCTGGCGGCCGCCGTCGCGCACCTGGCCGCCGACCCGGAACGGCGGGCCCGGATGGGGCGCGCCGGCCGGGCGCACGTCGAGCGGCACTTCGACCGCGACGAGCTGGCCCGGTACTACCGCCGGCTGCTGTTCGACCGCGCCACTGCCGACCGCGCCACTGCCGGTCGCGCCGACAGCGACGGGCGAACCCCCGGCGTGCCGGACCCTACGGTCCCGGCGCAGCGGGTAGCGACACCCGCCCCGGACCACGACCCGGCCGGGCAGCAGACGGCGCTGACACCTGGATCGGAGGCACTGGCTTGAAGATTCTGGTCACCGGGGCAACGGGGTTCCTGGGCAGCCGGGTGGTGCCCCGCGCGCTCGCGCAGGGGCACGAGATCGTCGGGCTGGCGCGCAGCGCCACGGCCGCAGCGGCGCTGCGCCGGCAGGGGGCTGCGGCCGTCACCGGCGACCTCGACGATCCGGCCGGGCTGGCCGCAGCGTTCACCAAGGCGGACTGCACGGCCCTTCTCAACATCGCCTCGCTCGGCTTCGGCCACGCCGACGCGATCGTGTCCGCGACCCGGGCGGCGGGCATCCGCCGGGCGGTGTTCCTGTCCACCACCGGGATCTTCACCTCGCTCGACCCGCCGTCGAAGCGCGTGCGGATCGCGGCCGAACACACGATCGAGACCAGCGGGCTGGACTGGACGATCATCCGCCCGACGATGATCTACGGCGGATCGGACGACCGCAACATGGCCCGGCTGCTCGCGCTGGTACGCCGCGTTCCCATCCTGCCGCTGCCGGGCGGCGGGCGGCGGCTGCACCAGCCCGTGCACGTCGACGACCTGGCCGCGACCGTGCTGCGGGCGCTGAGCGCCGACGCGGCGGTCGGGCGCGGCTACGACGTCGCCGGTCCGCGGGCGCTGTCCCTGCGCCAGATCGTCGCCGCAGCCGCGGCGGCCGAGGGTCGCCGGGTGTACTGCGTTCCGGTCCCGGCCCGCCCGGTCCTCGCCGCCGCCCGCGCGTACGAGCGCCGCGCCGCCACGCCGCGGCTGAAGGCCGAGCAGATCGCCCGCCTCGCCGAGGACAAGGCCTTCGACATCGGCCCCGCCATGCGCGACCTCGATCACCGGCCGCGGCCGTTCGGCGTCGGCATCGCCGAGCAGGCCGCCGCGCAGCGTCGCGCCGCCGGCCGGTCCGCCCCGGCGGCCCGGGCGAGCCGGCGGGCGCGTGTGATGAGCCGGCCCGACCAGCTACGCCGGCTGATCCGCGACGTCCGCGACGTCGCCGCCGTGGCAGGCGGATCCACCGCGCTGCGCTTCGGCGCCGCGATCGCCCACCACGCCCCGGCCGTCCTGCGCACCGGCACCCTCGACGCCGCCGACCGGGCCATGGCCCGGGGCAGCCACACCTACCGCCCGCTGCCGGGCGTCCAGATCACCCTGCCCGGCGGGGCGTTCGGGGGCGCCCGGGAGATGTACTGCCGCGGGGTCTACCACGCGCTGCCCGGATTCGCGCCGGCGGCCGGGGAGATCGTCGTCGATCTGGGGGCGAACCAGGGCCTGTTCTCGGTGCTGGCGGCCCGGGCGGGGGCCGACGTCATCGCCGTCGAGGCGCAGCGCGGCTTCGCTTCCGCCTTCGTCAACCATGCCGCCGCCAACGGCGTCTCCCACCGCATTCAGCTTCTGCACGCCCTGGTCGGGCCGTCGACCGGGGTGTTCGCCGACCCGCGGGCGCGCCACGGCGCCACCCACTGGGAGGGCGACGTCGACGGGCTGACGATGGCCCAGGTCCTCGAGTCCGGGGGCGCCGACCGGGTGGACCTGCTCAAACTCGACATCGAGGGCTCCGAGTTCGCCCTGTTCGACGAGCCGGGCTGGCTGGAGGCGGTCGGCCGGCTCGTGATGGAGGTGCACCCCGCCTTCGGCGATCCGGCGGCTCTCGTCGCGCGGCTGCGCCGCCACGGGTTCGAGGTGACCCTGCTCGCCAACGACCTGCGCCGCGTCCGGGATCTGGCCGGGGCCTCGTCGGGATACCTCTACGCCCGCCGCGACGGGTGGTCTGCGGGCACCGCGGCCGCCGGCCCGCCCGCCGCAGTGCCCGCCGGGATACCCGGATGAGCCGGGCGGGCGGCCCGGTCCTCGTCGACTGTGCGGGGGCGCAGATGGGCGGCGCGTTGCGGTTCCTGACCGAGCTCGACGGGTTCCTGGCACCGCGGCCCAGCGCCGGCGTCCGCCTGATCGGCCGCGGCCGGCGAGTCGCGCCGAGCTGGCTGGCCCGCCGCGAACGCCCCGGCCGCTACCGGCGCACCGTCGCCCTGAACAACGTCGGGTACCTCGCCACCCGCGGCGAACGCTGGGTGTTGCTGCGCAACGCGCTGCACTTCCTCACGCCGGCCGAGGTCCGGGCGCTGCCCGGCGGGCTGCCCGCCGACATCGCCCGTGCCGCGCCCGTCGTGCGACTGCTCGCCCGCCGCGCCGACGTCGTCGTCGTGCCGGCATCGTCGATGGCCGAACGGGTCCTCACCGCCCTGCCGGACCTCGCCGACCGCGTGGTCGTCCGGCCCCACCCGCTGTCCCCCCCGCCGAGGCCCGGCGAACGCAGCCGCGGCACGATCCTGTGCCCGGTGCTGTTCGCCTCGTTCAAGCCGATGGGCCGGCTGCTCCGCCTCGCCGACACCGCCGCCGCGATGGTCGCCGAGCAGACCGGCGAGCCGGTGTCGATCGTGGTCACGGCTACCGACACGGAGGCCCGGGTGCAGGGCCTCGCCGACTGCCGGTCGCTGCGCTTCGTCGGGCGGCTCACCCCCGCCGCCCTGCGCGGCCATCAGCGGCGAGCCGGCGCCCTGCTGTACCCGACGACGGCGGAGTCCTTCGGCTACCCCCTCGCCGAGGCCCGACTGGCCGGCCTGCCCGTGATCGCCCGCGACACCGGGCACAACGCGGAAATCGCCGGTCCGGTGCTCGTGCCGTACCGGGACGAGTCCGCCGACGATCTCGCGGCGGCGATGCACGCCACGCTCACGCTGACGCCACAGCCCGAACCCGCCAACCCGTTCGATCCCGTGGACTACTTCACCTGGCTGCTCGATGCGGAGGAACCGGCGCTGTGATCACCCGAAGCCAGCGGCCCACCGCCGACTCCCGCGAGCCGGCCCCGCCCTCCGGCGGCCGCGCGGGCTGGCCCGTCCCCTACGACGCTGCCGGGCGCGACGCGACCACCGGCCAGGCTACGGCCACCGGGCAGGACGCGGCCACCGGGCAGGACGCGGTCGGCCCGGTGCCCGCGCCGGGATCCGTTCCGGTGACCGCGATCATCCTCGCCCGGAACGAGGCGCCGAACATCGTCCGGGCGGTCGGCTCCGTCGGCTGGTGCGAGCAGGTCGTCGTCGTCGACTCCGGCTCGACCGATGACACGGTCGAGCTCGCGCGCCGCAGCGGCGCCGCGGTCTGGCACATCCCCTGGCGGGGCTACGCCGGCCAGCGTCAGCAGGCCATGATGTCCCCGGAGGTCCGCCACGACTGGGTGTTCTTCCTCGACAGCGACGAATGGGTTTCGACCACGCTCGCCACGGAGATCGCCAGTCGGCTGGGCACGGAGGAGTGCGTCGCGTACAGCCAGCGGCGCCGGTTCGTGTTCGACGGCCGGTGGATCGCGCACAGCGGGTGGTACGCCAACAGCTGGCAGGCCCGTCTGCTCGACCGGCGGGCCGCCTCCTTCGACGACAGCGTCAACTACGGCGAGCGGGCCAGCGTGGCCGGTCCGGTCGCGCGCCTGGCTGCCGACCTGATCGACGAGGACCGCAAGGGCCTCGCCGCCTGGCTGCGCAAGCACGTGCACTACGCCGAGCTGGAGGCGCAGCGCCGCACGGCCCAGCCGGCCCTGCGCGAACGGATCTCCCGCATCCGCCGCGAGATCCGTCATCCCGGCCGCTCGACCCGCCCGCTGGGTCGCAGCATCGCCAAGGACGTCGTCTTCCCGCTCGTCCCGGCGAAGCCGGCGGCCCTGTTCTGCTACATGTACGTGCTGCGGGCCGGTTGGCGCGACGGCCGGCAGGGGCTGCTGTTCTGCCTCTACTACGCCTGGTACGAACTCACCGTCGGCGCACTCGCCCGCGCCGGTCACACGGGCGCCCCCGGCGCAACCGGTGAGCCCGGCAGGGGCGACACAGCCGCGGCAACCGCGCCGGGTGCCGAGCGCGCAGTGCCCGTCCCCAGACAGCGCACGATCCCCGCCGGCGCCGCGAAGGGACCGATCGGCGCATGAACCCCCCGGCGGATCTCGGTCGCTACCTGCGCACCGTCGCACGCCTGCGACCACGTCAGGTCACCGCCCGCGCGCGGCTACGCGGACAGCGCGCCGTGCTGCGCCGCCATCCCCCCCTGACCGCGGCGATGCTGCGCGGCCGCCCGTCGGCGGGGCAGTGGCCGGCCGGGTTCGTCCCGGTGGACGAGACGTGCCCACCCCCGGGTCCGACCGTCGACGAGCTCGCCCTCGGCCGGCTGACCCTGCTCGGCCATGCCCGCCCGCTCGGCCACCCCGACCCGCTGAGCCACACCGACCCACCCGACCCTGTCCGCGACGTGGACGACGATCCGGCGCGCTGGGACTGGGAGCAGGCCGGCGCCCCGCTGTTGTGGCGCTACCACCTGCACTACTGGGACTGGGCGTGGGCGCTGACGCCCGGCGGTGATCGGGAGCGCGCCCTGTTCGCACGGCTCTACCTCGGCTGGCGCGCCGCGGTCACCGTCGGCCATCCGGTGGCCTGGTCGCCCTACGTCGCCTCGCTGCGGGCCTGGACGCTGTGCGCGCTCGGCCCGACGCTGGCCCGGGACACCCCCGCGCGGGACGTGCTGCGCGCCGATCTGGGCGTCCACCGATCGTTCCTGCGGATCCACCTGGAGACCGACGTCGGGGGCAACCACCTGCTGAAGAACCACAAGGCACTGATCGCGCTGGCGGTGGCCGCCGACGACCCGAGCGGGCTGCGCCACTGGGTCGACCAGCTCGTGCGCGAGACCCGCCGGCAGGTGCTCGGCGACGGTGGCCACTACGAAAGGTCGCCGTCCTACCACTGCCAGGTCCTCGCCGACCTCGACGACGTCGCCGGATTGCTCGCCGCGGGCGGGTGGGCCGTACCGATCGAGCTGCTCGACGCCATCACCCGGATGCGGGCCTGGCTCGGTGCGGTGCTCGGTCCGGACGGCACGGTGCCGCTGCTCAACGACGGGTTCCCGGTGCGCCCGGACCTGCTGCGCCGGCTGCTGCCCTCGGTGCCGGCGCAGCCGCCCCCACCCGGCCCCGAGGTGAACCCGCCCGCCGGCGTCACCAGCCCCGCCGGCGTCACCAGCCCCGCCGGCGTCACCAGCCCTGCCGGCGCTCACGGCCGGACCGGCGTCCCGGCCGCCACGGGTGCGGGGGGACCAGGCCGGGCCGGCGGCCTGCTGCTGGCGGACAGCGGGCTGGCGGCGCTCACGGCCGGTAGCTGGCATCTGCTCGCGGACGTCGGCCTGCCCTGCCCCGACGACCTGCCGGCGCACGCGCACGCGGACACCCTCGGCTTCCTGCTGTGGCTGGACGGCCGCCCGCTGCTCGTCGACGTGGGCACCTCGACCTACGCACCCGGGCAGCGCCGGGACGCCGAGCGCGGCTCCGCCGCCCACAACACCGTCACCGTCGACGGCGCCGACTCGACCGAGGTCTGGGGAGCGTTCCGCGCCGGCCGCCGCGCCCGCCCCACCCTGGTCACCATGCGCCACCGCGATGAGGTGGCGACTCTGACCGCAGGGCATGACGGCTACCGCCACCTGCCCGGCCGGCCCATCCACTGGCGCACCTGGCGGCTCGACGCGGACGGCCTCACCGTCTCCGACCGGATCAGCGGCGGCGGACGACACCGGCTTGCCGTGCTGTTCCACTTCGCGCCCGGGGTGACGCTGGCCGCCGCCCGCCGGCCCGGTCCCGGCGGCCCACCGGAGCCCGCCGCCCTCGACGTCACCACCCCCACCGGGAGATGCCTGCTGCTGCGCGCCGGCGGACCCGGCCGGTGGCACGTGCGCACGACCCGGCGAGCAACCGGCTGGGAACGGACGGTGGCCGCCCCCACCGCCGAGTTCCGGTTGGACGCCGAGCTGCCCGTCGAACTGCACGCGACGCTGACCGCCCGCGCCCCGAGTCACTCCTCCGACCGGCCCCCCGGCCCCAGCCGCGCCGCCAGTCCCCTCGACGCCCCGCGTCTGCCCGCCGCCCCACCTCCGCTCGACGCCTCGCATCCCCTCGACGCCCCGCGTCGCGCCGACGCTGACCCGTCGCACTGAGCGCCGCCGCGAGGGCGGGTTGAAGTACCTGCGGCCGAGCCTCGCCCGCGTCGATCCGATGCTCACCGGTCTCGCCGCCGAGGTGATCTGACCCGGCCACATCGTCTGGGACCTCGGCGCGAACCTGGGCCTGTGCACGTTCACCGCGGCGCGGGCGGCCGCGGGCAGTGATGGCGGTCAACGCGAGCCCGACGACCGCGACTGGCGACGGCGTGTCCGTAGCGGGGGTGGCTCAGGTGGGGTCGCGGGTGAGGGCGGCGACGACGCCGTGGCGATGCAGGACACGGAAGCCGAGCCCGCAGGCGGCGGCAAGCAGCTCGTCGGTGGTGACGCGGCGGCCAGCGAAGACCGTGTCGTGCAGCTCGATCACGGCGAGACGGCAGCCGTCGAGCGCACCGGGATCACCCAGCAGGAACGACGCCTCGGCCCCCTCGATGTCGCTGATGAGGTCGAAGGCGTCGATCCGACGGTCGGCCAGCAGGTGGCGAAGCGTCACCCCCGGCACGGCCACGGCGCCCGGACCGGCGGCGTTGTCGCTGGCGGTGGTGGGGGCGCTGGCGGTGGTGGGGGCGGTGGCGGTGGTGGGGGCGGCGGGAGTCGTGTCGCGCAGCCGCGAGCCGAGGGTGGTGGCGGCGATGTCGAACAGCACCGGGCCGGGCCGTTCACTGATCGCCAATGCGGCGACGTCGAGCGTGAGGTGGGCGGTGTGTGGCTCCAGCCGTCGCCGCAGGCCGGCGGCGAGGTCGGGGTTGGCCTCGACGCAGACAAGACGGGAGCCGGGAGCCAGCCGGCTGGCGATGTGCGCGCCGGTGACGCCGAGGCTCGCGCCGAGTTCGACGACTGTCCCCGCCGGGCCCACGTAACGGTGGATCATCCTGATCTCGGCGGTTTCGTAGAGCCGCCAGAACAATGCCGCCCGCTGCCGCGGAGTGAACACCGGATCGGTGACGTCGAAGCGGACGCCGTGGTTGCGGATCCGGTTACGGGTGGCGGCGCCCACGACCGCCCCCGCGGCCGGGCTCGTCAGCAGCCCAGCCGTCGAGATCTTGGCCCGCAGGAGCAGCCCCGCGCGGCTGGGCCGGTCGGCCGCGCCGGTCCGGTCGGCGGGACCCGGGCGCCCGCGGCGTGGGACGGTCACAGCAGCACGCTCAGCAGGGTGTCGAGCCGCTGCTGGTAGGTGTGGTCGCGGTGGCTGCGGGCGCGGGCGGCGTCGCCCAGCGCCCGAACGCCGGCCCGGTCGGCGGCGCAGCGTTTCAGGTGCGCCATCAGTTCGGCGAAGTCGGTGAAGCCGAGGATCTCCCGCTCCTCGGTGAACAGCTCGGGCAGCGCCGCGCGCCGCTCGCAGACGACTGTCGCGCCGCAGGCGGTCGCCTCGAACAGGCGGCAGTTCACGCTTTCCATCTCGGCCGGGTGCAGCGCGTTGATCACGGCGAGGGCACCGCGGAAGACGGCGGCCTTCGCGGTTCCGGTGACGAAGCGGCCGGTGTGGCAGGCCAGCACCCGCGGGTCGCGCAACCAGCGCGGCGGCGGCGGACCGTACAGCCGCACGGCGATCCCGGCGTCGAGGAGCTGGTGGACGAGCCGGACCCGCACTCCGTAGGTGTTGCCGACGAACACCGCGTGCGCCTCGTCGTCCACCGCCGAGGGCGGCCGGTGGCGCGCCGGGTTGCAGGCCTCGGGCAGGTACCAGGCGGGCAGGTCGAGCACGTCCGACAACCGGCGGGTCAGCAGCGGGTCGCTGAGGAACAGCGCGTCGTAGTCCCCCATCAGGAGGTACTGGCGCCCCAGGTTCACCACCGCGTCCGGGAACCACAGGCCCACGCGGACCCCCCGCCGGCGCAACGTCCGCACCGTCGAGGGCAGCAGCCGGGCGTCCGCCGAGAGCACCACGTCGAGGTTCTCCCGCTCAACCCGGTCGATCAGACGTCGCTGGTGGAGGTGGTCCGGCCGGTCCGACACGGTGCGCGCCGCAAGCGCCGCGCCGGCCAACCAGCGGCCCCGCGGCAGCGGGACCGCCGGACCCAGCGCCACGGCGTGCACCCCCAGATCGGGCAGGCAGTCGACGATGTTGTCGGCGAAGTCGTCGAGCCCCACCGGGCCGACAACCCCGACCCGCAGCGCGCCCACGGACGGTGTACCCACGGTCGGTGTACCCGCGGACCGCGCATCCATCGATGACGCCGCGTCGCGTCCAACGTGTTCGGTCACCTTCATCTCACCTTCCGCCACCGAGCGGCATCGGTCGGCGCATGCCCGCCGCCCGTGCCACGAGCAGCCCATATGCCCGCGCCGGTACCGTGCGGGCCGACACGTCGACCGCACGCAGCACCGCACGGAACAGCAGCAGGAACGACGCCGTGTAGGCGACGGACGACGCGATCGCCGCACCCTCGATCCCGAGGACCGGCACCAGCACCGCGAGACCCACGACGGTGAGCACGCTGCCCACCCCCTCGCAGCGCGCAACGGTGAGCGCCCGGTCGAGGCCGCGCAGCACGTCGTCGGTGACCCGGTTGCAGCCGAGCAGGGCCGCGCCGGGCGCGAGCAGCCACAGCAGGTGGACGCTCGGCGCGTACCGCGCGCCGAGGACCAGCGGGACGACCAGCGGGGCCAGCGCACTCATCGCCCCGATGACGACGATCCCGCAGGCCAGGCTCGCCCCGACGGCAATCATCGCGGTCCGCCGGGAACTGGTGGGCGTCCGATCCGCGTCGGCTGCGCCGCCCTGGCGGGCCAGCCGAGGCATGGCGACGTTGCCGAAGGCGACGCAGATCGGCTGGCTGACCAGGCTCATCGACACCGCGACGGCGTAGTAGCCGACCTTCGCGGGTTCGACGAGCAGGGCGAGGAGGAGGATGTCGAGCTTGGTGCTGAGCAGGTAGGGCAACGTCGAGAGGAACACCCCGGCGCCGTAGCGCAGCAGTCGGTGGGCCTCCCGCCGGCGGATCCGGCCGCGATCGGGGACGTCGAGACGCCACAGCAGTGCGGCGAGCGCCGCCTGGACGGTGATCGACACGAGCAGGCACGCCACCGTGGCGCCGAGGGTGAGCCCGACCGTCGCTGCCAGCACCCCGATGCCGGCGAGGTGGAGCAGTGGCTGGACGGCCCGGGTCAGGTTCCACATCGCCAACCGGGTCGCCTGCAGCGCGAAGACCCAGCAGGCCGAGACAAAGATGATCGGCTGGGCCGCGAAGACGACACGGAAGGCCGTGGCCGCCGCATGATCGTGCGGCAGGACCAGCGACGCGGCGAAGAACCCGCTGACACCCACGACCGCACCGAGAGCCAGCAGCAGCGCCCCGCCGGTACGCACGACGTCGGGGGCCCGCCGCGGGTCGCGGGCGACGAAGAAGCAGATCGCCGCGGTCAGTCCGCATTCGCCCACCGCCGCCGCGGCCAACGCATAGGACGTCACCACCGCGTAGGCTCCGCGGCCGGCCGGTCCGAGCAGTCGGGCCAGCAGGACGCTCATCCCCGCCCCGACGACGGTGACGGTGAGACTCGTCGCGGCGCTGGCCCGCACCCCGGCGAGGTATCCACGGTCACGCTCCACGGACCGGTGCCGTCCCGCCAGAGCCCCTGCCTGCCTGTCCGGGCGGCGTGCCGTCACGGGTTCACGTCGTCTGGTTGCGGGGGAACGGCGTGCGGTGCAGAGCCGCGACGACCGGGTCGAAGCGGGCCCAGCCGGGATGCAGCGCGAGCACGTTCGCGGTGAACTCCCCCTCGTCGGCGAGCCCTCGGCGGGTCAGGTTGAACAGGCGGTAGCCGGCCCTGGCGAGGACGTCGATCAGCTTGCCCCGCGCCTGGTCACCCCGGCGGGTCAGATGACTCGGCAGCATCTCCAGCAGCACCGCGGGGCGGTGTGCGCGCAGCAGCTCGGTGGCGCCGAGGAGCACGTCGAGCTCGAACCCCTCCACGTCGATCTTGATCAGGTCGGGACGACGATGGCGGGCGGCATGCCGGTCGAGCGTCGTCGCCGGCACCGTCAGCACGGCCGCGTCTGCCGGGGAGACCACGCTGCCCGGGGGGACCTGGTGGGTCAGTCCCGAAGCACCGGGATGCAGGCGCAGCCTGACGGTCCCGGCGGTGGAGCCCACTGCCGCGGCGGTCGGGCGAACCTGGGTCAGCCCGTTGCGGGCGGCCAGGGCGGTGAGAACCGCGCGTGGCTCGGGCACCGGTTCGAAGGCGTGCACCTGACCGGTCGGCCCGACCGCGCCCGCCGCCCACAGCGTGTAGACGCCGATGTTGGCGCCGACGTCGTAGCAGCAGTCACCCGGACGCAGAACGGTGTCGAAGACGCCGGCCAGCGCCGGCGGTCGGTAGCACAGCTCGACCAGGTCGCGGACGGACCCGTCGCGGCAGTCCGGCAGCTCGAAGACCATTCCGTTGGTCAGCCGGCCGCGCAACGGTCCGGTGAAGCGGGGGGTGCCACGCACCCAGCCGGTGACCCGGTCGCGCCCGCGGATGTCCGGCAGCGCCGCGGCCAGCCGCCCGGCCGCGCGCCAGCGCAGCGGGGCGCGCGGCGCCCCGGTCGCGCACGGACCGGTGGTTGCGGCAGTCCCGGAGACAACAGAGGTCACTCACTCTTTGTATCAGATCGATTACCAAGAGTGTGGCAACCTGTCGCCGCCCGGTCGGAAACCCCCGCTCAGCCGCCACCCGCCCGGGAACGCGGCGCCCCGCTCTGCCGGGGTACAAGCGCCGCCGGCGGCCCGGCCGCCCGGTTGCGGAACCAGTCGACGGTCCGGCTCAGCCCGTCCACCAGGTCCACCCTGGGTCGCCAGTCGAGCGCCTCCCCGGCCAGGGTGACGTCCGGCCGACGCACACTGGGATCGTCCTGGGGCCGCGGGACGAACACGATCGACACCTCCTCGCCGCACAGCCGCACCACCAGCCGGGCGAGTTCCAGCATCGACAGCTCGCTCGGGTTGCCGAGGTTCAGCGGCCCCGGATGCTCGGCGTCGAGCATCCGGACCAGACCGTCCACGAGGTCGTCGACGTAGCACAACGAGCGGGTCTGCGAGCCGTCGCCGGCCACGGTCACCGGCTGGCCGCGCAGGGCCTGGGTGATGAAGGTCGGCACCGCCCGGCCGTCATCCGCACGCATCCGGGGGCCGTACGTGTTGAAGATCCGCACGATGCCGGTGCGAGTGCCGTGGGTGGCGCGGTGCGCGGTGGTCAGTGCCTCGGCGAAGCGCTTGGCCTCGTCGTACATGCTGCGCGGGCCGACCGGGTTGACGTGACCCCAGTACCCCTCGGGCTGCGGGTGCACCTGCGGGTCGCCATACACCTCGGAGGTGGACGCCAGCACGAACCGGGCCCCCTTGCGCCGCGCGAGCTCCAGCAGCCGGCGGGTGCCCCAGGCGCCCACCGCGAGCGTCTCCAGCGGCAGCGCCCGGTAGTCCACCGGCGAGGCCGGGGAGGCCAGATGCACCACCGCGTCGACCGGCCCGGCGACGTCGACGGACCCGGTGACGTCGCGGCGCAGCATCCGGAAGGCGTCCAGCGCCCGCAGCGGGTCGATGTTCTCCGGCCGGCCGGTGAGGAAGTTGTCGACGCAGATCACCTCGGCCCCGCCGGCCAGGAGTCGCTCGCAGAGATGACTACCGAGGAAGCCCGCTCCCCCGGCGACGACGACACGCATGGACATCACAGCTTCCCCAGCTTCTCTGGCGGAGCCGACCTCGGCGCACCCGGCCGGGCGATCGGGCCGGGTCAGGCCGCTCACGAAGAGTATGACTCATAGCACAGCATGTCACGGTCGACTTGGATGACCCGCCGATCCCGGCCGCGATGACCGCCCGTTCGGACCGGACGAGGGACCGGTTCCACAACACATATCTACAGTGTGTTGATTAACGAACACGCATCGTGAAGACTGGCGCTCCCGGCAGCCCGACAGCCGACAGCCCGACAGCCCGACAGCCGGCCGGCCGCTCGGAGCGGCGGCCCCGAGGAGGCGCAGCATGCCCATGACGTCCACCTCCCGGCCGACGGCCGTCACCGCCGTCGTGCCCCATCCGATCCAGCACTTCGCGCCGCTGTACCGGGCCGTCGGCGAGGGACCGGTGGACCTGCGGGTGCTGTTCCTGTCCCGCGCCGGCCTCGACCGCTACTTCGACCGGGGCTTCGGAGCCGAGGTGCGCTGGCGGCCGGACATCACCGCGGGTTACCGGCACGAGTTCGTCGCCGACCTGCCGCTGCGACCGGAGTGGCGCCAGCCGGTGGCCAGCACCCGGGCAGCGGGCCGGGTATGGACGGCGCTCGACCGGCTGCGGCCCGACTGCGTGCTGGTCCACGGCTACCGCCACGTCGGCTCGCTCGCGGCCCTCGCCTGGGCCCGCCGGCGCGGCGTCGGCGCCCTGATGATGGGCGACAGCGAGCTGCTCGGCCACCGCGCGGCCCGCGTGCGCGCCGCCAAGCGGCTCGCCCTGCCGCCGCTGCTCGGCCGGGTGGACGCGTTCCTCACCGTCGGCGACAACAACGAGGACTATCTCGCCCACTACGGCGTCCCGCGGGAGCGGATGTTCCGTACGCCCTACCCCACCGAGCAGGCCGCACTACACAAGGCGGTGACCGATCGGGCCACCCACCGCGCCGCCGTCCGCGCCGAACTCGGGATCGCCCCGGACGCGGTGGTCGCCCTGTGCGTCGGCAAGATGATCTCCCGGAAACGCCCGCTGGACATCGCCGACGCCCTGCGGATCGTCGCCCGCGCCCCACGCAGGCCCGACACCCGGGAGCTCGTCGTGATCATGGCGGGCGACGGGGNGCTGCGGCCCGCCCTCGACGCGGCGGCTGCCGGCCTCGACGGCGCGCTGCGCGTGGTGGGCTTCGCCGACCAGGAACGACTGCCCCGCCTGTACGCCGCCAGCGACCTGTACCTGCATCCGGCACAGCGTGATCCGCATCCGCTGGCCGTGAAGGACGCGGTGCTGTGCGGCCTGCCGGTGGTGGTCAGCGACCGGGTCGGGTCGATCGGCCCGACCGACGACGTGCGCCCCGGCCGCAACGCCCGGATCCACCCCGTCGGCGATGTCGGCGCGCTCGCCGGCATCCTCGACGAGCTGCGCCGCCGGCCCGACCTGCTTGCCGCGATGGCGTTGGAGTCGGAGAAGGCGGTGCCGGACATCGACCTCGACGCCTCGATCGATGGGTTCCACCGGGCGGTCGCCACCGTGCGCCGCTCGGCGCGGCCGCGGTGACCCGTCCCGACCGCACCGTCCCGACCGATCTCGCGGGCCGCCCGCACCCCGCGATCCCCGCGCTTCGCGCCCCGCACCACCACCGCCCCCGTCACCGACCTCACCGGCGATCCATCCCCATCCAGGAGCGACGATGACCACGACGCCGACCGTCACCCGCGACGACCTGCCCGACACCACGTCGCGGTACCTCGATCTCCTCCGGTCCACCCTGACCTGCTCCCTGTGGGACGGCGGGGACGGCAGCGTGTGGGAGGCGCGCGGCGGCGCCCGGCGCATCCTGGCCCTGGCCGCCGAGCGTCAGGGAGTGGAGATCGTGAAGAGATCCTCACCCGATGCCCGCGGCGACGGGCGGGACTGGCCGAGACTCGCGCACACGATGACCGGCGACGAGCGCATGCGCAACCTTCAGGAGTGCACCGAGCAGGTGATCCGCGACGGCGTCCCCGGCGACCTCATCGAGACCGGGGTGTGGCGGGGCGGGGCCTGCATCCTGATGCGCGGGGTGCTGGCGGCCTACGGGGTCGACGACCGCACGGTCTGGGTCGCCGACTCGTTCGCCGGGTTGCCGGTGCCCGACCCGCGCTACGCGGCCGACACCGGCGACCGCCACCACGAGCACTCCGCCCTCGCCGTCTCCATCGACCAGGTACGGGAGAACTTCCGCCGCTACGGCCTGCTCGACGACCAGGTCCGCTTCCTGCCGGGATGGTTCCGCGACACGCTGCCCGGCGCGCCGATCGAACGCCTGGCGGTGCTGCGCCTGGACGGTGACATGTACGAGAGCACCATCGACGCGCTCGGCGCGCTGTATCCGAAGCTGTCCCCCGGCGGCTACTGCATCATCGACGACTACGGGGCGGTTCCCGGTTGCCGGGCGGCCGTGGAGGACTACCGGGCCGCCCACGGCGTGTCCGAGCCGATCATCCAGGTCGACTGGACGGGCGTGTACTGGCGCCGGGGCAACGCGCCCCGTCCGGCATGAGCACCACCGGCTGGCCCCGCCCCGCCACCCGGCCGATCGGACCCGGTGAGGCTGGCGGAGCGGGTGGGGCGGGTGGGGCGGGCGAGCAGCGTCGGCCATGGACGGTGCTGATGGTCTGCACTGGCAATCTCTGCCGCTCGCCGCTGGCCGAGCACCTCGCCGCAGTCCGGTTCCGCGCGACGCCCGGCGCGGCGCCCGTGTTCCACAGCGCCGGGGTGTGCGCGGAGCCGGCCGCGCCGATGCACCCCCATGCCGCGGCGCTGCTGCGCGCGCGGGATGTGGACCCCGGGGCGTTCCGCGCCCGGCCGCTGACCGCGGAGCTGATCGGCGCCAGTGACCTGGTCCTGTGCGCGACCCGGCGGCACCGCTCGGCGGTGGTCGCCCTCGCGCCGCGCGCCCTGCGCCGGACCTTCACCGTGCGCGAGTTCGGCCGGTTGACCTCCGGGGTGCGCCCCGCGGACCTCCCACCGGGTGAGCCGCGGCTGGCCGGGGAGTACCTGACCGCGGCCGCCTGGCGGGTCCGTGCCTCGGGCCGCATCGTGCCGGCGTCGATCGACGACCTGGCCGATCCGCTCGAGGGCGGTCGGGACGAGTTCGAGACCTGCGCCCGGATGATCGACGAGGCGCTGTCGGGTCCACTGGCGTTGCTCGCTGGCGCCTGCCACGCCCAGCCGGCCGGATGGGCGACGGCGACGGCGACGGCGACGGCGACGGGATGAGGGTTCTCATCGCGCAGCGCTGGGCCGACGGCTTCCTCGACGAGACCCCGACGGCCGGGCAGGCACGCATCCGCCCGTCCGTCTGGATCACCCTGGTCCCGGTGGACGACCAGTTCTTCGTGCGGTCGGGCGGCTCCCGGGCGTTGGCCGCCTACACCCGCGAGTTCGGGGCTCGGGCGGTGGCCCGCAAGACCGCCAGCCGGCTGCGGGAACGCGACCGCAACCGGCGGTACGTGGGGGTCGGGCTGGGCACGGTCGAACCGGGCCCGTCCCCGGCGGGCGAGCCCCCGGCGGAGGAGCCCTCGGCGGGCGTCCCGGCGGCCGGCTCGCCCGTGGCCTTCGTCGCGCCCTGTCACCCGGCGTGCATGGAGCGAGTCGTCCTGCACCGCGACCTGATCCGCCCGGTCCACCCGGCAGGCGTCCCCCGGCCGGCCGGGCCCGGTGCCCGGCCGGGCCGGGCCACGATCGTCCACCGGGCCCGACCGGCGAGCCCGCCGCCGGCGGTCGACGACGCGCTGGTCGGCTGGTCGCCGATGGCGGGGATCGCGCTGGACCCGGCGGCCGTCGACCGACTCGTGGCGTGGCTCGCGGTCGAGTGGCGCGGGGCCAGGCCGGACGACCGGCTGCTCACCGGCGCCAGCCCGATCGCGTCCAGCACGCGGCGGCGCCCGGCGCCCGGTGCCGGCCGGCCCACCGCGGCCCTGTTCGGGCTCGGCCACTACGCCAAGACCCAGATCGTCCCGCACATCGGCGAGCACCTCGACCTCATCCGGGTGCATGAGCTCGATCCCGTGCAGATCGGCGTCCGGCGCACCGACCGGTGGTCGTGGGACACCTCGCCGCTGCCGGCCGACGACGACCAGGCGGACGTCCTGCTGATCGCCGGCTACCACCACACCCACGCACCGCTGGCCCGCGCGGCGCTGCGCCGCGGCTCGGCGGCCGTCGTCGAGAAACCCGTGGTCACCACCGAGGAGGACCTCGAGGAGCTGGCGAAGCTCATCGACGGCGGCGGGCGCCTGTTCGCCTGCTTCCAGCGCCGCCACTCGCCGATCAACGCCTGGCTACGTGAGGATCTCCGCCTCGGCGAGGCCCGCGAGCCGATGGTCTACAGCGCGGTGGTGTACGAGGAGCCGCTGCCCGCTCGGCACTGGTACCGCTGGCCGGCCTCGCGCACCCGGCTGGTGAGCAACGGCTGCCACTGGATCGACCACTTCCTGTGGCTCAACGACTTCGCGCCGGTGCGCCGTGCCACGGTCACCTCCGCCCGCACAGGCACCTTCACCGTGTACGTCGAGCTCGTGAACGACGCGATCCTCGCACTCGTGCTGACCAGCGCCGGCGGCAGCCGCTACGGCCTGCGCGAGCACACCGAGCTGCGCGCCAACGGGGTGACGGCGACCATCGTCGACGGCGCCCGCTACACCGCCGAGGCCGGCTCCCGGATCCTGCGCCGTCGCCGGGTCAACCGGCTCGACAGCTACCCGGCGATGTATCGCGGGATCTGCGAGCGGCTCGTCGCGGGGGCGCCGGGCGACGACGCGCGGGAGATCAGGGCGGTCGCCGAGCTGACGCTGCGGCTGGACGCGGCGGCGACCCGGCAGGGGTCGGGTTCCTGAACTCAGGAGGCCGCGAGGTCGGTCTGCACCCGGTAGCCGGTCGCCCGCCAGGCCGTGGCGGGCGCCGGGGTGCCGCGCAGGCCGGCCGGCCACTGGCCCGGCCGCGGCGTGCCCGCGCCGGCCGACGGCGGTGCCGACAGCGCCGGGATGGCCACAGCGGCACCCCCCGGCACCCTGCCGGCGCCGACCAGGGCGGCGCCCGCCGACGTCCCGGCGTCGGCGGGGACGGCGAGCCGGGCGGCCCACTCACGCAGCCACCCGACGACCCGGTCGCCCGTCATCGGCCCGGCGACGAAGAAGCCCTGCACCTCGTCGCACTGCCAGTCGGCCAGTGCCTGCCAGGACCGTTGGGTCTCCACCCCCTCGGCGACGATGCGCAGCCGCAGCGCATGGGCGAGCGAGACCGTGGAGCGCACGATCTCGACCGCCGCGGGGTCACGGTCGAGATCACGCAGGAACGTACGGTCCAGCTTCACCTCGTCCGCCGGCAGTTCGCGCAGGTAGGTCAGCGAGCAGAAGCCGGTGCCGTAGTCGTCCAGGCTGACCCGCACGCCCAGGCTGCGCAGACCCGCCAGCGTGCGGCGGGCCGCCTCCCGGGCCTCGATGAGGCTGTCCTCGGTGACCTCGACGACCAGCGCCGACGGCGGGAGCCGGTGGCGGCCGAGCGCCGCGCGGACCACGCCGACGAAGGCGCGGTCGACGATGACCGACGCCGGCACGTTGACCGAGACCGTCAGCGGTGCCCCCCCGGCGTGCCAGCCCGCGCAGGCGGCCAGCGCCTGGTCGAGGACGTGCATGGTGAGTTTCGGCATCAGCCCCGCCCGGTCGAGCTCGGCAAGGAACACGTCGGGCGGCCGCACCCCGTCGACCGGATGGCGCCAGCGCACGAGCGCCTCGACCCCGCTGATCCGGCCGCTGCGCAGGTCGGCCTTCGGCTGGTAGCTCAGTTCGAGCTGGCCGCGGTCCAGCGCCTGGCGAACCTCGGCCCGCAGCAGCAGGCGCGCCCGGTTGATCGGGGGATGCGCCCGGATGTAGACCGCCTGCCCGCACCGGGACCGCTTCGCGGCGTGCATCGCCTCCTCGGCGTGGCGGAACAGCTCCAGCGCCGTCCGGCCATGCTCGGGGGAGCAGGCGATCCCGATGCTCGCGTCGGGCCGGACCGGGGTGCCGGCGAGCAGGACCGGCAGTTCGAGCGCCTCCCGCAGGACGGCCGCGAGCCGCTCGGCGCTCTCGACCCCGCCGCCGCGCAGCAGCACCGCGAAGGCGTCGCCGTCGACCCGCGCGAGCGGGGTCGAGCCGGGCAGGGCAGCGAGCAGCCGCCGGCCCACGGTGACGATCAGCCGGTCGCCCTGCTCGTGGCCGAGGGCACCGTTGACGTCGCGCATCCGGTCGAGGTCGAGGAGCAGGACCGCGACCGGCGTCACGGCGCGCGCCCGGTGGCCGCCGCCCAGGCTGCGGCCGACCGCGTCGAGGAAGTGCCGGCGGTCGGCGAGCCCGGTCAGCTCGTCTCCGGCCCAGCGCCGCCGCCCCCGCCAGTAGCCCCCTCCGGTGCCGCCGCGGGCGCGTCCCCTGCCGGACCGCACCGCGGGGACGAGGACCGCGGGGACGAGGACCGCGGCGAACGCGGCGAGGGAGATCGCGGCCGCGCCGACGCGACCCCCGGCGCCGGATAAGGCCGGCGGGCGCACGAATCCGACCACGAGCGCCAGCACGATCAGCACGGCGAGGACGGCCACCGCCGGGCGGGCGACGCCGCGGCCGCCCCGGCCGGGCGGGCGGCGTGACGATCCGCGACCGCCCGGTCTCCACGCCACGCCGCCGAGGCGGAGCACCGAACCACGCCGTATCCGATCCGGCCATTTCATTGAATTCCCCCGAAGCCGATCCCGCAATGCCCTTGCGCCGCTCTCCGGACCGGCTGTGGCTGACCCACTCGCCGCCACCTCCACCGGCCCATCCGGCCCCACGCCCACGCCGATCTCCGCGCTATCCGAGCGTAACGCCGCCCAGTTCGCAGGGTATCCGATGCCCGACTTTCCGGTGGCATCGGCTCAGCCGTCCGGTGCCCCCGGCCCGCTCCCGCAACCATCGGGTCCTAATGCCCGGGAAGGCGTTGCCGAATTCCACTCCGTTACCCGATGGGACCAGGCCGTCGCCATTTCGACTAATCCGCTGGTCCGGCGACGGACGAGCGGGGGCCGGCGGCCCGCCGCCGTCGAGTCGACGCCCATCAGTCACCCAGTGTGACTCGACCGTTCGGCAACACCGTCTCCACCGCAGGGAAGACCACGAACATCAGCAAGGCCACGATGGCAAGCACCGCAATGACTGCCAGGGTCAACCGGAGCCGGGGCGGACCGGGCAGGTGACGGTAGAACCACGCGTACATCGCTCACTCTCCCCTGAGCGCCGGGGGCACCCCGGCGGACTTCACGGTGGTGTCGACCAGCTCGCCGTACACGATCAGTCGATGGCTCGCCGAGAACTTCGGATGACAGGTGGTCAGGGTGATCAGGTCCTTGGCCGGCGCCACTCCCGGTCGCTTGGGGACCGGATAGGTGACATCCACCCGGTTCGGCGTCACGACCTCGGAGCCGGTGACCCGGTAGGTGTAGTAACGGTCCCGGACCTCGACGACAAGGGGATCGCCAACCTTCAATTCATCGAGACGACTAAACGGTTTTCCATACGTCGTCCGATGCCCCGAAACGACGAAGTTGCCGAGCTGACCGGGCATGGCCGTACCCGGAATATGGCCTGGTCCGCGCCGCAGGTCGGCGGCGGCGACCCCCTCCACGACGACCGGAGAATAGTCCCGACCGAATCGCGGCACCCGCAGGATCGCCAGACCGTCGCCGAGATCGACCGGCGGCGGCGGAGCCGGCCGCACCCGATCGCCGGCGGGCGCCCGCGGTGCCGGTGGCCGTCGCCAGGCCTGGTCAAGCTGGTGGTGCAGGCGATCCTGGGTCCGCCCGGCGAACAGGTCGGTGACCCACAGCTGGTAGGCGAGGAACAACGCGACGACGATCCCGGCAGTGATCAGTAGCTCGCCGAACCCACGGGCCAGCCGGCCGGCGAGCATCCGCCGCCACCCGGCGGCGGGAGCGCTCTCGCCGCCGGACGCCGGGTCCTCGACGAGCACCGTGGGCGCGTCGGCCGCCGGAACGGCCGGCCGACCGGGTCCGGGTATCCCGCCCGTCGCCGGACCGCTCGACGCGGTTCCCTGCTCGTCTTCGGCCGCCGGGACCGAGGATGCTCCAGCCACACCATCACCCTAAGGCATCGTTCAACTACTTCTAGCAATCTATTCGGGAGATCGATCGGGCGCCACACCTCCGCCGCAGCGGGCCTACACCTCCACCTTGCATTACACCGTGACACGATTATGCTACTCTCTGCATCCAGTCGGTGGCATCGTCGCGCGGCCGCCAGGACTCACGCTCCGCTCGACCGAGGCAGGGGGCCCGATGAAGACCGTGGCGGTCATCGTCCACTGGGGCCCGCACCAGCCCACGGTCGAACTCGCGGAACGCCTGGACGCAAGCCCGTCGATCGCCCAGGTCACCATCGTGGCCAACGACGGTTCGACCCGGCCGGCGGAGCTGGCGACCTCCGTGGCGTGGATCCTGCCGCCGCGCAACCTCGGCTTCGGCGGCGGTTTCCAGCTCGCCGTCCGGGACTATCCGGCGGCGGGCGCCTACCTGCTGGTCAACAACGACATCCGGATCGACGAGGCGACGATCCGGGCGTGTCTGGACCTGCTGACCGGCACCAACATCGGGGTCGTCGCCCCCACCCTCATCAACGGGGACGGCCTGCAGTCCGGCTCGGCGCGGCTGAGTCCGGTCCTCGTCGCACCACGGGCCCGGCGCCCCCCCGACGACCGGCCCTGCGAGGCGGACTGGGTCACCGGCGCGGTGATGTTCATCAAGGCCGAATGCCTGCGACGGGTCCCGTTCGACGGCCGGTACTTCCTCGGCTTCGAGGACGTCGACTTCTGCTACCGGGTCCGGGAGGCCGGGTGGAGCGTCGTGCTCAGCCCGCACCGGGCCTGGCATACCGGCAGCACCATGATCCCCCACCGCGGCAACGCCTACTACATCGTGCGCAACCGGCTGTGGTTCACCCGCATCCGCGGCTGGCGGCTGCGCACGACGCTGGTCGCCGCCGTCACCGCGGCCGTTGTCCTACCCCGCAGTGTGGTGCTGGACGTGGCGCGCGGGCGGGGACTCGAGACGACAGCGCTGGTCCGCCACGGCCTGATCGACGGCCTCGGCCCCCTGCCGCCCCCCGGCGACCCGAGGGCCGACGAGCCGCGCGCGGCCCACTGGACGGCACGGCGATAGCCCCGGACCGTACGTCCCCCGCGCCACCCGACCGTCGCGCACCCCGGACGGTCGGCCCCGCTGCGCCGACCGACTGCAGGTCGCCGGTGGCAGACGTGGCTTGCCGGTCCCGCTCTCACGGCCGCCGGGACGGTGTCCGTGGGCCGGCCCCGGCCTCGGCGCCGACCCGCCCGATGACCGCCGGCGGCCGGGACGACCCCGGACTCTGCGCCGGCACGACCACGGGTGCGCTTTCGGGCGTGCCGAGCTCGACGCCGGCGGCGGGAGCGGGGGCGGGGGTGGCGAGGAACAGTGCCTGCCACGCGAACATGTTCGGCCACCGGGCGAGAACACGGTGGTCGGCACCGCGCGTCAGCCCGCGCGGCAGCACCTCGCGGCTGCGCCACCACGGCAGGCCGCCGGTCGTCGCGTGGGCGACGAGGCGCAAGCCGTTGTCCGCCAGCAGACGCCGCGCCGAGTCCACCGTGTAGAAGCGCAGGTGGGTGGCGTCCATGAGCCCGGTTTCGGTGTACTCGAAGCGCCCGAGCAGAAACTGCGCGCGCTGCCGGTAGTGCAGCACGTTGGGCAGCGCCACCAGGATGCGCCCGGCCGGATCGACGACCCGGCGGGCCTCGGCCAGCAGCGGCGCGGGCTCGGCCAGGTGTTCCAGGATGTGGGAGAGCAGGACGAGCTGGTAGCTGCCGTCCGGCGCGAAGGACAGCCCGTCGTTGAGATCGGCAAGTTCAACCTGTTCGCACTCCACGCCCGCGGCCGCCCGCTCCGAGGGGTCGATCGTCACACCGGTGACGCGCCAGCCCCGGGCCCGCAGCAGCCGGGCGTTGTCCCCCGCCCCGCAGCCGCAGTCGAGCGCCCGCCCCGGTCGGATGTCGATCAGATCGAGCAGGTCGGAATTGCCGCCATTGCGATACCGCAGATCGAGTTCCATGTACGACTCCCTTCGCGCCGGCACGGCACGCGTCCTCGACCTCAGAGACAAGGCCCGATGTTTACATAGAGTAATGCCATCGTGACGCATAATCGTCGACCTCGCGCCGGGACCACCGTCGGCCCCGTGTCGGCCGCAAAGGAGCCTCCGCTGGAATCGGGCATACGTGCGTCGGACCGGCCGCGAGCACCCTCCCCACGCCGGTCGCCGCGCGCCCGAGCGGGTCCCCGACACCCTTCCCGCCTCGCGCGAAGGCCACTGCAAGTATGTGGATCAATCCCCAAGGTGCCGATGACACGGCACTCAACGCGGATCGAACACCTGGCGAGAGATTAGCATCACCTTCTGTGCCGCTTCCTCGCCGATTTCCTGCCCTCTCCCCCGCACCCGCACCCGACCAGCCCACGCGCGTGCTGCTGCTGACCGTCTCGCGCGGGCTCGGCGGCGGCATCGAGCGTTACCTCACCACCGTCGAGGAGACGCTGCGGGCCGGCGGGGCGGACCTGCTACGGATCGACATGCTGGGACCGGGGGTCGAGCTGACCGCCGCCGCCCGCGCCCGTTTCACCCTGCGAGCGCTCGACCAGGCCCGGCGCTTCGGCCCCGCGGACAGCGTCGTCGCCGGCCATGCCAACCTCATCCCGGTCGCCGCCGCCGCCCTGCGGTTGACCCGGGCCCGTTTCGGCCCGGTCCTGTTCTACGGCACCGACATCTGGGGCATGCGCGCCACCGACCGGGCGATCCTGCGGGTCGACCCCCTGCTGCACCCGGTCACGATCAGTTCCTACAGCGCGGGGGCGCTGTCCACCGTGGGCCTTGCCCCCATCCTGCCGCCCGGCATCTCCCCGGCCTGGCGGGCGATGCTGCTCGCCGAGGCGAGCCGGCGACGGCCGCTACCTCCGGTCCCCACCATGCTCAGCGTGTTCCGGCTCGCGGACTGGGCGGGCAAGGGCGCTGCGGTGCTGATGGAGGCGGTACGCTCCGTCCGGCAGACCCTGGGCCCGGTCCGGCTGGTGCTGGCCGGCCAGGGCCCGGCTCCGGGCGCGCTGCACGAGCTGGTGTCCGCGGATCCCGACACCGAGCTGTACGAGTCTCCGACTGACGAGGACCTCGCCCGGTTCTACGCCACCGCCGACCTGTTCGCCCTGTGCACCCGCACCCGACCGCGCGGGCCGGCGGCCAGCGGCGAGGGCTACGGCATCGTGCTGTTGGAGGCCCAGCTCGCCGGGTGCGCCGTGGTCGGCCCGGCCTCCGGCGGCAGCCACGACGCCTACCAGGACGGTGTCACCGGCTCCACGCCCGTCGACGAGTCCGCCGAGGCCCTCGCCGACGTGCTGCGCGCCATGCTCGCCGACCGGGCGCGCCTCGCCCGCATCGGGCGGCGCGCCGCCGAATGGGCGGCGGCAGCCACCCGGCCGGACGACTACGTCCGGCTCGTGTTCACCGCCCTGACCGGGCGTCCCCCCGCCGACCTCGGCGGGGCCGAGCTTCCCCACCAGCCGGCGGACGCCCCGCACGGCAGGACCCGCGCCGGCGCACCCTCGCACTCGGGAGCATGACGAAGATCATGGCCGACTGCGCCGACACCCGCATCGGCGGCGCGAAACGCCTGCTGCACGAGTCCGATTTCTACCTGCGGGACCGCCGGCTGCCCGAGCTCCGGGTGATCGGGCGCGACCGCGTCCGCCGCGGCGGATCCAGGCCGCTCAGCAGACGCAGCTCGCTCAGCGGGTCGGGTCGGGTCGCTCAACGGGTCGGGTCGGTGTTCGCCGGCGCCGGACCGATGGGCTCCAGATCGAACGGCTCCAGATCGAACGGCTCGACGGGCGTCGCCTGGACCGGCACCGTGAGCCCGCGCGACGGCGTCGCCACGGACGCCGCGGCCACGTCAAGGCGCCGGGCGACCAGCAGATGCTGACCGGCGACGTCGTCGTCGACATCGACGAACGAGGCCACCGCCACGAGATCCAGCTCGCCGAATCCGGCCGCCGTCACGAGTCGGCGCACCTGGTCGGCGCTGCGGCCGAAGCAGTTCAGCGCGAACCGGCGCTTCAGCCGGCCCGCCAGCTCGCGCTCGGCGCGCCACTGCGCCTCGGTCTGCCAGCGGGGGTCGTCGACGACCACGTGCGCGAGCAGCCGGCCGCCGGGGCGCAGCGCGGCGTGCCAGCCACGCAGTGCGTGCGCGAACACCTCGTCGGTGAGGTGCTGCACGACCGCGACGGAGTAGACGACGTCGACGTCACGGCCACCGCGGATGAACTCGTCGACGGTGAGGTAGTCCAGGTTAGGGGCCGGGTTCAACACCCGCGCGCAGGCGAGCGCGCCACGGGAGACGTCGACCGCGGTCACCGAGTGGACCCGCGGCGCCACGGCCGCGGCCAGGTAGCCGGGGCCGCAGCCGACGTCGAGGACATCGTCGTCCGCATGCAGGTAACGGCCGAGCACCTCGTCGGCAAGCACCTGCCGGGTGTGCCGGATGCGCTCGGCCACCGCGTGACGGTCATGCTCGCCGGGCTGGAAGTAGTGCGGGCTCCAGGCCAGCAGGCGCAGCGCGACCGCCGGGCGCCGCCCAGCCGGAGTCACGGCCAGCAGCGCAGGCACCCATCGAGCGCCGAGGAAGTTCTGCGCACCGGCTGTCGCCACGGCGAATCCCGCCAGCGGGCGTAGCCGGCATGCGACGGCGGATCCCCTGGCAGCCATGCTCGCCATCCTCTCGGCCGGACAGACGGCACCGAGTGTGCCGCCGCGCACCGGGCCGACGAGCGTCGATGGACAGCAGCCACCGAGGATCAGGACACCGACACTAGCCAAGAGTAATATTGTCGCCACTCATGGTCAACGACCCGAGTAACCACTCAGGCGCGTCTACTCCAGGTAGTCGCGCAGCTTCTGCGAACGCGACGGGTGGCGAAGCTTCGACAGCGTCTTGGACTCGATCTGCCGGATGCGCTCGCGGGTGACGCCGAACTCGCGCCCGACCTCCTCCAGCGTGCGGGGATGGCCGTCGGTGAGCCCGAAGCGGAGCTGGATGACCTTCTTCTCCCGGTCGGAGAGGGTGTGTAGGACCGAGTCGAGCTGCTCCTGCAGGAGGATGAAGCTCGCCGCGTCGACCGGGACGACGGCGTCGCAGTCCTCGATGAAGTCGCCGAGGTGGGAGTCCTCCTCCTCACCGATGGGCGTCTCCAGCGAGACCGGCTCCTGGGAGACCTTGAGAATCTCCCGGACCTTGTCCGGGGTGAGGTCCATCTCCTTGGCGATCTCCTCCGGGCTCGGCTCGCGGCCGAGGTCCTGAAGGAGCTGCCGCTGGATGCGGATCAGCTTGTTGATGGTCTCGACCATGTGTACCGGGATGCGGATCGTGCGCGCCTGGTCGGCGATGGCACGGGTGATCGCCTGCCGGATCCACCAGGTGGCGTAGGTCGAGAACTTGTAGCCCTTGGTGTAGTCGAACTTCTCGACCGCGCGGATCAGGCCGAGGTTGCCCTCCTGGATGAGGTCCAGGAACAGCATGCCGCGACCGACATAGCGCTTGGCGATCGAGACGACGAGGCGCAGGTTCGCCTCGACCAGCTTGCGCTTGGCGATCTGCCCGTCGCGCTCGATGGCCTCGAGATCCCGCCGCATCTGCGGGGAGGTCTTCTTCGTCGCCACCGCGAGCTTCTCGGAGGCGAACAGCCCGGCCTCGATCCGCTTGGCGAGGTCGACCTCCTCCTCGGCGGTGAGCAGCGGGACCTTGCCGATCTCCTTGAGGTACATGCGCACCGGGTCGGAGGTCGGCGCCTTGAGCGCGAGCTCCTCCTCCTCGCGGCGCCGGCGGGCGAGCAGATCGGCCTCGTCGGGGTTCTCNCCCCCCGCCTCGAGTACCTCGATGCCCTCGTCGTTGAGCACCTGCAGCACCGTCTCGGCCTGCTCCGGGGGCAGCTCCGCAGCCTGGATGGCGACCGTGACGTCCTCGGTGGTGAGGAAACCGATCTCCTTGCCCCGGGTGATGAGGTCCTTGACCTCGTCCACCTGGGCTTCGCGGGGTAGGACGGTAGGACTCATGGGCGGAATCTCGTCACTTCCTTCTCGGGATCGACCCAGGTTACGCGGCACCTACGCCCCGCTCCCGGAGTTGATGCTTGTGCTGTTCCAAAGCGATCAGCTCACCGTAGGCACGGTTGAAGGCCTCGGCGTCGGCCACCGGGTTAAGCCGCTGCACTCGCGACTTCAGGTCGGTGATCCGACGTGTCACATGCAACTCCTGTACGCGTGACATCTGTTCGTCGACATAACGATCATCCACATCGTGGTCGCAGAGCACCCTTTCCACGGCGAGGGCGGTGACGAAACGTCGCAGCCCCTCCTCCGTCGCCGCCGCGGACAGCTCCGTCGCCCACGCGGCGACGTCGCCGGTCCTCGCCAGCCCCCCGTCCACCCCACCGAGACCCGCGATGAGCTCACGGACGGCACGGTGCGCGGGAACAGTGAACATCTCCGGGGCCAGCGTGTCGAACATCGGCCCTGCAAGTCCCGGAAACTGGACCGCGAGTTTGAGCGCCTCACGCTCCACGATGACGACCGGGTCGGTCGCGGCGGGCTCCCGGCGGCCCACCGCCGACGCGACGGCGGCGGACCGGCCGCCCGTCTGCTGCTCCCGGTGCTCGGCGACCCGGCGCGCCACGAACCGCTCGTCGAGGAAGCCCAGCCAGCGGTCCAGGTTCACCGCGTGGCGGTGGCGCAGACCGGCGTCCTTGATCCGGTTGATCAGCGGGGCCGCGGCGTCCAGGGCGGCGAGGCGTCCCTCGGTGGTATCGAGGTCGTAGCGGGCGAGCACCCCGCGGATCGCGAACTCCACCAGCGGGACGCGGCGGGCGACCAGCTCGCGCACGGCGGCGTCACCGCCGCGCATCCACAGCTCGCATGGGTCGAGCCCGGCGGGTTCCACCGCGACGAACGTCTGGGTGGCAAAGCGCTCCTCGTGCTCGAACGCCCGCAGGGCCGCCTTCTGACCGGCGGCGTCACCGTCGAAGGTGAAGATCACCTCGCCGCGGCGCTCGTCGGAGTCCATGAGCAGCCGGCGCACGACCCCGACGTGTTCCGGGCCGAAGGCGGTGCCACAGGTCGCCACAGCCGTGGTGACCCCGGCGAGGTGACAGGCCATCACGTCGGTGTAGCCTTCGACCACCACGACCTGGTATCGCCGGGCGATGTCGCGGCGGGCCAGCTCCGCCCCGTAGAGCAGGCTCGCCTTCTTGAACAGCGGTGTCTCGGGCGTGTTGAGGTACTTCGGACCGGCGTTCGGCGAACCGTCCTCGGCGAGGCGGCGCCCGCCGAAGCCGACCACCTCACCGGCGAGGTCGCGGATCGGCCACATGAGCCGGTGGTGGAACCGATCGATCAGGCCCCCGCGGGCTCCCTGTTTGGACAGCCCCCCGAGCACGAGCTCCTCGCCGGTGAAGCGGCGCGACAGCAGGTGGCGGGTGAGCGTGTCCCAGCCGGTCGGGGCGTAGCCGACGCCGAAGCGCTGCGCCGCTGTGAGATCGAAGCCCCGGGCGGTGAGGAAGTCCCAGCCGGCGCGGGCCGAGGGGTGACCGCCGAGCTGCTCGGCGTAGAACTCGGCCGCGATCCGGTGCGCCTCCAGCAACCGCTGGCGCTGGCTGGACACGGTCCGGTCGGTGGTGCCACCGCCCTCGAAGGTCAGCGTGACCCCGGCGCGCCGGGCCAGCCGCTCGGCGGCCTCCCGGAAACTCAGCCCGTCGATCTCGCGGACGAAGGAGTAGACGTCGCCGCCCTGCTGGCAGCCGAAGCAGTGGAACAGGCCGGTGGCCACGTTGACGTAGAAGGAGGGTGACTTCTCCTCGTGGAACGGGCACAGCCCGACCAGCTCGTTGCGCCCCGCCGGGCGCAACTGGACGTGTTCGGAGACGACGTCCGCGATCGGCGAGCGCTCCCGGACCAGGGCGACGTCGGCGTCACGGATTCGTCCGGCCACCCGTCCCTCCCCTCGTCCGTGTCGGGCGAGAGGTACCTCGCCCGGGGCAGAACGCCCGCCAGTAGTGCGCCATCCCGTTCCCGCGTAGCCGATCATCACGGCACCGTCGCCGTGCCCCCGGCCGATGTCGGCGGTGAAGGCGGCCGCGACGCCGCTCACATCGGTCCTACCGGTGCGATGGTACGTGTCGTAAGCACGACAGTACCGATCATGCCACGGGAATGTTGAGGACAATGGCCGCCACCTGCATCCCGGGCCGGAAGAGCGGACTCGCGGCCGGCCGCGGCAACCCTCCCTCCGACGGGGGAGACGCCCCTACCCCGGGTGGGGACGGGTTCGTTCCCTCCGCCGGGGGTGCGATGATCACCCGCGTGGGGGACCCCGCACCGCCCCGCGCCGCGCGCCGGCCGACACGGCGCCACCCGCAGCCGCCGCGGGCGGGCGCCGACCGGCGATCGGGCCGCTCAGAGCACACGGTGCACCGGCTGCCCGCGCAGCGCGGCGTGGCGCCGCTCGGCGCTCGCGTCGGTCAGCCGGGCCACCTGGTCGACGACCACCCGCAGCCGGGCGGCGTCGTCCGGGGCCGCCTCGAAACGGGCGCGCAACGACGGGTCCAGTGATCGCGGCGCACCGCGCAGCAACAGCTCCACGAGTTCGGCGACGACCTCCCGCTGCCGGGCCTGCCGGGTCCGCGCGCCCGGCCGCTCCATGACGTACCACGCGGTGACCCCCTTGAGGGCGGCGCATTCCGCCACCGTGGCGGAATCCACCGCCAGGTCCGCGCCGTAGCGCCACAGCGGACCCTCGGGATGGCGTTCCCGCGTGGCCCGCACCGCCGCCCGGGAGAACCGCGCGATCAGCTCGCTCGTCATCGCCCGCAGCGCCGCCTGACCGCGGGCCGACGTGATCTCCGAACGGATCCACCAGGGTTGGGCACGCAGCGTGTCCAGAGCCGCCGACACCGCCGCCGCCGAGGCGCCCGGATAGCGCTGCGCGGTGGCGACCGCCAGCTCCTCGCGGTGCCCCGGATCGTCGAGCGCGGCGAGCTCGATGTGGCCGCCGACGACCCCGTCCTCGAGATCGTGGACCGAGTAGGCGACATCGTCGGCCCAGTCCATGATCTGGGTCTCGAAGCACCGCCGCCCCGGCGGGGCGCCCGCGCGCACCCACTCCAGCACGGGCAGGTCGTCGTCGTACGCGCCGAACTTGCCGGCGTGCTCCGGCGGGGCGTCCTGGCGCGCCCACGGGTACTTGGTCGCGGCGTCCAGGCTCGCGCGCGTCAGGTTCAGCCCCGCACTGCGCCCCTCGTCATCAACGATCTTGACCTCCAGTCTCGTCAGCTCCCGCAGGCTCTGCGCATTGCCCTCGAACCCGCCGCAGGCCGCCGCCGCCTCGTCCAGCGCCAGCTCACCGTTGTGCCCGAAAGGGGGATGTCCGAGGTCGTGTGCGAGGCACGCCGCATCGACGAGGTCCGCATCGGCTCCCAGCTCCGCCGCGAGTTCCCGCCCCACCTGGGCGGTCTCGAGCGAGTGGGTGAGCCGAGTACGCGGGAAATCGTCGTCGAGCGGGCCTACGACCTGCGTCTTTCCCGCCAGCCGGCGCAGCGCGCTGGAGTGCAGCACCCGCGCCCGGTCCCGGGCGAACGGGGGCCGCGGCTGCGGTGTAGCCTTCGGGCGTTCCGAGACCCGACGGACCGTATCCGAAGCGTCATACCACTCACCGACCACGAGGTTGAGCGTATCGGCGCGATTCGGGGACCTCGGCCGATCGCAGCGACGATACTTTGTGCGCACCCTTCCCAATCGGCCCGGAGGCCCGCCGTGGACAAGATCATCAAGTATGGCGCGATCGCGTTCGTTATCTTCTTCGTGGTGACCGCACCGAACAGTGCGGCCAGCATCATCGACCGCGTGTTCGGATGGTTGCAGTCATGGGCCGACGGGGTGTCCACGTTCGTCACCGACACCGCTCTGTAATGCCCGCCCAGGCGGCCCTGATGTCTGGGACACTGCGGACGTGGTGAGACTTCAGCTCCCGGATCCGGCCCAGCGCGACACCAAGTACCTGGCGTCGCAGGAACGCCTGGTGATGATGGTGCGGCTGCACTGGGCCGTCCTGCTCCCCGTCTTCCTCCAGACCCTGGGTGCGGTGCTGCTCGCCCTGGTGGCGAACATCCTGTTCGCCGCGCAGGACGTCGACGCGGGCTTCATCACCACACTGTTGTGGTACTTCGCGCTCTTTATGATCTTGCGGATGCTCTGGAAGGTCGCCGACTGGCAGTTCGATCATCTGATGATCACCGACAAGCGGCTGCTGAAGGTGTCGGGGATCTTCTTCCGCAAGGTCCAGACGATGCCACTGTCCAAGATCACCGATCTGACCTACAACCGGGATCCGCTAGGCCGGCTGCTCGGTTACGGCGAGTTCGTGGTCGAGTCCGCTGGTCAGGACCAGGCACTATCCAAGATCCAGTTCCTGCCGCGACCGGACCGGCTCTACCTCACCCTGGTCGACATGACCTTCGGTGGGGCGCCGTCGCCGGCCGGCGACGACTGACGCCGGCGGCACGGATCTCACCCGCGGGGGACGACGCGGGGGTGGCCGCGTAGCCGGGACTGCCGGGCGTGTGACGGCGCCGAGCCCTGGTGGCGCGGCCACGGGCGTAACGATGGCAGCGGGGCCGGGAGGACGTCGTCCTCCCGGCCCCGCTGCCGTCTCGCACTTTCGGCGGTCCTCCCCGGCGGCGCCGCGCGCCGCCGGGGAGGCCGTCAGCGCAGCAGGTCTCGGGCCGCCTCGACGATGTGCTTCGCCGAGATGCCGGCGGCGTCGAGCAGCTCCTCGGGCGTGCCGGAACCGGGCAGCGAGCGCACCGCGAGGTGCCGGACGGACAGCGGCAGCCCGCTGTCGTCCAGCGCCCCGAGCACGGCGCTGGCCAGGCCGCCCTCCGGGTAGTGGTCCTCAGCGACGACGATGCGCCCGCCGGTGGCCCGGGCGGCGTCGAGCAGGGTCGCGGCGTCGACCGGCTTGACCGAGTACAGGTCGATCACCCGGGCGGCGACTCCCTCCGCGGCGAGCGTGTCGGCGGCGGCCAGGGCCTCGTGCAGGGTGACACCGGCACCGATGAGCGTGACGGTGTCGCCGTCCGAACGGCGCAGCACCTTGGAGCCCCCGGGGGCGAACGGCTCGTCCGGGCCGTAGAGCACCGGGTAGGCGCCCCGGGTGGTACGCAGGTAGCTCACCCCGGACAGGTCGGCCATCGCCGCGACGAGCTTGGCGGCGGACGTCGCGTCGCTCGGGTAGAGCACCGTCGACCCGCCGACGGCCCGCATCATCGCCAGGTCCTCCAGCGCCATCTGCGACGGACCGTCCGCGCCGATCTCCACCCCGGCGTGGCTGCCGGACAGCCGGATGTCGGCCTGGGAGATCGCCGCCATCCGGATGAAGTCGTAGGCGCGGGAGAAGAAGGCGGCGAAGGTGGAGGCGAACGGCACGTAGCCGCGCACCGACAGGCCGACCGCCGCCGCGACGAGCTGCTGCTCGGCGATGAAGATCTCGAAGAACCGGTCCGGGTACGCCTTGGCGAAGTCCTCGGAGTAGGTCGAGTTGCTCACCTCGGCGTCGAGGGCGACGACGTCGGTACGCGCCCCGAGAGCGGCCAGCGCCTGCCCGTAGGCCCGACGGGTCGCGACCTTGGCCCCGAGCTCGTAGCTGGGCAGGGTGATCGCCGGCCGGCTGATCGGCTCCGGGCGCGGGAAGTCCGGCCCCGGCACCGGGCCGCGGATGCGCAGGTTGCGCTCGCCGCCGAGCTCGGCGATGGCGCGCTCGGCCATGTCCGCCGGGAAGGGCTTGCCGTGCCAGCCTTCCTTGTCCGACGTCTCCGAGAAGCCGGCGCCCTTGTGGGTGCGGGCGAGGATGACGGTCGGCCGGGTCGCGTCCTCGGCCCCGGCGAGCGCCTCGTCGATCGCGGCGATGTCGTGGCCGTCGACGACGACCGCCCGCGCGCCGAACGACTCGACCCGCCTGGCGTAGGTGTCGAGATCCCAGCCGAGCTCGGTGGGGCCACGCTGGCCGAGCCGGTTGACGTCGACGATCGCGATCAGGTTCGACAGGTTGTAGTAGGAGGCCTTGTCCAGCGCCTCCCAGACCGACCCCTCCGCCATCTCGCTGTCACCGCAGATCACCCAGACGCGGTAGGGCACCTTGTCCAGGTACTTCCCGGCGAGCGCCACCCCCACGCCGTCGGGCAGGCCCTGCCCGAGCGAACCGGTGGCGACGTCGACCCAGGGCAGGATCGGGGTGGGGTGGCCCTGCAGCCGCTCGCCGAAGCGGCGGTAGCCGTTGATGAGCTCCTCGTCGCTGACGACCCCGACCGCCTTGAAGATCGAGTAGATCAGCGGGGAGGCGTGGCCCTTGGAGAAGATGAGGTGGTCGTTCGCCGGGTCCTCGGGGTTGTCCCAGTCATAGCGCAGGTGCCGGGCCACGAGGGCGGCCAGCACGTCCGCGGCGGACATGGAAGAGGTGGGGTGCCCGGAGCCGGCCGAGGTGCTGCTGCGCACCGAGTCGACCCGCAGCTGCTGCGCGAGTTCCCGGACTGTCTCCAGATCGGCCGTCCCGACCGCACTCTCGGATACGGGAGTTGCCACACCAGTCTCCTTAGGAAGTCGTTACACTCGCGGAAGGTGATTTCCGGGGTGTTGTCGCACGCGTCGGGTGGCCGCCTCCGCCGCCTTGCGTCACTGCCGCTTGTCGCACTACCCTCTCACCCGGCGATCCGAACCGTACCAGCGCGGGTGACCACCGAAGAGGGTCGAACGCGCTGCGGGTAGGTCACATCGGTGAATCGTCCGATTTGGCCCGGCCAGCTGCCGCGCGCCCCTGGCCGTCCCGCCGCTGCCCACCGCCGCCCGCCCGCGCGAGGCCACCGCGCCGGCGGCCGCCCACGCGCCGGAAGGTGCCGAGCCGGTCGGTGCCGGAGGCGGGCCTGTCCGCGCCCGAATCGACAACTCTCGCGACGGCCGCGCGGGAGCGGTCTCGGGGAGCACCCTGCCGCCCCGGCCGCCCCTGCGGCCCCTGCGCACCCCGGCTGCCGCTGCGCACCCCGGCCGCCCCTGCGCACCCCGGCCGCCCCTGCCCACCGCGGCGGCGGGCCGTCGCGGCCCGGGCTCAGACCGCCCGCGTGGTCGCCGAGGGCGGCGAGGCCCGGTGGAAGAGCTGATACCAGCGGTAGCCGATGCCCTCGCGAATGATGTAGCGGGCCTTGGTGTCGAAGCCGTGGACGGCCGGGCCGCGGGTCACCGGCGACGTGGTCGCGTCCAGCCCGAGGTCGCGCGCCATCGTCCGGGACCGCAGGCTGTGCGGGGGATCGGTGACCAGGACCGTCGACCGCCAGTGCCGGGTGTTCATGACCCCCGCGACCGCGGTCAGCGAGCCGAGGGTGTCCGAGCCCTCCGGGACGACGATCACCCGATCGGCCGGAACTCCCCGGCGGCGCAGGTACGCGGCGCCGGCCTCGGCCTCGGTGTAGCGATCGCCGGGCTGCTTGCCACCGATCGTGATCACGTTGGGTGCGACGCCCTGCCGGTAGAGCTCCAGCGCGTGGTCGAGGCGGGCGGCGAAGACCGCCGAGGGACGCCCGTCGTACTGCGAGGCTCCGAGGACGACCAGGGTGTCGGAGGCGGGCCGGTGATCCTCCCGGCCCACCCACCACACCTGAACGAACGTGACCACGGTGAGGATCACGACGGCGGCGACGACCGCGGCCACAGCCCGGATCGCCCACCGCCACCAGGGCACCTGGTACCAGGTCGCGCGGAACGGATGGACGGCGAGGCTAGGACGGGACAGACCCACGCGATGGAACAGTAGCCCCCCGTGGCGGGCTATCCGACACAGCGCGGCCTATGCGCCCGTTTGTCCTGGTTCTTTCGCGGGTGACCGGACGGCGGCCGGACCGTGCCCGCCGGACCGGCCGGTCACCCGGCCCGAGCAGCGCCGGTCCGGTCCTCGGCGCCGAGGTCAGTGCCCGGCGGGCAGCGAGCCGAGCGCCTCCCAGTCCAGGGTTCCCGCGGTGAGATCCCGGATCCGGGCGAGCAGTCCGAGCCGAGCCGCCCGGACCGCCGGATCGGGGTCCATCACCATCAGCGCGTCGAAGAACCCGTCGATCGCGGCCGGCAGCTCCCCCGCCGCAGCGACGAGCTCGCCGAGCGGGACGAACGCCGGGTACGCCGACGCCCTCGAGCCGGCCGGAACGTTTGCCACGACCGGACCGTCGGCCACGGCCGGAGCGGGCGAACCTGCTCGCGCGCCGAGGCGCTCCGTCAGTGCGGTGACCACGGTCAGAAGCCGGGCGGCGGCCGGCTCGGTGAGCCGCTCGCCGTCGAGGACGGCGGGGGCGTCAGCCGGAACGATGCGGCGCACCCGCTGCAGCGCAGCCGCCAGGGCGGCGAACACGGCCGGATCGGCCGTCGTCGCAGGCGTCGTCGTCGCAGGCGTCGTCGTGGCGGTGGCCGGTTCGCCGGCATTGGCCAGCGCCGCCCCGATGGGCACCGCGATCAGCCCGCGCAGCGTCGCCAGGGTGGTCGCCGCGCGCGCCGGGGTGCCGGTGAGCGGGGCGACCGCGCCGACCAGGCGGTGGTCGACCCCGCTGTCGAGGAGCTGCTGGGTGTAGCGGCCGCGGAGGAACGCCTCGGCCGCGGCGAGCGCCTGCCCGGACACCGGCACGGGGGTGAGCCGGGCGGCCCGGGCGAGGACGTCGGCGACGGCAAGGCCGGCGAGCTCGGGCCGGCTACCGAGGATCGCGGCGGCACCCAGCGCAGCCCGGCGCAGCCCGAACGGGTCGGAGCTGCCGGTCGGCGCGGCGTCCAGAGCGAACAGCCCGACGAGCAGGTCGAGCCGGTCGGCGAGGGCGAGCAGCGATCCGGAGACGGTGGCGGGCAGGTCGTCGCCCGCCCGGCGCGGCAGCTCCATCTCGTAGAGCGCGGTGGCGACGGCCTCGGGCTCACCGGCCCGACGGGCGTATTCCCGGGCCATCGTGCCGGCGAGGCTGGACAGCTCGACCACCATCTGGGTCGCCAGGTCGAACTTGGCGAGCGTGGCCGCCCGATCCAGGGTCGCCCGGTCGTCGGCGCCGAGGCCGATCTCGTCGCCGAGCGCGCGGGCCAGCGTCCCGATCCGGTCCGCCCGGTCGGCGACCGAACCGAGCCGCTGTTCGAAGGTGAGCTTCGCGAGCCCGGCGCGGAAGGTCTCCAACGGCACCTTGACGTCGGCGTCGTAGAAGAAGGCGGCGTCGGTGAACCGGGCCCGGATGACGTCCTCGTTGCCGGCGCGCACGAGCGCGTCGTCGATCTGCCCGTCGGCGACGGCGATGAAGGCCGGCAGCAGCCGCCCCGCGGCGTCACGCACGGGCAGGTACCGCTGGTGCTTGCGCATGACGGTGGTGAGGATCTCCGCGGGCAGCTCCAGGAACCGCGCCTCGAAGGCGCCCAGCAGCGGCCGCGGGAACTCGACGAGGTTCGTCACCTCGGCCAGGGTGTCGGCGTCGGCATCGGGATCGATGTGGCCGCCGGTGTCCGCGGTGAGCTTGGCGGCCTCCTCCACGACGAGGTCGCGACGCACCGCCGGGTCGAGCAGGATCGAGCGGGCGGCGAGCAGCTCCGGGTAGCCGTCGGCGCTGGCCACCTCGATCGGCGGCGATCCCGCCCGCCGGTGGCCCAGGGTGGTCCGCCCGGCGGCGAGGGTGGACACCGCGACCGGCACCACCGTCTCCCCGAACAGGGCGACCAGCCAGCGCACCGGGCGGCTGAAGGACAGCTCCGGGTCGTTCCAGCGCATGTTGCGCTCCGCGCGCAGCCCGGCGACGAGCTCGCCGAGGACGTCGGCCAGCACGTCGGTGGCGTCCCGGCCGGCCTCGGTGCGGACCAGGGCGACATGCTCGACGTCGCGGTGGGTGACGATCTGGAGATCCGCCGGGTCCGCGCCCTGCCCGCGGGCGAAACCGACCGCGGCCTTCGTCGGCGCACCGGCGCTGTCGTAGGCGGCCGCGACCCGCGGGCCGCGCACCACCCGCTCGACGTCCGGTTCGCGCGGGGCCACGTCCTCGACGATCGCGACGATCCGGCGGGGAGTGCCCTGCACGCGGATCTCGCCGTGGGTGAGCCGGGTGGCGGCCAGCCGGTCGAGCAGGCCGGCGCGCACCACCGCCACCGTGCGGGTCACCTCGGCCGCGGGCAGCTCCTCCGTGCCGATCTCGAACAGCAGGGTCGCCGGCTCGCGCACCGGGGTGGACACGGCGACCGGCACGGCCGCCGGGGGCGGGCTCGCCACGCCGAGCGGGTGGCCGAGCTCCTCGCGGCGGTCCCGCCACAGGGCGGCGACCTCGCGGGACAGCCCGCGCATCTGGGCGAAGGAGGTCGCCCGCTCGGTGGTCGACACGGCTCCGCGCGAGTCGAGGATGTTGAACGCGTGCGAGCACTTCAGGACGTAGGAGTGCGCCGGAACGGGCAGGCGGGCGTCGACGAGCCGCCGGGCCTCGGCGGCGTAGTCGGCGTAGAGGCGGCGCACGGTGTCGATGTCGGCGTCGTCGAGGTAGTACCGCGACATCTCGTACTCGGCCTGGCCGAACACCTCGCCGTAGGAGATGCCCGGCGCGTAGGCGAGCTCGCTGAAGTGGCGGACCCCCTGCAGCGCCATGAGGATGCGTTCCATGCCGTAGGTGATCTCGACGCTGATCGTGTCGAGCGTCTGGCCGCCGGCCTGCTGGAAATAGGTGAACTGGGTGATCTCCAGCCCGTCGAGCCATACCTCCCAGCCGAGCCCCCAGGCGCCGAGCGCGGGCGAGGCCCAGTTGTCCTCGACGAAGCGCACGTCGTGGGCGGCGGTGTCGACCCCGATCGCCGCCAGGCTGCCGAGGTAGAGCTCCTGGGCGTTGCCCGGATCGGGCTTGAGGATCACCTGGAACTGGGTGTGCGTCTGCAGCCGGTTGGGGTTCTGGCCGTAGCGGGAGTCGTCGGGACGGACCGACGGCTCCACGTAGGCCACCCGCCACGGCTCCGGACCGAGTACCCGCAGCACCGTCGCCGGGTTGAGCGTACCGGCGCCGACCTCGGTGTTGAACGGCTGCATGATCATGCAACCGCGGTCGGTCCAGTAGCGGGTCAGCGCCAGCAACGCGTCCTGCATGGTCAACATCGGGTGAGCCTCGGCTTTTCGCTGTCACGGTCACGAGCGGGGCGGGGCGCCCCATCCACGGTCCGGCCCCGGCCGCGCGCGGCGACCTACCGGACGAACCCTCCGACGATCGTGGATGGGAGTCCCGAAGATCTGGCCGGCCCGGTCGCCCTGGGTCCGATCTCCCCGAGATCCGACATCACGATGCGTCGGAACGCGGAGATCCATGGGTCGGTGATGCTGACTCGAGGCTACCGGTCGGCACCGACAATCCGCCGCCAGGCCAGACGCGGCCGGAGTCGCGCCGGCAGGCGGGCGCCACGGAACAGAACGGGCGCGGGCAGATCAGGACGGGCCGGGCGCGGCGGTGTCCGCGTCCGCGGCGCGGTCCGAGCAGTAGGTCCGGGCGAGGCGAGCGACGTCTCCGCCGGCCGCCTCGGCGGGATCGACGTCGAGCCGGTCGCCGCCGGCATCCCGCGCCACGGGTGGGTCCACGGCGGCGAGCACCTCGAAGGCTCCGGGCACGTCGACGGCATGGACGAGCAGCGGCGTGAGGGCATAGCGCACCTCGAACGCGGACAGGGCCCGGCGCCACGGGCCGGGGCCGTCCCACTCGCTGGTCAGCAGCCAGGACTCCGGCTCGTCGAGCGCTCGGGCAAGCCGGCCGGACCGGAAACCGGCAGCCCGGGCAAGCGCGTCGAGCGCGGCCCGCGCCGCCGTGGGAAAGCCGGCCGCGGCCGCCGCCGGCACCGCGAAGCGGATCTCGGCGACCACCGGCGCGCCGGAACCCGCCGCCGCCCAGCCCGCACCGGCGCCGGGCCACCCGGACTCGAGCCCGCCGCCCGCCGCCAAGCCGGACGGGGCCGCATCCGGGGGCCCGGGCGCTTCGGCTCCGGCTTCGGCTTCGGCTTCGGCTTCGGCTTCGGCTTCGGCCGGATGGTCAGGCACGATGCGCGACGATCCCGCCGTAGCGCCGGTCGCGGCGGGCGTACTCCTCACATGCCTGCCACAGGTCGCGGCGGTCGAAGTCGGGCCAGAGCGTTTCGACGAACGAGAACTCGGCGTACGCCGCCTGCCAGAGCAGGAAGTTGCTCAGCCGCTGCTCGCCGGACGTCCGGATGACCAGGTCGAGGTCGGGCATGTCGGGCTCGTCGAGGTAGCGGCTCACCGTGGCCTCGTCGATCCGGTCGGCCCGCAGCCGCCCATCGCGCACGTCCCGGGCGATCGCCGCAGCGGCGTCCGCGATCTCGGCCCGGCCGCCGTAGTTCACGCACATCACCAGCGTGAGCCGGTCGTTGTCGCGGGTTCGCTCCTCCGAGGACTCCAGACGCCGGATCACGTTCCCCCAGAGCCGGGGCCGTCGCCCCGCCCACCGCACCCGCACCCCGAGCGCATCCATGTCCGCGATCCGTCGGCCGAACACCCTGTCGGTGAAGCGCATCAGGAACGCCACCTCGTCCGGCGAACGCTTCCAGTTCTCCGTCGAGAAGGCGTACACCGACAGCCATCGCACGCCGAGCTCGATCGCCCCCTCGACGCAGTCGAACAGCGCGTCCTCCCCGGCCTCGTGCCCCTTCGTCCGGGCGAGCCCGCGCCGCTTGGCCCAGCGGCCGTTGCCGTCCATGACGATGCCCACGTGCCGCGGAACCAGGCTGCGCGGCAGCGCCGGGGGCCGGGCCCCCGAGGGATGGGGGTGCGGATCACGGAACCGCGTCCCCACGTCATTGCGCAAAGTCACTGCCTACCTCCCCAGAACCGGCCGGGGCAGCGCCGAGCCGTCATCCGTCGTACCGGTATCTGCCATCGCCGCACCGTCCCCCTGCCGACGCCGGATCGCGCCGGGAGCCCCCACCGCCGCTGTCCACCTCACCATGTCCGTCCTCATCCCCTCCCAGCGCGTCCCCGACCAGCGCGCTCCTCCCGACCAGCGCGCTCCTCCCGAGCAGCGCGCTCCTCCCGACCAACGCGTCCCGCGGCCCAAGGACCGATCGATGCGACGCCACCCCGGCGCGGTCGTCGAACAGCGGGTCCAGTGCCGGCCCGCTCACGGCCACTCATGCCCGTTCCAGGTGCGGCAGCGCGCGCAGCCCCCGTTCGAGATGCCACTGGAGATAGGCGGCGACGATGCCGCCGGCCTCCCGCCGGGCGCGGGCTTCGCTGGCCAGCGCGCCGTCCCAGTCGCCGCGCAACAGGTCGGTGAGGAGCCGTACCGCACCCGCCGAGACCGACGCCGCGCCGTGCGGACGACATTGCGGGCACACTACGCCGCCGCCGGCAACGGACAGCGACAGGTGCTGGCCCGGCTCTCCGCACCGGGCACAGTCGTCCAGGGCCATGCCGTATCCGGACACCGCCAGCGATCGGAGCAGAAACGCGTCCAGCACGAGCGGGGCCGGCCGCTTCCCCGCGGCGAGCGTGCGCAGACCGCCGACGAGCAGCAGAAACAACCGCAGCGCGGGCTGACGCTCCTCGCTGGTCAACCGCTCGGCGGTCTCGAGCATCACGGCCGCGGCGGTGTGCCGGGCGTAGTCGAGCGCGATCGTCGTCCCGTAGGGGGAGATGATGTCGGCCTGGGTGACGGTGTCCAACGACCGGCCGGAGTGCAGCATCAGGTCGACGTAGGTGCCCGGCTCCAGCCGGGAGCCGAACCGCGAGGACGTCTTGCGCACACCCTTGGCGACTGCCCGGACCCGACCGTTGCGCCGAGTGAGCACGGTGATGATGCGGTCAGCCTCGGCGAGAGGGGTCGTTCGCAGGACGACCCCTTCGTCGCGATACACCGGCACCCGCCCATGGTTGCACGACCCCGGGTCGGCGCGGTAAGGCGAGGTCATCCGGCAGATGGCCGCGACGAACCAGCCCCGTTTCGCAACCTCTCGTATACGAAAGAACACAAATGGACACTTTCGCCGGTGGAAGCCGGACTCCCCCTGCACGGGACGCCGCAGGTTGCGGATGATGGCTCGGTGCGGGTGGTACGGCGGACGGCGCGAGCGATCCTCATCGATGGCAACGGCCGACTGGTGCTCTTCCGGCGGACACTGCCGAAGCGCAAGCCCTACTGGTCCACCCCCGGCGGCGGGGTGGACCGCGAGGACGGCTCGGTGGAGGCGGCCCTGCACCGCGAACTCGCCGAGGAGCTCGGCGCCACGGTTGACCGCGTCCAACAGGTGTTCCTCACCAGCCCGCCGCGCGGCGACGGGATCGCGGTGTCGCACTTCTTCGTCTGCCGCCTGGTCTCCATGGACCTGAGCAAGCGCACCGGCGAGGAGTTCACGAACCCCGCCAAGGGCCGCTACGACGTCGAACGGATCGACCTGCGCGGCAAGAAGCTCAGTCGCTACGCCTTGCAACCCCCGGAGGCCAAGGCCTTCATCCTCGCCAACCGTCAGGCGCTGCTGATCGCCGCGCTCACCGACGACGCACCACCGCTGACCCTTGCCGACGACCCGGCCACTGCCACCGCCGTCCCGCCCGCGCGGTCCGAGGCGGCAACCGGCTCTGCTGCGGCACCGGCCGCCGACGAGACCTCGGCGACCGACCAGACCGCGGCGACCGACCAGACCGCGGCATCCGGCGATGCCGGCGCAGCCAAGCCGGCCGTGTCATCCGGCCGGGCCTCGACATCCCCCGGGGACGGGACGTTCGGCGAGCCCCCGGCGTCCGCCGAGGCCGCCCGCCCCGACCAGAACACGACCATCGACCAGAACACGGCCATCGACCAGAACACCACGGCTACCGACCAGAACACCACGACCGACGAGACCGTGACCACCGAACAGGCCAGGATGTCCGAGCAGGCCACGGCCACCGACCAGCACGGTACGGCCAGCGACGCCACGGTGTCCCAGCGCGCCGGTTGCGGTGACGCCGGGACGCCGGCTGACGGATCCCCCGCCCCCGCGACCGTGGACTCCGGCAAGGCAGCGCAGCGGCGGCCGCGGCGGGCCATGCCACCGATCCTGGAGATCGTCGACGGTGCGGTCGTCAACGACGGATCCGACCCCCCGACCGTGGCGCTTCCACGCCCGCGTCGGTGGCCCCGATGGCCCCGGTGGCCCCGGTGACCGCTGCGCCGGTGGCCGCTGACCGGTCAGCGGTCACCGGTGGGACCCCGTCCCGGCCGCGGGGTCAGAAGCCCAGGCGGCGTAGCTGGCGGGGGTCTCGCTGCCAGTCCTTCGCGACTTTGACGTGCAGGTCCAGAAAGACCGGCGTCCCGAGCAGCGCCTCGATCTGCCCGCGGGCCCGGGTGCCGACCGCCTTGAGCCGGGAGCCGCCGGAGCCGATGACGATCGCCTTCTGGCTGGGCCGCTCGACGAAGACGTTGACCCGCACGTCCAGCAGCGGGTTCTGGGGCGATCGACCCTCCCGGGGGATCATCTCCTCGACGACCACCGCCAGCGAATGCGGCAGCTCGTCGCGGACCCCCTCCAGCGCCGCCTCCCGGACCAGCTCGGCGACCATGACCTGTTCGGGCTCGTCGGTCAGCTCGCCACCGGGGTAGAGCGCCGGGCCCGTCGGCAGCCGGGCGGCCAGCACGTCGGCGAGCACGTCCACCTGGTAGGAGCGGATCGCGCTGACCGGGACGATGTCGCTGAACTCGCCGAGGCCGGCCACGTCGAGCAGCCGCGCGCCGATCCGGTCGGCGTCGGCGACCTTGTCGGTCTTGGTCAGGATGGCCACCACCGGGGTCCGTTTGGGCAGGCGGGACAGCTCCTCGGCGATGAAGCGGTCGCCCCGTCCCACGGGTTCGTCGGCGGGCATGCAGAACCCGACGACGTCGACCTCGGACAGGGTGGCGCGCACGACGTCGTTGAGGCGCTGCCCGAGCAGCGTGCGCGGCCGGTGCAGCCCGGGCGTGTCGACGAGGACGAGCTGGGCGTCGGCGCGGTGCACGATGCCCCGGATGGCGTGCCGGGTCGTCTGCGGCCGACCGCTGGTGATGGCGACCTTGGTACCGACGAGGGCGTTCGTCAGCGTCGACTTGCCGGCGTTGGGCCGGCCGACGAGGCAGGCGAACCCGGACCGGAACTCCAGCGGGGTCGTGCCGCCGGGGGCGGGACTCGGAGTCGGCACGCTAGCTGGTCGTCCTGCTGCGAGCCACGCCGTCGGTGCCGCCGAGGAAGACGGGGACGCCGGCGCCGAACTCGGCGAGAGCGGCAAGATCATCCCTCGTAATCACATCACCCTCCGTGACGACGGCCGCAGCCTCGAAGCGGCGCGCCCCGCTGGAGACCGCCGCGGCCACGGCCGCCCGCAGCGCCGAGATCGCCAGCTCCGGCCGGCTCAGCCCGACGGTGGCGGCGGCGTAGGTGCGGCCGTCGGTGTCGCGCAGGGCCGCGCCCTCGGCGGCCCGGCCGTCGGGCACGTAGGCGCGCAGCCGCGCCGAGCGGGCCAGGACGAGCAGCTTCGCGTCCTCCGCGGCCAGGTCGAGGGCCGCCGCGGCGGACTCCGTCGCCTGCGGGGTCGGGTCAGCGGTCACGAGATCACCTTTCCGTGCTGGGGTGAGCGCCCGGCCGGCTCACCGCCGTCTGCGCCGCCCGGGGCCGGGTCGTCGGCGTCGGCCGGCGGGCGCGGCGGGCGGCTGACGACGATCGTGCCGATCTGGTTGCGCCGGCCGGCTGCCCGCTCCGCGGACAGCCGCAGGCCGCCGACCGTCACGGTGGCGCCCGGGATGGGCACCCGGCCCAGGGCCGTGGCCAGCAGGCCGCCGACGGTCACCGAGTCGTCCGCGCCGGGCAGCGCCTCGACGTCGAAGTCGAAGAGTTTGGCGAGGTCGTCCACGTCGAGCCGAGCGGTGACCCGAGCCGTGTCGGGATCGAGCCACTCCACCGGTGCCACCTCGCTGTCATACTCGTCGGTGATCTCGCCGACGATCTCCTCGAGAATGTCCTCGATGGTCACGAGCCCGGCGGTCCCACCGTACTCGTCGATGACGATCGCCATGTGGGTCCGCGAGGCCTGCATCTCCCGCAGCAGGTCGTCGGCGGGCTTGCTCTCCGGCACGAGCACGGGCGCGCGCATGATCTCGGCGACGGGGCCGTCCTCGTCGCCCTCGCGCTCGCGGCGGACCATGTCCTTGAGGAAGGCGATCCCCACGACGTCGTCGACGCTCTCGCCGATCACCGGGATCCGGGAGAAGCCGCTGCGCAGGGCGAGCGCGAGAGCCTGGCGGACGGTCTTCGTCGACTCGATGAACACCATGTCCGGCCGCGGCACCATCACCTCCCGGACGAGGGTGTCCCCCAGCTCGAACACCGACGCGATCATGTCGCGTTCCTCGCGCTCGATGACCTCGGTCTCCTCGGCGAGATCGACCAGATCACGCAGCTCCGCCTCGGAGGCGAAGGGCCCGTCCCGGAACCCGGGTCCCGGGGTGACGGCGTTGCCCAGCGCGATGAGCAACCGAGGCAGCGGCCCGAAGATCCGGGCGAGGCGGACGGTGAGCCCCGCGGTGGCGAGCGCGACCGCCGGCGCGTGCTGGCGGCCGAGCGTCCGGAACATCACCCCGACGAGGATGTAGGCGATCAGGGTGGCCACCAGGGTGCCCAGCCCGATCGCGGCGAAGCCCGTCCCGTAGGCGTGCGCGAACAGGATCGTCAGGCAGGCGGCGGCGAGCATCTCGCCGACCACCCGCAGGAGCAGCAGCAACGCGAGGTAGCGACCGGGGTCGGCGACGACGGTCGCGAGGTTCGCCGCGCCCGCGCGTCCCTGGCGCGCGAAGTTCTCGACCGACACCCGCGACACCCGGGTCAGGGCCGCGTCCACGCAGCCGAGACCCGCGGCGGCGAGGGACGCGACCACCGTGATGAAGACAAGCAGAAGATCGCCGGAGCTCATGGGCTCCCCCCGGCCGGGGTCAGCGCGCGGCGGTGGGGCCGGGCTCTCCAGCTCCGTCCGCACCGTCCGCACCGCCGGCGGGACGCTTCCCGCCGGCGGTCTTCACCGCGACGTCCCAGGACGCCAGCAGCTTGTTCTGGATCTTCCACATCTCGCGTTCCTCGTCCGGCTCGGCGTGGTCGTACCCGAGCAGGTGCAGGATGCCGTGGGTGCACAGCAGGTGCAGTTCGCGCTCGTAGGAGTGCCCCGCCTGCTCCGCCTGGCGGCGCGCGACGTCGGGGCAGAGCACGACATCGCCGAGCAGCGTTGTGGGGTCGTCGTCGACCGACTCCGACCAGGAGGCGTCAAACGCGTCGTCCTGCGCGAAGGAGAGCACGTCGGTCGGGCCCTCCTCGCCCATGTACCGCACGTGCAGGTCGGCCATGGCCTTCTCCTCGACCAGCATCACCGACAGCTCCGCGAGCGGGTTCACCTTCATCGCGTCGAGCACGAAGCGGGCGAGCGCCGTGAGCCGGACCTCGTCCACGTCGTTCGCGCCCGACTCGTTGGCGACGAACACGGCCATCAGCAGTCCTCTCCGAGCTCCGGCACGGTCACCGGCGCTCGCGGCGGCCCGGCCGGGCGGGTGCCGCGGCCGCGGCACCCGCATGGTCCCCGGCGGCGTCCCAGCGGGCGTACGCGTCGACGATCTCGCTCACCAGCCGGTGGCGAACGACGTCGGAGCTGGTCAGGGACGCGAAGTGCACGTCCTCGACGCCGTCGAGGATCTCCCGAACGACCCGCAGCCCGCTGCGGGTGCCGCTGGGCAGGTCGACCTGGGTGACGTCACCCGTCACCACGATCTTGGCTCCGAAGCCGAGCCGGGTGAGGAACATCTTCATCTGCTCGGGCGAGGTGTTCTGCGCCTCGTCGAGGATGATGAAGGCGTCGTTCAGGGTTCGGCCGCGCATGTAGGCCAGTGGGGCGACCTCGATCGTCCCGGCCTGCATCAGCCGCGGGATCGAGTCCGGGTCGATCATGTCGTGCAGCGCGTCGTAGAGCGGACGCAGGTACGGATCGATCTTCTCGTACAGAGTGCCCGGCAGGAAGCCGAGCCGCTCCCCCGCCTCGACCGCCGGCCGGGTCAGGATGATCCGGTTGACCTTCTTGGCCTGCAGGGCCTGAACCGCCTTCGCCATCGCCAGGTACGTCTTGCCGGTACCGGCGGGCCCNATCCCGAACACGATCGTGTGCTGGTCGATCGCGTCCACGTAACGCTTCTGGTTGAGCGTCTTGGGTCGGATCGTCCGGCCTCGGTTCGACAGGATGTTGAGGGTGAGGACCTCGGCGGGCCGCTCCTCCGAACCGGAGCGCAGCATCGCCAGCGAATGGTCGACGTGCTGCGGGCTGAGCTCGGTACCCGCGTCGAGCAGGGCGATGAGCTCCGCGAACAGCTTCGCGGCCAACTCGTTCTCCGCCGGCGGGCCGGTGATGGTGATCTCGTTGCCGCGCACGTGGATGTCCGAGGAGAAGGCCCGCTCGACGGTGCGCAGCAACTCGTCCTGGTGGCCCAGCAGGCTCACCATGCTGTGCGGGCCGGGGACGACGATGCGCGTCGTGGCCGGGGCGGTTGACGCGACAGGTGGCGTGACGGATTCGGGCATAGAGAGCGACCAGCTACGGCCGCGGCACCTCTCAGGATCGATGACCGTGGTGGGTGGTGCGGCGCGTGGAGGACGGGCATTCGGGTCAGCGCCCTGCCGGGGCAGGAGCCGCCCACCGAACGTCAGCCGCAGGCGCTACCCCGCCAGTCTATCCATCATCACGCCGAGCGTCCCAGCGGCCGAGATCCGCAAGGACGACCGAGGACGCGACCACGCCGGCGGTGGAGGTGCGCAGCACGGTCGGACCCAGGCGTGCGACCGCGGCGCCGGCCTGACGCAGCGCGTCCACCTCGGCGTCGGCGATGCCCCCCTCGGGCCCGACGACCAGCAGGATCTCCGCCGCCCCGTCGAGGGTCGCGGCGCGGCGGCGGGCCAGGCCCACCAGCGGGTCGCCGGCCTGCTCGTGCAGCACCACGGCGAGGGCGGCCGACGCCACCCGCCGGGTCAGCTCCGCCGTCCCGACGAGGTCGCCGACCACCGGCCAGTGCAGGCGGTGGGACTGCTTCGACGCCTCCGCCGCGGCCCGGACCCAGCGTTCCCGGGCCCGCCCGCCGCGCTCGCCCTCCCAGCGGACCACCGAACGCGCCGCCGACCACGGCACGATCTCGTCGACGCCGACCTCGGTCAGCATCTCCACCGCCCGCTCGCCGCGGTCGCCCTTGGCCAGCGCCTGCACGACGACGAGACGCGGATGCGGCGCCGTCGCGCCGACCCGCCGGCGCACCGCGCAGTCGATCTCGTCGCGCCGGACGGCGACGACGGCGCATTCCAACACCGCCCCGCGACCGTCGGTGACGTCCACTGGCTCGCCGGGGCGCAGCCGGCGCACCGTCGCCGCATGGTGCCCCTCCGGGCCGGACAGAGTGAACACGTCCGCGGTGGGTAGCGGGGACAGCCGAAACAACGCGCTGGTCAGTGGGGATCCTCTCGGCGGAGAACGAGCCGGACGGACCGGGGACCGGCCGTGCCGACGGGCTAGCGCCCGCGCCGCGACCCGCGACGGCGGAACAGCCCGCTCGCGCCGCCGCCGGTGGAACCGCCCACGACCGCGGGCGCCTCCTCGTCGCGGATCTTCGCCAGCTCCCGCAGCAACCGCTCCTGCTCCGCGTCCAGCTTCGTCGGCGTCTCCACGTTGATGTGGATGTGCAGGTGCCCCCGCCCGGCGGCCCGCAGGTGCGGGACGCCGCGGCCGGCGAGCTTGATGACCTCGCCCGGCTGGGTGCCCGGCTTCACCGCGATGGTCTCGGTGCCGTCGAGGGTCTCCAGGGTGGCGGAGGTGCCCAGCGCCGCCGAGGTCATCGGCAGCGGCAACTCACAGTGCAGGTCGTCGCCCTCACGGGTGAACACCGGATGCTGGCGTTCGGAGACCTCGACGTAGAGATCGCCGGGCGGCCCGCCGCCGGGACCGACCTCGCCCTCCCCGGACAGCCGGATGCGCATCCCGTCCTCGACTCCGGAAGGGATTTTCACCGTCAGGGTGCGACGCTTGCGGACCCGGCCGTCCCCGCCGCAGTCGCGGCAGGGGTGCTCGATCACCGTGCCGGTACCCGAGCAGCGCGGGCAGGGGCGAGAGGTGACCATCTGACCGAGGAAGGAGCGGGTGACCTGCTGGACCTCTCCCCGACCGCCGCAGGTGCCGCAGGTCGAGGGATGGGTGCCGGGAGCCGCCCCGGCGCCGGTGCAGGTCGAGCAGACGGCCGCCGTGTCCACGGTGATCTCGCGGGTGGCACCGAAGGCGGTCTCGGCCAGCTCCAGCTCGATCCGCAGCAGCGCGTCGTTGCCGCGCCGGACCCGGGAGCGGGGCCCACGGGTCGTCCCGCCGCCAAAGAAGGCGTCCATGATGTCGCCGAGGCCACCGAAGCCGGCGCCGAACGGCGAGCCGGCGCCCCCGCCGCCAGGCGCGAGCGGGTCGCCGCCCAGGTCGACGATCTGGCGCTTCTCCGGGTCGGAGAGCACCTCGTAGGCCGCGGTCACCCCGCGGAAGCGCTGCTGCGCCTCCGGGTCGGGGTTGACGTCAGGGTGCAGTTCCCGGGCGAGCTTGCGGTAGGCCCGTTTGATCTCGTCGTTCGACGCGTCTCGGCGTACGCCAAGAACTGCGTAGTAGTCCACGGCCATCAGTCGGCACCCAAGAGTTCACCCACGTATTTGGCGACGGCCCGGACGGCCGCCATCGTCCACGGATAGTCCATGCGCATCGGGCCGACCACTCCCATTCCGCCCAGGGCGAAAGGACCGCGGCCATAGCCGGTGGCCACCACTGCGGTCGTCCGCAGGGCGTCCACGTCCGTCTCTCGACCGATGCGTACCGTTACAGTACCGGTCTCGCGGGCCGAGCCGATGAGCTTCATCAGCACGACCTGCTCCTCGAGCGCCTCCAGTATCGACCGCAGCGAGTCGGCGAAGTCGACCGAGGCCCTGGTGAGGTTCGCCGTGCCGGCCATGGCGAGACGCTCCTCCGGGCGCTCCACCAGGGACTCCAGCACCGCCCCGGTCATCGTCGCCAGACACGGCCGCAGCTCGGGGCGGGCCTGGTCGGGCAGGGTGGCGACGACCTCGGGGGCGTCGGCCAGCCGCTGGCCGGCCAGCGCGCAGTTGAGGGTCGCCCGCAGCTCGCCCGCGATCTCGTCGTCCACCGGCGTCAGGCTGTCGATGATCCGCTGCTCCACCCGACCGGTATCGGTGATCATCACCATGAGCATGCGGCGCGGACCGAGGGTCACCACCTCGATGTGCCGGACGCTGCTGCTCGACAGCGACGGGTACTGCACCACCGCCACCTGGCGGGTGAGCTGAGCGAGCAGGCGGACCGAGCGGCGGACGACGTCGTCGAGGTCGACCGCGCCCTCCAGAAAGCTCTGGATGGCCCGACGCTCGGCCCGGGACAGCGGCTTGACCCCGGACAACCGATCGACGAACAACCGGTAGCCCTTGTCCGTCGGAATCCGCCCGGCGCTGGTGTGGGGCTGCGTGATGTAGCCCTCTTCCTCCAGCGCGGACATGTCGTTGCGGACAGTAGCCGGCGAGACACCGAGATTATGACGCTCTGCCAGCGCCTTGGAGCCCACCGGCTCGTTGCTCAGGACGAAGTCCTCCACGATCGCCCGAAGGACTTCGAGCCGCCGATCCTCTAGCACGCGGTCGCACCCCCTTCACCAAGCGGGACGTGGCCGGGCCACGGTGCGTGCACCTGCACCGACGGACACCAGGCCTGGCACTCGGCCGCAGTGAGTGCCAAGTGTAGCCGTCGGCCAGGCATGAAGCACACAACATGAGCCGCCCCACGAATGGCTGGTGAGGAGTCGGCGACATCCTTCCAACAGAACGGCCACCGGGGCACCCGGGTTCCGCGCCGCGGCGGCCCGCCCGATCGAGTAGGGCCGGTCGGCCGGGCAGAGCCGGTTGGGCAGGGGTCAGTCGGGCAGCAGAGCCCGGACCACCGTGTCGGTGAGCAGGCGACCGCGGCGAGTCAATCGCACCCGGCCGGACTCGAGCGCGCCCGGTTCGACCAGGCCAGAGCGAGCAAGATCCGCGCACGCCGCCAGCCCGGCCTCGTCGAGTTCGGCGACCCCGAGCCCCTCCGCGAGTCGCACGCCCAGCATCACCCGCTCGACCCGGCGGGTGGATGCGTCGAGCTCCTCGCGCGCCGCGGCCGGACTGCGCTGCGCGGCAAGGCGGGCGGCGTACTCCGCCGGGTGGCGCACGTTCCACCACCGCACGCCGCCGACGTGGCTGTGGGCGCCCGGGCCGAAGCCCCACCAGTGGTCGCCCCGCCAGTAGCCCAGATTGTGCCGGCAGCGGGTGGCCGAACCGCGTGACCAGTTGCTGACCTCGTAGTTGGTCAGCCCGGCGGCGGTGAGGATCTCGTCGGCGAGCAGGTACCGGTCGGCGAGCAGGTCGTCATCGGGCTCGAGCAGCTCTCCGCGGCGCACCCGGCGCGACAGCTTGGTGCCCTCCTCGACGGTCAGCGCGTAGGCGCTGACGTGGTCCGGCCCCAACTGCACCGCGGCCCGCAGGCTCGCCGCCCAGTCGGACTCGGACTCGCCCGGCGCCCCGTAGATCAGATCGAGGCTCACCTGCTCGAACCCGGCCTTGCGCGCCCAGCGCATCACCTCGGAGACCCGTCCGGGGGTGTGCCGCCGGTCCAGCGCCGCCAGCACGTGCGGCCGGTCGCTCTGCATGCCGAACGAGACCCGGGTGAAACCGGCTGCCCGCAACTGCTCGAGCTGGGCCGGGTCGACCGATTCCGGGTTCGCCTCGGTGGTGACCTCCGCGTCGGTGGCGAGTCCGAACTCGGTGTCCAGGGCGCGCAGCAGTCGGGCGAGGTCGTCCGCGGAGAGCAGGGTCGGCGTACCGCCGCCGACGAACACGGTGGAGATCGGCAGGTCGGTGTCGCCCAGCACCGCCCGGGCCAACCGGATCTCCTTCGTCGCGATGTCGACGAAGGTCGTCAGGCCCACCGAGGAGATCAGGGCGCCGCCCAGATCCGCCGCCGTGTAGGTGTTGAAGTCACAGTAGCCGCAGCGTGCCGCGCAGTAGGGCACGTGCACGTACGCCCCGAACGCGCGCTCGGTCAGCTCGGCCAGAGCGGCCGGCGGGAGAGCGCCGTCGTCGGGCGGAGGTGACCCGTCGGGAGGCTTTTGTGGCATGCCCCCAGTGTGCCCCCAACGGATGGGGTTACAGCAACGCCACGTTTGTCAAGCGCACGAGCGGGCCGAAGATGGCCACACCGGGACCACGCCGGGATAAGCACCGGAAACGGGGGTCCCCGTCGGCGCCGACGAGAGGTCGAGCACGTTTTGCCCCCGTTGTTGACGGAAGATCAGATATGGGCGGAGCATCGTCGACCGGTCGAGCCCGGTGCGAAAAGATCCGGCCATGGACGATGACGTCAGGGCCGTTCTCGAGGAGATCTCCGAACTGCTCCCGCCCCGAACCACCGTGTATCGTTCCAACGCCGCCGCGCCCGCCGGGGACCTCTCGCTCGCCGAACCGGCGACCGAACCGATCCGCCTGCCGGCGAGTCCGCTACCGACGAGCTGACGACGCGGGACCCCCCGGGGGGTGGCCGTGATCGGCGGTCTCCCCCCGGGTCAACCCGCCCGGTCTTCCCCGGCCGGGGGTGGGTCACTTGCTCGTCGCGGGCTTCCCGGTGTCGGTGGACAGCGCGGCGATGAACGCCTCCTGCGGGACCTCGACGCGTCCGATGGTCTTCATCCGCTTCTTGCCCTCCTTCTGCTTCTCCAGCAGCTTGCGCTTGCGGGTGATGTCACCGCCGTAGCACTTGGCCAGCACGTCCTTGCGGATCGCCCGGATGTTCTCCCGGGCGATGATCCGGCTGCCGATCGCCGCCTGGATCGGCACCTCGAACTGCTGGCGCGGGATCAGCTCGCGCAGCTTGGCCGTCATCGCCACGCCGTAGGAGTAGGCCTTCTCCTTGTGCACGATCGCCGAGAAGGCGTCGACCGTCTCGCCCTGCAGGAGGATGTCGACCTTGACCAGGTCGGCGAGCTGCTCGCCGGCCGGCTCGTAGTCGAGACTCGCGTACCCCCGGGTCCGGGACTTCAGCGCGTCGAAGAAGTCGAAGATGATCTCACCGAGTGGCAGGGTGTACTTGAGCTCGACCCGGTCGGTGGACAGGTAGTCCATCCCCTTGAGCACGCCGCGGCGCCCCTGGCAGAGCTCCATGACCGCGCCGACGAAGTCGGTGGGCAGCAGCAGCATCGCGTCGACGATCGGTTCGTACACCTCGGCGATCTTGCCGCCGGGCCAGTCGCTGGGGTTGGTCACGGTGACCTCGGAGGCGTCCTCCATCACCACCCGGTAGACGACGTTCGGCGCGGTGGAGATGAGGGTCAGGTTGAACTCGCGTTCCAGGCGCTCCCGAACGATCTCCAGGTGCAGCAGGCCGAGGAAGCCGCAGCGGAAGCCGAAGCCGAGCGCCGCCGATGTCTCCGGCTCGTAGGTCAGCGCGGCATCGTTGAGCTGGAGCTTGTCGAGCGCCTCGCGCAGCGCCGGGTACTCGCTGCCGTCGATCGGGTACAGCCCCGAATACACCATCGGCAGCGGGTCGCGGTAGCCGCCGAGCATCTCCGTGGCCGGATTGCGGGCGGTGGTGACGGTGTCACCCACGCGGGCCTGGCGGACGTCCTTGACCCCGGGGATGACGTAGCCGACCTCGCCGACCGACAGCGAGCCCGTCGGATGCGGATCCGGCGAGATCACCCCGACCTCGAGCGTCTCGTGGCTGGCACCCGTCGACATCATCAGGCAGCGGTCCCTGGTGGTCAGGGTGCCGTCGACGACCCGGACGTAGGTGATGACGCCGCGGTAGATGTCGTAGACACTGTCGAAGATCATTGCCCGGGCGGGTCCGGCGGGGTTGCCGACTGGCGCGGGCACCTGCCGGACGATCTCGTTGAGCAGCTCCGGCACGCCCTGGCCGGTCTTGCCCGACACGCGCAGTACGTCACCCGGGTCGCAGCCGATGATCGCCGCGATCTCCTCGGCGTACTTCTCCGGCTGGGCGGCCGGAAGGTCGATCTTGTTCAGGACGGGGACGATGGTCAGGTCGTTCTCGATCGCGAGGTAGAGGTTCGCCAGCGTCTGCGCCTCGATCCCCTGCGCGGCGTCGACCAGCAGGACCGCGCCCTCGCACGCGGCCAGCGACCGGCTCACCTCGTAGCTGAAGTCGACGTGGCCGGGCGTGTCGATGAGATGCAGGATGTAGTCCTGCCCGTCCTGCGCCCGCCAGGGCAGCCGCACGTTCTGGGCCTTGATGGTGATCCCACGCTCGCGCTCGATGTCCATCCGGTCGAGGTACTGAGCGCGCATGTTGCGCGCCTCCACGACTCCGGTCACACCGAGCATCCGGTCGGCAAGGGTCGACTTGCCGTGGTCGATGTGGGCGATGATGCAGAAGTTGCGAATCATCGCGGGGTCGGCGCCGGGCGCCAGGTGCGGGGCTGCGGACACGCGGAGAGTTCTCGTTTCGCTCGCGGTGGTCACGGGAGCCGTCCCGTGCCGGGATCTGGGTCGACCTCCCTTCATCGTGCCAGGAGCCGGCACGGAGGTTGCGCCGGTGCACCGGCCGGCAGCGGTTTGATATTCTGGGCGCCGCCTTGGTGGGCCGCGTCGCCAACCCGAGCGGTCCGGCCGCCTCCGACCCCGCGTGACACCGGGTTCGGCGCAGGTGGCCGGCCTCCGAGGCGCCGGTACTCCGAGCCCGCCGCGCGCGGCCGGCGTCCGTATGATGACGTGTCCGCACCATCCCGACTCGACAACCAGAGGTTCCTCCGCGTGGCCAACATCAAGTCGCAGATCAAGCGCAACCTCACCAACGAGAAGCGGCGGCTGCGCAACAAGGCTGTCAAGTCCGAGCTCAAGACGCACGTGCGCCGGTTCCGCGACGCGGTCGAGGCGGGCGACGCCGAGCGCGCCAGCGAGACCCTGCGGGTCGCCTCCCGCAAGCTGGACAAGGCTGTCAGCAAGGGCGTCATCCACCCGAACCAGGCCGCCAACAAGAAGTCGGCGCTGGCTCGCGCGCACGCGAGCCTGACGGCTGGCTGAAACCGCGCGGCGGAGCCGGGGCGCCAGGGGTGCTCCGGCTTTTCTGCGTGTCCACGTTGCCCGCGGGCCCGCTCGATTCCCTGCCCGTCTGCCTACCGCCCGTCGCGGGTGCGGTGCGGGTGCGGTGCGGGTGCGACCGAAGCGGTCCCCAGCGGATCGGAGCGGTCCTAGCGGGTAGCCGGGTCGCCCGGCGGCTTCTGCGCACCCGCCGGATCGGTGTGCGCCGGCTGGATCAGCCGTTCGAGCACCTCGTGGTACGCGACCATCGCGGCGACGGTCACCGGCAGGACGCCGACCACCCAGGCGCTTGCCAGGTCTCCCAGCGCGACGACCACCGTGACCAGCCCTGTGACGGTCGTGAGCAGCCCGCGCATCCAGCCGGCGGGCAGAACCTGCAGCCCGAACCAGCCTCCCGGCGGCGGCGCATCGGTTTCGTCGGGATCCACGGCGTCGTGCCCCCTGGCCGGCTCTGGCCGGCCACCTGCCCCGCCCGCCGGGGACGACCCCTCCGGCCGCTGCGTCCCGCTCATCGAAGCCCGCCGCGGTGGGCGCGATCCCGGGGGAAGGACCGCGCCACGGCCACCTCACGCAGGAGCTTCTCCAGCGCATAGCCCGCGTCCACGGACGCCCCCTTCACACCGGCATCCGCCGTCGCCGACGCGCGCAGCGCGAGCGCCAGGCCCGGATCGGACCAGGCGCGCGCGGAACGCTGCGCCTTCTCGACCTTCCAGTCGGGCATGCCGAGTGCGCGGGCGAGGTCCCACTTCGTCCCCGGGCCGGCCGAGGACACCCGCGCGAGATCCCGCAGGCCGCCGGCGACGGCGCTGGAGATCAGCACGGCCGCGGTCCCCCCTTCGATGGCCTGGCGCAGCAGCGTCAGCGCCTGCGGCAGGTCACCCCCGATGATCGCGTCGGCGACGGCGAACCCGGTGGCCTCGGCGCGCCCCCGATGGAACCGGGCCACCGCGGCCTCGTCCAGCATGCCGCCCTCGGTGTCGGCGACGAGCTGGTCACACACCGCGGCGAGCTCACGCAGATCGCCACCGACGGCATCGAGCAGGGCCCGCACGGCACCGTCGCTGATCCGCCCACCGAGGCGACGGACCTCGGCGACCACGAAGTCGTGCCGTTCCCGGGGCTTGGTGATCTTCGCGGCGGGCACGACACGGGCGCCCGCCGCCTTCATGGCGTCGGCCAGCTTGCGGTTCTTCACCGCACCGCTGTGCACGAGCACGAGCACGACGTCGTCGAGGGGATGGCTGATGTAGGCCAGCAGCGCGTCGCGCAGCTCCTCCCCGAGGTCCTGGACCCCCCGGACGACGACCGCCCGGCCACCGCCGAACATCGACGTGGCACCGAGGTCCACCATGTCCGCCTCGCTGAACTCGGCGGCTGCCCGGTCCACGATCTCCACTTCGGGATCTCGGGCGCGGGCCGCGTCGAGGACCTCGCGGACGGCTCGCCCCACGAGCAGGTCCTCGTCGCCGGAGACGAGAACGAGCGGGGGTGCTGGAGAAGCTGGCACGCGGGTGAGCATGTCACGATCCCTCCCCCGACCGGCGGCGCACCACCGAGACCGGGTTGCGGGCCGGCGCGCCGGGCCGGTCCGGCCGATCCGTCCCAGGCTCGGGGCAACGCTGACCGGGCTGACCGGCCCCGGGCGGCGCCGCGGGTGCGACCACCGCCAGCGCCCCGTCGCGATCGGTCCGGGCGACGGCCATCCCGGCCCGGTTCAGCGCGCGCAGCGTCGATGCCGCCGGATGACCGTAGTCGTTGCCCGTCCCGACGCTGATCAGCGCGAAGCGGGCCCCGCTCGCCGCGAGGAATCCAGGGTCCTGGTTGGCGGACCCGTGGTGCGGAACCTTGAGGACGTCCGCCCGTAGCCCGGCCCGGTCCTGCGGACGGCCGAGCGACAGCCGTTGGGCGGTTGCCTCCACATCCCCCGTGAGCAGGATGGTCGCGGCGCCGACCCGGGCGGAGAGCACCAGGCTGTCGTTGTTGGGATCGCTGTCCGTGCCGTGCAGGATGATCCGGGGCGCCAGCACCGTCCAGCAGACCGCGCCCGCCCGGCCCCAGGCACCCGCGCCGATGGTGCGCAGCGGCACGCGCGCCCGGTCCGCCCATCGACGGACCGAACGCCACTGACCCGCCGGTTCCCGCAACGGGCCGACCAGCACCTCCCCCACCGGCAGCCGGCCGAGCACGCCGGGGAGCCCGTCGACGTGATCCGCGTGCAGATGGCTCAGGACGATCACGGGCAGGCGGCGCACGCCGAGCTCGTTGAGGCAGCGGGCAAGCAGGTCCGGATCCGGTCCCGCGTCGACCAGCACCGCACTGCCGGGCCCGGCCGACAGCACCAGCGCGTCCCCCTGCCCGACGTCGCAGGCCACCAGCCGCCAGCCGGCGGGCGGCCAGGAGGCGAACCGCTCGACGACGGCGCAGCGCGCCAGGAGCAGGCCGACGACGGCTGCGGTGGCCACCCGGCGCCCCCACCGCCGGCGCAGCACCGCCACCGCGACGAGGGCGGCGAGCGCCGCCGCGCCGGCGCCCAGCACCCCTGCGGGCCAGCCAACCGTGGCCGCCGGAAGGTGGGCGCAGCGGCGCGCGACCGTCACCAACCACCAGCAGGGCAGGTCCGCAAGGTGCGCCAGCATCCGGGCCAGCGGGGGCGACACGGCGGCGACGACCAGGACCAGGACGCCCAGCATGGTCGCCGCGGGCACCGCTGCTACGGCGAGGACATTCGCGCCGATCGCGACCAGGCTCAGGCCCCCGCCGATCCACGCCAGCAGCGGCATGCAGGCAAGCTGAGCGGCCGCCGCCACCGCGAGCACCTCAGCGAGCCGGTCGGGCAGCCACCGCGCGAGGGCGGCGTGCCAGCCCGCCGCGAAAACGATCATTCCAGCGGTGGCCTGGACGGACAGGGCAAAGCCGACGGAGACCGCGAGGGTGGGCTGCGCGAGGACGAGCACGGTGACGCTCGCGGCCAGGGCCGGCAGGACCGCGCGAGGTCGGCCGGCAGCGAGTGCTGCCAGCCCGATGAGCCCCATCACGGCGGCGCGCAGGACGCTGGCGGAGGGTCGGGCGAGGACGACAAACCCGACCAGTGCGGCCGCGCCGCCCGCCGCCCGCCCGCGCAGACCACGCCGCGCCCGCGCCGCCACGACCAGGGCGGACGCGGTCACGACGGCGACATTGCCGCCGGAGACGGCGGTCAGGTGCGACATCCCGGCGCTGCGGAAGTCGGCGCGCAGGTCCTCGTCGAGTCCGGAGACGTCCCCGACGACGAGCGCCGGCAGCAGGCCGCGCCGCGGTTCGGGCAGGCCGGCGGAGGCATCGCGCAGGCCGGCCCGCAGTCGCCCGGCGAAGCGCTGCAACGCGTCGGGATCGCCCCTCAGACGCGGCGCTCCGGTGGCCAGCACGACCGCGGCGACGGTGTCGCCCGCTCGGGGAACGGCGAACCGGCCCACGACCTCCAGATGTTGGCTGGGCAGCAGATCACCCCAGCCGGCGCCCCGCCCGAGCAGGATGGCCGAGGCACGCAGCCGCACCACGACGGGCCCGGCGATGACGCGCTCCAACCGGACGGCCACGACGAACGTGGTGGGGGTAGCCGTCGGCGGACCGACTCCGGGCGCGGCCGGGGCGGCCGGCCGCGGATCGTCCGTGACCACGGCCTGGGCGGTCATCGGTACCCCCTGCCGCACCAGGTCGGCGAGCGGGCCTCGGTCACCGGGACGCGTCGCCAACCCGCCTGCGAGGACTCCGGCGGCGAGGAACACCACGGCTGTCAGAACCACCCTGGCAGCCGTGGGCAGGATGCCATCCTGATCGCCGTCGCCGTCGGCATCGCCGTCGCCGATCGGCGTCGGCGCCGCGATGCGCCCGCTGCCGGTATGGCGCCGGCGGCGGGCCNGGGTCAGCAGGCCCGCCGGCACCGTCAGGACTGCCGCGGCGGCGAGGACGAGTGCGGCGTCCGGCAACGACCAGTGGACCGCGACCGCCGCGCCGCCCCAGGCCGCCAGCGCGGGCGTGACCAGCCGGGCATCGGCCGGCGCAGCCGCGGGCGACGGCCGCTGAGGCAGCGCGAGGCCGGTCTCCATGCCCACGGCGACCATCGCCGCGTCACACCTTCACCAGCGGCAGCAGGTCCGCCAGTCGCTTGTCGCCGAGGCCGGTGACCTCCCCAAGCTGTTCCGGGGAGCGGAAGGGCCCATGCTCGGTGCGCCACTGGACGATGCGCCCGGCAAGCACCGGACCGACCCCGGGCAGGCCGTCGAGCTGCTCGGAGCTGGCGCTGTTGAGATCGATCGGGCCGTTCTGTGTGCCACCGCCACCGCCACCGCCACCACCGCCACCGGCGGCGGGGGACGCGCCCGCGACGGACGCCGGCGCGGCCACGGCGGGCGGCGGCCCGGGGCGGCCATCGACGAGGATCTGCTCACCATCGACCAGCACCCGGGCCAGACCGATACCCGTCGTGTCGGTGCCGGCAAGCACTCCCCCGACCCGGTCGATCGCGTCGACCACCCGAGAACCGGCAGGCAGCCGGACAACACCGGGCCGCGTCACCCGGCCGGCAACGTCGACCACCACCTCACCGGCGGCGCCGGCGAGGGCCGGGGTGGCCGCCACACCCACGGCCGCACCCGCCGCTGGGGTCCGGCCGGCGTCCGTCCTGGCAGCGTCGACGAAACCGCCGTCCGCGGCTGCACTCGACGCGACGACCACCGCCGAGGGCCGGCCGACCGGCGCGGCGACCGACACCGGCCGGTGCTGCCAGGCGAACCAGGTCGCCAGGAGCGCGGCGACGAGCGCGACCAGGGCCAGGACCAGCGTCGCGCTCGCGGCCGGCGCCGTCACCACACCGCGAAGGCTGGCCGGGAACCGCCGCGCCAGTCGCTCTCGAACCGCCCGCCAGCCACCTTCCGGTAGCGCAGCGCTCCCCGTCCAACCGGCCGCGTCGTCCACGACCGGCGCCGCAGAAGGACGGGCGGCCGACCGGTCCGGGGCGCGCAACGAGCCGTCGTGTCCCGTCTCCGGACGGGCGTCCAGGTCCGTCTCGCCGGCGATGACGCCACCATCGGTGCCACCCGAGCTGGGTCTCCCGTCGGCATCGCCGTCGTGGCGGTCAACCCGGCCTGGGACGGCGGCGTCGGCGATGGCGTCGAGCCACTCCTCGTCATCGGCGAAGACGCCCTCGCGCACCCCACCGGGTGGATGCGGTTCGCCGGCGGACACCGGTGGGGGCGGATCGGGCGGGAAGGGCTCGGGGAACCGAGCCGCGAGAAGGGGGGATGGGGACGGGCACCCGGGACCGGGGGTGATTGTGACCATGACCGGACCGTAGATCGATCTGCGGTCCATGCGCCGGGCCAGATGGCGATCTGTGGACAACGGCGGGTTATCCACAGATCGGCCCGGGGCTCTGGGCGGACGACCGAGATCTCGTTACGGTCGTCACAGATCAGCAGGCAGCGCCCGGAATACGTCTCCCGCCGGGACGTTGACCCGAGCTGTAAGTTGCGCCTGCAACGACCTGGCGGCGGAACCTGCCGACCGGTCAAGCACGCCACACCACTCCGTCGCCGGGCAACCGACATGTCCGGCGGCTCCCTCTGGAGGACGCGATGACCACGACCACCGCCCTGACCGACCTGACCGGCACCTGGACGATCGACCCCGCCCACTCGCGGATCGGCTTCGCCGCGCGGCACGCCATGGTCACGACCGTGCGGGGGCAGTTCACCGCCATCGAGGGCACCCTGAACCTGGACGGTGCCGAGCCGACGGCGTCCACCGCCACCGTGACGATCCAGACCGGCTCCTTTGACACCGGCGTGCCGGACCGCGACGGCCATGTGAAGTCGGCCGACCTGCTCGACATCGCGACCTACCCGACGATCACCTTCGTCAGCACCGGCGCGGTCGCCGGCAAGGGCGACGACGAGTACGTGCTCACCGGCGATCTGACGATCCGCGGCGTCACCCACCCGGTCGACCTCGACATCGCCTTCGAGGGCAGCTCCAAGGACCCGTTCGGCAACGTCCGGGCCGGCTTCACCGGCACCACGACCCTCAACCGCAAGGACTTCGGCCTGACCTTCAACGCGGTGTTGGAGACCGGCGGCGTCCTCATCAGCGACAAGGTCAAGGTCGAGCTGGACATCTCCGCGATCAAGGCGTCCTGACGGCCCACCTGGGAGCGGCGCATTGCCACTGTGGCCTGCGGAGGTGACACTTCTGTTCCTCCACCGGGCCCAGCGGTAGGGTCCACGCGACGCCGACATTCTGGGAGCATCACGGGAGGTGCGCCGATGCACGTGACCGTCAACTTCGACCGTTGCGCCAGCAGCGGCACGTGTGTCCAGCTCGTTCCGGACGTCTTCGAGATTCGGGACGACGGCTACCTCTATCTGCTGATCGAGGAGCCGGACGACGCGCGGTGGGACGACCTTCAGGAGGCAGCCGACTCCTGCCCGACGGAGGCGATCAGCATCAGCGACGGCTGACGGGCCCGACGGACCGCGGGGCGGTCGAGGGGCCGCCGAGCGGTGCGGTCGGGCCAACACCGGGTAGGAACTCGGTACGGATCCGCACGGGTGGTGCGGGTCGGTACAGGAGGTGCCTCGATGGCGACGATCTACCGGCACCAGCGACACCGGCAGACGCCCAGCGCCGTATGGCCGGCGCTACTCGTCGTCGGTCTGGCTGTCACGGTGCTGGGACTTCTGCTGATCCTCAATCCGTTCGCGACGGCCGGCACCCTGGCCGTGCTTGCCGGGGTGTCTCTGGTCCTGTCCGGGATCGGCGAGACGCTGGCCGCCGCCAGGGCCGAGAACTCCGCGGGCACCGCCTTCTTCGGGATCCTGCTCACCCTCGGCGGCGTCGTCGTCCTCCTGTGGCCGGGAGTGACGTTGCGGGTGCTGGCGTTGCTCGTCGGCGCCATCCTGATCATCACCGGCGTCGCGCGGGCGCTGGTGACCCGGGCGTTGCAGTCGCCCGAGGCCGGTGCCCGCAGCACGGTGCCCAGCTACGCGGTGGCGGCTGTCAGCGTGGTGCTGGGTGTGCTCGCCCTCGCCTGGCCGGACGCGACGATCGTGGCGCTTGCGGTGATCTTCGGGATTCAGCTCGTCGTCACCGGAGTCACCGAGATCGCGCTGGGGCTGGCGTTGCGGCCGCGCACGCCGGCCTGACGTGGGTCTGGCGGGTTGCTACCGACGGTCCGGCCGGCGCCGGCCGGACCGTCGGTAGACGGGCCACCACTCGCGGGTTGCCGGCCCGCTCAGGCGTTGCCGGGCCCGCTCAGGCGAGGAGGCGGTCGCGCCAGCGGCGGATCGACTCCTCGCCGGCGCCGTGAGCCCGGACCCAGCCGGCCACCCCGCCGGGATGAGCGTCGGTCGTGGCGATGACCGCCTCCGCGGCGGCGAGCGACGTCTTGACCAGCTCGCGGCCCCGCTTCGGGTCGCTCACGCCGGGCAGCAGGGCGTGCCCCTTGAGCCGCCTGACCACGCCGCGCATGTTCTGCTCGGTGGCCGCGTAGTCGGCGAGGACGTTCTCCTCGACGACGCCGGCGAGGCGCAACAGCACGGCGATCGTGACACCGGTGCGGTCCTTCCCGGCGGCGCAGTGCACGAGCACCGGGCCCGGCGCCTCCCCCACGACATCGACGATCGCGGCGAGTTGGGGCGCGGCGTGCTCGACCATCGCCACGTAGAGCGCCTGCAGGCCGCCCTCCATCGCCCCCGAGGTGGCGGTGTGGCGGCCGGGCGCCGCCTCGTCGCCGAGCAGCGGGAACACCCTGATCTCGGCGCCGAGAGCGGCGAGCGGGTGCGGATCGGGCCCGCGCTCGACGGCCGAACGCAGGTCGATCACCGTGCGCGGCGGCCAGGTCATCGACTCCGGCGGCGGGCGGTCCCCGACCTTGGGCATCTCGCTGCGGTAGAGCACGCCAGGGCGGGTGCGACGGCCGTCTGCGGTCGTCATGCCTCCGACGTCGCGGAGGTTGACCAGCCCGGCGACGTCCGCCGGCGCCGGCGCCTCGAGCGGNGGGGCGGAACCGGCGCCCGCCGCGTCGGTCGGATCGGTGAGGGACGTCATCGGGTTCTCCTCCGGCCGTGCGTGCCTGGTCATGGTCATGGCCGGTCGGCGCCGGTCGGGCTGGACCGCCGCCGGCCCGAGTCGCATCGGACCCAGACGGCGGGCCCGTCCGCCCGTGACGCCGCCGCCGGCGGCATCCCCCATCCTCGCGGATTTCCGCCGGATGAACCTGCAATCACATGATGCGTCCGTCCACTCACCGTTCGCCGCGGGCGGTGACGTCGCCGGTCACCGCGTCGGCCGGATCGAGTTCGAACAGCGACAGGTCCACGGCGGCCCCCGCCGGGCGCGCCTCGGCCGATCCCGCTCGGCTGCTCGCGGCACCGCTGCCGGTGGCCAGGTCCACAGCCGCCACCGTGGGACCGCCCGCCAGCTCCACTGCCTCCGCCACCGCCGGATCGAGGTCGACCGGGTCGGTCAGCCGGGGATCCTTGTTGCGGACGTTGCCCACCGCCGCGCCCACCGGATGGGCGGCGAGCACCCCGACCGGCGCCGGACGCAGCAACGGGGCGAGCGCGGCAGGGTCGGCCGCCGGATCGATCCACCGGTCCCAGGCCGCCGCGGGCAGGATCACCGGCGAGCGGTCATGCAGGAACGCCAGGCCCTCGGCCGCCCCGGTGGTCAGGATCGTGAAGGTCACCAGCGGCGTCTCCCCCTTGCGCCACACCTCGTAGAGGCCGGCGAAGGCGAAGATCCCCCCACTCTCCGGATGACCCGCCGGGTAGATGTAGAACGGCTGCCCGCGCCGGGATCCGCCGCCCGGATGGAACCACTCGTAGAAGCCGGTGGCGGGCACGAGGCAGCGCCGGGCCGCGAAGGCCGCGCGGAACGCCGGCTTGGTCGCCACCGTCTCCGCCCTGGCATTGATCATCTTGGTGCCGATCGCGCGGTCCTTGGCCCAGGACGGCACCAACCCCCAGGTGGCCAGCCGCAGGACCCGGCCGGCCGGCGCCCGTCCCGACCGATCGTCACCCGACGGGGCCCCCGAGTCGCCGCCGGCCGCGCCACCCGGTCCGCCGCCGGCCGCGGGCGGCTCCGCAACGACGATCGGCATCGTCGACGTGGGGGCAACGTTGTAGCTCTCCCTGACCCCACCGCCGGTCTCGTCGCGGGCAGACATGGCGGCGACCAGATCGTCGGCCTTCAACTTCTGCGTGTAACGACCGCACATGCCGACCAGTGTGGCAGCCGGGTCCGACATTTCCTGGCAGCGCCCAGCACCCCATGATCCCCAGTGCCCCTGATCCCCAGCGCCCCTGATCCCCAGCGCCGGTGACGCCGACGCCCGCCGACGCCGTCACGCCCGGCGGGGTCCTGGCGCTCAGCCGAACAGCAGACCGCCCCCGCCGGCGAGACACGCGAGCCCCGTCAGGCCGAACAGGCCCACCCAGAAGCCCGGTGGAAGCCCGGTCAGCCGGGCGAGCTGATCCGGATCCGAATCCCTCCCCCGGCGACGCCGCCGTTGCCGCTGCACCTCGACCACCGGCCGCAGCGCCCCGAACAGCAGGAAGCAGGCGACGTAGGCGGCGAACCCGGCGCGCGCGGTGGGCGGCGCGAACCAGGAGACCGCCAGGATCGCCGCGGTGCTGACCAGCAGCGACATCACCCCGAAGCCGTTTCGGATCACGACGAGCATCGCGAGCAGCATCGCCACGCAGAGCTGGAGCACCAGGCTCGTGCGGCCGGTGGCCAGCAGGGCGGCGGCGCCGAGTCCGATCAGCGAGGGCGTGGGATAGCCGGCGGCGACCGTGGCGATCACGCCGGGGCCCGTCGGTCGCCCGGAGGAGACGGTGACCCCGGAGGTGTCCGAGTGCAGGCGGACGCCTGCCAGGCGACGGCCACTCGCGACCGCGGCCAGGGCGTGCCCGCCCTCGTGCGCAATCGTGATGACGTGTCGGGCGACGGGCCACAGCCGATCGCTGAGTACCGTCACGGCCGCGAGGACCGCGGCGACGACGAACACCCACTGCGGCGGCGCCGCCTGCGCCTCGATGCTGCGCCGCAGGATCTCCATCCGGCCGCTCCCTCCCAGATACGTGCGCGTCGCCCGATGCGTCGCCACCTCTTCCGATACGTGGCCGTTGGCCCCACACCGGCCGACGGCGCCCGTTCGGACATCATCGATCCTCGGGCCGGGGGAGCGCGAAGGTGCCGGCGGGGGTCCTCGAAAGGGCGAGCGCTCCCCTGTCAGGCGCCCCCGTGGTCGGGGGGCGGCGGTAGGGTCGGGAACGCGTTTGGGTGCCTGGGGGAGACCGCGAGGACAAGCTGAGGAGTGGCCCGTCGTGGCGGAATACGTCTACCGGCCGGTTATCACTGTGGCGAGGGGGCTGTTCGGCGCGCTGCGCCTGCGGCTCGACATGCGGGGTGCGGAGAACATTCCCGCCTCCGGTGGCGGCATAGTCCTGATCAATCACGTCTCCTATCTCGACTTCGCGCTCGCCGGCCTACCGTTCTGGACCGCCCGGCGGCGGCTCGTCCGTTTCATGGCCAAGAAGGAGGTCTTCGACCACCGGATCTCCGGTCCGCTGATGCGCGGGATGCACCACATCCCGGTCGACCGGCAGGCCGGGGCCGCGTCGCTGCGGGACGCGCTGAAGGCGCTGCGCGCCGGCGAGTTCGTCGGGGTCTTCCCCGAGGCGACGATCAGCCCGAGTTTCTGCCTGGCCTCGTTCAAGTCCGGTGCGGCCCGGATGGCGGCGCACACGAACGTCCCGGTGATCCCGGTGATCCTCTGGGGCAGCCAGCGGGTCCTCACGAAGGGGCATCCGTTCACGCTGCGGGACGCGATCGGCACCCCGATCTCCATCACGGTGGGCCGCCCGGTCCCCCCGGCCGAGCTCACCGACCGCCGGACTGGGACGGACGTCCTGCACAAGGTGATGACGGAGCTGCTCGACGAGGCGCAGCGAAGCTATCCGCGCCCCGCGCCCGGCGAGCCCGACTGGTGGGTGCCCGCGCACCTTGGCGGGTCGGCCCCGTGGCCGCCCACCGAGCCGGACGACCCGGAGGCGTGAGCGGCCCACAGCCCCGGACCGGCGCCTGGCCCTGACCCGCGCAGGCATACCGACCCTGGGCAGGCTTGCCAACCCTGGGCAGGCGACACGGCCCGCAGCCTTGACCGGCCGCGGCCTGCGTCGCAGCGGATCATCCGGGGCCGGCAGCTCCTCGTCAGCTTTCTTGACCACCGGCACGTGCCTCCGGAAATCTCGAGCCGAGGAATTCGGGCTCCGCACCGCCGAGCGGGCGACGGCGGGGTGCGATGGCGATCGAGGTGTTCCAGACCGGCGATGACAAGATGTTCGTCGACGCGCCACCCAAGGTCGATCCGCACATCCGGCTGGAGCCCGCATCGACCTGCGAAGCCTCTCCCGCCGACCCCGGCCGCCCGCCCGGTAATCCGCATCGATCCCGCCATTCAGACCGGGCGGGATGGGAGCACCGGCGGCTGGTAACACCGGCTGAGGCGGTAACGCCGGCTGAGGTTCCTGCATCCGGTGACGGGGATATTCTTCCTTCCTTGCTCAGGGCGCGGCCCTGCTCCTGGCCGATCAGCGGGTGCGTTATGCCGACATCACCGTCGTCCCCCGGACCTACCTCCATCGGGGGTTTCAGCCCGCGACCCTGTTCGCCGCCCTCGACGGCGGCCGGCACGCGGGCGAGGACGAAACGGGCATCCAGCTCCGTCGGCTCGCCGGAGTGCCGGACGCCCGCGCCGGCGAGCCGCGCGTCGCGGCGGAGCGCACCATGGAACTCGCGCTGACTCTCGGCCACGAAACCGTCATCGAGATCGAGATCGAGATCGGGATCGAGATCGGGATCGAGATCGGGATCGAGATCGGGATCGAGATCGGGATCGGGATCGAGATCGGGATCGGGATCGGGATCGGCGCCGGGCGTACCTGTCCGCCTGCAGGTGCTCGGCCTGATCGGGCGCACCTGGTCGCGCCGATCCGGTCGGCCGTCGACACGTCGTTCCCGCCGAAGCCGGGGCGGACGATCCTGCGCGCCGAACTCGCCGAACTCGCCCTGGCCTGGAATGCGGCGAGGCGGAACGAGGCGCGTCGCCACGCCCCCGACGGCACTATCGGGGCCCTGGTACGCCCGGTTCCGCTTTCCCCGCGTTTACCGTGAAGGCACCTGGGTACCCGACCGGGCGGATCATGATGCGGAAGAGGGACGTCAGGCGGAGGTTTTCCCGTGCTCACCGTAGGCTGGATTTTACTGGTGATCTGCGCCGTCGCCGTCCTCGCCAGCGTCATGCTCCTCGGGCAGCGTGACAGCCGACGGGCAGGGCTGCAGCGGCGATTCGGTCCCGAGTACGACCGCGTGCTCGCCGAGCACGCGGACCGGCGATCGGCGGAACGCCAGCTCCGGCAGATCGCCGACCGGCGCGACGCGCTCACCATCAACCCGCTGACCCAGACCGACCGGGCGACCTACACGGCCCGCTGGGAGACGCTGCAGACCCGTTTCGTGGACGATCCCGCCGAGGCAACCAGCCTGGCGGACGCTCTCGTCGGTGAGGTGATGCGGGCCCGGGGCTATCCGGCCGGCAGTTTCACCGAACGCGCCGAGCTGCTGTCCGCCGACCATCCGCGTGTCGTCGCCGGCTACCGGGAGGCGCATAAGCAGACCACGGCCAAGCCGGACGGGAAAGGTGCCGCGGGCCGGCGGGACACCGAGAGCCTGCGCGCGGCCTTCGTGCGCTACCGCGAGGTGTTCAACCAGCTTGTCGGCGTGACCGCCGGCGCCGGCAGCCACGCCGGCTCCACCGGCGACCGGACGAACCGGCAGGACCGGCAGGACCGGCCTGCCGCCGGCCTCGCCGCCACGCCCGGTCAGCAGGAGGCGTGAACCCCCGCGAACCCGGATTCGTCCACCAGAACCCGTCTCTCGGCCGGGTGACCTCCGCGGTCACCGCGCCGACGGCACCGACGCCGCCCTGTGGCCGGCCCCCCTCGTAGCACGACAGGAAGGACCGTCATGAGCCTCGACGGCATTAGGCACGACCGCCGCCCCGCGGCGAACTCCCGGCCCGGCCAGGGGCGCGACGCCGACCGGTGGCGGGAGATCCTGCTCGGCTTCGTCGACGATCCTCGGGCCGCGGTCGAGCAGGCCGACCGCCTGGTCGACGAGGCGGTGCGCGCCCTGCAGGATCGGATCGAGGCGCAGCGCGGCGACCTGCGCGAAGCCTGGCGCTCCCGCGGCGAGGCGTCGACGGAGGATCTGCGCATGGCGCTGCGTGGTTACCGCGATCTCTGCCAGGATCTGCTCGCCTACGACCGCGGGGAGTCCCGCAGCTTCGCCCCGGCGGGGTCGACGTCGGTGGTGGCGCGGGACGCGGGCCGGGCCGCCGCCGGGCCGAACGGCGCCGCCGATCCCGCCGCCGACGCCCGACCGTCGGCCGCCGCCCCGGCCCGGCCGGCCTCGGACGACGAACGGCCCCGGACGCCCATCCCGATGGAACCGTCCCGGTCGCGGATCGCGCCGGCGGGTGCGATGTGGGACGGGATCCGCTAAGCGCGGTAACGGGCCGCCAGAGCGCGCCGCCGCGGCGGATGTACGTTCGCCCGGCTCAGGTCGCCGCCGTAATGGGCGACGACGCGGTCGTCCATCAGCCGGAACCACACCGGGGGCAGGTACGCGGCGAGCAGCAGCGTGGCGTATCCCGCCGGCAGTTGCGGCGACTCCTCGAACGAACGCAGGACCTGGTAGCGCCGGGTGGGATGGGCGTGATGATCGCTGTGTCGTTGGAGCTGGTAGAGCGCCAGATTGCTGGTTACCGCGTCGCTGTTCCAGCTATGTCGCGGGGTGACGGGCTCGTGACGCCCGTCGGCGGTACGGACCCGGGCCAACCCGTAGTGCTCGATGTAGTTGACGCCTTCGAGCAGGGTGAACCCGAACACCGCCTGCGCGGCGAGGAAGACGAGCACCGACGGTCCGAAGGCGGCGGCCAGCGAGCCGAACAGGGCGGCGGTGAGCAGCCAGCCAAGCAGCACCTCGTTGCGCAACGAGACCACCCGCGCGCCGCGCAGCCGCAGCCGGCGGCTCTCCAACGACCAGGCCGACCGCAGGCTACCCACCACGGTGCGCGGCCAGAAGCGCCAGAAGCCCTCCCCGAGACGGGCGCTGGCCGGGTCGGCCGGCGTCGCGACCCGCACGTGATGACCCCGGTTGTGCTCGACGTAGAAGTGGCCGTAGCAGGTGGGCGCGAGCATCAGCCGCGCCAGCCACCGTTCGAGCCGAGCCCGCTTGTGGCCCAGTTCGTGGGCCGTCGTGATGCCCACCCCGGTCACCGTGCCGACCGAGACCACCACGCCGACGCGGGCGGCCGGCGACAGTTCGCCGCCCGCCCAGGCCGCGGCGCCGAGGACCAGACCGATGCCGGCCAGCGGCAGGTAGAGGTAGGTGCACCGGCGGTAGAAACGATCCGCTTCAAGAGCGGCCCGGATCTCTTCGGGAGGATTCACCGAATCCGCGGGCGTCGATATGTCCAGCAGCGGGACAAGGACGAAGACGAACAGCGGGGTGATCCACCAATGCACCCCGAGGCCCGTACGGTGCCACAACCCGTAGCTCACGATGGCGAGCAGTGGCACGATGATGGCGGTCAGCCACATATACCGTTTACCGTCACGCCAGGCAATCCCACCGGGCGCGGTGAGCACGGGAGCCGCCACCGGCACCTCCGATCCGCCGGGCCGACCGGCAGGTCACCGACCGGGCCAATGCAGGCACGAAACGGGCATCCGACGGTTCGGCAGAACTGATCCGTCAATCTGCCATCCGTCCTCCACAATGACAACAGGATGTCCGCCACAACGACCCGTGAGGAGTAACTCGGCAGTGGCGATGGACGGTGCGCGTTCCCGGCCGGCGGGCCGGCGGTCGCGGTCGATGAGCGACTCGCCGCCCTGGATCGGCGGGGTGATGGTGGGCACCCTGCTGCTGGCGGCCCTCGTCCTGATCACCTACACACTGCTGCCCCTACCCGGTCAGGAACGCCTGGGCGAGGGTAACTACCTGCTCGCCGCGGCGCTGTTCGCCGCGAACATCGCGTTCCCCCGGCTGCTGCGCCGGGTGCGTCGGGCGCGCCGACGCCGGGCGGAGCGCCGCTGACCGGCTGAGCTGCCCGCTGACCGGCTGAGCTGCCCGCCGACCGGCCGAGCTGTCGCAGACCGTGACGTGGGCTGGCCCACGTGCGGCCCTGCACGGCGGCGCCGACTGCCACGATGGCCGGATGTCCGCCCTGGTCGTCCTGCTTGTCGGCCTGGTTGCGGGCATCGTGGTCCGGCGCCGGCAGCGGCTGCCCGCCCAGGCCGCCGCGGTCGTGAACACCTGGCTGCTCGACATCGCGCTGCCGGCGCTCGTCCTGCGCGCCATGCATACCGTGACCTTCCCGGGCAACCTCGCGCTCGTGGTGGCCGCGCCCTACCTGCTGTTCGTCCTGTCCACGGCGCTGTACCTGCTCGCGGCGCGGCCGATGGGGCTGTCCCGCCCGACGGTGACGGCCCTGGTCGCCGCGACGGCGGTGGCCAACACCAGCTTCGTCGGCTTTCCGATGGTCACGGTCTTCTTCGGGGCGTCGTCGGTGCCCATCGCCGTGCTCGTCGACCAGCTTGGTTCGTTCCTGCTGCTCAACACCGTGGTGCTCGGCGCCGTCACGATCATCGCCGGGGCGTCCCTGCCGCGCGCGGAGCTGGCTCGCCGCGTCCTGACCGCGCCGGCGCTGTGCGCCCTGGTGGCCGCGTTGGCGCTGCGGCCGTTGGCCTTCCCCGACTGGCTGGACTCGGCGCTGGCCTCGCTCGGCGCGACCCTCACCCCGCTCGCCCTGTTCTCGATCGGCCTGCAACTGGAGGTGCGAGCCGTCCGGCAGTGGTGGCGCGAGCTGGCGCTCGGCCTCGGTGTGAAGCTGGTCGTCGCCCCCGCGCTGGTGGTGGGGGTCTACGCGCTGACCGGAACGCTCGGCGACCACGACGTGACGATCGCGCTGTTCGAGGCGGCGATGCCACCGATGGTCGCGGGCGCGCTCATCGCCGCCCGGCACGATCTCGCCACCCCGCTGCCCAGCCTGCTGGTGGGGGTCGGGGTGCCGCTGTCGTTTGCCACGCTGCCCATCTGGTCGTTGCTGTTGAAGTCCTGACCTGGGCCGACGTCCGATCTGATGAGCGGAACAGGCACACGGACTAGGCTGGACGTGGACACGGAAGCGGTGTCCGGAGCCGTCGCCCCCAGCCGCCCGACGCCTCGTGGAAGCGGGCCGAGATCCGTCGCGCGCCGCCTGCGGTTGACGTGCCGCGCCCGCGTGGCCGATCGTCGTGGCTGCCGCGGTTCCGGCACCGTCGATGTCCCCCAGCAGATTCGGGATCAGGCGAGCGCGAGGAGTGACTTCGGTGGATGCGGTGCAGACAGCGGACCCCGTCGCCCGGGCGGCTGCCGCCGAGGTGACTGCCGCCGAGGCCGACTCGGGTTCCACGTTCACCCGCCTGGGCGTGATCGGGTGCGGGCTGATGGGCTCCGGGATCGCCGAGGTCGCCGCCCGCGCGGGCCTGGACGTCGCCGTCCGCGAGATCGACGAGCCGGCCCTGAGCGCGGGTCGCACGCGGCTGACGTCCTCGCTGGACCGCGGGGTCCGCGGCGGCAAGCTGACCGAGGCGGACCGGGACGCGGTGCTCGCGCGGCTGACCTTCACCACCGATCTCGGCGACTTCGCCGACCGTGACGTCGTGATCGAGGCGGTCGCCGAGAACGAGCAGCTCAAGGCGGACATCTTCGGGGCACTCGACAAGGTCGTGACGCGGCCGGACGCGATCTTCGCCTCCAACACCTCGTCTATTCCGATCATGAAGCTGGGCATGGCGACGTCCCGGCCGGAGCAGGTCGTCGGCATCCACTTCTTCAACCCGGTGCCCGTCCAGAAGCTCGTCGAGATCGTCCCGTCCCTGCTGACGGCGCCGGCGACCGAGACCGCCGCCGAGGGCTTCGTCACCGGCCGGCTCGGCAAGGAGGTCATCCGCTCGAAGGACCGGGCCGGCTTCGTGGTGAACTCGCTGCTCGTTCCCTACCTGCTGGCCGCGGTACGGATGCTGGAGTCCGGCTTCGCCGTCGCGGAGGACATCGACCGCGGCATGGTGCTCGGCTGCGCCCATCCGATGGGCCCGCTGCGCCTGTGCGACCTCATCGGCCTCGACACCATCAAGGCGGTGGCCGAATCGATGTACGAGGAGTTCAAGGAGCCCCTGTACTCGCCGCCGCCGCTGCTCATGCGCATGGTCGACGCCGGGCTGCTCGGCAAGAAGACCGGCCGCGGCTTCCACAACTACGCGGCCTGACCGACGACGCGGACTGACCGACACGGTCTGAACAACGACGCGGACTGAATCCCGTGCGCGGCCTGACCCCTCGTGCCATCCGAGGACCCGACGACCAAGGCGGCCTGCTGTGAACCCGAGCTTCGACCTCTACCAGCTCGCCGAGGAGCACACCGCGCTGCGGGAGGCGGTGCGCACGCTCGCCGAGAAGGACATCGCGCCGTTCGCCGCCGACGTCGACGAGCACGAACGGTTCCCGGACCAGGCGCGCGAGGCGCTCGACCGGGCCGGCTTCGCCGCGGTGCACGTCCCGGAGAGCTACGGCGGGCAGGGGGCGGACTCGGTGGCCACCTGCATCGTCATCGAGGAGGTCGCCCGCGTCTGCGCGTCGAGCTCGCTGATCCCCGCGGTGAACAAGCTCGGCAGCATGCCGATCATCCTCGCCGGCTCCGAGGAGCTCAAGCGCCTCGTGCTGCCCTCCCTGGCCAGCGGCGAGGCGATGATCTCCTACGCGCTCTCCGAGCGGGAGGCGGGCTCCGACACCGCCTCGATGCGCACCCGCGCCCGCCTCGACGGCGACCACTGGGTCCTCGACGGCACCAAGACCTGGATCACCAACGCCGGCGTGTCGACCTGGTACACCGTGATGGCCGTGACCGACCCGCACGCGACGAAGAAGGCCGACGGCATCTCCGCCTTCGTCGTGCACCGCGACGACCCCGGCTTCGAGGTCGGCTCGAAGGAACGCAAGCTCGGCATCAAGGGCTCCCCCACCCGGGAGATCCACCTCACCGGCTGCACGATCCCCGCCGACCGCATCATCGGCGAGCCGGGCACCGGCCTGCGCACGGCGCTCGCCACCCTTGACCACACCCGGCCGACGATCGGCGCGCAGGCCGTGGGCATCGCCCAGGGGGCGCTCGACGCCGCCATCGCCTACGTCAAGCAGCGCCGCCAGTTCGGCCGGGCGATCGCCGACAACCAGGCCGTCCAGTTCATGCTCGCCGACATGGGCATGAAGATCGAGGCGGCCCGCCACCTCGTCTACGTCTCCGCCGCCCGGGCCGAACGCGGCGAGCCCAACCTCGGCTTCGTCTCTGCCGCCGCCAAGTGCTTCGCCTCCGACGTGGCGATGGAGGTCACCACCGACGCGGTGCAGCTCTTCGGCGGCGCCGGCTACACCCGCGACTTCCCGGTCGAACGAATGATGCGCGACGCCAAGATCACGCAGATCTACGAGGGCACCAACCAGGTCCAGCGCGTCGTCATGTCCCGCGCGCTGCTCAAGGGCTGACCTCAAGTCGTTTCCCCTGTCAGGAGCCATGATCTGTTCTCCCTGTCCGCTCGCGACGGTCCCGACTATTCCCGACCGGTGGCGACCGACCCCGATCGTTTATGGACGTGGCATGGACTCATCGGCAGGCGCATCGAGTAGCAAGGCGGCTTCGATGCGCCTGCGGGCCGCTTCGTCCTGGCCGACGATGCATCGGGCGTAGGTGTGCAGCAGGACGGCTACCGAGTGCCCCGCCCACTCCGCGATCTGGGTGGGCGCTACGCCGGCGTTCAGCCACGTCGACACCGCAGCGTGTCGAAGGTCGTATGGTCGGCGCGCAAGCGGTGAGGCTACTTCAGCGGGGGTCAATGCTCGCTGGCGTGCCTTCGCCCATACCTCCCGATGGCGGACTGAGGTGACCGGGCCGCCTTTCAAGCCGCGAAACAGCCGTCCGTCCGGCGCAGTGCCGAACTTGTCCAGGTGCGCCCAATACAGGTCGACCAGCGGTGGAGGAACCGGCATCTCCCGGGTCTCGCCGGGCGCGCGGTGCTTAAGCTCCCGGGCTCTCCGCTCCCCCTCGTCCGTCCATCCGGGCGCCATCTCCGGGTTGTTGCCGACCAAGACGATCTCTCCCCACCGACCGGACCCACGTGGTGGCAGCGTCAGGTTCTCGGGGTAACGCAGCTCCTGCATCTCCCCTGGTCTTTGCGCCCCGTAGTACATCCCGCCGTACCAGGCGACCAAATCCGGCGCCACCGGCCGCACCCCCATCTCCAGGAGTGCACGGGCCTGCATGTGGTTCACGACGACTCGTCTGTCCACCTGGTCCCGGGTCTTCGGTGCGGCCCGGTCCAACGCAGGCAGAGGGTTGGCCGGCAGGTCGCCACGGACGACGGCGAAGTTCAGGCAGGCTCCGAACGCGATCCGCTTGCGCAGCTCGGTGTTCGGCGCAGCGGGTCCGCCGGCAAGTTTGCGTCCCAGAAGGGTCAGGCAGGCACGCATGAGGTCGGGATCCATCAGCTCCGGAAGCGGCATGGTGTGTTCTTCCAGCCAGGCCACGGCCTGCGTCAGTTTGGCCGGCGGCGGGTTCTCCGCCCACGTGCCGTCGTCGGTCGACGACCGGCGGGATCCGCTCTGAAACAGCCAGCCGAACAGTGCCTCACGCACCAGGTTAGAGATCTCGTCCGGTGGTCTCTCGGAGAAAAGGGCTGGTGTGACCGTCGCCAGGGCGTCGGCGAGCGCCCGGCGGGTGCCTGGGGCCTGTCGCTCGTCCCATCGGGCATCGGCGTAGTCGCGGGCGTGCTCCAGCCAGGTTCGCGGACGTGTAGGCACCTCCGCGGCCAGTGCAGCGCGGACCTCACCGATCGGGACTCCCAGTTCGACGTCGAAGGCCTCGCCCTTCTTCGTCGCGGCAAATAGCTCGGCATGACGGGCCTTGGCGAGTGGCAGCGTGGCGAAGTTCTTCGAGTTGGGCTTTGGGCGTCCTGCAACCCTCCAGCGGACTTGGTAGGTGTCCGGCCGCGACTTGTTCCTGATCGTCTTGATGGCCCAGATGCGAACGTCGAAGGTGGTGGGCCGGCCGCCCTGGTGGGGGCGGCCGGCGTCGTGCGGGGTGGTCATACGGCGGGGTCCTGGGTGCGGCTGTCGAGCCAGGCGTTGAGGTCGGCGCGGTCGATGCGGAGTTGCCCGTTGGGCAGCTTGATGACCTTGGGGGCGGCGCCGCGGGCGCGCCAGTCGTCGAAGGTGCTGCGGGCGAGCGGGCCGCGCTCGTCGCCGAGCTCGGCGAGGACCTGGGCGAGCGGCAGGAGCTCGCGGGGGCCGGGTTGCGGTGGCGGTGCCATTGCCTTCCTGGCCCGTGTGGTCGGCGAGCTTCGACGGGTTGGGTGTCTTGGTGTGGTCCCGTCCGTGACTGGGGTCGACGGCGTGGCGCTCGGGGTCATGCTGGGGTTGCTCCGTCCTGCTTCGGGTGGGTTGGGGTGCGGTCCCGGCGGGTTGCTTGGTCGGCTGGTCGTCGGGGCCGCTTCGAGCGGTCGGTCGGGGGTGCGGGTTGGCGTCCTGGCGGTGGTGGGGCGCGGGAGGCGTTGACACGTTGACAGTCGGGCCGCATGGGAGCGTTCTTGCGGTTCATGGCGGGNTTTTNGGNGTCAACGGGGGNGTCGACAGGGCGTTGACAGGTGTTGACACCTCGCCCGTCTCGCCTTGGGCGTCAACGGCTGTCAACGGGGTGTCGGCGGGGGTGTTGACACTGGTTTCGGTGTCCTGACCTGCGGTGAAGGCGCTGTTGATGTTGGTTGTCAACGTGTCAACGGTGTCGGCGAGGTCTGCGGCGCGGGGGTGGAGTTCGTAGCGGCCGTCGGGGCGTTGGCGGGTCCAGCCGAGGGCGCTGAGGGTGTCGAGGACGGCGGCGACGTCGCCGGTTTTGGGGAGTTGGCGGATGAGGCGGCGGTGGAGGTCGCGGCGGGTGAAGTCGGTGATCTTCTTGTCGATGAGGAACCGCAGGGTCCGGCCGGCGGGTCCGCTGTTGGGGTCGGCGGTGACGGTGTGCAGGGCGGTGGCGTAGTGGGCGGCGAGGACGTCGGCGAGCCGGATCGCGCCGGCCATCTGCTCGGCTTGCAGGGGGCGGCGCCAGCCGTCGGTGGGGTGGTGGGCCATGTGCAGCAGGCCGGCGATGCGCAGGGTGGTGCCGGCGAGCTTGTTGGCCCAGTCGCGCATGTCGCGGTAGGTGCCGCCGGGGCGTAGCTGGGTCTCGATGCGTTCGGCGTGCGCGACCCGTAGGGCGGTGGCGTCGTCGGTGAGGGCGACGACGGCGGGGTCGGTCCATTCGGCCAGCGTCGCGGCGAGGTCGTGGATGCGGCGGGCGTAGACGTCGGCGACGGGTTCGGGGACGGGTGGGGCGTCGACGTCACGCCAGCCGGCGAGGGACGCGGGCAGGACGAACAGGAACCGGGCGACCAGGCCGCGGCCGGCGAGGTCATCGTTCTGACCGAACTTCCGCAGGACAGCGGGTTGGATCATGACGCCGACGGTGAGGGCGGGTGTGGCGATGAATTCCGAGGGCCGGCCTTTGCGGTCGACGCGCATGGGCCGTCCGGCGTGGCCTTTGAGGTAGGGGTCGAGGTTCGGGGCGGAGGAGAAGCGGCCGGCGAGGACGTCGAAGATGCCGCCTTCGTCGCTGATCAGGGCGATGCGTCCGCCGTGTTCGGCCATGAGGGTGGTGAGGGCTTCGGGGGTGGCGTCGTCGCCGAGGAGCCGGGGTGTGGTGGGCACGGTGATGGCTTCGGCTTCCAGGGCTGCGGCGACGGCGTCGTCGGTCAGACCCTTGCGCTTGTCCTTCGCCGCGCGGGCGGCGGCGTTCTTGGCCTGTTCGGCGGTGCGTTCGGCGATGTCGCGCAGCGCGGCGTTCTCCGCGGCCAGGGGGGTGACGCGGGTGATCAGGGTGTGTTCGGCGGCGAGCAGGGGGGCGACCAGGGCGCCGTGGACGGGACTTTTGCGTTCCCCGGGGTCGGCGACGGCGGCGAGGAACAGGTTCACTGGTTCCCGCCAGCCGGGGCGGGGTTCGACCTGTAGCCGGCCCCCGGCGCAGGTCGACAGGACGGCTAAGGCGACGGCGCCGGCCATGGCGGGGTCGGTCTGGGTGAACGTCGCGACTGCGCGGACCATGTCGGCCAGCCAGCCGGGGAACACCTCCAGCGGGAACGGCTGCGGTGGCGCGGCGCGGGCGAGCGGGACGGGAAGTTCCCACATCGGCCCGTCGCCGATCGGTGGGGTCAGGGTCGGGTCGTCGGGGCGGATCGGCCAGACGTTGCCGGATGGTGGTGGGCTCATGGCACCTCCTTCGATGTGCGGGGGCCTGCGGCGGGCCGCCGGGCGGGGGNTAGACGGGNGTGGGCATGCCTTCGGCTTCGAAACCGCCTTTGATCGCCCCGCGGATGTCGCGGGGGGTCTGGCCGTTGCGTTCACCGGTGGCGGTGAGGGCGGCGACGGCGTCGGGGGCGGTGAGGGCGTCGGCGGCGACCATGCGGGCCAGGCCGCGGGCGGCGCCGTAGAGGGTGACGCGGCGGCGGCCTTTGGGGGCGTGGTCGACGGCGGCGAGCGTCGCGGCGAGCAGCGCGTCAGGGTGGGAGATGGCCCCCCCGCCCTGGCGGCGGGCTGGTCTGGGCGTGGGAGTGACGGTCGACGCTGGGACCGCCGGCCCCGGACGGGTCCGGCAGGCCTGGAGAAGGCGGGGGGCCATCTCTCCCACCGGCCGGGCCGGGACGGTCCACCGGTAGCCGCGTGGGGCGCCTGCGGGGGTGGACGGTGGGGCGACGACCAGGCCGCCATCGGTTTTGATGTCGATGCCGTCGCGGCCAGGGAGTTTCGCGGGCAGGGGCCGGCCGGGATGGGTGTAGTAGAGGTGCCAGCCCCCGCCGGGGGTGGCCACGGCTGCGGTGGGGGTCATCAGCGTCCGGTCGAGGCGGCCGCCGTGGCGGGGGTCGATGTCGACCACCGCCAGCCCGGACACGGCGCCGGTGCGGATCGCGAGCAGACCGTCGGGGTGCGCGGTGAGCATGGCGGCGATCCGGTCGGGGTCGATGGTGGCGGCGTAGAAGCCGTGGCAGGTCAGGCAGGGGCAGGCGTGCGGGTCGTGGTCGGGGCCGGCGGCGGCGCACCGCGGGCAGTTCGCGACGGGTCGTTTGGTGCGGCCGAGGACGAACACATGCCAGCCGCGGGCGGCGTACCCACGGGCGGCATGCAGCCGGCCCGCGGCGCCGCTCATGCCGCCCTCCGATGCTCCGGCCGGGCCGCTTCGACGCGCGCGGCGGCGGCGCGGGCGGCGGCGGCGCGGGCGGCGGCGCGGGCGGCGGCGGCGCGGGCGGCGGCGAGGCAGCGTGGGCACAGCGGGTTCCCGCTGGGGCCGTAGAGATGGCAGAAGGCGGCGCAGGACCCGCACGGCCCGACCTGCGCCAGGGGAACCCCGAGGTGTAGGGCGACGGTGCGCAGCGCCGCGGTGGCCGCCGCCTGGGCGTCGGCGTAGGCGGTGGTGTGGCCGGGGCGCCAGTGGCCGTGCTCGTCGATCGCGTCGTGCAGGACCTGCCAGCGGGCGGCGTCGATGTCACGGGCCCATTCCCCGACGGTGAAACCACCGGGAGCAGGGGCACCGGATGCGGCGGGCATCGGACCTCCAATCGAGATGCGGGCGGGGCAGGCCGGCCGGGCCGGCCCGGCCGGCCCCCGTCTTCCGCCGTGGGCGGGGCAGGTCAGAACGGCGGTTCCGTGCTGTAGGCGGGGTCCGTCTCGTTCGTCGCCCCGGCGGCGGCGGGCCGCTGGCCGGTGGCGGTCGCCCAGGCGTCGTCCCCGGCCGTGGTGGTGCCGCGGGAGGCGCGGCGCACGCTGGCGGTGGCGAACAGCAGCGACGCGCCGACGTCGTCGACGTCCAGGCCGAACATGGAGCGGTGCTGGCCGGTTTCGGGGTCGTCCCAGTGGTGCTGACGTAGCCGGCCGGTGACCACGACCCGCATGCCTTTGGTCAGCGATTCGGCGACGTTCTCCGCGGCGGTCCGCCACGCGGTGCAGGTCAGGAACAGCGCCTCCCCGTCGACCCACTTCCCGGTGTCCTTGTCGTAGCGGCGGGGGGNGGNGGNGACGGNGAACCGGCACAGCGCCGCGCCGGCGGGGGTGAACTTCAGCTCAGGGTCGGCGGTCAAATTCCCGCTGATCGTGATCGGGGTTTCGTTCGCCATCGGAGATGTCCTTTCCGGGGGTTATGCGGCGGTGGTCTGGGGTTGCTGACAGTCGAGGCACTGGCCGTAGCGGGCCGGGATGACGTAGCCGACGTCGGCATGGCAGGTCGGGCAGCAGCGGCGGCGGGCGCGGGCCGCGGCGAGCTGGACCAGCCGGGCCGGGCTTGGCGGGTCGCGCAGAACGGTGTGGGCGAGGTGGTAGAGGGCGGCGGTGCGGTAGCCGGCGCCGCGGCGCCGCCCGGGGCGGCCGGCCCACGCGAGCTGGGCCACCGGGTCGCCGACAGGTCGTAGGCCCATCGCGGCGAGCTGCGCGCGGGTGGCGAGATGGTCGGGGGCCATCCGGAACGGGAAGGTCGGCAGGCCGTACCGGCGGCCGGCCGGGTCGTAGAACCTCACGGGCGTTCCTGCGCGGGGCTGCCGGGTGGGACGGTGAGATAGATGCGGATCCGGCCGCCGGCCCGGTCCGGGTAGGGGCGGCTCGCCGTTCCGGTGAGCAGAGCGGCGCGCAGGACGGCCAGGACGGCGGCGACGTCGGTGGGAGCGCCGTGCAGGCGGATCCCGACAGGGCCGGCAGCGTCGGGCGTGCCCGGGGCGGTGGTCATGCGGCTTCCCGCTCGCCAGGCGTGGCATGGGCGGTGGTGTAGGCGCCGCGGTCGAGCCTGCGGAGGATGTCGAGGGCCTGGTCGCGGACGAAGCCGAGGACGGCGGCCCGTTGGCGGCCGGGGTTGGTGTCGGTCCAGGGGATGGGCAGGCGGGCGAGGTCGGCGGCGGCCGCGCGGACCGCGGCGACCGGTTGCTCGAAGGCGAACGGGCTCAGCTCGAGGCCGGCGGTGGTGATGAGTCGCCAGGCCCAGTGGGGCCGGTGGGGGCAGGACGCCGGCCAGTCGACGTCGTCTTCGCAGGTCGTGAACCACTCGTGCTCATCGACGGTGAGGATGACCGGGCAGTAGCGGTGGCCTCGGGCCAGGTACAGCCCGGGCGTGAGGGCCAGGGCGGCGATGCGTGGGGGCTGGCCGGTCCCGTTCTTGACGGTGAGGATCCGGGCGGTGGTCATGTGGTGGCGGATGCCGACCGGGCCGGTGGCGGGTTCGGTGGTGGTCACGAGTGCTCCAGGGCGGTGAGGATGCGGGTGGCGGGTGGGTAGGNGGGCCGGGTTCGAGGTCTGGTGGGACATGAAGGCCCGGCCCGCCTGCTCGGCTTGCTGGTCGTGATCGGTAGGTCCGGCTGGTGGGTGCCGATCGGCCGGGGTGGGTCGGCTAGCTGCGGCGGGCGGCGCGCAGGGCGCGGCGGGCGTCTTCGAGGGACTCCCACGGGCGCGGCGCGTCGGGGTGGCCGGGCCAGGTGTGGGCGCGGGCGATCTCGATTGCCCGGTCGGGGTCGAGATTCGAGGCGTCGGTGAAGCCCTCGATGTCCTGCCAGTACCGCTCGACCGGGACGTCGTAGTCCTGGGCGGGGGCGACGGGCCGGTAGCTGCGGATCTCGCCGTCGCGGGTCAGGCCGGTGATCCGGGCCAGGGTGACCTCGACGGCACCCGGGGGACGCCCGCGGTAGCCGGGTGCCTTCCTGACCAGTGCGACAAGGTTGCCGCGGCGGGCGACCCGGCCCTCCGGTTGAAGCGGCATGCTCCGGATCGAAAATTTCGTCATGGTCCGGTCACCGCGAGTCGGCGGATAGCGGCGGTGGTTTTCGGTTCGTTGCCGTCGTGGATGGCGCTGAGAAGGCTGCCGACGGGGAGTTTGTAGTCGTAGAGCACGACCGTGGCCGTGTCCCGGTCGGGGAGCTTTCCGGGCAGAACGCCGAGGCCGTGAATGCTGATCCAGTCGAGAGTCGACGTCGTCCTGCTGTCGGGGAATGCTCGCCGGACCGCTTCGGCGGTCACGGCGAGGTACCCGCGTCCCTCCCGGGCGACGTCCCACCGCATGTTGACCATCGGATCGGGAGACCGCCTGTTCGGGATTCCGGCGAAGTAGCCGGGCCGGATGCCGGTGAAGGACTGAAGTTCGCGGGCAGCTTCGGCGAGATCGGCGGCGCCCGGCTTTCCGGCGCGGACTTTGCGGGCCAGGTTGACGACGTCGGCGATGAGGTCTTCGTGTGCCATGGGAGTCCCTTTCCAACGGGGTCGCGGTGTGCGGGTTAGAGGGCGTGGACGAAGGTGGCCAGGCCGTGGGCGGCGTGCAGGGCGTGGCCGGTGAGGGTGCCGGCGGCGGTGGCGGCGGGCTGGGGGGAGTGCGCGGCGTAGGCGAGGAAGGCCAGGGCGGCGAGGGCGACCAGGAACGGCCAGCGGTTCCGGCGGGCGGGCGGGGTGAACCTCACGTGGGATCGGGTCCTTTCTGAGGGGGGTGGTGCGGCGGGGNGATCGGCACCCCGCCGCACCACGGGGTCAACAGGGGGTTAGCGGCGGACGACGGGTTTGCGCAGGTCGCGGTGGGTGACGCGGACCTTCGCGAAGGTGTGGAGGCCGTCGGCGATGGCGTCGGCGACGGTGGGGGCGCGGTGGCGTCCCCCGGCGCAGCCGATCGCGACGCGCAGGGGCTCGGACTGGCGGCGACGAGCACGGGTGCGCAGGTCGGCGACGGTCGCGTCGACGAGTTCGCGGATACCGGGGGTGCTCATGACCGCCTGGCGGACCTGGGGGTCTCTCGCGGTCAGGTCACGCAGCTCGGGTGAGATGTGCGGGTCCCGGTAGGGGCGCAGGTCGACAACGACGTCGGCCGGCGGCGCGGTGTTGTGCAGGTAGCCGAAGGAAGTGATGCGGATCTTGCGGGGCATGGCGGTCTCCTGAACCGGGGTCACGGTCGGGCGAGAAAAGAAGGGGGGCGGTGGCTGGTGCGCTCAGTCCCTGATCTCGAGGTCGGGGTTCTGTCCGTTGAGGGCGATAGTGCCGACCGTGGCCTTGAGCACGATCTTTCCGAGGTCGCGGCGGGTCAGTCTGCTGGACGTGATCGGCTTTCCGGGCTTGTCGCCCCAGGAGGTGCGCTGGTCGTCCTTGTTCCGGCCCATGAATGCGTTCCTTTCCTCGGTTCCCGGCCTGTTTTCGGCATGGGGGTAGCGCGGGCTCGGTACGAAAAGGATTTGGGGTGTAGTCAGGGAATGCGTGTGGTGAAGGTCAGGTGGATACGGCGGTGCCCGGCGATGTTAGGAGTGGCGGCCCTTCTTCGGGCTGTTCTGATTGGCGGGCTGCCCTTCCCTGCGGGCGACGGGAGCCGCGGGGGTGGTCTTCTTCTCCTTCGGTGGGTTCTCCAACCTGAACAGGCCCACGGTGTTCTCCTTCGACGTGATCGTTCGGGGTGGGGGTCGGTGTTGCCTGCCGGCGGGCTCGGGTGTGGTCAGCCGAGGCCGTAGAGGGCGGCGGCGTCGCGGATGATCTGTTCGTGGTCGAAGGCCAGGCGGCCCTCGGCGAGCACGGTGGCCAGCGGACGCCAGCGGGCCGCGGCCGCGTCGTCGCCAGCGGTCGCCTTCGGGGTTCGGCCGACCAGGGCGGTGAAGGCGTGGCTGACCAGCGGGCCGCGGGGGTCGCGGCCGGGGGCGTCGTAGCCGCCGGGCAGGGCCCACCGGCCCCGGAACGGGTTGTGGCCGCGTTGGATGAGCAGGACCTGCGTGCCGGCGTCGGTCTGGGAGAACAGGACCATGTCGGCGGTCAGGATCGGTGTGGTGTGAGGCATCGGAAGGTCCTTCCGGTTCGCAGGGGTGTGGGGGCGGGTCGGTCAGGAGCGGACCGCGGGTCCGGGCCCGGCTCTGCGACGGCGGGCAGCGGGGGGCGCGTCAGCGGGGGCGCGTGGGGTGCGGGGCAGGAGGCGGATCTCGACGGGGGTGACGTTGTTGCGGTGGTCGCCGCGGTCGCGGTGTTCCTGCTCGTGCTCCTCGGCCCACTGCTCGGCCTCGGCCTGGCTGCGGACCCGGCGGGTGCCCATCACCCCGTGGTCCTGGTCGGTGCAGTAGATCGAGTACATCGGCTTCGGCATGGCGGATGTCCCTTCGGTGCCGGTCGGGTGGGGTGGGTCAGGCGATCAGCGAGCTTGGTAGTAGCCGCTGGCCGGGTCGGTGGTGTGGCTGAGGTGGACCTTGTGGGTGCCGCGCGTGCCGCCGTAGCCGTCCCAGCAGACCTTCTTGGCCGGGTCGGCGTCGGTGTAGGGGTGGCCGCAGGCGCCGCAGTGCGTGCCGTTGGATGGCTTGGTCCGGTTGGTGTCGCCGACGATCCGGTCGACGAGCCGCCTGCCAAGTCCCATCAGGGTCTCCTTGCCGTGGGTAGTCGGACGTGGGGGTGGGGGATGGTGGCCGCGGCCGGTGAGATCACGGGAACCGGGTTAGATCTCTAACCGGACGGTCCTGGATGATCGATATGGGTGCTGGTCTGCGGGGTGTTAGCGGGGTGAGGCCTGGTGAGGCGGTGAGTTCGGGGGTGTCGGCGGGGGCTGCGGGGCAGGGTTCGGACGGGGGTGGGGGGTCACTCACTCGTCGAGGTCGGCGGTGGACCTCCGGTTGATTTCCTCACGGACAGTGAGCGGGTCGAGGGGCCACCGGTTCCCGGTCGACGGCACCTTGATCCCTTCGGTGGCGAGGAGCTTGACCAGGGCGGCGCCCGTGAGGGCCTTGTACGCCGGCCAGGTGGGGGCGAGGTTCTGCAGCAGCGCGGCGGCCTTCGCGACGGGGAGGACCTCGGTGCCGAGGACCTGGTCGAGGTCGTCGAGCAGATCGCGGTTGCCGGTCTGGTCGGCGGGTCGGGGGGTGGTGGAGCCGGGGACGGGCAGGCCCTTGCGGTCCAGCTCGTCCAGGGCGCGGCGGATGAGGGCGGGGACCTGGTCGACGTGGATGAAGTAGGTCTGGGCCATGACGGAGCGTTCACCGGTGAAGCCCTTGACCACGGCGGTGCCCTTGTCGGTACCGGGGATGAGTTCGGTGGCTCGGTGGCCGGCCTTGTAGGCGCCTTGGCCCAACAGGGCGTCGTTGGCGACGTGGTCTCCAACGGCGTAGGCGATGCCGTTGGAGCAGTTGCGGGTGACATCGCGGGGCATCGAGTCCTTCGTCGGTGCCTGCGTGGACACGATCAGGTGGATGCCGCGTTTGCGGCCGAGCTTGACGATGTCGACGAGAAGCTGGGAGATTTCCGCGCCGTACTCGGGGTGCTGGATCGCGAGGTGGGCCTCTTCCAGCAGGCAGAACAGCGGGTGCAGCCCCACCCCCTGGCTGGCGATCTTCCGGGTGACCGCGGGAATCTTGTGGTCGACGAGAAGCTGACCGCGGGCCTGGACCTCGGCGTAGAGCTCACGGAGGTCTTCGAGGATCTGGCGGATCTTGTCGTCTTCGGCGCCCATCACGTAGCGGCTGGCGCGGGGCTTGAAGTACTCGAAGTCGAAGTTCGTGTCGGGTACCCAGATCCGCAGCTCGGCGGTGAGGTCCAGCGCTGCCCCGGCCAGCATCGTGCGGGCGGAGGAGCTTTTGCCCTGGCCTGGCAGACCGCCGGTGATGGTGTTGCGTTCCATGACCGGGGCGGTCAGGCCGTCCCCGCGTAGGGTCCGGCCGAACGGCACGCCCTTGAACACGTCGACGAACCCGTCGGACAGCAGCGGGTAGGGGCCGGCGCCTTCCTTCAACGCGCCGGGGTCGGCGATCCACACGTCGAGCAGGCCGGCGTCGTCGCCGGTGCGCAGCCACACCTCCCCGACGCGGCGGCGCAGGCTGGAGGCGATCGACTCGCGGCGGGTCTGCGCGGTGATGTAGCTGGCGGCCAGGCCGCCGGGCATCCGGATCAGCGCGTAGGTGCCGCGGCCGTCCTTGCGGGCGGGCACCACGTACTGCAACGGGGCGATCTTAAGATAGTCGGTGATCTGCTTGATCCGTAGCGCGGCGAGAGCCTGGGTGAGGCTGCGTTCGTCGACGACGATGTCGACGTCGGTCTCCCCGGACGTCGCGACCCATCCCGGGGCGTCGTCCCGGCCGGCCCGCCAGGCCGCCAGCAACCACGCGGGCACCAGACCGGCAGCGGCCAAGGGGATCAGGACGGTGGCCCAGGCAACCAGGGTGCCCAGCAGCCAGCCGAGGAACGTCCAGTAGGCATCCCAGCCGATCCCCAGCGGGGTCACGACCCCCACGATGATGCCGACGGCGACCAGGCCGGTGGCCACGACCAGCACCCCGGCGGCGGCGGTGATCGCGGTGGCCTTCAGTACCTCAGGCAGGCTCGCGAGCCGGGCCCGGCGGGCGTTCTTCGCCGCCTGCAACCGGTCCAACCACTCCGCCAGCTCCACCGCGTCGCCCCGGGCGCGTGCCGCGCGAATCTGCTCCCGGATCGCCGCATGCGTCGCCGCGTCGGTGGCCCGGCGCGCCCACACCGCATGCCCATAGCCGACCTGCACCACCACCCGGCCCACGGGCCGGGCCACGGCCCGCACCCGGTCAGCGCGGACCAGCGGACCCGGCCGGCGCGGCTCCAACGCCCGGCCCACCACACCGGCGTCGACCGGTGCGGCGGCGTCGACGGTCTCGCCTTCGACCACGCGGGTCTCGTCGAAGTCGTCCAGGTCGCGGAGAGGCACCCAGGGGCCGGCCAGCACCGTGCCGTCAGGGTCGGCCTGGTCAAACGTGGGCTGTTCGCTCATCGGAGGTCTCCTTGCCAGGCCGGGGCGGGAACGTCGGCGGGCAGCAGGACGGTGGAGGCGCCGAGGGGGCTGATCCCGGCGGCCGTGCCGACCGCGACATCGATCCGTTCGGCGATGTCCACGACCAGCGCGACGGCCAGGCCCACCGCGCGCAATGCCAGGACGATCAGAGCGAGGGCGATGACGGGGCCGAGAGCCCACCAGGGCAGGCGGCGTAGGTCGGCACGGACGCCGGTGGCCATCAGTGGTGTCCGAGGCGGCGCCGGCCGGACGGGGTGGCGCGCGTCGGGGCGGGCCGCGGGTCGGTGAGGGACTGCGCGCCGCGGGCGATCAGCCACTCCTCGATAAGGCCGTCGTAGTCCCTCTCGTGAAGGGTGACCCGCTTGCCGGGGTGCATGCCTTTCAGGAGCTTGATCGCGGTCTTGGTGTGCGAGTGGCAGACGCGGGTGAACTGGTTGCCTGCCTCGACGACGGTCGGGCCTGTTTCGGTGCAGTCGATCTGGTCGCAGATCCCGATGGCCATGGCGGTCTTCTTCCTGTTGTCGGGTGTGGTCGGGTGGTTCAGGAACCGAACAGTTCGCTGTTGATCTGGTCGCGTAGTTCGCGGGCGAGCTTCGGGGCGATCTGCAGGGCGGTGCGGAGCTGGTCGGCGGTCAGGGGCCGGCCCTGCCGCTTCGCGATGCGCCGGGCGGCCTTCGCGGCGTCGGTCGGGCTGGTCTTCTGTCGGGCCTTCGGGTCGATCGGCCGCCGCGGTGCCCAGCCGGCCGGCGGGGGTGCGGGCGGGTCGGCGACAGCGATCCCACCCGATTCGGATGCGGATTCGTGCTGGTCGGGCTCGGTAATCGGGTCGGCCCACAGGTCGGGTTCGGCCGGTCCGCCGGTGGGGTCGAGGTCGACCAGGGCGGCGTCCCAGCCGTCGGTGACGGGAAGGCCGGGCACGACAGTCGGGACCAGGCGGCGGCGGCGGGGCTGGTAGGTGCCGGGGGTGTAGAGCAGGGTCGCGGTGCCGTCCGCGGCCAGGGCGACGACGGCGCGGCGGGTCGCGATCCGCCGGGCGGTGTGTTCCCGGCGGGCCGCGGCCCGTGCCAGCCGGGCCGCGGCCCGTTCGGCGCGGGTGAGGCGGGCGGTAGCGGTGACGAGCTGGTGGGCGGCGACCCCGGCGACGGACACGACGGCCATGACCAGGCCGGTGACGATTCCGCTCTTGCTGAGGCCGTGGGCGAAGTTCAACCCGAAGCCGACCGCAGCGAACACGCCGATGCCAGCGGTCAGCCAGCCGGTCGGCCGGTCAGGGGTCTGCCGGCGGGAGGTGGTGACGGCCCCGGCGAACGCCCACATGCCCAGTTCGCTCAGGACGGGCAGGAGAAGGCCGGTGGCCCCGAAGATGTGCAGGCCGAACGCGGCCATGGCCGGGATCGCCATCGCGGCCGCTACGACGGCCAGCGGGTAGATGAACAGGTCGACCGCGTGCGCCGCCCGCCACGCCCGCCCGGCGGCGCGGCGCCGGTCCCGGTCGGCGCGGCGCTGCTGGCGGGCCCGGTCGGCCAGGTCGGCGGCGGCGGCCCGGTCCTGGCGGGCCCGGGCGGCCGCGGCGTCGTCGTCGAGGCGGGCCTGCGCCCGGGCATCGGCCCGCTCGGCGCGGCGCTGCTCCGCCCAGGTGCTCATGCTCCGACCGCCTGACCGACGATCCCGGTGAGCGCGAACACGGCCAGGGCCACGCCCAGGGCGTGCAGGCCGCGGCTGTTCCAGGCCCATTTCGCTTCCACAGCGGTGGCCAGGTGCTCGGTCTGCCGGTCGGCGGCGTCGATGTCGCTGTCGGTGCGGTCCAGGACCGCGGTCAGCTCACCGGCGCGGGCGGCGCGGGTGACGTCCCAGCAGTGCCACGCTGCCACCGGCACCCCACTGCCGCGGGGGATCGAGGGGCGCAGGCTCCTGCCCAGGGCGGCGATGCCGGTGGCGGCCGCGGCCATGCCCAGCCACCACAGCACCGCGGCCGCGGTGGGCAGCCGGTCGGGGGGCCAGGTCGTCGCGAGGAACCCGACGGCCGCGACAGCACCGGCGAGGGTGATCCCGATCTGGCTGTCGCTGCGGGCCGCTTCGGCGCGCATGGAGGCGACCAGGTCGATGCGGGTGCGCATCCGGGTCCCGACACCGGCCGCGGTCACCCACCCGGACCGGGGGGCGCTCACCGGGACTCCCAGGACAGGTGGACCGGGGTGGCGTAGGGAGTCGGTCCCGTCGGCGAGAGGGTCGTGGCGGCCAAGGCGGCCAGGGACAGGGCGATCGACGTCAACGCGGCGATTTGGGCCCGCTCGGCGAACTGCTCGGTGAGCTTCGGCTCGCCCAGCCAGTCGACCCAGGCGCGGGCCTGGTTGGCCAGGTGGGTGGCTTCGGTACGGAAGTCGGCAGGGTCGGTCATGATGGTGTCTCCTCTGTGGAGGAAGCCGGGGTGCGGCGCCGTCTTGGTGGGTGTTGCCGCACCCCGGGCAGGGTCAGGACGGGCAGCCGTCGGCGCAGAACGCGCCCTTGCGGGTCAGCCGCAACGGCCCGGCGGTGCTCTCGCACCGGTCGCAGGCCTGCGGGTTGATGCCGGTGGTGTCGGGTGGGGCGAGGCCGTCGGGCAGGGCGGAAACGGTCTGCCGGCCGCGGCGGGTCTGCACCACCCCGATCGGGGTCAGCCGGGTCGAGGTGCCGGTGAGCCGGTCGGCCAGGCGTTGCCCGGCCCCGACGACCCGATCGCCGATCGCACCGGACGGGTTGCAGGCCTGGCACAGGTTCTTGCCTTTCCTCCCGGTGCCCTTGCACCGGGGGCAGATCTTCGGCTTGCTCATGGCGGGTTCCTCCGCGTGAAACACGGGACCCGGGGCGGGAACGACCGCCCGGATCCCTGGAACGGGAAGATCAGGCGGCGGCCGGGAAGCCGGCGGGGTTCTGCGCCGCGGGCCGGCGGGCGGCCGGGACGGCGGGGGCGTCGAGGAGATGACCGATGAGCCGGTCCAGGTCGGCGAGGCCGGCGGCGATCACCGGCCATTCGGCGTCGATCGCGCGCAACTCCCGGGCGGTCGGCCCGCGTAGCCCGGCGAGGTAGTCGGCGGTCATGCCGCCGCTCCCGTCGGCTCGGCGGCCGGGACCAGGACGCGGGCCGCGGCGATCGTTTCCCGGTCTTCCAGGTCTTCCAGCGGGGCCCACAGGTCGATCTCGACCCCGTCGATCACGACACGGGCGGTGATGCTCGCGCGGTCGTCGTACTCGTGGAACTCGGTGAAGGTCGCGTTCGCCGCGGCCACGGCGGCGCGCAGGTCCGCCAGGCGGACGGCATCCGTGTCCGGCCCGGTGGTCTCGCCCCGACCGCCGCGGGCGCACACCATCGCGTTCGCGGCCGGCGGCTGGTCGGGATAGGGCGCGTGGAAGGTGAGGTAGAAGACGGCGGCGTCACCGACCCGGTCGAGCAGGACCAGGGCCGCGCGCAACGCGGCGGCGTGCCGTTCGCTGACCATCTCGGCGGTGGGGGCGGTCATGGCGCTCACCGACCCGACTCGTCCGCGGAACCCGCGGACGGCTTCGGCTCGGGCGTTGCGCGGACGATCGGCGCGGGCCGGCGGCCCTGCGGGCAGCGGTGGCCCTGCTCGGAGGTGTAGGAGCCGTGGCACCGGTTGCACGTCTGCCAGCGAACCCGAGCGAAGCGCGACATCAGCGGCCACCGCCCGACGTACGCCGGCCGTCGAGGATCACAGTCCACCGCTTCGGCTCCGGGTCGTTCGGCAACACCGGCCACGGCCAGTCGCCATCCGAACCCGCCAGCGGGCGGGAGAAGGCATGCTTGAACAAGGTCTACCTCCAGTGGGGGGCGGATCTAGGACCCCTGGGGCGGGCTTGCCGGCGAGCCCCGGGGGTCTGCTTGCTGGTGCGAGACCCATGCAACAGCGCCAACGAGCGCTAGTCAAGCGCTAACGATCGCCAATCTTGGGATCGCGGTGACAGAGATGAGCGTTCTGCTGGTGGAGCGTGGTCGTAGGCTTGTAGATCTCTGGTGATCCCGAAGGGCGGCGACGTGGAAGACTGGTCAGCGGTCGCGAAGGCAGTCAAAGAGCGGATGGACTCGACCGGGATCTCACAGAAGGAGCTCTCCGACCGGACGGGGCTGTCGACCGCCACCCTCAGGGAGCTGACCAAGCTGGACAGCGACAGGAAGCGCAGCAGCGCAACCCTGGCCAAGGTCTCGGATGCTCTCGGTTGGCCAACCGGGTACCTGCTCGGGATCGCTCGGCACACTGCGTCGACCGAGGTCGAGCCGGCGAACGCCGAAGAGAACGCATTGCTCACGGAGCTGCGGGCGATCCGCGACGTCCTCGAGCGCATCGAGACGCGCCTTAGTAAGTGAGCTCATCTGCTGGTGCATGTCATCAGCAAACCCGCAGTGACCGTGGCCGAGAAGTGTGCACGGTGGGGTGCATGTGTGCAACTGGGGGTGCATGGGGGTGCACCCCGGGTGCTTTACTGAGTGCCGAGGTGATAGTCGATGGGGTCGATCAAGCAGCCGAACCACCGTCTAGCTGCGGTGATGGCTTCGGCCGGAGTGAGCAACAAGAGCCTTGCCGCACGCGTAGCGGCCCTCGCTCGCCGCGACGGCCAGGCGATCTCTCCTGATCACGTCTCGGTTCGGCGATGGCTGGACGGCGTGGTTCCGCAGGGCAGGACACCCCACTACATTGCGCTGGCCCTGAGCGACAAGTTGGGGTACCCGATCACCGTTAGCGACATTGGGCTTGATCGAGGTGATTCTGCAAAGCTAGACGACCTGCCTCGAGACGGTGCTCGGTATCCGACTGAGTGGGCAACATCGGTCGACCTGTTGACGAAACTTTCAGGGGCCGATCTCAATGATGACCCTGCCGCCATTCAGGCGCCCTGGCGGACCGATGCGACTCCGGGTTTGATTACCGGATTTCTGTTCGGCGAAATTCCGACCGAACCGATATCGGATGATGGTGGGATGCCATCAACAACATCCGGCGGTCCCGCCGACGCAATTCGGGCGACGGCGGCAAGTTTGATGGATCTGGATTTTCGATTTGGCGGCGGTCACGTCAGACGCCTCCTACTCTTCTACTTCCGTTCAGAAGTACTACCTCTACTCCGCAAACATCACTCTGAACCGACGAGGCGTGAGCTCTTTCGAGCTGCCGCCGAAGTTATAGAACTATTAGGGTGGAGCGCCTACGACGCCGGTCGATTTGGAGCCGCTCAACGCTATTACGCCCAAGCGCTCCGACTCGCACGAGAGGCTGCGGACGACCTTCTAGGCGGCTGGATGCTCGCCAGCCTGAGCCACCAGGCGAACTATCTTGGTCGATACAATGACGCTGTTCAGCTCGCCCGCGCCTCATACTCGACCGTGGGCAAGTCCAACGTCACGGCCGGATGCCTTTCGCTGGCTATGGAAGCACGCGCACTCGCAAGCCTAGGCGAAGCTCAAGGATGCACTCGAGCCATTCACAAGGCAGAACAGCTTTTTGAGCGTCAAACTCCGAACGACGATCCGCCCTGGATCGCGTTCTTCAATTCCGAAGAGCTTGCCGGCGAGGCGGCACATTGCTACAGAGACCTGGGCCGCGCCCGGGAGACCCGAATCTTCGGGGCAATGGCACTTGATCCAGCGAACACCCCACCGCGGACTCGCGCGTTCATTGGCATGGTGAACGCGGCAGGCGCCCTCAGCGGAGGCAGTCTAGACGAAGCCGTAGCCCTGGCGTCCGAGGCTGTCGACTACGCCATCTCACTCCAGTCGAAGCGCTACCTCCGTTACCTGGTCGACTTCCAGCGCCAACTCCGCGCCGACTACCCCCAAGATCCTCTAACAGTCTCCTTTGTCGAGAAAGTTCAGAACCACTACCCGAACCTCAAACCCACCGGAATGAGATCGGGCTAGAATGCCTTCCAGCCGCCAGCAATCCCAGTCCTCAGAGTATGCATCCTGCGCTCATACTCGACCGCGATGTCCCGGGACTCTCGTATATTCTGCATCAGCCATGTGGTCATCTTGATCTCATGTGCGCGGCGAAGCACCTCGAACCCGCTCCATTCGGTCACATCGAAGCCGTAGGCGTCGACGAAGCTCGCATATTCGGCGTCGCTCCACCACCCTGCCGTCCTGTACTCGGTCGCGGTCATTGAGAGATCCCATTCGGGCTGTCCCCATGCGACCCTCTCAAGGTCGATGAGGATCGGACCGCGGCCATTTATCATTATGTTGCCCACATGAGCGTCGCCGTGGGTCGGCCCCGGGGGCAGCGGAAAGACGAGGTCCGAAAGCTCTGCTCGAATCCTCCGGCACCTATCAAGGAGAAATTCTCTATCGGCCGCCAGTGTCGGCGCGTTCGCAATTCTGCCTTCGACGCGTCCAAGAATGTTCTCGTGTGGCAATCGAAAAGTAGCCGGCGCATCGAGGTGATGTAGGCGGCGAAGCAGGAATCCGAGATGTGCGACATCACCTTCCGATTCCGTTCCATCGCGCCCATCGATCAGGTACCAGAAAGTCACGGGGTGACCTGCCACCTCTACAGGCTGCGGAAGGTCGTATAGCCTGACGGCCGGATAATTCGTTTCGGCGAACCACTGAGCGACTCGCACCTCCTTAACCGCATCGTCCCAATAACCCTTTCTTGCGATACGTACGACCACGGGGACGACGGAGAGGCGGTACAAGGCATTCTCACCCAACCGGATGAGGGTCGCATCCTCGTCGCTCAGTCCGACCCGCCGGCAAACGGCCCTTAAGGTAAGGCGACTGGATTCCACACCAAGGTCAGACCGTGATCCAGCGGTTTCGATGCCTATCGGCTCGTTTGCCGCCGGCCCTGGAGTCGCGTTCGTCATGACCACCATCCTCGCCGTCCAGTGGTCCTACCGCCGGCCTTCACCCTCGGAGCGACAGCGCAGAGGCCCGAGGGGGCCCGGCTGGAGCTGGCTCGGCGACCACCTCAGCCGACCACGACCGACTGACCTGGCGGGGCGACCAGGTCTCCGACGGACGCCAGAAGATCGCTCTGTCGCTGCGCCGGCAACCATCTTGATCAAGCCTTATGGCCGTGGCGTGGATTCTATGCCGGCCATCCGATCGCGACGGCACGTCAGTGCAGGTAGACGGCATGATCGGTCGACATAGACCAAGATCACGCAGATCTACGAGGGCACCAACCAGGTCCAGCGCGTCGTCATGTCCCGCGCGCTGCTCAAGGGCTAGATCAGCCGCCGTCTCCCCTGGCGGGCACGATCATTGGATGCAGGAAGCTGCGGCCGTGGTGGTCGGCACGGCCGTCGGGCTTGCCGTCGCGGTCGTGCCTCCCAGCTCGGCGGCCTTGGCGGTCGGGGCGGAGTCCGGCGTCGTGATCTGGGGGGTGATGGCAGCGCCCGGCAGAGACGGCCCGGCGACGATGAGGCTGGAGCCCGCCAGGCTGACCCGGCCGGAGGCGCGTGCGGCTCCGGCCGACGCCGGTGCCTCCGGGGAGACGGTCGCGGTCGGGGCGGTCCCGGCTGTGCCGGCGGCCGGGACGGTGACCGAGGGGCTCGGCCCGGGCTGCGGGGTGACGCCTGGCGAGGCCACGGGGTCGGTGCCCGATGACGCTGCGGGATCCGCGGTGGCCGACGCGCTGTCGCCGTCGCCCATCGTGCGGGCGAAGAAGGCGCGCACGGCGTCGGGATCGTAGAGGAAGTAGAACGCCGGGTGGGCGACCTGCCCGGTGACCGGGATCGTCGCGAAGGTCACCGTGCCGCTGTTCATGCCGTGCAGCCGGCTGGCGAGCCGGCGCAGGTCGGCGGGGTCGGTGGCGTCGTCGAGGACGGTGGACCGGGTGACGGCCCCGAGGAACGCGGCGAGCTTGGCGGGGCGCAGCAGCACGTCGCCGGAGGACACCTTGCGGAACACCGCCGCCAGGAACGCCTGCTGGCGGTGGATGCGGGACAGGTCGCCGTCGATGAAGCCGTGGCGCTGGCGGACGAAGGCGAGGGCCTGCGCGCCGACGAGGTGGTTGTTGCCCGGCTGCCCGACGAACCCGGAGCTGGGATCGTCGAGGTTGGTCGCGTGGACCCGCCGGCCGTTGTCGAGGGTGACCGTCTCGATGTACGGGGACGCCGTCAGGCAGACGTCGACCCCGCCGATGGCGGTCGTCATCTGCTGGAATCCGCCGAAGTCGATCTCGGCGTAGTGGTCGATGCGCACCCCGGTGAGCTGCTCCAAGGTCGCGACCAGCAGGGCCGGGCCGCCGCTGTTGAAGGCGCTGTTCACACGGTCCCGGCGCGCGCGGTGGGTGCCGCCGTCGCCGTCGGTGTAGGCGGGGATCGGCAGGNAGAGGNCCCNCGGGNNGGNGACGATCTGGGNCGTGCCGTCCGATGACAGGTGCGCGNTCATCATCGTGTCCGAGCGGGCCCCGCCGACCTTCGCGGCGTCCGTGCCGGTCCGCACGTCGGAGCCGACGAGCAGCCAGTTCTCCGTTCCCGCCGGCACCGCCGGGGGCCGGGAGACGTCGACGTGCGGCAGGGCGATGCTCGCCCGCGCGATCTTGCGGTCGTAGACGGTGAGGACCACCCAGCCCGACACCGTCGCGGCGAGGACGGTGACGCTCAGCACGGCCGCGAGGACGAGCGTGATCCGGGAGCCCACGCCGCGGCGGCGGCCAGGACCCCGCGCGGCCGGCTCGGCCCCGGACCCGCCGCCCGGATCCCCCGAACCACCCACCGGATCGCCGGGTCCGCCGGCGACCGGCCCGCCCGGAACCGCGGACAACGGCGACGCGACGGGTCGGGTGGACGCGGCCGAGGGTCCGCGGTAGATCGGCGCCGTGGCGTCGTCGGTGCCGACCGCCGCACCGGTGGCTGGCGGTCTCGGCTCGGCGGCCACCGGAGGACCGTCCGCCCCCGCTGCGGCGGGCCCGGCCTTCCCGCGAGCAGCGGGCGGATGGGACCGGCCTTCCGCGGGCGGAACGTCAGGGGAAGCTGAGGCGGGCACCGGTCGCTTCACGTCGCCGCCCCTCCCCGCGATGATGCCGGCGAAATGACCGGATAGACCTACCACAATAAGCGGTATTTCCCGGTCATCGGCAACCTGGACCGCGCTATGTGACGACGGCCGCCCTTACCTGGGCAAATCCAGCACCGGCCGCATCATGCCGGCCACCCAGGCGGATCCNCCCGGCCCGCCGGTACGGGCAGCCGCGTTCATCTCCGTCCTCCCACTCCCTCTGTGTCCGTTTTGTCCCTACAGGCGGCGCGGCTTTCCTCCAGGGAAAAGGGAGGGGCCGGGCATGCGCGCCCGTAACGCACGGCCGCGGGCACGGGTCCGGCCCGCGGCTCTGGTACGACAGAAGGGTCAAAGCGGCGCGGTGCAGGGAGGCTTCTTGTCCAGATCGGTCCTCGTCCTCGTCCCGACCGACGGCGGTGTCACGGCGCTGTCGGCGGTCCCCGGGATCGAGCCGCTGCGGTACGACCCGGACGCGCCCCTGCCGGCGGCGGCCCGCGAGGCCGAGGTGCTGGTCGTGGCGGCGAGCACGGTGCAGCGCCAGCTCGACGCGATGCGGGAACTGCCGAAGCTGCGTCTGGTGCAGACCATCAGCGCCGGCACCGACCAGTGGCACGGCCGGCTGCCGGCGGGGGTGGCCCTGTCGAACGCCCGGGGCGCGCATGGCGGTTCCACCGCTGAATGGGCGGTGGGCGCGCTGCTCGCCCTCTACCGCGAGATCCCGCGCTTCCTCTCCGACGCCACAGCCGGCCGCTGGGAGCCACACCAGACCGGGACCCTCGCCGGCCGGCGGGTGCTCGTCCTCGGCGCCGGCGATCTCGGCACCGCGCTGCGCCGGCGGCTCGAACCGTTCGAGACCGAGGTCACCATGGTGGCCCGGCGACCGCGGCCCGACGTGCACACCCTCGACGAGGTGCCCGGCCTGCTGCCCGACCACGACGCCGTGGTGGTGATGCTGCCGCTCGCCGACGAGCTGCGCGGCCTGGTCGACGCCGCCTTCCTCGCCCGCATGCCCGACGGCGCGATCCTGGTCAACGCCGCCCGGGGGGCCCATGTCGTGACGTCGGCGCTGCTGGCGGAGCTGGAGTCCGGGCGGCTGCGGGCGGCGCTGGACGTCACCGATCCGGAGCCGCTGCCGCCCGACCATCCGCTGTGGCGGGCCCCGGGCCTGCTGCTCACCCCGCACGTGGGCGGACTGACCACCGGCGTGTCGCAGCGGATCTGGAGCGTGATCGCCCGTCAGCTCGACCAGTACGTCCGCGACGGCCGACCGGAGAACCTCGTCGGCTGACCAGAGAACCTCGTCGGCTGACCAGAGAATCTCGCCGACCGATCGGAGAATCTCGCCGACCGGCCGGAGGACCTCGTCGACCGGCCACGGGTGGGCGCGGGATCCGGTCAGGCGCGGTCGAGCTCCGCGAGGGTGCGACGCAGGCCCTCGGCCAGCGGAGTCGGTTCCCAGCCGAGCTCGGTCTGGGCCCGGGTGGCGTCCGGGATCGCGTTCCAACGCAGGTAGTGGAGCTGGCCGCGGGCGAGCGGCGGCGGGCGGCGGGTCAGCCGGGCCACCGCCTCGCCGCCCGCGGCGAGCGCCGAGGCCGCCGCGGCCGGGATGGTGACGGCCGGCGGGCGACCGCGTCCCCCGGCGACGACGACCGCCGCGGTCAGCTCCCGCAGGCCGACGTGCATGTCGGAGAGGATGTACCGCGCGCCGGGGCGGCCCGCGCGGGCAGCCGCGAGATGACCGCGAGCCAGTCCCTCGGTGAAGACCAGCCCGAACCCGCCGGGCGGGACGGCGGGCAGCAGCCCGCGCAGCGCCGGGCGGAACATCCGGCTTTCCATCGAGGTCGGCCCGTAGGGCGGGAAGCCGTAGACGGTCGCCGGGTTGACGATGACCACCTGCATGCCACCGGCGGCGGCGAGCACCGCCCGTTCCGCGCGCTGTTTGGAACGCTCGTACGGAGTTCCCTTCGGGGCGGCGGCGAGTGCGGTCTCGTCGAAGCGGCCGCCCGGTGGGGCGTCGAACACGTCGATGGTGCTGGTGTGCACCAGCCGGCGCACGCCGGCCTGCGCCGCCGCCCGTGCGACGTTGTCCGAACCGGCCACGTTGACCCGGTCGAACTCGTCGGCGTCGGGTAGCCACTGCTCGGGAACGCCCATCGCGTTGAACACGATCTCGATCCCGGCCACGGCGGCCGGCAGCGTCGCCGGGTCGGTGACGTCCCCCACGACGACGTCGACCGGCCGGGGCAGGCCGGACGCCCGGGCCGGGTCGCGGACCAGGGCCCGCACCTGGTGGCCGGCCTCGAGTGCGGCCCGCACGACCGCCCCGCCGACCTTGCCGGTCGCGCCGGTGACCAGGACCCTCACCGGCGCGAGCCTACGTCGGGTCGTCTCCCGGGCCGGGCCACGACCCGCCGCCCCGGCCGCCCCAGCCGCCTCCCGAGCCGTCGGCCGGGTCCCGCCGGCCCCGGCCGACCAGCCGGGAGCGGCCGGCGGCGGTGCGCCTGGCCTCGACCATCCCGCGTGCCACGTACCAGCCGGCGCGGTACCAGCCGGCGCGGTACCAGGAGGTGGGGGACCAGCCGGTGCGCACCACGGCGGTGGCGTCGGGCCCCGGTCGGCCCTGTGCGGCGCGCGGTCGGGGCAGGCCGAGCAGCAGGTCCGCGCCCGCCGGCGGGGTGGTCGTGTGGGTGCTGGTAATCGCCGAATAGTCGCCGAAGAACTTCACCTCGAGGCGTTCCCGGCGGATCTTGCCCGACCCGTCCGGGATGAGGCGCAGGAAGTACAGCACGCTGGTCCCGCCCGCGGCGGCCCGGTCGTGCGGGTTGTAACCGCCGCCATCCCAGTGGAACTCCGCGCGGGTCCGCAGCACCCAGCGCAGCCCCTCGATGATGATCGGGTTCGGCTGGGGCAGCCGCATCGCGAAGTGACGTTCCAGCTCGAAGGCGCGCTCCTGTTCGACGAGGCCGGGCGGCAGCTCGGGGGTGCGCCGCACCATGAAGATCTCGACCGTGCGGCCGGCGCCGGCGTCGGAGCGCAGCGACGCATGGGTGAGGCGCACGTCGAGCAGGTCCGGCCGCACGCCGTAACGCTCGCCCAGCCGGGCCCGCACGATGACGCTCGGGACCAGCGCGCTGGGCTCAAGCCCGAGCGAGGCCAGCGCGGCCAGGGCAGCGTCGAAGTCGTCGACGGCGATCAGCAGAGCCGCGTGGTCGAGCACGCAGTACGCGGCGACGAGCGCGACCAGCTCGGCGGAGCCGTCGATTCCATCGAACAGGCCGGCGAGCAGCCCCTCGGTGTTCAGTGACCGCAACGGCACGCAGACGGCCTCGATGCGGCGGACGTCGACCTCGTCGATGGCCGTGGGGGCGCCTCGTCCGGTGACGGCGCCCCCCCGTGAGCCCCGTAGTGGCCCCCGCTGTGGCCCGGTTCCCGTCGGCGTGTCCGTCATTACGTGCCGCCTCTCGCCACGCGGCGCGGGCCCGATCGGGCGCGCCGGTCCGGTCCCGGACCGGTCCCGGACCGGGACCGGTGGGGCGGCCGCGGTCCTGGTCGTCAGGGCCGGGCCCCCGCACCGAGCCGGCTGGCTTGCTGCAGGCATCCGGGTGGGCGCCGAAACTTTTCCGGGAGCCTAGCGGCAGCGTGTGACGGCTTCGTTATCAGCTCCCTACCGAAGGCGGGAAGCGGGTAAAATCGCGCATGAGACCCGGGCGGCGTCAGGCCGGTGCGCGGCCGAGGCGGGCGACGCCCGTCGTCCGGTGGTCCCCGGCCCCGGCGGAATGCCGGCGGCGTCTGCCGCGCTTCTTTTCAGGTGACGGAAGCGACCGGTGGTGTAAGGAGGACCTCGATCGTGCTTGATCCGCAGGAGCTTTACAGTCTCACCGAGGACGCGTCCGACGACCCCATCGACGCACATCGCCCGATCATGCTGGAGGCGCTGACCGGCGTCGTCGACGCCGGCAACGCGGTCAGCCTCGCCGGCGAGCACCTGTTGACCGCGCTCGACCATCGCATCGTCGCGACGTTCGACGTCGATCAACTGCTGGACTACCGGTCCCGCCGGCCGACCATGATCTTCTCCGAGGACCACTGGGAGAGCTACACGGACCCGGTGCTCGCGCTCTACCAGCTTCGCGACGAGTCGGACACGCCGTTCCTCCTGCTCACCGGCCCCGAGCCGGACCTGCAGTGGAAGCGCTTCACGGCGGCCGTCCGCGGGCTGGTGGCCCGGCTCGGCGTCCGCCTCACCGTCGGGCTCAACGCCGTGCCGATGGCGGTTCCGCACACCCGCCCCGCGACGATCACGGCACACGGGAGCAGCAAGGAGCTGGTCGTCGGCTACGAGCCGTGGCTGCGCCGGCTCCAGGTCCCTGGCAGCGCCGGGCACCTGCTGGAGTACGAGCTGGGCCGCGACGGCCGGGACGCGATGGGCTTCGCCGTCCACGTCCCGCATTACCTGGCCCAGACGACCTACCCCGCAGCCACCGAGGTGCTGCTGACGTCCGTATCGAAGGCGACCGGCCTCATGCTTCCGCTGGACGGGCTGCGCTCCGCGGCGGTCGCCGTCCAGGACGAGGTCAACAGCCAGATCGCCCAGGGCGGGGAGGCCGCGGCGCTCGTCCACGCGTTGGAGGAGCAGTACGACGCCTACCAGCGGGGGCGGCGCGGCCCCAGCCTGCCCACGATCGACGCCGAGCAGAAGTTGCCGACCGCCGATGAGCTCGGGGAGGCGCTCGAACGCTTCCTCGCCGAACAGTCCGAGCCGGGCGGTCCGAACCCGCTGTCCTGAATCCGACACTCTGAACCGGCCGTTCGGAACCGGCCGCTCGGAACCAGCAGACCCGGCGTCGACCGGTTGTACCTCTTGTCGCACATCGTGCAGGAACTCTGCAAATCCCTGAGCGCGCACGACCTTCCGGTTTCTGCTGTTTCCTGGCGACATCCGCGAAATACCACTATTCCGTTTCGCCACCGGCGAGAGTCACCCTTTCGCCGGCACGCCGTCACCCCGGTTTGCATCGGTCTCCCGCCGCCACGACGGCGGGAGACCCGAACCCGATCCGGGCGGTCTCAGCGACGGTCGGGCACGCGGCCGATGCTCGCGTCCGACAGCGCCCGGACCGACAGCCCGTCGACGAACCGCTCGACGATCGCCCCCACCGGCCAGCGGTCGACCTCTGTGAGCAGGCGCGATGCCTCCGCGTCGGCGTGGCGGGCGTCCCACCCCTGCGCGTCCAGACTATTACGCAATGCCTCCAGGTAATCCGTTTCCGTAATTCCGGGAAGGTCTCGGACCATCGCCGTCGTCGTTCCGTAGAAAGAGCCCAGGCCGACGAAGACCCGGCCGCACTCACACCGGCCATGCGGCCGGTCCAGGTGCATGTCACAGAACGCACGCAGGGTTACGAGCTCACCTTCCACCGCCCAGTGGAAATCGTCGACACGCAGGCCCTGCGCGTACGCGGTGGCCGTGAGAAGTTTCATGACTCCCAAGCTCCTCGTGGTCGCCCGACCGCTTCCGGGTGGGAAGCGGATGCCCTCCGGATCTACGAGAAGACAACCATCCCCCACCGACAAAAGTCTCGGCTTAGCCATGATCGGGGTACTCTCGACGCACGTCCCGGACCGGCCGCGGGGACCGGCCCGAGACGATTCCGGTGGGAAGATCCAGTGGGAGGACGGCAGCCGGTGACTGCGCCTGTCGCCGCCACGGCCGACCCCGCCCCGGCCCCCGAAGGTGCCGGATCCGCCGAGGCCGCCGCGCCCCGCCAACNACGGCTCGCCGCGGGCGCCGCGACCTGGCGGGGTGTTCTGTTCCTGCTGCTGAACCTCCCTTTGGGCATTATCGGCTTCGTCTGCGTGACGACGGCGCTGGCCCTCGGTGCGGGCCTGGTGGTCACGGTGATCGGGATACCCGTGCTCGCGTTCGGCCTGCAGTTGTGCCGCGTGTTGGGCACCATCGAGCGGGTCCGGGCGCGGTGGCTGCTCGGCCTGCGGATCGGCGCGCCGTCGCGGCGGCCGCGCCGCCGGGCCGGCGGGCTCGGCTCGATGTTCGCCGCGCTGGCCGATCCAGTGTCCTGGCGTACCGCGTTGTACCTGTTCATCCGCCTGCCCTGGAGCATCATCAGCTTTGTGGCGGCGGTGCTGCTGCTCACCGTGGGCTGGGTGGTGCTGCCCTCGGCCACGCGCGGGCTCGTCGCGGTCGATCGGGCGATGATCCGCGGACTGCTCTCCCCGTCGGAGGGGGTGGAGCGACGGATCCGGGAGCTGGAGGCGGACCGGGGCGCGCTCGCCGACTCCGCCGCCGCCGACCTGCGGCGGATCGAACGCGACCTGCACGACGGCGCGCAGGCCCGGCTCGTCGCGCTGGCCATGGGCCTGGGGCTGGCGAAGGAGAAGCTCGCCGACGATCCTGACGCCGCCGCCCAAATGGTCGCCGAGGCGCACGGCGAGGCGAAACTCGCCCTGCAGGAGCTGCGCGACCTCGCCCGCGGCATCCATCCCGCGATCCTCACCGATCGCGGCCTGCCCGCGGCCCTGACCTCGCTTGCCGCCCGGTGCACCGTGCCCACCCGGGCCGCCGTCGAGCTGAGCAGCCGGCCGGCCCCCGCCCTGGAGGGCATCGTCTACTTCACCGCGTCGGAGCTGCTCACCAACATCAGCAAGCACAGCCAGGCCAGCGCCGCCACGATCGAGCTGCGCCGCCCCGACAGAGCCAGCCTGCTGCTGCGGGTCAGCGACGACGGCGTCGGCGGCGCGGATCCCCGCTGCGGTACGGGTCTCGCCGGTCTGACCGGGCGCCTGGACGCCATCGACGGCACCCTGGTCGTCGACAGCCCGCCCGGCGGCCCGACGCTGGTCAGCGTCGCGCTGCCCTGGCGGGATGCCACCGACGACCCCGGCTCCGGGCACTGATCTTCGGTGCCGTCCGCCGCCAGGGCACCGCTCGGGCGAAACCGTCAGACTGGCCGCGCCACCGGGCCCGTCTCGCCAGGTACGAGACCCGGCGTGCCCGGGTCAGGTCCGACAGCCGACTCCGCCGCAGCCGATCCGTCCCGTGGTGCCGCAGGCCGCGGACTGCCGGCCGCCCGACCCGGCAACAGCAGGGCCATCGGAACGGCGAGTACGGAGAACCCCAGCGTCCACCAGAACGCCACCGCGTAGGCGTGCGCCTGCGCGCCGAGGTCTACCGCGGCGCCACCCGACGTCGTCCCCCGTAGCTGATGGGCCAGAACCACCGCGAGCACGGCGGTGCCGAGAGAGCCGCCGATCTGCTGGAAGATGCGCACCGCCGAGGTGGCGCGGGGAATGTCGGTGGGACGTAGTCCATGGTAGGCCGCCGACATGACGGGGATCGACGCGGCCGCGAGGCCCATTCCCCGCAGCACCAGGGAGCCCCCGAGGAGGACCTCGCTCGTGTCCGCGCCGACCTGGGTGTAGGCCACCGAGCCCAGCACGCTGAGCACGATCCCGATCAGGACGAGCAGCCGCGGGCTGGTCCGATCGACCAGCCGGCCGACCAGAATCATCGCAAGCATCATGCCGAGCCCCTGTGGCGCGAGCAGTAGCCCGGCCTCGATGGCGCTGCGCCCCCGCACCTGCTGCTCGTAGAGCGGAAGCAACAACATCGCGCCGTAGAGCGAGAGCCCGAACAGGAACATCATCCCCGCGGAGCCGCAGAACGACGCGAAGCGGAACAGGCGCAGATCGATCAACGGAACGATTTTGGTCCGCAACGCGTGCCAGGCAAACACGGCGATCATCGCCAATCCGGTGAGCAGAGGCACCAGCGCCCTCGGGTCGGTGAAGTCGCCGCGCCGACCCGCCTCGGACAAGCCGTAGATCGCGACGGCGAGCCCCGGCGAGAGCAGGGCAAACCCGACCCCGTCGAACGGGTGGCGCTGCGCTACCCGCATCTCGGGCATCAGGCGCCAGGCCAGCGCGATGGCGACGACACAGACCGGCACGTTGACGAAGAAGATCCACCGCCAGCCGAGATCGTCGATGAGCACACCGCCGACGACGGGGCCGAGCACGGGGGTGAGCAGGGCCGGGACGGCCACCGTCGCCATGAGCCGGCCCAACCGCGCGGGACCGGCCGCCTGGGCGAGGATCGTCTGCATCAGCGGCAGCAGCAGCCCGCCCCCCGCGCCCTGGACGATCCGGAAGGCGATCAGGCTGCTCGCGGACCAGGCGATCCCGCAGAGCACGGAGCCCACCAGGAACAGCGTCAGCGACGCCAGCCACATCCGCTTACCCCCGAAGCGTTCGACCGACCAGCCGGTGAGTGGGATCACCACCGCGAGGGCCAGCAGGTAGCCGGTGCTGACCCACTGGATTGTCGACACGCCGACGTCGAAGGACCGCGCGAGGGTGTCGAGCGCGACCGACACGATCGTCGCGTCGAGCTGCACCACGACCGCTCCGACGAGAACGACCAGCGCCAGCCGGACGAGCTCGGGATCCAACCGGTCGCCACTGCCCGCGCCGGCGCCATCCGCCGTCGACACCTCGGCCTGCACAGCCATGGGCCCACACCTCCGGAACGGTTCAGGGGATCACGTCACGGCGCCACCAGCGCGGCGGATAACCGGCACTCGCCAACCCACGCCTGAACGATACACCGTCTCGCTTTCGCTACGGCGCATCGTGACTCGTACACCGTAACGATGTCGTCGGACCACGTAACCTCGAGGTATGGGTGACCACACCCGCGCGGAGAGACTCCCGGCGGTACCGACGGCCTTCGTCCCCCCGGCCCCCGCACACCGCCCGGCAGCACCCGCAGGCCCGACACCCACGAACCTGACCCCCACGAGCCCGACCCCCACGAGCCCGACGCTCGCCGGGGTGACGGGCGCGGCAGACCGCCCGGCGCCGGCGGGGGGGTCGTCCGGGATCGTCTGGGCCCGGCCGGCCGAACGCCGCCGGCCGCGGCTGACCCGGGAGGCGATCGTGGACGCGGCTGTCGCGATGGCCGACGCCGAGGGGCTCGAGGCGGTCTCGATCCGCCGGGTCGCGGCGGCGCTCGACGCCCGGCCGATGAGCCTGTACTCCCATTTCGACCGCAAGGACGACCTGCTCGCGCTGATGAACGACCAGGTGGCGGCCGAGGTGATCGTGCCCGAGCCGCTGCCGGCGGACTGGCGGGACGCCCTGCGCGCCATCGCCCACCGCACCCGGGACAGCAGCCTGCGCCATCCCTGGGTCCTGCAGACGCTCGCCTGCCATCCTCGCCTCGGCCCGAACGGGCTGCGCCACGCCGAGCAGTCCGCGGCGGCGGTGTCCGCCCTGCCGCTACCGCCCCGCCGGCGAGGTGCGCTGCTGCGCGCCGTCGACACCTACACCCTCGGGCACGTCACCGCCGAACTGCGGGAGCGCCAGGGCTATCTCGGCGGCGCCGACCGGGCGGGGGTGCAGCGCTATCTGACCGGCGTGCTCGAGAGCGGCCAGTACCCGCACCTGGCCCAGTTCCACAGCCAGGACCTCGTCCTGGTCGGTGAGGATGCCCGAGAGAGCTTCGCCGAGGGCCTGGAATGGCTGCTGGCCGGGATCGCGGCCGCCATCGGCGCGACACCGTCCTGACCAGCACCGCCCTGACCAGCACCGTCCCGATGTGCCCACCCGCGCCCACCGCGATCAGACGCTGCCCAGCACCCGGGTGATCCGCACCTCCAGGACGACCCGCAGCGGGTTGGCCCGCGGCTCGCGGTAACGCTGCGCGTAGCGCCGCTCCGCCTCCGCGATGCTCGCCGGATCGTCACGTACCACGGCCAGCCCCTCCAGCGTCGACCAGCGGCGCCCGTCGATCTGGCAGACCGCGACCGCGGTTCCCGCGGCGGGCCCCGCGGCGATCAGCCGCGCCTTGCGGGACCGGCCGGAGGTGATCACGCGGGCGAGCCCGGCCGCCGGGTCGAGGGTCGCGCCGACGGCGACCACGTGCGCGCTGCCGTCGGCGCGCACCGTGGTCAGGCTGCACAGGTGCCGCTCCCGCCAGAAGTCGAGGAACTCCCCGCCACGACCGGTCAGGTCGGGCGGCCGGGCGGACTGGTTCGACATGCCGCCAGCCTGCCACGGACAGGCGGGGCCGTCCGGCAGCCACGCAACCGGAGAGCACTGCCACGATACGCACCCAAAACAGCACCTTTACCAACCCGATACCCACACGACACGAGCCGGAAAGCACCGCTGCCGACCCTCGTCGCACGACGCATCTTCGCTGGTCCGACGCTCGCCCACGGACCACGGGGACACGCACAACGGCGGCGCAGGGACTAGGAGCGACACGCCGTTCGACTTCGGGACGATCGACACAGGGGACACCGCCTGGGTGCTGGCCAGCGCCGCCCTCGTCCTGCTCATGACGCCGGGCCTGGCGTTCTTCTACGGGGGGATGGTCCGGGTCGAGAACGTCCTGAGCATGATCATGCAGAACTTCTTCTGCATGGGCATCGTCAGCGTGCTGTGGGTCCTGGTCACCTACAGCCTGGCCTTCGGCGGGGCGAACGGGTTCGTCGGCGGGTTCGACCACGTCGGGCTCGCCCATATGAACGTCCAGGTCGCCGGTTACACGGGCGCGGCGGGGCAGACCATCCCGCCGGTCGTGTTCGTCTGCTTCCAGCTCATGTTCGCCGTCATCACGCCGGCGCTCATCACGGGGGCGAGCGCGGACCGGTTCCGGTTCAGCGCCTTCGCGCTGTTCATCGCGCTGTGGTCGGTGCTGGTCTACGGCCCGGTCGCACACTGGGTCTTCTCCCCCACCGGCTGGCTCTACGAGCACGGCGCCGAGGACTTCGCCGGGGGGACCGTCGTCCACGCCAACGCCGGCGCCGCCGCACTCGCGGTGGCTATCGTGCTGGGTCCCCGCCGTGGCTGGCCCAGCGGCGACTTCCGCCCGCACAACGTCCCGTTCGTTCTGCTCGGCGCGGGCCTGCTGTGGTTCGGCTGGTTCGGCTTCAACGCCGGCTCCGCGCTGCACGCCAACGAGCTGGCGGGCAGCGCGTTCGTGAACACCAACACCGCGGCCGCCTGCGCCATGCTGGGCTGGATTCTCATGGAGCGCCTGCGCGACGGGATGGCCTCCACGCTCGGCGCCGCCTCCGGCGCCGTCGCCGGCCTGGTGGCGATCACCCCCGCGGCCGGGTACGTCACCCCGGTCGGCTCGATCGTCATCGGTCTGCTCGCCGGCGGCGTCTGCGCCCTGGCCACCGCCGTCAAGGGCAAGGTCGGCATCGACGACGCCCTGGACGTCGGCGCCGTGCACCTCGTCGGCGGCGCGCTGGGCGCCCTGCTCATCGGACTGCTGGGTAGCAGCGACATCGGCGGCAGGGACGGGCTGTTCTACGGCGGCGGCAGCCGCCTGCTACGCGAGCAGATCGTCGCCGTCGCGGCGGTGGTGGCCTACTCGTTCGTCGTCTCACTGATCATCGCTGGGGCGGTGCGGCTGGTCCACCGGCTGCGGGTGACCGCGGACGAGGAGGCCGAGGGTCTCGACACCACCCAGCACGGCGAGGTCGCCTACCGGCTCTGGTGACCTCCAGCCGCTGGCGACCTCGATCCTGACCCCGACCCCGACCCTGACCCTGAGCCCGACCATGACCCTGACCCTGAGCCTCCCATCCCCGGTGACCCCGGCCGCGGGAGCCGAGGGTCGCGAACTGGCCGCAGGTCGGGCGTCAGGGCCGCACGCCGTCCGCGTCCGGGACGATGGTGACGCCGAGCCGGCGGTGGGTGAGCACCGGGAACTCGGCGCGGACGGCGGCCGGGAGGGCCGGGTCGAGCTCGGCGCGGACCCGGGCGGGGCCCTGGCCACCCTCGGCCAGCACCNCCCCCCACGGGTCTACGACGACGCTCGCCCCCGCCATGTCGCGGCCCGCGTGCCGGCCCGCGAGGTTACAGGCGACGAGGTGGACCTGGTTCTCGATCGCGCGGGCCCGGGTGAGCACGCGCCAGTGCTCCAGCCGGGCCGCGGGCCACGCCGACACGACCGCGACGAGATCGGCACCGGCGTCGCCGAGCAGCCGGAACAGCTCGGGGAAACGAAGGTCATAGCAGGTGGCCAGGCCGATGCAGCCGAGCTCGGTGCGCACGGCGTCGGCGGTCGTTCCCGGCGTGAGCAGCCTGGCCTCGTCGGATTCGTAGCCGAACAGGTGAATCTTCCGATACGTGTGCAGCATGTCGCCACCGGGACCGATCAGGGCGGTCGTGTTGTACAGCCGGCCGTCGTCGGCCCGCTCCACCAGGCTGCCGGCGACCAGGTGGAATCGGCGTTCCCGGGCCACCTCCCGCAGCGCGGTCAGCGTCGGGCCGGTCAGCGGCTCCGCCTGCGCCCGGTAAGCGTCGAAATGGAAGTAGCCGGTGGCCCACAGCTCGGGGAGCACGACGAGGTCGGCGTCGGTCCGGCGCAGTTCGGCCAGCACCCGGCGCACCCGGTCCGCGGCGCTCTCGCCGTCCGGGCAGTCGATCTGCAGGCACACGGTGCGGATGCGGCCGGCCGCCGGAGCGGTCGCCGACGCCGGTGCCGGTGCTGGTGCCGAAAGCGGTGCCGGTGTCGTCGGGTTCATGGCGGGTCTCCAGCATGTCGCGATCAGCTCAGGCCGAGCATCGACTTCCACTGCTGGGCGCTCGTCGGCCGGAAGACGTGGTTCATCCGCTTGACGACCGACAGGTCCTCGGAGGACTGCGGCGAGTACTGGTGGCCCGGAAAGACGGTGGTGGTGTCCGGCAGGGTGGCCAGCCGGCGCAGGCTGTCGTACATCAGCCCGGCATCGCCGCCGGGCAGGTCCATCCGGCCGCAGCCCTCCAGGAACAGGGTGTCGCCCGCGACAAGCCGGTTGTCGACGACGAAGCACTGGCTGCCGGGGGTGTGACCCGGGGTGTGCAGGAGCTGGATCGGGATCTCCCCGACCGTGACCACGTCGGCGTCGTCGTGCTCGACGAGGTCGGTGGCGGAGACCTCGGTGGCCCGGCGCACCCACTCGGCCTCGGCCCGGTTGACGTGGATGGGCACGGGCACGCGGGTGAGCAGCTCGCGGATGCCCTCGATCTCGAAACCGAACGCGGAGCCGCCCACGTGATCGGCGTGGTAGTGGCTGACGAGCGCGCCGGTGAGCCGCATGCCGTCGGCGGCGACCAGGGCGAGCAGGTCGTCCACCTTGTAGGCGGGGTCGACGACCACCGCCTCGCCGGTCTCCCGATCCCCGACGAGGTAGACGAAGTTGACCATCTGGGTGCCGACCGGGTCGCCGACGGCGAAGTCGCGGCCGGACAGAAGCTGGCGGAAGTACAGACGCTCGGTCATCCGTTCAGCTTATGAAGGTCCGCCCCGAGGTGGGACGAGCCGGCGACGTGGGGCTACATTCGGCGACATGACGGGGGATGAACCCACGTCGCGGACGCCGGCAACCGGCCCCCCGCAGCCGCCCGACGCCCGGGTCACTCCCCGCCAGGTGGCGCGCTGGCGTCGCTCCGGGCTGGTCCGCGACGGCGGCCGTGACCTGGCCCAGCTCCGGATGATCGGGACGCTGTGGCGGGCCGGGATCAGCCTGGGCCGCATCCGCGCTGCCTTCGACCGCGCGGCCACCCGTGCCGACCCCACAACGCACGACTCCGGATACGACTTCCGGCGTTACGCCGTGTATGCGGACGAACTGTACGTCCAGCACGCCGACGGAAGCTGGGAAGGCGACCGCCGCCCGGGCCAGCTCGTCCTCGACGAGGCGCTGCCCCTGCACCCGGTCGACGTCGCGCTTGTGTCCGGACCATCCGCTCGCCCGGCGCGCGCGGTCGTCACCCGCCCGGCGCCCCCCATCCGCTCGCCGGGCCCGATCGTTCCGGCCGATGTCGAGGCGATCCGGCGCTTCCTCGCCCGCCAGGACCGCCCAGAACCCCCACAGGATCGCCCAGAACCCCCGCAGGACCCGGAACCCCCGCAGGACCCGGAACCCCCGCAGGACCGGGAATCCGTCGCGTCATCCGGCGACCGGCCGGGGTGCCCGGTGGGCGGTGAAGAAATCGAGGATGGCGCCGGTGGCGTCGAAGGTGCGCCCGGCGGGTGAGTCGTGTGGGTCGCGGCGGGCCTCGGGACTCGCCGGCCACAGGTGGGTGCCGCCGAGGACCGTGTCGAACAGGACCTCGCCGCCGCCCGCGCAGCCGACGTAGCGGCGGGTGACGATCTCGGCGGCGGGCCGGGTGGTCAGCGGGGTCGGGTCGCAGCCGTAGCGATCGGCGTAGGCGCGGACCACCTCCGGCGCCGCGGGCACCCGGGTCGAGGAGCCCGCCACCACGCCGCCACCGTAGGGCACCGACGGATCGGCGGTGCCGTGCACGGCCATCGTCGCCGGCGCGCGCCCGGCGGGGCAACGGGCCTCGAAGGTCGAGGAGACCATGGCCACGGCGGCGAACCGGGCGGACCGGCAGACCAGCGCGGCGGCGAACTCGGCGCCGTTGGAATGCCCGGTGGCGTACACCCGCCGGCCGTCGAGGCAGAACCGGGAGGCGAGGTCGGTCAGCAGGGCACCGACGAAGCCGACGTCGTCGGCCCTGCCCGGCTCGCTCAGGGTGTTCCACCGGCGCGGCGTGCCGAGCGCGTCGGGAGTCACCACGACGAAGCCGCGCCCGGCGCCGGCCGCACCCAGGCGAGACCGCTGATCCTCCAGCGCCGCGTCCGCCTTGAAACCGTGGAAGTCGAAGACGACGGGATAGGAGAATCGCCCGTCGTAATCCGCGGGCACCGCCAACCGGTAGGAACGCCGGACGCCGTCGTGAACGAGAACGTGCACCCCGCCGGACAGCGGAACGCGTCCGGCGGACGCCGCACACCCGTCGCCGGCCGTCAGGCGGGACGAGCCCGCGGCCAGCCGCAGTGGCGGTGCGCCGGCAACCTGGCCGATGGTGGTCTCGGAGCGGCCGGGCAACACCGCCACGGCCAGCGACATGACCGCCGCCATGACGGCGATGCCCATCACGGCGAGCGGCCATCTCGGCACACTCCCAGCACGGAACATCTGACCACGGTACGAACAAGGCCCGGGAAATATGACGTCTGGCCACGGACGCCTGTCCGACTGTCCGCATCGGGACAGGCGCCCGGCAGCGGACCTTCGCCGACGAGGCTCGGCGTCCTCCCCGCGTGGCGAACCGCCGACCAGGCGGCCGACAGCCGCGGCATCGTCGCGATCGTTGCGGAACGGGTCGGTCTGCGGCGGTTTCCCGCACGTACGAACGCGGCGGGGGACAGAACCATAGACTGGCGGAAGGCGGCGGCGCACCGACGGCACCGGCTCACCCGCGCCCACCCGCCTCCTCTCCGAGGCGTTGGCCTGGCGGCCCGTGGCCCGCGCTCGACCGCTCCGCGTCCGACACACCGGCACCGCGCCAGCCACCGATCTCCCCGGGGGGCAACCATGACGTCCGCATCGGCTCCGCCCACGCCCGGCGCCGCGGCGGCGCCCGGTTCGAGGCCGCCGGCCCGCCCGGCGATCCTCACCGTCGACGACGACCCGAGTGTCTCCCGCGCGGTCGCCCGCGACCTGCGGCGCCAGTACGGGGAGCGCTACCGGATCGTGCGCGCCGAGTCCGGGGCGCAGGCGCTCGACGCGTTGCGGGAGATGAAGCTGCGCGGCGATCGGGTCGCCGTGCTGCTCGCGGACTTCCGGATGCCGGCGATGAACGGCATCGAGTTCCTCGAGCAGGCGATGGACCTGTACCCGACGGCGCGTCGCGTGCTGCTGACGGCGTACGCCGACACCACGGCGGCGATCGACGCCATCAACATCGTCGATCTCGACCACTACCTGCTCAAGCCGTGGGACCCGCCGCAGGAGAAGCTCTATCCGGTCGTCGACGGTCTGCTCGACGCCTGGCTCGCCGCCGACCACAGCCCCGTCACCGAGACCCGCGTGGTCGGGCACCGCTGGTCGGCGCGTTCCTACGAGGTGCGCGACTTCCTCGCCCGCAACCAGGTGCCCTACCGCTGGTACCTGTCCGAGGAGCCGGAGGGCGCGCGGCTGCTGGTCGCGGCCGAGGCGTCCCCCGACACGCTGCCGGTCGTGATCACTCCCGACGGGGTGACGTTGACCGACCCCACCGACGCCGAGCTCGCCGGCCGGGTCGGGCTGACCACCTCCCCCGCCGCGGACTTCTACGACGTCGTGGTGATCGGCGGGGGCCCGGCGGGACTGGGCTCGGCGGTGTACGCGGCCTCGGAGGGGCTGCGCACCGTCCTCGTCGAGCGCACGGCCACCGGCGGGCAGGCCGGCCAGAGCTCGCGGATCGAGAACTACCTGGGCTTCCCGGACGGCGTGTCCGGCGCCCAGCTCACCGACCGCGCGCGCCGCCAGGCGGTCAAGTTCGGCGCGGAGGTCCTCACCGCGCGCGACGCCGTCGCGCTGGAGATCTGCGGCCCGGCGCGCACGGTCCACTTCGACGACGGCCGGCAGATCTCCGCGCATGCCGTCGTCCTCGCCACCGGCGTGTCCTACCGGCAGCTCACCGCCCCCGGCCTGGACGAGTTCACCGGCCGCGGGGTGTTCTACGGCTCCGCGCTCACCGAGGCGCCCTCCTGCGCCGGGCAGGACGTCTACATCGTCGGCGGGGCGAACTCCGCCGGCCAGGCGGCGATGCACTTCGCCCGGCACGCCCGGCGGGTCACCATGGTCGTGCGCGGGTCGTCGCTGGAGGCGTCGATGTCCCACTACCTGATCCAGCAGATCGCCGGGGTCGAGGCGATCACCGTACGGACCTGCACCGAGATCGTCTCGGCGGAGGGCGACGGCCACCTCGAACGGCTCACGCTGCGCGACAACGCCAGCGGCGAGACCGAGACGGTCGACACCCAGTGGCTGTTCATCTTCATCGGCGCCGCGCCGCGCACAGGCTGGCTCGACGGCGTGCTGACCCGCGACGAGCGCGGGTTCGTCCTGGCCGGGCCGGACCTGGTCGTCGACGGCCGCCGCCCGCCGGGCTGGTCGCTCGACCGCGACCCCTACCACCTGGAGACGTCGGTGCCGGGGGTCTTCGTCGCCGGCGACGCCCGCGCGGAGTCGGTGAAGCGAGTGGCCTCGGCGGTCGGCGAGGGCGCCATGGCCATCGCGCTCGTCCACCGCTACCTGGAGAAGCATTGATGTGCCTCGCCGGAGCGAAGACGGCCCGACCAGGAGGGCGNTCATGAAGACGGTTCCCTGCGACGTCGACGAGCTGCGCACTCTGTTCCTGTTCGAGAAGCTCACCGACGACCAGCTTCACTGGCTGTGCGAACGCGGGCACGCCGAACTGCTCGAACCCGGCCCGGTCTACAGCGAGGGCGCGCCCGCGACCTGCTTCTACGTGCTCATCTCCGGCGCGCTGGTGATGTCCACCCGGGTGGGTGCCGACGACATCGAGGTTGTGCGCTCCTCCCAGCGGGGGGTGTACGCCGGCGCCTGGCACGCCTATCTCGGCGACCGGGTGCCCCAGCTCTACAAGAACTCGATGCGGGTGACCGAGCCCAGCCGCTTCTTCGTCCTCGACGCCGACGACGTGGCGACCGTGATGCGCGAGTGGTTCCCGATGGCCCTGCACATGCTCGAGGGCCTGTTCTTCGGCATGCAGAACACCCAGCAGGTGGTCGGCCAGCGGGAGCGGCTGCTCGCGCTGGGCTCGCTGTCCGCGGGGCTGACCCACGAGCTGAACAACCCGGCGGCCGCCGCCGTGCGGGCCACCTCGGCGCTGCGCGAGCGGGTCGCCGGCATGCGGCACAAGCTCGGCATGATCGCCGCTGGTCCGTATGAGCGGACCGAGCTGGAGGTGCTCATCCGCCTGCAGGAAGAGGCGGTGGAGCGGGTGGCGAAGGCACCGACGCTCACCCCGATCGAGGTCTCGGACCGCGAGGACCTCATCGGCGACTGGCTGGACGAACGTGACATCGGCGACGCCTGGGACGTCGCGCCGATCTTCGTGCAGGCCGGCCTGGACGTCGCCTGGCTCGACCACGTGGCCGACTCGGTGCCGGCGGGCGTGCTCGACGGCGCCGTGCGCTGGCTGACCTACACGGTCGAGAGCGAACTGCTCATGCGGGAGATCGAGGACTCCACCACCCGGATCTCGACCCTGGTCACCGCCGCCAAGCAGTACTCGCAGATGGACCGGGCGCCGTACCAGACCGTCGACCTCCACGAGCTGCTCGACAGCACCCTGGTCATGCTGGGCCGCAAGATCGGCGACGACGTCGAGATCCGCCGGGACTACGACCGGTCCCTGCCGGCGATCCCCGCCTACGCGGCCGAGCTCAACCAGGTCTGGACGAACCTGATCGACAACGCCGTCGCCGCGATGGACCACCGCGGCACGCTGACGGTGCGTACCTTCGCGGACCACGACTTCGGCGTCGTCGAGATCGGCGACAGCGGCCCCGGCATCGACCCCGCCATCCGGGACCGGATCTTCGAGCCGTTCTTCACGACGAAGGCGGTCGGCGAGGGCACCGGTCTCGGCCTGGACATCTCCTGGCGGATCGTGGTGAAGAAGCACCACGGCGACCTGCGGGTCACCTCCGTCCCCGGCGACACCCGCTTCCAGGTCCGCCTTCCCCTCGTCGCCCCCTCCGCCTCCGCCACCGACAGCCCAGCCGAGGACCCGCCCGCCAGCCCGCCGCAGTCCAAGCAGACGTGAATTCGCCCACCAAGATTTCACGTTTTCGGTGCCAGACCTGAATTCTGAACAGGGAGCACAGGAGCCGCCGGACCCGCGCCGGCGGGGTCCGCGAGCTGCTCCAGCAGGTCGGCGGCCTTCTCCTCGCGGCCGGCGCGCGCGATCTCGGCCTGCAGGCGGCGCGCCTGCGTCGCATAGCGGGGGTCGGCCAGCACCTGACGGACGGCCGTGCGGATCTGCTGCGCGGTCGGTGTCTGGGTACGCAGGTCGATGCCCACGCCGGACCAGGCCACCCGGGCGTTGACCTCGTTCTTGTCCTCGGTGCGGCCGGCGCCGACGATCGGCACGCCGTGCGAGAGCGCGAGCTGTGTCCCGCCGTACCCGCCGTTGGTGAGGAAGACGTCGATGTGCGGCATGAGCTCGTCGAAGGGGATGAAGCGTTCGACCCGGGAGTTGACCGGCAGCGTCCCGAGTTCGGCCGGGTCGGCGCCGCCGGTCACGGCGACCACCAGGATGTCCTCGCCGGCGAGCGCGTCCAGCGCGGGACGGATCAGCTGGGCCGAATCGGTCGCGACGGTGCCCTGGTTGACCAGCACGACCCGGCGGCCCGCCGTCAGTTCGGGCCACCAGGCCGGCGGCTGCCAGGCCGGGTCGGCCAACGGGCGCGGCGGGCCGACGAAGCACACCTGGGGCGGCAGATCCGGAACGGAATACTCGAAGCCGGGCGGGCTGAACTGCAGGTACAGCCGGCAGACCAGCGGATACTCGAACACCATCTGGGCGGTGGGCGCCAGGCCGAGCTGCCCGCGGACGTCGTTGACCGCGGCGGTCATCGGCCGGAACACGACCCGGCGCATGAGCTGGTCGAGCGCGCGGTTGCGCAGCCGTCCGACCAGGCCGGCGGACGGGGCCAGCCCGAGGCCGAAGGGCGCCAGCTCCCGGCTCGGGAAACCGAGCACGGTGATGCCGAAACCGGCGAACGCCGGGCCGCCGAGTTCCTGGATCAGTGCCGCAGCGATGAAGGCGGTGTCGCCGACGATGACGTCCGCGGATTCCCGCTCGAGCAGGGCGCGCAGATCCCGAACGTGTCCGAGCAGGGGAAGGGCGAACCCGTGGACCATCTCGAACTGGAGCTTGCGCAGTCCGGTCCGCTTCTGGTGACCGGGGAACCGCTCGTTCAGGTCGAGGACGCTGAAGTCGTTGTGGTGCTCGCTGAGGGGATGAAAGGTGGCGCCGGTGGCCGTGATGGCGTCGGCGAAAGCCGAACCGGCGTACCACCGGACGCTGTGGCCGCGCCCCACCAGGGTCCGGGCGACCGGGTAGGCCGGGGCGGTGTGGCCTACGCCGGGAGTGGTGGCGAACAGGAAACGGGCCACGGGAAGGTCACCTTTCGGCCGGACCGTCAGGCCACCGGGCTCAGTCCGCCGTCGAGGTTGACGGCCGTGCCGGTGATGTAGGCGGCCCGCGGGGAGAGCAGGAACGCGACGAGGTCGGCGAACTCCTGCGCCCGGCCCACCCGGCCCAGCGGGATGCCGGAGTCGCGCCCCATCCGCGCGTAGAGCTCGTCGATCCCGATGCCCTGCGCGGCCGCGGCCCGGTCCCACTGACCGCTCTCGACCATGCCGATGAGGATCGCGTTGACCCGGACGTTGTCCGGGCCGAGCTCCTTGGACAGGGCCTTGGTGAGCGCGAGTCCGGCGGCCCGGGTGACCGACGTCGGCATGGAGCCCGCGCCCGGCGCCCGGGCGCTGATCGACAGCGAGTTCACGATGCTCCCGCCGCCCGCCCGGCGCAGGTGCGGCAGGACGAGCCGGGACGCCCGCACCGCCGCGTGCAGCTTCAGGTCGAGGTCGCCCTGCCAGGCCTCGTCGGTCTGGCGCTCGAACGGCCCCGCGGAGCTGGCCCCGGCGTTGTTGACCAGGGCGTGGACGGCGTCCCACCGCTCGGTGGCAGCGGCGACGAACCGATCGAGGTCGGCCGGTTCCCGGACGTCGGCGACCACCGGCAGGACCTCCCCGGCCGAGCCACCCGCCGTCTCGGCGACCGACCGCAGCCGCGCGGCGTCCCGGCCGCAGAAGGCCACCCTGGCCCCCTCGGCGGCCAGGGTCCGCACCAGCGCGGCGCCGAGGCCGTCCGAGCCGCCGGTCACCAGCACGACCCGGCCCGAAAGCTGCAGATCCATCCCGCTCCCCTACTCCAGGCCGCCGCCCTGCCGGCCCTCCCACCGACGCCGGCCGTCCCGGAAGCCGGCCGTCCTACTGAAGGTAGTGCTCGACCTGGGAGACGCTGCCGGGCTCGGCGCCCTGCGGGTCCTGGCCGGCGTCGCGCCGGGCGCGGCGGCGGCGCAGCAGGTCCCAGCACTGGTCCAGCGCCTGCTCCAGGCGCTCGAGGCGCTCGTGCTCGGTCTCGGCGTCGATCTCGCCGCGGGCGCGGCGGCCCCGCAGCTCGTGCTCCTCGGCCACGAGGGCGCTGACCTGGGCGTAGATCCGCTCGTCGTCCACCCGCCCACTCAATCACGCCAGCCCGAGGCCGTGGGATCGGACCGCAAAGCGGAAGACCTTCGCGGAACGCGATTCTCGGGATGTGACCTGGCATACTGCGCGGGTGGAAATCGCGATGATGCGAGCCGCGGTCTGCCATCGGCTGGGCACGCCGGACGAGATCACGACCGAGCTGGTACCCAGACCCGAGCCAGGGCCGGGCGAGGCGTTGATCAGGGTGCACGCGGCGGCGGTGAACCTGCCGGACGTGCTCATCGCCGCGGGCCGCTACCAGGTGCCGGTGCCACCGCCGTTCACCCCCGGCAGCGAGTTCGCGGGGGTCGTCGTCGGCGTCGGGTCGCAGGTGACAGGCGTCCGGGTCGGTGACCGGGTGGCCGGCGCGGCGATGAGCGGCGCGTTCGCCGAGTACGTCGCCGCGCCGGCGACGTCGCTCATCCCGGTGCCGGCCGGGGTGGATCTCGCCACCGCCGCGGCGAGCTGGGTCTGCCACCTCACTGCCTACCACGCGCTGCGCTCGATCGCGGACATCGCGCCCGGGGAGCGGCTGGTCGTGCTCGGGGCCGCCGGCGGCGTCGGGCTCGCGACGGTGGAGCTGGGCGCGCTGCTCGGCGCGCGGGTGATCGCCGCGGCCTCCAGCCCGGAGAAGCTCGCGGCCTGCAAGGAGCGCGGCGCCGAGCACCTGATCGACTACGAGCGCACGCCGTTACGCGACGCGATCCGGGCGGCGGCCGGCGGCGCGGACGTGGTCGTCGACCCCGTCGGCGGACGCTTCGCCGAGGCGGCGCTGCGCACCCTCGGCTGGGGCGGGCGGTTCGTCACCGTCGGCTACGCCAGCGGAGAGATCCCGCGCATCCCCCTCAACCTGCTGCTGTTGAAGGGCATGATCGTGCGCGGCTTCGAGCTGCGCACCTTCCCCCAGTTCGAGCCGGAGCTTGCGGCGCGGGACCGGGCCGAGCTCGCCGAGCTGCTCGGCGCCGGCCGGGTCGCCCCCCTCATCGGCGCGCGCTTCCCGCTGGCCGCCACCGGTGCCGCCCTGACCCACGTCGCCGAGCGGCAGGCGATCGGCAAGGTCGTCCTGGAGATGACGGACGGCGACGACACCGGCGTCGAGGCCTGAGGTCATGGCCCCACTCCTGCCACCCCGGACCGGATGACTACTTTCCGTCACCATTCGCTGGTGTCGGCACCGCATGGGGGCACGGCCGCCCGGGTATGGACAGGACCGGGCTGCACGGGGTGCGTCGGGCCGCACGGGGTGGGTGAGGAGTCTTGGTACAGGAGCGTCCGGACCTCTTCGAGCTCCTGAACCTCGCGGTGACCGTGACGGATCTTCGCAGCGGCCGCCTGCGCCGGGCCAACGCGGCGGCCTGCGACCTGCTCGGCCGTTCCGAGGACGAGCTGATCGGCACGTACTGGCAGGACGTCACCGTGCCCGAGGAGCGCGCGCTGTGGCACGAGGAGATCCACCGGCCCGGCCAGCACGACCCGCCGTCCCGGCGGCTGGTCCGCCTGTGGCGCCCGGACCACAGCACCGTCCACGTCCTCGTCACCTCGGCGACGGTGCCCGGACCCGCGGGATGGGAGATCCTCAGCCAGCTCCAGGACGTCTCCGACGAGATCACCGCAAACGACCGGCTGCGCCTCATCCTGGACAACACGCCGGTATCGATGTTCCTGGTGGATCGGGCGGGGTTCGTCCTCGCCAGCGAGGGCCTCATGGACGCGACGCTGTCGCGTCTCGCCGAGCATCCCGACATCTCGGTGTTCACGCTCTTCGAGGACCTGCCCAACGCCCTCGGCCTGCTGCAGGCCGCGCTCGCCGGACGTCCCCTGCACAACGTCATCGAGGCGTTCGGCCGCTGCTTCGACCTGCATCTCATGCCGATCGAGGGACCCGAGGGCGAGGTGAGCTACCTGACCTGTGTCGCGACGGACGTCACCGAACACCAGCAGGCGCTGGCCACCCTGCGAACCCGCTCGGTCGAGCAGGCCATGGTGGCCGACCTGGGCCAGCAGGCGCTGGAGAGCCTCGACGCCGCCTCGATGTGGACCCGGGCCGCCCGGATTCTCGCCGAACATCTCGCGGCTGGAACCGTCCGGATCCACGAACTCGACGACACCGGTCGGCGCACCCGTACCCTCGCCGACGTCTCCCCCGCCGCCGAATCCCCCCACGACACCGAATCCCCGCACAACACCGGATCCCCCGCCGACCTGGCCCGAGCCGACCTGGCCCGAGCCGACGGCGGGACCGACGGGGCCTGGTGCCCGCCGCAGCCCCCCGCCGGGGCCGTCATCGGCGGCCACGAGCTCGTCGTGTCGACCGGCCGAGGTGATCGGCCGTCGGCGGTCATCGAGGTGAGCCGCCCCGCACCCGCACCGGCGTTCAGCGAGCAGGATGTGCAGTTCGTCCGCTCGGTCGGCGCCGTGCTGGGCGCGGCCGCGGTGCGCTTCCGGATGGAGGACGAGATCCGCCGTCGGTCCCTGCGCGACGGGCTCACCGGGCTGCCCAACCGGACGGCGCTGCTCGACCGGCTGGACCGGGCGCTGCAGCGGGCGCGGGGCGACGGGACCCGCATCGGCGTGCTGTTCATCGACCTCGACGGCTTCAAGACGGTCAACGACACCCTAGGCCACCAGGCCGGCGACCACCTGCTGCGGTTGACGGCGGACCGGCTCGAGCACGCCGTGCGGCCCGCCGACGTCGTCGGGCGGCTTTCCGGTGACGAGTTCGCCGTGCTCTGCGAGGACGTCGACTCTCCCGCCGTCATCGAGGCGATCGCCGACCGGGTGCTCGCCACCCTGGACACGCCCTGCGTGCTGCGCGAACGCACGGTCGTGCTGTCGGCCAGCATCGGCATCGCCCTGTCCGAGCCGGAGACCGCCGACGGCGAGGATCTGCTCAACGCCGCCGACATCGCGATGTACGCCGCGAAGCGTCGCGGGCCGGGGCGGCGGCTGGCGTTCGACGAGGTGATGCGCACCCGGCTGATGGCTCAGATCACCGAGAACGACGAGCTGCGCCGGGCCGTGTCCGCCGACGAGCTGGTCATGCGCTACCGGCCGATCCAGGACATCGACCGGGAGGTGGCCGGCGCGGAGGCGCTGCCGCACTGGCGACATCCGCACCGGGGGCTGGTGCCGCCCGCGCAGTTCCTGCCCGATCCCGCGCACGTCGGCCTGCGGGTGCCGATCGACCGCTGGGCCGTGGGCCGGGCCTGCCGGGCCGCCGCCGGGTGGGCGGACGAGCGCGCGGACGGCGCGCCACCACCGCTGCTGACCGTGGCTGTCTCCAGCCGCTGCCTCGTCGAGGCGCGGTTCGTTCCCGAGCTGGACGTGCTGCTGGCCGCCACCGGTGGGGACCTCCGCTACCGGCTGTGCCTCCAGATCGCCGAGCGGGAGGTCGCCGACGACGAGACGGCGCTGTCGGCCGTCTTCGGCGAGCTGCGGCGGCTGGGAGTCGACCTCTGCGTCGACGACTACGGGTCGGCCCGGACGATGGCCTCCGCCATGAACCGGGTGCCCTTCGGCTACATCCGGCTCAACGGGACGTTCGTCGACGGCGTCGACCGCAGCCCGGTGCGCCACGCTGCCTCGGGTGCCCTCATGCACTTCGCCCACGAGCTCGGCATCCGGACGATGGCCGGCGACGTCGGGACGGCCTCGCAGTGGGAGACGCTGCGGGCGCTGCGCTGCGACCTCTTTCTCGGCCCGGTGATCGGTCCGAGCACGGCGGGGCTGCCGCGGCTGGCCGGACGCGGGAACGAGCCGGACACCGCCCGCCGCCCCGCGGCCCCGTCTCGCGGACGGTGACGACCCCGCGCGGCGGCCGACTCCGAATGGTGACGGTCGGCGACAGCGACCCCCGCGGATTGGTGACGACGACGTCAGACCTGCCTCGATCACAAGCCGCCGCGAGCCACCCGGCGTCCCCTGGCCGCCCGCGGCGACCGCCGCTGCGGCGAGCACCGAGGACATCGCGACCGACGGGTCCACCGGGTCACCGTCGGCGCCGGCCCAGCGTCCGGCGGGTGCGTCCGCGCGCCGCGGCGGCCCGACGGGCCCTTCAGCAGCGGCCATCAGCGGACCGGGCAGCAGGTGACGGCCGCTCCGGCCGGGCACCGGTGCATCGGCTGCCCCGGGTCCGAATCTGAGGTTCAATGAGCGATGAAACATCTAACTTCGCACATGAGATGTACGGCGGGTTCCGGCGCGATCGGGATCGCGCCGTGGACATACACCTGCAAACGGGGCCTGCCCACACCCTGCGTCACGTGACATCGCTGTTAGAAATCGAGGTAGCCTCGTATGCTTAGGTGAGGCGCCGCCGCGTGCGGGCAGCCGCCCCGGCAGCGGTTCCGGCGGCTGGCATGGGTGCGTTCGTCCGGCGGCCCTGGGCCGACGGCTGCGGGCGAGATCCCGCCGGGGCCCACCGGCGTCCGCCCTCGATCCAGATACGGGTGGCGCTGTCGCTCCCGCCCAGGGCGGTGGCGCCTGATCCCCCCGGGCAGTAGAAATCAGGAAAGGCGTGACTCCCTCCGCTCTGCGAGAGGAACACGCGCGAGCGAGGAGGTCGAGAACGTGAGCCTTGTCACCAAGCCCGGTACCCGCTACCGGTCCGCCGTCGACCAGACGGAGATCATCGTGGTGAAACCCGCGAAGGGACCGATCGATCTGCGGTGCGGCGGCCATCCGGTCGTGGCGATCGGCACCGAGGCCCCCACCGGGCTCACTCTGGACCCCGCGTTCTCCGCCGGCACGCCGCTGGGCAAGCGGTTCGCCGACACCGACACCGGTCTCGAGCTGCTGTGCACCAAGGGCGGCACCGGTTCCCTGTCCATCGGGGAGGTCATCCTCGCCCAGAAGGACGCCAAGCCCCTGCCCTCCTCTGACTGACGGGTAGCCACGATGCACCTCGGGATGCTTCTCGAAATGGCCGCGGACGGCATGGCCGACCGGGTCGCGCTCGGCCCGTTGGCCTCCGGTCTGACCTTCGCCGAGCTGGCCAGCCGAGCCCGGCGCCTGGGCGCCGCGCTCGAGGCGCGGCCGGGCGAGCGGGTCGGGCTGATCGACCTGAACTCCCCCGCGGTTCCCCTGACACTGTTCGGCTCGGCGATCGCCGGCAAGCCGTTCGTGCCGATCAACTACCGCCTGGCGGATCCGCAGTTGCGCGCCATCGTCGCCCGCACCGCCCCGGCGACGATCATCGTGGGTGAGGGTGTCGTCGAGCGGGTCGGGCCGGTCGACGGCGTCGAGTTCCTCAGCCGGGCCGAGGCCCTGGCGCTCGCCGAGGACCCCGAGGGCAAGGAGAAGGACGGCTGGGGCGGCGACGCCGACGAGATCGCCGTCCTGCTGTTCACCAGCGGCACCACGGGCGAGCCGAAGGCCGCCGTGCTGCGGCACAGCAACCTGACCGAATACATCATCTCCACCGTCGAGTTCGCCGGCTCCGCGGAGGACGAGGCCGCGATCGTCAGCGTGCCGCCGTACCACATCGCGGGCATCTCGGCGGTGCTGTCGTCGACCTACTCCGGGCGCCGGGTGGTCCAGCTCGAGGCGTTCGACCCGGTCGCCTGGGTGCACATCGTCCGGCAGGAGTCGATCACCCACGCGATGGTCGTCCCGACGATGCTCGGCCGCATCCTCGACATCGTGGAGAAGGACGGCAAGGGCCTGCCCTCGCTGAGGTCGCTGTCCTACGGCGGCGGCCCGATGCCCCTGCCGGTCATCGAGCGGGCGGTCGGCCTGCTGCCGAACGTCGGCTTCGTCAACGCCTACGGGCTCACCGAGACCTCCAGCACCATCGCGGTGCTGGGCCCCGACGATCATCAGGCGGCGTTCGCCAGCGACGACCCGGCGGTCCGCGCCCGGCTCGCCTCCGTCGGCAAGCCGCTACCGACGCTCGAGGTGTCGATCCGCGACGCGGCCGGCGTCGAGGTGCCCACCGGCGAGCGCGGGGAGATCTCCGTGCGCGGCGGCCAGGTCTCCGGCGAGTACCTCGGCCGGGGCACGACGCTCGACTCCGACGGCTGGTTCCCGACCCGCGACGAGGGCCACCTCGACGAGGCCGGGTACCTGTTCGTCCACGGCCGGCTCGACGACGTGATCGTGCGCGGCGGCGAGAACCTGTCGCCGGGCGAGATCGAGGCGGTGCTGCTGGAGCACCCGAGCGTGCTCGAGGCCGCGGTCGTCGGGATCCCGAACAAGGAGTGGGGCGAGCAGGTCGTCGCCGCCGTCGTCACCTCCGGCGGGGTGACGGAGGAGGACCTCAAGGCGCACGTCCGCTCCCGGCTGCGCTCCAGCCGGACCCCCGACCACATCCAGTTCCGCGAGGAGCTGCCGTTCAACGAGAGCGGCAAGCTGCTGCGCCGAGTGCTTCGGACCGAGCTGTCCGAGGCCTTCACCTGATCGGTTCCGCATCGCGCGCCCGCCGGCCGGCTGCGACCGGCGGGCGCGGGGNGCGCGGGACGCGGGGNGTGCGGGGNGCGCGGGACGCCGCGTGCGGCGCCCGCGACGCGGCCCGCAGGCCGGCATCGGGTGTGCCGCGGACCGGCCGCCGTCCGGTGACGCGCGTCGGCGAGGACGAGGCGAGGATGAGCTCATCATGACTGTCGTTCCCACCGGTCCCGGTCCCGTCGGGGAGCCGGCGCTTGGCGCCGCGTCAGCCGGCGCCGCGGATCTCGCCCTGCCCCTGCAGGACGTCCTCGGGGTCCGGGAGACCGAGCCCGACGTTTTCGTCGGTGCCCGGGGCGCGCGCGCCCGCGCCGGCATCTTCGGCGGGCAGCTCGCCGGGCAGGCACTCGCGGCGGCCCAGCAGACCGCGGACTTCCCGGCGCACTCGCTGCACGGCTACTTCCTGCAGTCCGGCGACCCGGACATCCCGGTGAGCTACCACGTCGAGCGCCTACGCGACGGCCGCTCGTCGGCGGTGCGCCGCGTGGTCGCCCGCCAGCACGACCGCCGGCTGTTCGAGGTGATGGCGTCGTTCACCATCCCCAGGGAGGGGCTCGACCACGCCGATCCGGCCCCGCCCGATGTGCCCGATCCGGAGTCGGTCGCCGACCTGCCCAGCCATCTCGCCGCCTGGGGGTTCGACGGCCCGCTGCCCCCGCACTTCGCGGTGCTGGACTTCCGGCCGGTCAGCGTCGTGTCCCCGCTCGCGCCGCGGGCGTATCCCCCCAGCCAGCAGGTCTGGTTCCGGGTCAGGACCGCGCTGGGGGACGATCCCCGCGTCCACCTGCAGGCGATCACCTACGCGTCCGATCTGTACCTGCTCGCCACCTCCCTGCGGCCACACGGCATCGCGTCGGCCAGCCCGGGGGTGTCGTTCGCCAGCCTCGACCACGCGATCTGGTTCCACCGCCCGTTCCGGGCCGACGAGTGGCTGCTGCACGACCAGCACTCCCCGACCGCCTCCGCCGGACGCGGATACTCGACCGGCAAGATCTTCCGGCGGGACGGCNCCCTGGTCGCGACGACCGCCCAGCAGGGTTTCATCCGCCCGCCGGCCGGCGCCGTCGGCGAGCAGCGCCCGCCGACGCGCTAGGACCGCGCCGCCCGGTAGATGTCCGGGACACCGTCGTGGTCGTCATCGGCCGTCTCGAGCTGGTGGATCCGCGCGTAGACGCGGTTGCGCAGCCGCAGCACCATCGTCGCCAGCAGGGCAGCGATGACCGAAGCGGCCAGCACACCCACCTTCACGTGATCGTCGCGGGCGCTGCCGGGTCCGAACGCCAGCTCCCCGATGAGCAGCGACACCGTGAACCCGATCCCGCCGAGCAGCGCGAGCCCCGCGACGTCGATCCAGGCCAGGCCGCCGTCGAGGCTCGCCCCGGTGAACCGGGCGACGAGCCAGGTCGTCGCGAAGATCCCGACCGCCTTGCCGACGACCAGGCCGACGACGACGCCGAGGGCGGCCCGGTCGGACAGCGCGTCGGCGAGGCCCCCGAACCCACCGACGGTCACCCCCGCCGAGCAGAAGGCGAAGACCGGCACAGCGACGCCCGCCGACACCGGCCGCCACCGGTGCTCGAAGTGTTCCGCCAGCCCCGGGCCCGCCTGCGGTCCCCCGCCCCCCTCGCTGCGCGCCACCGGCACCGCGAAGCCGAGCAGCACCCCGGCGACCGTGGCGTGCACCCCGGAAGCATGGACGAGCGTCCAGGTGAGCACCGCGAGCGGCAGCAGCAGCCACCACGCCCGCACCCGGCGCTGCACCAGCACCGTGAAAGCCGCCAGCGGGACGACGGCGACGACCAGTGGCACCGCGGACAGCTCACCCGTGTAGGCGACGGCGATGATCGCGATCGCCAGCAGGTCGTCAACCACGGCGAGGGTCAGCAGGAAGGTCCGCAGCGCCGTGGGCAGGCTCCTGCCGACGACCGCGAGCACCGACAGAGCGAAGGCGATGTCGGTGGCGGTCGGGATCGCCCATCCCCGCAACGCCCCGCTGTGCAGGTTCACCAGCGAGTACAACACGGCCGGGACGGCGACTCCGCCCGCGGCGGCGGCCACCGGCACCGCCGCCCGGCTCGGGTCGCGCAGGTCCCCGGCGACGAACTCACGCTTGAGTTCGAGACCGGCGACGAAGAAGAAGACGGCCAGCAGCCCGTCGGCCGCCCACTCGCGGACCGAGAGGTCCAGGTGCAGCGCCGCCGGGCCGAAGTCGGTGGCCAGCAACGCATCATAGGTGCCCGACCAGGGTGAGTTCGCCCAGCCGAGGGCCAGGACGGTGGCGGCGAGCAGCAGCGCCCCACCGATCGTCTCCTCGCGCAGGATCCCCGCGATCCGCCGGGTCTCCGCCCAGGAGCCGCGGGCGAACAGGAGGGCACGTCGCGTCGGCGGGTTCAGAACGGTCTCCCAGCGTCCGGGGTCGGGTGGATCACCGCCGACCAGACTTCCCGGCACACCGCGGTCGAGTCTAGCCGTCCGCCGCCGCCCAACCGGCGGCGTGCCGCCCGGCGACCCGCCCCCGCACGGTCGCCGCCCCCACGCTGACCATCGCGAGCAGCACCGGATGGCCGCAGCGCCACCCGCGGTCCGCCCCCACGCTCCCCACCTGCACCCAGCCGACCAGCACCGCGGCCACCACCGTGAACCCGGCCAGCCGGGCGGCCGACCGCCAGGGCAGGATCGACCCGATCAGCACCGCGGGCAGCGCGATCGGGGCGAGGGTCCCCCAGCGGTCGCCGAACTGCGCGGCGAGCAGGGCGACGACGGCGGTCGCCCCCAGGGCACCGCGCAGCAGGTCCCCGGCGGCGGCCCGCCCGACGCGTCAGCCACCGCGGGTCACCGCCCACGCCCTCCCGAGACCACCGACGGCGAGGGCGCCTCACCCACCACCCCGTCGAGGGCAACAGCCTCGGCCCGCTGTCGCGCGGCCCCATCCCCCGCGGCCCCATCCCCCGCGGTCCACTCGGGAGCGGCCGCGCGTGCCGCGCCCTCCCGGTAGCTCTGGCCGTCGGGCGCATACCGGACTGGGCGGGACAGCGCCTGCGCCCCGAAGCGGTGTCGATCCCGGACCTGGTCACGCCAGATCACCAGGGCGGGCAGGAGGAACATCGCGGCCAACAGCGCGACGGCGAGAAGTATGCGATCCCATTCGAACCCGGAATCCACGGTTCGCCCCTTCGGTCAATGATCGTCTTACGACGGGCAGTCTCCGAAAGCCCGAACTCCAAGGCCGGTCGTCTGCCGCCACCGCAGGTCACCGAAGCCGCATCCAGCGGACAGACGTCCCGAAACGGGAATGCGGGTCCACAAGCGCGGACCGGCGGTGCGGCCGAGAGCACGCGACCGGGCAAGCGCCGGCGACAGCATTCCCCACCGGCCAATCCCGGCACGAACCAATCCCGGCACGAGCCAATCCCGGCACGAACCAATCCCGGCACGAACCTCGTGGGCGCCGGGCAGCCGCGGCACAGGCGTCAGGAACGCCGGGCAGCCGCGGCACAGGCCACGCGATCGCCGCGCGGCGGCCCCGCGGGCCTTGCGGGTATCAGGCGATCCCGGCGCGGGCCTGCCTCGGAAGTGGGCGGGAGGGCCGCGGCGGCCCGCGGGCGGCCTGGTGCTCGGCGGGGCCGTCGCAACGGCGGCCGCGGTGTGCCATGCATCGCCAGCGGCCGAACCGGGGAAGGGCGAGGGCCACGGCGGCCGCGGCGAGGACGAAGGTGGTGGGATGGCCCGGCGACCAGGGCCCTGTCACCAGGATTCGCGCATCCTGGCGGGGGGTCGTGGTCTCCCCGGGACCGATCGGGACGGCCACCGCAGTGACCGCTGGCAGCGCCCGTTCGGCCGCCTGCAGGCGCGCCGGCCGCCCGCCGACGCCGCCGACGCCGCTGGCGGCGATGAGGCCGAGCAGCAGCAAGGCCACCCAGGCGGCGCGCAGGCGCCGGTGCTGGAGGGTGGCCATGCGGACAGGCTAGCCCAGCGGGAATCCCTGGCCGACCGGATCGCGAGGCCGGCCAGCCGAGTACGCCCCATCGGCGTGGGCGGTTGCGACCGGGTGCGGTCGGGCAGGCGTAGGGATCTGTGAGCGCTGGAGGTCGATGACGGTTCGCGCGGCGGCAACCACCAGCACCCTCAAGCAACTCGTTGCATTGATACTTGCCGACGGTCGGGCGAGTCCGCGCCGCGGACCGTCGGACGTGCTCGTCTGGGTCGTCAGCCGGACGGTGCCACCGTGGAATCCACCGGCGGCCGGGTTCCCTGGAAGCGGAAGCTGCCTGCCGCCATGGCGATGCCCGTCCGGTCGAAGCCGGCAGCGGCGAGTCGGGCCGGCAACCTGTCGGGGTCGACCGTGACCAAGGTGTCGCCGAGATGGATGAGGCGGAAGCTGTGGTACTTCCCGCTCCGCGGGATCATGGCCACCACGTGACGTGATAGCCGCGTCGTCCTGGGCGAATTTTCTGGCCCCACGATCGCTGGTGGCTCTGCGCGACGGTGACCACCACGGCCAGCATTCATCGGCGGAGTCTCGCCGATTGTTGCGTATCGCGGCGCCCGAACCGCTGCGGCCACGGCTGCACAGTCTTCGGCGCGGTAGAGGCGAACGGCTTCCGACAGCGAGGAAGGCACCCCCCGTTCACCCAACCGGGATCAGGCACGAGACCGCGCCCCCAACCCGCCGCAGCGATCGCCCGCCAAGGCCACCCACCCCAAACCAGATGGCCCCACCCACCCCAAAATCACCCCCCACCCCCACCCCAAAACCACGGGCAAGTTCGTGGGGGGTCTCGGGGGGGCTCGGCCCCCCCGGCAAAATAAAGAGACGCCCCGTTTCTCCCCCCAAAAGGGAGAAAACAAGACGCCCAAAGTCTTGTGGAGCTGAGGGGATTCGAACCCCTGACCCTCACACTGCCAGTGTGATGCGCTACCAGACTGCGCCACAGCCCCAACTGCTGTTCATTTATATCAGACCGAGCGAACCTCGGTGTGTTGCCCCCCTGGCACCGATACCGCCGCGCCTGGCGGGCTACTTCGGCAAGTGTACAGGCTCCGTGTCGGACTCTGTCGGGGCCCCCTGGCTCGGCAGGAGGCGCTCGGACAGACCCGATCCGGCGACGCCGATCTTACCGGTCAGCAGCGGACCCGCGTTGTGCTCGGCGAGCCGGTATCCGCCCTCGACCTGGCGGAGGACCGACCACCGGCAGTTCGCCAGCGGCCCGAAGTGCCACCACAGCTCCGGCGGCAGGCCGAGCACGTGGCCGATCAGCGAGCGCGCCGTGCCGCCGTGCAGCACGAACACGACGAGCCCGGCCGGCCCGGGCGGCAGCCCGTCGGCGCGGATCTCGTCGAAGACCTCCCCGGCGCGCCGGGCGACCTCCCGGTAGGTCTCGCCGCCCCCGCGGCGAACGTCGTCGCCGCGGCGCCAGGCCCGGTCCTCCTCGGGGAACCGGTCGGCCGCCTCGGCGCCGGTGAGTCCGGACCACAGCCCGAGATCGATCTCGCGCAGCCGCGCGTCGGAGCGGAACGGCAGGTCAAGCCCGGCCGCGGTGTCCCGGCAGCGTTGCAGATCGGACGAGACGACCAGGTCCGGGTGCATCGCCCGGATGATCGGGGCCACCGCGGCAACCTGGGCCTGTCCGGTGGCATCCAGGGGCGGGTCCGCGTGCCCCTGGAAGCGGCCGACATCGTTCCAGGTGGTCCGGCCATGCCGCCAGAGCAGCAGCCTCACAGGGCGTTCACCGAGCCGCCGCCGAGCGGGCCGGGCGCCGAGGAGGACCCGGGCACCGAGGAGGACCCGGGCGCCGAGGTTCCTGCACCGGCCCCGACCCCGACGGTCGCGTCGGTGAACGGAATCACCGGGCAGTCCTTCCACAGCCGTTCCAGGGCGTAGAAGACGCGCTCCTCGTCCCGCTGGACGTGCACGACGACGTCGACGAAGTCGAGCAGGACCCAGTGGCCCTCCCGCTCTCCCTCGCGCCGCAGGGGCTTGGCCCCGAGCCGGCGCAGCTGCTCCTCCACCTCGTCGACGATGCCCTTGACCTGCCGCTCGTTGCCTGCGGAGGCGATGACGAAGCAGTCGGTGATGGCCAGCCGCTCGCTCACGTCGAGGATGAGCAGGTCGTGGCCGAGCTTGTCGGCCGCCGCCTGCGCGGCGGCGAGGGCGAGTTCGACGGCTCGCGGGGAAGCGGTCACGCTGAGGGTCTCCAGGGTGGCGACGTCCACGGGACGGCCACCACCGGTCGCCCCGCGCGCCGCCCGTGGTCGGGCGGCTGAGTCCAGCGTGACACATCCCCGCCCGGGCAGTGCACCCATCAGGCCGGCGACGGCCCGAAAACCGTGATATCGCCGCACCGGCCACGGTTCGGGACGGTCCGGCGCCGGGGCCGGGGCTGGGGCCGGGGCTGGGGCCGCCGAAGGTCGGTGGCTCCTACCGGCCAGGCCGGCGACGGGAAGCGGTCAGGCCGGCGGCTGGTAGAGGTGCCGCTTGGCGATGTAGCGCACCACGCCGTCCGGCGTGAGGTACCAGATCGGGGCGCCGCGTCCGACCCGCTGGCGAATGTCGGAGGACGAGATCGCCAGCGCCGGCACCTCCAGCAGACTCACCGAGTTCGCCGGCAGCGCGGCGTCCAGGGCGAGCTGGTAGCCGGGGCGGCTGACACCGACGAAGTGCGCCAGCTCGAACAGCTCGCGGTGGTCCCGCCAGGTGAAGATCTGGGCGAGCGCGTCGGCGCCGGTGATGAAGAACAGCTCGTCGTCCGGCCGGGCTCCGCGCAGGTCACGCAGGGTATCGATGGTGTAGGTCGCCCCGCCCCGGTCGATCTCGACCCGGCTGACGGTGAACTGCGGGTTCCCCGCGGTGGCGAGGAAGGTCATCAGGTAGCGGTCCTCCGGGTCCGAGACCACGCGGTGGACCTTCTGCCAGGGCTGCCCGCTCGGCACGAACACGACCTCGTCGAGGTCGAACAGGGCGGCCACCTCGCTCGCGGCGACGAGGTGGCCGTTGTGGACGGGATCGAAGGTCCCACCCATCACGCCGAGACGCACGACGGGACAGTAACGCTGCATGACCGGCACGCGCGCGCAGCGCCCGGCCGGACGGGAGATGTCCCACAAAGCCTCCCGTCAGCGGCCGCACATCCCCACACCGCACGCCGCCCGGCCGGATCCCACCGCGCCCCCACCCCCGCGCTCCCCGTCCCGCCGGGGGACGACCCGGCGGCCTCCGTCTCGGCGACCGCTGCCGGGGCCGCCGGGACGAACCCGCCCCGCGGGGGACGACCCGGCTAGGCTGATGGCAGGCCGCCGGCCACCCCCGTCCCACCGCGAGGAGGCGCCGCCCATGCCGATCAGCCCACGCGCGGGGCAGCCCGCCGCCCCCGAGGACCTCATCGACGTCAACGCCCTGCTTGCGGCGTATCAGGACGTCCATCCCGATCCCACGGATCCTGCTCAGCGGGTGTCGTTCGGGACTTCCGGGCACCGCGGATCGGCGCTGCGCGGCTCCTTCAACGCCGACCACATCCTCGCCACCACCCAGGCGATCTGCGACTTCCGCGCGGCGGCGGGCGTCGACGGCCCGCTGTTCCTCGGGATCGACACCCACGCCCTGTCCGCCCCGGCGCTGGCCAGCGCCCTGGAGGTGCTCGTCGCGAACGGCGTGGCGGTGCGCATCGCCCCGGACGGCGAGGCGACGCCGACCCCGGTGATCTCGCACGCCATCCTGGGGCACAACCGTGACCGCGGCGCCGCTGCGGCGGGCGCGCCATCCGTACGTGGGCTCGCCGACGGGATCGTGGTGACGCCGTCGCACAACCCGCCGGCCGACGGCGGCTTCAAGTACAACCCGACCCACGGTGGACCCGCCGACACCGCCGCCACCAAGGTCATCCAGGACCGTGCGAACGCCCTTCTCGAAGCCGGTCTCGCCGGCGTCGCCCGGGTGCCCTACGCGCAGGCGCGGGCGGCCGCGGTGGTGCACGACTACGTCGGCGCGTACGTCGCCGACCTGGGCGACGTCATCGACCTCGACGCGATCCGCGCCGCCGGCGTACGCATCGGCGTCGATCCGCTCGGCGGCGCGAGCCTGGTCTACTGGCAGGCAATCGCCGAGCGGTACAAGCTCGACCTGGAGGTGGTCAACACCACCGTCGACCCGACCTTCTCGTTCATGACGACGGACTGGGACGGCAAGATCCGGATGGATCCGTCGTCGCCCTACGCGATGGCCTCCCTGCTTCGCCTCGCCGGCTCCTTCGACGTGGCGGTGGCCAACGACGCCGACGCCGACCGGCACGGCATCGTCACCCCCGGCGCCGGGCTGCTGAACCCGAACCACTACCTGTCCGCGGCGATCGCCTACCTGTTCGGCCACCGCGCCGGCTGGCCCGCGGGCACGGCGATCGGCAAGACCCTGGTGAGCTCGAGCATGATCGATCGGGTCGGCGCGGGCATCGGCCGCGCCGTCGTCGAGGTACCGGTCGGCTTCAAGTGGTTCGTCGACGGCCTCACCGACGGCACCCTCGGCTTCGGCGGGGAGGAGAGCGCGGGCGCGTCGTTCCTGCGCCGCGGCGGCGGGGTGTGGACGACGGACAAGGACGGCCTCATCGCCTGCCTGCTCGCCGCGGAGATGACGGCGGTCACCGGCCGGGATCCCGGGACGCTGTACCGGGAGCTGACCGAACTGCACGGCGCGCCGGCGTACCGGCGGGTCGACGCGCCCGCCACGGCGGCGCAGAAGAAGATCCTGGCGGCCCTCACTCCGGCGAGCCTGGACGCGACCACGCTGGCCGGTTCCCCGGTGACCGCCGCGCTGTCGCATGCGCCCGGCAACGGCGCGGCGATCGGCGGGGTGAAGGTCGTCACCGGCGATGCCTGGTTCGCGGCCCGCCCGTCCGGCACCGAGGACGTCTACAAGATCTACGCGGAGAGCTTCCGCGGGCCGGAGCACCTCGACGAGGTGATCACACAGGCCCAGGTGATCGTGGACGCGGCCCTCGCCCGCGGCTGACCGACCGTCAGGAGGGCAGGAGGCGCTCGATGAAGACCTGGAGCTGGTCGATGTTGCGGCATTCAACCATCTCGTCGACCAGCTCGGCGTAGACGTCGGTCGCCGAATCGCCGGAACCCCAGTAGGTGCGCGGCTCCGGGTTGAGCCAGTAGGAGTGCCGGGCCTGCGCGCACAGCCGCCGGAACACCGCCGCCGACGTCGGCCGGTAGTTGTTGCGCGCGTCGCCGAGGATGAGCAGCGACGTCTTCGGCCCCACCGCCTCCGGGTACTTCTCGGCGAAGACCTCGATGGCGTGGCCGTAGTCGCTGTGCCCGTCGAACCAGACGAGGTCGGCCTCGCCGGAGATCCGCGCCATCATGTCGCCGAGGTCAAGGCCGCGCAGGTAGCGGGTCACCTCGTCGGTGGTGTCGATGAAGGCGAACGCGCGGACCTTGGAGAACTGCTCGCGCAGCGCGTGGGTCAGCATCAGGGTGAAGTGCGCGAACGACGCGACCGAACCGGAGACGTCGCACAGCACAACGAGCTCGGGCTTGTGCGGCTTGTGCGGACGGTGCTTGGTGTCCACCGGCACGCCGCCGGTGGCCAGCGACGCGCGGACGGTGCGCCGGAAGTCCAGCCGGCCGGTGCGGCCGAGGCGGCGCCGCGCGGTCAGCCGGGTCGCGAGACGCCGCGCGAGCGGGTGGACCTGCCGGCGCAGCTCGACGAGGTCGCGCTGGGAGGCGCGCAGGAACTCGACCTGGTCGCTGAGCGGCTTGACCGCGGTGCGCTCGACGGCCTCGATGCCGCGCTCCTCGGCCATCCGGCGCCGCACCTCCGCGCCCACCAGCTCCTCGAACTCGCGGATCCGGTCGGTGATCGTCTGGCGGGCGGCCCGTTCGGCAAGGCCGCCGCGCTCGGAATCGCCCAGCAGCGCCGAGAGCAGGTCGGCGATGAGCGTCTCCGCGGACATCGCGCGCAGTACCCGGTAGAGGAACCAGGAGCGGCCGGCGCTGCCCCGCGCCGAACCGAACGCGCTCACCGCCTGGCGGGCGAGCTGGCGCAGTGCCTCGTCGTCGCCGTCGCGCAGGGCGTCGAGCAGCTTGTCGCGCAGCGCCTGCCGCAGCGCCTCGAGCTCCTCCGGCGTCAGGTCGCCGGGATCCGGCTCCCCGTCGCCGGCCGCGCCGTCGCCCGTGGCCGCCGGGTCGTCGACAAGGTCGTCCAGCGAGACGCCGTCGCCGATGCGAGGCGGGAAGTACAGGTCGAACAGCGTGTCGAAGGCGGGCCGGTACACCGGCCGCTTGCACAGGGTCGCGGCGAACGACGCCCGCACGGCGTCGCGGTCGGCCCAGCCCAGGGCCCCGACGGCGCGGGCTGCGTCCACCGTCTCGGCGCTGCTGACCGGGACGCCGGCCCGGCGCAGGGCGGCGGTGAACTCGACGGTGCGGTCCAGCAGGCTCATGCCGGCGCCCCCTTGTGGACGGGCGGCCGTGGCGATGGCCGCCGCGGTTGTGGTTCGGCGGTAGTCGGTGCGCGCAGGTCAGTTCGCGGTGAGCTTGAGATGGCCGATGGCGCGGGCCTGGTCGCTGGCGTGCTTGAGCACCACGCCGAGGGTGGAGGCGACGGCCGCCTCGTCGAAGGTGTCGAAGCCGAGCGCGAGGATCGTCTGCGCCCAGTCGATGGTCTCGGCGATGGACGGCGCCTTCTTCAGCTCCATCGCGCGCAGCGCGCGCACGATCCGGACCAGCGACTCGGCGAGCTTCTCCGGCAGGTCCGGAACCCGGGAGAGCACGATCTCCTTCTCCCGCTCGGCCGAGGGATAGTCCAGGTTCAGGTAGAGGCAGCGCCGCTTGAGCGCCTCGGACAGCTCCCGGGTCGCGTTCGAGGTGAGGATGACGAACGGGCGCTGGGTCGCGCTGATCGTCCCCAGCTCGGGAATCGTCACCTGGAAGTCCGACAGCACCTCCAGCAGCAGGCCCTCCACCTCGACGTCGGCCTTGTCGGTCTCGTCGATGAGCAGCACCGTCGGCTCCTCGCGACGGATCGCCGTCAGCAACGGCCGGGACAGCAGGAACTCCTCGCTGAAGATGTCGTCGTGGGCCTGCTGCCAGCCCTCCGTGCCGCCGTCGCCGGAACCGGCCTGGATGCGCAGGAGCTGCTTCTTGTAGTTCCACTCGTACAGCGCGCGGGCCTCGTCGAGGCCCTCGTAGCACTGCAGGCGGATCAGCTCGGCGCCGACGGAGGTGGCCAGGGCCTTGGCGAGCTCGGTCTTGCCGACTCCCGCCGGGCCCTCCACAAGCAGCGGCTTACGCAGCCGGTCGGCGAGGAAGACCGTGGTGGCGATCGCCTCGTCCGCGAGGTATCCGGTCCCGCGGAGGCGTTCCTGCACGTCCGCGACGTCGGCGAAAGCGTGTTCCTGAAGCGACATGGCCACCTTCCGTCCCCGTGTCAAGCATCGCCACGTCCATAGTGCCAGGATGAAGCCCCAGACGGGCGACTACGCCCCGCCCGCGGCTTTGGTCCGGCCCTGACGGGCGAACGCCGTGCGTGCGTACGGGGACCGCAGCACCCCCGGCCGCCGCCGGGATCGGTCAGCTCACGAGGTGACCGTCGCCGACGCCGACCCACGTCGTCGAGGTGAGCTCGGGCAGGCCCATCGGCCCCCGCGCGTGCAGCTTCTGGGTGGAGATGCCGATCTCGGCGCCCATGCCGAACCGCTCCCCGTCGGTGAACCGGGTCGAGGCGTTCACCATCACCGCCGCCGAGTCGCAGCTCGTGATGAAGCGCCGGGAGGCGCCGAGCGAGCGGGTGACGATCGCCTCGGTGTGCCCGCTGCCCCAGCGGCGGATGTGCGCCACCGCGTCGTCGAGCGAGTCCACGACGCGCACGGCCATGTCGAGCGACAGGTACTCGGCGGCCCAGTCGTCGTCGGTGGCGGGCACGGCGCGCGGGTCCGCCGCGCACACGGCCTCGTCGCCGTGCACGGCGACGCCCGCGTCGTGCAGCGCGGCCAGGACCCGCGGCAGGAACCGATCCGCCACGGCGCGGTGGACCAACAGCGTCTCCGCCGAGTTGCAGACCGAGACCCGGTGGGTCTTGGCGTTGACGGTGATCGCGAGCGCCTGGTCGAGATCGGCGTCGACGTCGACGTAGACGTGGCAGTTGCCGACCCCGGTCTCGATGACCGGCACGGTCGACTCCTCCACCACCGCCCGGATGAGCCCGGCCCCGCCCCGGGGGATGAGCACGTCGACGAGCCCCCGCAGACGCATCAGGTGCTTGACGGAGTCGTGGTCGAGGCCGGGGACGAGCTGGACCGCGTCAACCGGCAGGCCGCCCGCCGCGGCGACGTCGCGCAGGACCTCCACCAGAGCGATGTTGGACCGCACCGCGGAGGCGCTGCCGCGCAGCAGCACCGCGTTGCCGCTCTTGAGGCACAGCCCCGCGGCGTCCACGGTGACGTTCGGCCGCGCCTCGTAGATGATCCCCACGACGCCGAGCGGGACGCGGACCTGCCGCAGCTCCATGCCGTTGGGCAGCACCCGCCCGCGCACGACCTCGCCGACCGGGTCGTCCAGCGTGGCGACCTGACGCAGCCCGTCGGCCATGCCCGCCAGGCGGGCCTCGGTGAGGGTGAGCCGGTCGACCATGGCACCGGGCGTTCCCGCCGCCTGCGCCGCCGCGACATCCTCGGCGTTGGCGGCGAGAATCCCCGCGGACCGGGCGAGGAGCGCCTCGGCCATCGCGAGCAGCACCCGGTCCTTCTCGCCGCGGCTGACCGGGGCCAGCAGGGCCGCCGCCGCCTTCGCGCGCACTGCTACGTCTCGGACAGCCTCCGCAGAGGTGATCATTTCCGGATCCTCCGTAAGTGCGGGCGCCGCGGCGCAGCCCACTGTCCTGAGGCTACCGGCGCCGGGCGACACTCGCGGCCGCCCGCGCGGACCGGGTGACGATTCGGGCGTTCTGGCTGCCCGACGGCCCGACGCCACGACCACGCCGGACCCCCGTGCCAGTCGGCCACGGGCGCCTGCCTACCGTGCTCGCATGCTCGCCCTGCACACCTCCGACTGGCATCTCGGCCGCGGCCTGCACGGCCATGACCTGATGCCGGCCCAGGCCGCGTTCGTCGACCACCTCGTCGAGGTCGTCCGGGCGGAGTCCGTCGACGTGGTCCTCGTCGGCGGCGACGTGCATGACCGCGCCATCCCGCCGGTGCGCGCGCTGGAACTGTTCGACGAGGCGCTGTCGCGGCTGCGCGACGCGGGCACCCGGGTCGTGGCCATCAGCGGCAACCACGACGCCGCGCGCCGTCTGGGAGACAAGTCCGGCCTGCTCGACCCGCGGATCCGGATCAGGACGGATCCGGCCGCGGTGGGCGTCCCCGTCGTCGTCGAGGACGCCGACGGCCCCGTGCGGATCTACGCGATCCCCTATCTGGAGCCGACGACCGCGAACGCCCTGCTGCCCGCCGCGGAGGCCGAGAGTCCTACCGGCGCAGCCGCCGCGGCAGAGTACTCGCAGGCGGCGACGATGCGCCGCGCGATGCGCGCCGTGCGGGCCGACCTCGGCGGCCACCCGGGCGCCCGCAGCGTCGTCCTCGCGCACGCCTGGGTCACCGGCGGCGCGGGCAGCGACAGCGAACGCGACATCTCCGTCGGCGGGGTCGGCAACGTGCCGTCGAGCCTGTTCGACGGCATCACGTACACCGCGCTCGGCCACCTGCACCGCCCGCAGGCGATCACGCCCGCCGTGCGCTACAGCGGCTCGCCGCTGGCCTTCTCCTTCTCGGAGGCCGCCGACCGCAAGACCTCCCTGCTGGTGGACATCGGCCGCGACGGGGTCCGGGCGGTCCGCGGCGTGGAGGTGCCCACCGAACGGCGGATGGCGGTGCTGCGCGGCACCCTGCACGAGCTGCTGACCGCCGCGACCTTCGCCGCCCACGAACGGGACTTCGTCTCGGCGGTGCTGACGGATCCGGTGCGGCCGGGCGACGCGATGGCGACGTTGCAACGACGCTTCCCCCACGCGCTGCGCCTCGCCCACGAACCACCGCCCGGCGCGGCCGACGAGCGCAGCTTCGGCGAACGGACCCGCGGCCGGACCGACCTGGAGATCGCCACGGCGTTCGTGGCGCACGTGCGCAACGACCCGTCGCCACGGGAACGGGCGCTGCTCACCGAGGCCCTCGACGCGGCCCGGATCGCCGAGGATGCGGCCTGATGCGGCCCCACCGGCTGCGCCTGGAGGCGTTCGGGGCCTTCCCGGGCCGCGTCGATGTCGATGTCGACCGGGTGAGCGGCGGCGGCCTGCTGCTGCTGTGCGGCGAGACCGGCGGCGGCAAGACGACCCTGCTCGACGCGATCGGCTTCGCGCTGTTCGGTGAGGTCCCCGGCATGCGTGGCAAGATCGCCGGTGGCCCGGACCTGCGGTCCCACCACGCCGACGCCTCGGTCCGACCGGAGGTGAGCCTGGAGTTCTCGGTCTCGGCCGGGCGCTACCGGATCACCCGCAGCCCGGCGTGGGACCGGCCCAAGCGTGGCGGCGGCACCACCCGGACCCATCCCACCGCCCGGCTGGACCGGCACACCGCCGACGGCTGGGACACCCTCGCCACCCGGCCGCAGGACGTCGGGCATGAGATCGGCCTGCTGCTGGGGATGACCCACGACCAGTTCTTCCAGGTCATCATGCTGCCGCAGGGACGGTTCGCCGACTTCCTCCAGGCCGGGCACGACGACCGGGAGAAGCTGCTCAAGACGCTGTTCCACGTCAGCCGCTTCGAGTTCACCGAGCAGTGGCTGCGCGACCGGGCCAAGACCGGCCGCGACGGGCTGGCGGTCGCCACGGCCGAGCTCGGTCGGGTGGCCGCGCGGATCGCCCAGGTCGCCGGGGTGACCGAGCCCGCGGACCCGACGGACGATCCCGGCTGGGCCACCGAGCTGGCCCGCGAGGCGGACGCGTCGGCGGCCGCGGCCAAGTCGGCGCACCAGGCCGCCGGCCAGGCCCGCACCGCCGCCGACGCCGCGCTCGCCGACGCCCGCGACCTCATCCGCCGCATCGAGCGGCGCCGCGCGCTCACGGCGCGCCGCGACGAGCTGGACGATCGCCGAGTCGCCGTCGATCAGCTCGCCGCCGACGCCGACGCCGCTCGGCGGGCCGCGGTCGTCACCCCCGCGCTGACCGAGCTGCGCCGGCGCACCGCGGCCGCCCAGCAGTCCCGCGTCGCGGCGGACGCGGCCTGGCAGCGTCTGGCCGCTCACCCCCCGGGCCTGCTGCGCGCCGACCCGGGGGGCGGGCCGGGCGGACCCCCAGGCGTCGAGGAGCTCGGCGGGCTCGTCCGGCTCGCCCACGTCGAGGTCGGCCGGCTCGAGGGACTGGCACGGACCCGGGCGGAGGCGGAGGACGACGACCGGACCGCGAGGGAGGCCGAGCGCGAGGCCGAGGAGCACCGGCGCGACGCCGAGGCGCTCGCCGGCCGGCTCGACGCGGAACTGCCGGCGGTCCGGGCGGCCGCCGAGTTCCGGGTGGCCACCGCACGCCGAGCCGGCGCCGCGCTGCCGGCTCTGACCGAACGGGCCCGGTGGACCCGCGAACTGGCCGATGCGGTCGCCGAGCAGCACCGCGCCCGCCGGGATGCCGACACCGCCCGCGACCGCGCCGCCGAGGCCCGGGCGCGCGCCGGGGACGTGCGCCGGCAGCGCTTCGACGCGATCACCGCGGAACTCGCCGCGGCGCTCGTCGACGACACGCCCTGTCCGGTCTGCGGCGCGTTCGAACACCCCGATCCGGCAGGGGTCCGCGCCGATCATGTGAGCAAGGACGAGGAGACCGCCGCCGAGCAGGAGGCGGACCGGCGCGCGGCCGGCGCGGCGACCGCACTGCGCGCCGCCGACCGGTGGGAGACGCAGGTCCGCACGCTGCATGCCGAGCTGGCCCGCGAGCCGTCCGATCCCTCGGACTCGCCCACCCCACCGGGCCCGAGCACGGACGGCTCGCCCGACCTCCCGCCCGCGCACGACTCGGCAGAGCCGGACGAGTCAGCGGCACCCGACGGGACAGCAGCACCCGACGGGACAGCGGCACCCGACGGGACAGCGGCAGCACCGGACGGCGCCGCGGACGCGCTGGCGCAGGTGCGACGCTTCGATCTCGTCGAGCTGCTCGACGACCGGGCACCTGCGGCGGCGCGCCGGCTCGCCGAGCTCGCCGCCGGCGTGGACGACCTGGTGGCTGCCCGCGGTCGGGCCGCCGCGGACCTGGCTCCCGCCGAGGTAGCCCTGCTCGCCGCGTACGAGGAGGAGAAGGACGCCGCTGCCCGGCTGGCGGGCGCGCGGTCCAGCGAGCAGGCGGCCCGGCTGCGCGCTTCGCAGATGCGCCGGCTGGCCGCGACACGGCTCGCCGCGGTTCCCGCCGACCTGCGCGACGCTGAGGCCCTGACGGCCCGACTGGACGCGGTGACGGCGCTCGCCGCCGACCAGGAGGCCACGCACGAGGCGGAACTGGCGGCCGAGCGGGCCCGCGCGGAGCACGTGCGGGCCGGTCTCACCGCGCTCGACCTCGTTCGCCAGGCCGGCTTCACCGACCTGGACGATGCCGCCGCCGCCGTCCGCGACGGGGACTGGCAACGCATCGCCGAGCAGGAGGTCCAGGAGTACCGGGAGGAGACCGCCGCGGTCGCCGCGGCGCTGGCCGGCGACGATCTCGCCGTCGACCCCGACACCACCGTGCCCCTCGCCGAGCACGAGGCGACCGCCGAGGCGGCTCGGCAGGCACACGAGTCGGCCGTCGCATCGCTCGCGCGGGCGAGCGGGCGGGCCACCGAGCTCGCAGCCCTCCGCACCTCCTTCACCGCGGATCTCACCGCCCTGGGTCCCCTGCGCGCCGAGGCCGACGAGCTGCATCAGCTCGCCGAGCTCGCCGCGGGCCGCGGCGGCAACACCGAGGGAATGCCGCTGTCGAGCTTCGTGCTCGCGGCCCGGCTGGAGGAGGTGGCGGCCGCTGCGAGCCGGCGGTTCGCCGCGATGAGCGCCGGGCGCTTCACCCTCGTCCATGACACCGAGGAGCGGCGCGACCGGCGGCGCCGGGCGGGGTTGGGTCTGCTCGTCGAGGACGCGTGGACGGGCCGGCGACGCAACACCAGGACGCTGTCCGGCGGCGAGACCTTCCAGGCCGCGTTGTCGCTGGCCCTCGGGCTCGCCGACGTCGTGACCGCCGAGGCCGGCGGGCGGCGGATGGATGCGCTGTTCATCGACGAGGGGTTCGGGACGCTGGATCCCGACAGCCTGGACGAGGTGATGGGCGTCCTCGACGAGCTGCGCTCCGGCGGCCGGCTCGTCGGGGTCGTCAGCCACGTCGCCGACCTGCGCCAGCGCATCCCGAACCAGATCCGGGTCGTCAAGGGCACGAACGGCAGCCGCGTCGAGACCACTCCCTGAACCGTCCGGCCGGCCCGGAGGCGCGGAGGCGCGGCGCGGTGGATCAGCGGGTCGGCAGCAGCAGGACGAGGTCGTCCCGGTGCACGATCTCCCGTTCGTAGGAGGGGCCCAGTTCGGCGGCGAGCTCGGCGGTGGACCGCCCCAGCATCGCCGGCAGCTCCACCGCGTCGAACGCCACCAGCCCTCTGGCCACCGGACGCCCGTCGGGAGCGACGAGGTCGACGGGGTCGCCCGCGGCGAAGTCGCCCTCGACGCCGGTGACCCCGGCGGGCAGCAACGACGCCCGCCGCCGCACGACGGCCGCGACGGCCCCGTCGTCCAGGCGCAGCAGCCCCTCCGGCGCGGTGGCGTGCGCCAGCCACAGCAGCCGGGAGGCCCGACGCGGGCCGGTGGGATGGAACACCGTCCCGACCTCCTCGCCGCGCAGCACGGGCGCGGCGTTCGCCGCCGAGGTGATGATCGCGGTAACGCCACCGGACGCGGCCATGCGGGCGGCCTCGATCTTGGTGGCCATGCCGCCGACGCCGACACCGGCGGTGCCCGTCCCGCGGGCGGTGAGCCCGGCGAGATCTGCGTCCGAGCGGACCTCGCGCAGCAGGTTCGCCGGCCCGTGGCGGGGGTTGGCGTCGTAGAGACCGTCCACATCCGACAGCAGCACCAGCAGGTCGGCGGACACCAGGTGGGCGACGATCGCGGCGAGGCGGTCGTTGTCGCCGAAGCGGATCTCCTGCGTGGCCACCGCGTCGTTCTCGTTGACGATCGGAACGACGCCGAGTTCGAGGAGCCGGTCGAGCGCGGTACGCGCGTTGCGGTAGTGGGTGCGGCGGATGACGTCGGTGGCGGTCAGCAGCACCTGGCCGACCCGGAAGCCCGCCCGGCCGAAGGCTGAGGCGTAGCTGTGGACCAGGGAGCTCTGCCCCACGCTGGCCGCGGCCTGCTGGGTGGCGAGGTCACGCGGCCGGCGGGCCAACCCCAGCGGGGCGAGACCGGCGGCGATCGCCCCGGAGGAGACGAGCACGAGCTGCCCGGCCCTGGGCAGCAGCGCGGACACGAGCCCCTCCAGGCGGGCGACGTCGAGTCCGCCCGCCGCCGTCGTCAGCGAGGACGACCCGACCTTGACGACGACCCGCTGCGCGTCGGCCACGAACGCCCGCATGTCGGCGCCTACGCGTCCGCGTCGACGGCGCCGCCCGTCCGGGCGTCGGCACCCGCGGCATCGGCACCCACGGCGTCGGCACCCACGGCGTCGGCACCCACGGCGTCGGCGTCGCCCAGGCGGGCGCGCCGTGCCCGGGCCATCCGCTCGGCCCGGGTGAGCCGGACCGAGCTGCTGAGCCGGTCGTCGCTGCCGCGGGGCCCGAGGGACGCCGCCACCGGGGCCGCCGCGCGACCCGCGGGGCGCGGGGGCACGGTCGGGACGTCCGGGTGCCGCTCCCCCACCGCCACGGCCTGGGCACCCGCGCCCGGCTCGTCGACGCCGAGCCGATCCTCGGCGGCGTTCCCGCCGCCGACCAGCCCGACGCCGCCCAGCCCGCCGCCGCTCAGGGTCGGCTCCCAGTCGAAGGTGACGTCGCCGATCGTGACCTCGACGCCCGCGGTCGCGCCGAGGCGGGCGAGCTCCTTCTCCACCCCGAGCCGGGCGAGCCGGTCGGCGAGGAAGCCGATGGCCTCGTCGTTGGTGAAGTCGGTCTGGCGCACCCACCGCTGCGGCTTCGCCCCGGTGATGAGAAAACCGTCGCCGAGAGACGTCACGGTGAAGTCGGGTTCGTTCACCGCCCGCGGACGCAGGACGACGCGGGTCGCGGACCGGCTCGGCGCCGCCGCCCGCAGCGCCGCGACCCGCTCCGCCAACGCCAGCGACAGCGCATGCACTCCCCGCCGGGTGGCGCTGCTCACCGCGAACACGTCGAGCCCTCGGGCCCGCAGATCGGCGGTGACCAGGTCGGCGAGATCGGCGGCGTCGGGCACATCGATCTTGTTGAGGACGACGAGCCGGGGACGGTCGGACAGGTCGGCGGAGTAGGCCGCGAGCTCGGCCTCGATGACGTCGAGATCGGACAGCGGGTCGCGTCCCGGCTCGAGGGTCGCGCAGTCCAGCACGTGCACGATCAGCGAGCAGCGCTCGATGTGCCGGAGGAACTCCAGGCCCAGGCCGCGCCCCTCGCTCGCCCCGGGGATGAGGCCCGGGACATCCGCCACCGTGTACGGCGGGTGATCCCCCGCCTGGGCTACCCCGAGGTTGGGCACGAGGGNGGTGAACGGGNAATCAGCGATCTTGGGCTTGGCGGCGCTCAGCACCGACACCAGGGACGACTTCCCCGCGCTGGGAAATCCGACGAGCGCGACGTCGGCCACCGTCTTGAGCTCCAGGACGGCGTCGAGCAACTCGCCGGGCTCGCCGAGCTCGGCGAATCCGGGGGCCTTGCGGCGGGCGGAGGCCAGCGCCGCGTTCCCCCGACCACCACGGCCGCCGCGAGCGAGCACGAACGCGCTGCCCGCCCCGACCAGGTCGATGAGCTGCTCGCCGTCGCCGGTGAGGACCACCGTGCCGTCGGGCACGGGGAGGATGAGGTCCTCCCCGTCCGCGCCACTCCGGTTCGAGCCCTGGCCGGGTCGGCCGCGCGAGGCCCGCTGGTGCGGATGGAAGTGGAAGTCGAGCAGCGTGGTCACGCTCGGGTCCACGACGAGACGGACATCGCCGCCGCGGCCGCCGTCACCGCCGTCCGGACCGCCCAGCGGCTTGAACTTCTCCCGGTGGATGGAGGCGCAGCCATGGCCGCCGTCGCCGGCCGCCGCGTGCAACACCACCCGGTCGACGAAGGTCGGCATCGCTGCTCCCTCTTCCCTGGTCCATCTCGTACGGTCTGCGGACCGTCGTCACATGCATGCCAAAACCGCGCGCACCAAACCCAGGCGGGATGATGCGCGCGGCTGTGTGCTCGGGTCTCCGAGGCGGCAAGCGCCGGGACGGCTGAGCCAGGCCTGGCTCAGCCGGTCGGCATCACCGCCCGATCGAGTCAGGCGGCGGGCGCCGCCACCTGCTCGACCACGTTCACGACGCGGCGGCCACGCCGGTGGCCGAACTGCACGTGACCGGCCGACAGCGCGAACAGCGTGTCGTCCTTGCCTCGGCCGACCAGCTCACCGGGGTGGAAGTGGGTGCCGCGCTGGCGAACGATGATCTCGCCGGCCTTGACGAACTGGCCGCCGAAGCGCTTCACGCCCAGCCGCTGGGCGTTGGAGTCCCGACCGTTGCGCGAGGAGCTCGCGCCCTTCTTATGCGCCATCTCGCTCAGGCCTTCCCGGTCTCGATGCCGGTCACCTTGAGACGCGTCAGCTTCTGGCGGTGGCCCTGACGCTTGTGGTAGCCGGTCTTGTTCTTGAACTTGTGGATCCGGATCTTCGGACCCTTGACGACGCCGACCACCTCGGCGGTCACCTCGACGGACGCGAGCGCGCCGGCTTCGTGGGTGACCGAGTCGCCGTCGACGAGCAGGAGCGCCGGAAGGTTCACGGCCGCGCCCGGCTTCCCGGAAAGGAGCTCGACGTCGACGACATCGCCGACGGCGACCCTGTGCTGCTTGCCGCCGCTGGCAACGACCGCGTACACCAGATCTCCCTGCTGTTGTTGAACCGCTGTGACCGCACGGAACTACGTTCCCCGCGGAGCTTTGGGTACGCCCCCCGCCGCCGACGGCCGCACAGCAGCCGTCAGGCGGCTCTTCCGGTGGGCCGGGCCCAGTCCGGATGAACGCGCGGACTCCACCTTACAGGTCATCGCCGCGGGGGTGACGACCGGGAGCCGCGACGGCAGTGCCCGCCGGGTGCCGGACGGGCCGACGGAGACGGCGAGGTCGGCGTTTCCCGGTGGGGATCCGGCCGGATCCCCACCGGACCGGTCACCCCGGTCGCACCCCACCGTCCCCCGCACGCGGGCCATATCTCTGGATGACCCGGACGGGCCATGGTGGAGCGGGCCGAGGAAGGAGAAGCATGGATCGTCCGCATGGCGCAGTTCCACGATGGATCGTGAGGCTTCGACGCCGGAGACAACATGGCGGGAGACAACGTCGCGCCGGGGGTGATGGGGATGGTCTGGCAACTGCTCGTCTGGACCGCGGGGGCCGGAACCGCCATGGCGCTCGCCGTGGCATGCCGCCCAGCGGCCGAGGCGGCCCGCCGCCACGGCTCGGTTCCCGGCACGGTGCCGGCCGCGACCGGCGCCCTGGCAGCGCTGGTGGTGGTCGGCCTGGCCCTCACCGCCTTCGCCGGTGTGCCGCCCTGGGCCGGTGCCTGCTGGCTGGTGGGGACCGCGCTGGCGGCGGGGTGGATCGCGCTGCGGCGCCGGGATCCTGCCGCCTGGGGAGTGCCCGTGACGCAGCCGGTAGGTGGGGAGACGGGGCAGGACGGCTCGCCGCGCCAGTGGATGAGTCCCGACCTCGCCGATCAGGACGATCTCGTCCAGTCGCTGACGATCGCGTCGTACGCGTTGCAGATGGGTGACCCGGGGCGGGCCCATCAGGCCGTCGAGGTCGCGCTGTCCCGCTCCCGGGCCACCCTGGATCTGCTGATGCGGGAGAACCCGGGCCGCGGGTTCGTCCGCTCCGGCCCGGCCACGTCCCAGACTCCGGCCGGTCCAACCGCCGCCTGAGGCTGCCTCCCGGCCGCGTCACCCGGTGGCCGCCCCTCCCGCCCGGAGGGATCCGGAGGGGAAGGGCGACCTACCTGGGCTCGCATGCCTGTGCCACTTCGGCGGCGGCACGCCTGCCGGCCGCCGGTCCGGTCAGGTGCCGGTGGACTCGGCCGAGGGCGGCACGGACTCCAGTGACTCGGCCGGCTTCGACACCGGACGGGACGCCCGGCGCCGCCGGCTCCGGACGGGCTTGCCCGCAGCCACACCGCTGTCGGCGGTGGCGAGGCTGTCGGGGTCGTCGGAGTTCGCGTACACGGGCGGCGCCGAGTCCCCGCCGCCGGTCTGCGCGAGGGGAGCCGTCGGGGCGGTCACCGCAACCGCCCCCGCGGGAACATGGCCGTTGCCGTTCACTGCCACGATCGGCCCGGCAGCGGCAGCGTCCGCCACCACGCCAGTGGGTGCCGACGGCGAGTCCGGGGCGCCCCCGGCATCGCCGAGCGCCATGCCGGCGTCGTCGTTGTCCGCCGCGGCCGGCTGGACGAGGTCCGCCGCCGACACGGCGCCACCCGCCACCTCGGTGTCCCCGGCGGGAGCGCCGACCGAGGCAGCCGCGACGAGCGCGGGGCCGCCGGCAGCGCGGGTGGCGGCGCCGCGCGAGCGCCGGCCCGACCCACCGGACCCGGACCCGACCGCGGCCGGTTCGGACTGGCCGGCGCCGGACCCGGCGGCGACCGAACCGGCCGCCGGGTGGGCGTGCCCGCCACCGCCGCCGTTGAGGTGGATGAGCACGCCACGGCCGTTACAGTGCACGCACGGCTCGCTGTACGCCTCCAACAGGCCCTGGCCCACCCGCTTGCGGGTCATCTGGACCAGGCCGAGGCTCGTCACCTCCGCGACCTGGTGCCGCGTGCGGTCCCGGCCGAGGCACTCGGTGAGCCGGCGTAGGACCAGCTCCCGGTTGCTCTCCAGGACCATGTCGATGAAGTCGATGACGATGATCCCGCCGATGTCCCGCAGCCGGAGCTGGCGGACGATCTCCTCGGCGGCCTCCAGGTTGTTCTTGGTGACGGTCTCCTCGAGATTGCCGCCCTTGCCGGTGAACTTGCCGGTGTTGACGTCGATGACCGTCATCGCCTCGGTGCGGTCGATGACCAGCGACCCGCCCGACGGCAGCCAGACCTTGCGGTCCAGCGCCTTGGCGAGCTGCTCGTCCACCCGGTAGTCGACGAAGACGTCCCCGGACCCGGTGTAGCGGCGGATGCGCGGACGCAGGTCGGGGGCGACCGCGTCGATGTACTCCTCGATCGTCGCGGCCTCGCCGGAGCCCTGGACGACCAGCTCGGTGAAGTCCTCGTTGAAGATGTCGCGGATCACCCGCACGACGAGGTCCGGCTCGCCGTAGAGCAGGGCCGGCGCCGACGCCTTCTTGGCCCGCCGCTCGATGTCCTCCCACTGCGCGGCGAGCCGCTCGATGTCGCGTTCGAGCTCGGCCTCGCTGGCACCCTCGGCGGCGGTGCGCACGATGACGCCGCCGTCCTCGGGCGTGATCTTCTTGAGGATGCTCTTGAGCCGCGCCCGCTCGGTGTCGGGCAGCTTGCGGCTGATGCCGGCGTTCTGGCCGTCCGGCACGTACACGAGGTAGCGGCCCGGCAGGCTGATCTGGCTGGTGAGCCGGGCGCCCTTGTGGCCGATCGGGTCCTTGGAGACCTGGACCAGGACCGACTGCCCCGACTTGAGCACCTGCTCGATCTTGCGGGGACGGCCGTCGAGCCCGGAGGCGTCGTAGTTGACCTCGCCGGCGTACAGGACGGCGTTGCGGCCCTTACCGATGTCGACGAACGCCGCCTCCATGCTGGCCAGCACGTTCTGCACCCGGCCGAGGTAGACGTTGCCCGCGTAGGACGCGGAGCTCGCCCGGGTGACGAAGTGTTCGACGAGCACGCTGTCCTCGAGCACGGCGATCTGGGTGCGGTCGCCCGCGTGACGCACGATCATGCGACGCTCGACCGCCTCGCGGCGGGCGAGGAACTCGGCCTCGGTGACGATCGGCGGGCGGCGCCGACCGCTGTCCCGGCCCTCCCGCCGCCGCTGCCGCTTGGCCTCCAGCCGGGTCGAGCCGCTCAGTCCGCGGACCAGGTCATCGTCCCGGCGGATCTCCCGCACGTGCACGACCGTGTTCGGCGGGTCGTCGACCACCGCCGGCTCGTCACCGCCGGCACGCCGGCGCCGCCGGCGTCGGCGCCGGGAACCGCCCGCTCGATCGTCCTCGTCCTCGTCGTCGCCGTCGTCGGCGCGCTCCGCCGCCTCGCCGCCGTCCGCGGCGGCCGGCTCCAGCTCGCCACCGCGCCCGGGACGATCGGTGGCGTCCGCGGCGCGCGGGGCCTCGTCGGTCTCGCCGACGCCGTCCTCGACGTCGGTCTCGGTGCCGTCCTCGTCTCCGCGGGCCCGGCCACGACCCCGGCGGCCACGACGGCGGCGGCGGGTGGAACCCGACCCGCCGCCCTGGTCGTCGTCGTCGAACTCCCCGTCCTCGTCAACGGCGGTGAGTTCCTCGGTGACGATGTCGGTGTCGGTGTCCTCGTCGGCAAGCTCCGGCTCGGCGGGCCGCTCGGCGACGGCGGTCGGCGCCGATTCGGCGGCGGATCCCGCCTCGTCCGCGGCGTCGGCGCGCCGCCAGCGGGCCTCGACGGCCGCCGGCTCCGGCGCCTGGAAGGTCACCATCGCCACCGGGCGGCGAGCCGCCGGGCGGGAGACGGGCTCGACGGGCGGCTCGTCGCCGATGCCGGCCCAGGTCGGGGCGGTGACCCGCCGGGTCCTCGTCCGGGTGCGGGTGCCGGCCGACGCCGATTCGGCGGCAGCCGGTTCGGGCTGCACCGGCTCGCCCTCGGCGGGTGCCTGACCTCCGGCGGGTGCGGAGACGGGAGTCGAGCCGAGCGGCGTGCCCGTGGCCGGCGGCTCGGAGACGCCGGACGGCTGGGCGGCGGCGTCGACGACAGGCGGCTCGGCACCGGCCGACAGCTCAGTGACCGCGGACGGCTCGGCGACGGCGGCCGAGGGAACCTCGTCGGCCGGAACCTCGCTCGCCGGGGCCGGGCCGGGGGGAGCGTCGGCGGCCGAAGATCCGGCGGCCGACACCTCGGCTGCCGGCGCGGAACCGGACGCGGCCTCGGCGGGCGCACCCTTGGCAGCCGTCGCGCGACGCCTGGTGGTCCGGGTACGCGTGGCTCGGGTCCTGGTGGGCTCGCCACCCCCGGCCTCGGCGGGCGCGGTGACGGCCGGCGCCGGCTCGACGGCGGACGGCTCGACGGCGGACGGCTCGGTGGCAGAGGCCTCGGTGGTAGAGGCGGAGGCCTCGGCGGCGGGGGGTGCGACCGGTGCCGTCACCGGGCCGGACGCGGCTCGGCGGGCACGGGTCCGCTTGGGCTTCGGCGTGTCCTCGACGGGCGGCGCAGCCGCGGTCTCTCCGGACGGCGCCCCGGCGACAGGCGAGATCGGGGCCGGCGCCGAGCGGGACTCGGTGCTGGCAGCGGTGGCGGTGCCCGCGGCGACGGCCGGGGCCGGCGTGGTGCCGGCGGCGGCAGACGATCCTGCCGCTGTCGCGTCGGCACCGATCACGGATTCGACCGGGGTCGGGATCTCCGCCGCAGCGACGTCACGGACGGCACGGCGGCTGCGGGTCGCACGGGTACGCCGGGCCGGCGCCGAGGGCTCGACACCCTCGGTCGCGCCGCCACCGGCAGCCGTGGCGGCGTCGGCGGGCGCGGCGGCCGGCGACGTGGCGAGGTCGACGGGCGGGACGGCGCCGGAGACGGCCGGATCGGCCGTGGCAGCCACCTGAGCCGCGGCCGGGTCGACCGTGGCCGCATCGCTCGCGTCGTCCGCCTTTGCCCTGGTTGCGCGGGTCGAGCGGGTGCGCGTCGTGGAGCTGGTCCTCGTCCGCCGCCGGGTGGTGGCCGGCGCGTCGGCCGAGGGCGGCTCCCCGGAGGGGGTGGTGTCCTCACCGGAAACGGCCGCGGGGGCCGGGGGGCCGGCCGCGTCGTTGGTCACGCTCGGGGCGGCGGTTGCCACGGCGCCGTCGGGAGCGGACCCGTCCGGGTGCTCGGGGGGCGGACCGGCGGCCCGCCCTGCGGCCCTGCGCCGACGCGGCGCCGGGCGGGTGGATTCGGATTCGGTCTGGGTGGTCAGATCATCGTCGGGCACGGGTTAAGAAGCCTCTCGGGCTCCCGGGCGCGCTGCCTGGTGCAGTCGCGGCCGCGCAGAAGCCAATGTCTCGGTCCGGCTCGGGTGCTGCCGGGAAAGCCTGCGACGCCCTGCATCACGCTGATGACCGACCTGCTAGCCGGCCAGCGTCGTTGCGGTCCGGCGCCAGCGGGTCCGCCAGCGTCCTATCCTCGCGCAGTCGGCCCTGCTCCAGCCGGGTTGGCTCGGGCGGCACCGACGGGCGCAGACCGGCTACCACGCCAAGGGCGGTCAGCACGTCGTCTGGTCGCACAGCGGGCGTCGTGTGCCGCACGACCATCTCCAGTATCGCACACGTGTCGTTCCCTGCACGACAAACGGCCAAGACCATGGCCGCACGCACATCGAACCGGCGCCGGCCGTCCTTGGTCGCCCGCTCGACCTCGACGACGTCACGGCTCAACAGCTCGGCCACCGCGCCGCGCAACTCGGGCTCCGCGACCCCCGGCAGCCGCACCACCCACCGGGAGGCGTCGATCCGCTCCGCGAGCCCGGCTCCCTCGGCCTCCACGGCGCCCACCACGTCCAGTCCGGGCGGCAACGCCGCGTCCAGGGCGGCCTGCAGCCGCGCCGGCTCCACCGTCGCGGCCAGCGCCAGCTCGACGTACTCGGCCTCGCTCGCGGCGCCGGTGGGCGCGGCGCCCACCCAGGAGATCCGGGGGTGCGGGCTGAAACCCGCCGAGTACGCCATCGGCACCGCCGCCCGACGCAGCCCCCGTTCGAAGGTGCGGGCCACATCCCGATGTGACAGGAATCGCAGCCGGCCCCGCTTCGCGAAGCGCAGGCGAACCCGTTGGACCACCGGCGGGGGCGGCGGCCCCTCAGGCCGGCGTGCCACTACCCACCGCCGCGGGGTCGAGCCGAAGGTCGCCGGCTGGCCCGGCGCCGGCGCCGGCCTCCGCGGCCTCGGCCGCAACCGGGCCGGTGACCACCGGAGAACCCGCCGACACGCCCACCACCGGCAGCAACGATCGGCCGGTCGGGCCAATCTGGGTGTCCGTCCCCATCGTGGGGCAGACGCCACAGTCGTAGCAGGGGGTCCACCGGCAGTCGTCGAGCTCGGTCTCGCGCAGCGCCTCCTGCCAGTCGGCCCACAGCCAGTCCCGGTCGAGGCCCGCGTCAAGATGGTCCCAGGCGAGCACCTCGCGCTCGTCGCGCTCACGGGTCGTGAACCAGTCGAGGGAGACCCCGAGCGGTTCGAGCTCGGCGGCGCACGCCGACTCCCAGCGCCCGAACGAGAAGTGCTCGTTCCAGCCGTCGAACCGACCTCCCTCGCGCCAGACCCGCTCGATCACCGCGCCGACGCGGCGGTCGCCGCGGGCCAGCAGGCCCTCGATGATGCCGGGACGACCGTCGTGGTAGCGGAACCCGACCGCCCGGGCGATCTCCTTGTCGGCCCGCACGGTGTCCCGCAGCAGCTTCAGCCGCGCGTCGGTGACCTCGTGCGACGCCTGGCCCACCCACTGGAACGGAGTGTGCGGCTTCGGGACGAAGCCGCCGATCGAGACCGTGCAGCGGATGTCGCGGTGGCCGCTGGCGCGGCGGCCGGCCCGGATCACCTCCCGGGCGAGATCGGCGATCTCCAGCACGTCCTGGTCGGTCTCGGTCGGCAGGCCGCACATGAAGTAGAGCTTCACCTGACGCCAGCCGTGGGCGTAGGCGGTGCTGACGGTGCGCACCAGGTCCTCGGCGCTGACCATCTTGTTGATGACCTTGCGCAGCCGCTCCGAGCCACCCTCCGGGGCGAACGTCAACCCGCTGCGCCGGCCGTTGCGGGAGAACTCGTTGGCGAGCGTGACGTTGAAGGCGTCGACCCGCGTCGAGGGCAGGCTCAGCGAGACGTTGCCGCCGTCGTAACGGTCGGCGAGACCGGTCGCGATCTCGCCGATCTCGGTGTGGTCGGCGCTGGACAGCGACAACAGGCCGACCTCGTTGAAGCCGGTGGCCCGCAGCCCCGCCTCGACCATGGCACCGATGGTCTCGATGTTCCGCTCCCGCACCGGCCTCGTGATCATCCCGGCCTGGCAGAACCGGCAGCCCCGGGTGCAGCCGCGGAAGATCTCCACGCTCATCCGCTCGTGCACCGTCTCGGCGAGCGGGACCAGCGGCGCCTTCGGGTACGGCCAGGAGTCGAGGTCGGACAGCGTGTGCTTGGTCGGCCGGGCCGGGATGTCGTCGCGGTTGGCGGTGACCGCCTGGATGCGGCCGTCGGGCCGGTAGGCGACGTCGTAGAACGCCGGCACGTAGACCAGCCGTCGACGGGCGAGCCGGGCGAGCAGCTCGGTGCGCCCGCCGGGGGCGCCGGCCGCCTTCCAGGCGCGGATCACGTCGGTGATGCCGAGCACGGCCTGCTCGCCGTCGCCGAGCACCACGGCGTCGACGAACCGCGCGATGGGCTCCGGGTTGAACGCGGCGTGCCCGCCCGCGACGACCAGCGGGGCGGACTCGCCGCGGCGCTCGGCGTACAGGGGGATCCCGGCGAGGTCGAGCGCGGTGAGCATGTTGGTGTAGCCGAGCTCGGTGGAGAAGCTGACGCCGAGCACGTCGAAGTCACCCACCGGCCGGTGGCCGTCCACCGTGAACTGCGGCAGGCCATGCTCGCGCAGCAGCGCCTCCAGGTCGGGCCACACCGAGTAGGTCCGCTCGGCGAGCACGTCCGGCTGCTCGTTGAGGATCTCGTACAGGATCTGCAGCCCCTGGTTGGGCAGGCCGACCTCGTAGGCGTCCGGATACATCAGGGCCCAGCGCACCGCGGCGGCGTCCCAGGGTTTGACGATGGAGTTCCCCTCGCCGCCGACATACTGCACGGGCCTTCGCACCCGCGGGAGCAGCGGCTCCAGGCGAGCGAACAGCGACTGTCCGGACATGCAGGCGAGCCTACGGCACGGCGGCACCCCGCCACGGGCCCGCGCGATCGCCGGACCTCGGCGACTCCTTTGCCCAGCCACCGGCCCGTACGCCCAAGTTGCCTCTTTGGACGGAGACTCCCTGCTTATCCGGCGGACTCCGCACCCGATTCGTCCCTGGGATAAGCAGGGAACGACGGGCGGCGGCTACAGAGCGTAGGGGTCAGAACGCGAGCGTAGGCGGACGTTCTGGAGCAGGCCGACGGCGATCATGTTGGCGAACATCGACGAGCCGCCGTAGGACAGGAACGGCAGCGGCAGGCCGGTGACCGGCATGATCCCCAGACACATGCCGACGTTGACGAACGACTGGAAGGTGAACCAACAGACCACGCCGGTGGCGATCAGCGCGCCGAAGGAGTCCTGGGAGGCGAAACCGATCGACAGCGCCCGCCACAGCACGACGCCGAGCAGCACGATGATCCCGCCCGCGCCGAGGTAACCCAGTTCCTCGCCGGCCACGCTGAACACGAAGTCGGTCTGCTGCTCGGGGACGAACTGCCCCTGAGTCTGCTGGCCGTGCAGCAGACCGCGGCCGTGGATGCCGCCGTTGGCAATCGCGATCATGGCCTGGGCGACGTTGTAGCCCGTGCCCGAGGAGGCCTTGTTCTCGGAGACGAACGAGGTGAGCCGGGCCTCCTGGTACGGCTGGAGCAGGTGGAACTGCAGGATCGCGCCGCCGAACAGCACCCCGCACAGGATCAGTCCCAGCACCCATCGCCGCGGCGCCCCGCTGACCGCCAGCATGCCGAGGGTGGTGAAGACCAGCACCATGACCGTGCCGAAGTCCGGCTGGAGCATGATCAGTGCGATCGGGACCACGGTGAGCCCGAGCACGAGCAGGACGTCGCCGTGACCGGGGGCGCTGTGCCGGATCCCGGTGTGGCGATCCTCGTGCTGCTCCCCCAGCAGCATCGCCGCGCCCACGACCAGCGCCACCTTGGCGAACTCCGACGGCTGGAGCTGGAAGCCGGCGGGCAGCACGATCCACGAGTGCGCGCCGTTGATCGTCGAGCCGAACAGCAGCACCGCCACGAGCCCGACGAGCGAGCCGAGGTAGACGAACGGTGCGTACGCGCGTAGTACCCGATAGTCGACGACGGTCGCGACCGCGCCGAGCACCAGCCCGATGGCGAGGTTCAGCAGATGGCGCTTGAGGAACGTCTGCGGATCGCCGCCAGCCTCGCCGAGGCGCTGGCGGGTCGCCGACCACACCAGCAGCGCGCCCACGACGGACAGGCCGATGACGCAGAGCTGCAACGTCCAGTCGAGCCGCCGCAACGGCGAGTGGCGCCCGGAGGCGCGGTCCCGCAGTTGCCCGATCCGCCCTCGGACGGGTACCGGGGACGAACGCAGCGCGGTCGGTCCCGCCTCCTGGTTCACAACGCCTCCTCCCATCCACCGCCCTCCCGAACGCCGTCCGGCCGGACACCGCCCTCCCGAACATCGCCCGGCCGTCCGCGCGCGCCCGGGACCACGCCGACGCCGGGCGGTCCGGCGGGGCGGGTCACGGGCGCGCGGTGCCCGCGGGCGGGGCTCGGCTCGGCGCCGACGACAGGACGCCGACGGCGGCGGGCGGCCCCGCGCTCCCGGGCGGCGGATGCCAGGCGGCCGGGCCGGTCGCACCGGTCGCCAGCCCGGGGCCGGTGCGGGCGACGTCGGCGGTCGTCGACAGCGCGGGCAGCACCGCGAGCGGGCTGCCGGCCGGTGCTCCCACGACGGGCCCTCGACCCGGCGCCGACACGGGCGCCGCCACGATGGTCCCGACCGGCGGCACCCGCAGCGACGTCGCCGCGATCGTCCCGTCTCGGTTGATCTTCGGCAGGGCGGCCGGGGGCTGTCCGCCCGGCATCGCCGCCGCCTGGCCGACGCCGTAGATGGCCTGGTAGATCCGCTTGGCAACCGGGGCGGCGTACTCGGCGCCGGTGCCGGAGTCCGGGATCGTCACCACGACGGCGAACCGCGGGTCGTTGGCCGGGGCGAAGGAGGCGAACCACGAGGTGTCGCCCTTGCCCTCGACCTCGGCGGTGCCGGTCTTGGCGGCGATCGGGACGATGGTGCTCGGCCAGTCCGCGAAGACGCCGGTCGCCGTGCCGCCGCCCTCGGTGGTGACGCCGGCCAGGCTGCCGCGAATGTAGGCGAGGATCTCCGGGGAGACCGGCAGCGTCCCGGCCTTGCGCGGCGGGAAGGTCTGCACCACCCGGCCGTCCGGGGCGACTGCCGCCTTGGCCAGGGTGGGCTTCCACAGGGTGCCGCCGTTGGCGATCGCGGCGTAGGCCGTGGCGAGCTGCAGCGGGCTCACCGACAGGTACTGCCCCTGGCCGATCGCGAACTGGGTGGCCGCGCCGGCGTTGTAGAGGTAGCCGTCCACGCACGCCTCGGCCGCGTACTTGCGGAACCGCTCCGCCTTGACCGGGTCGGACTCCTCCGGGTAGCCGTTCTTCGCCCGCCGGCAGTAGGAGTCCTTCAGCTCCGCCCAGATCGCCTTCGCGCCGGCGCGGTCGACCACGGACCCCTTGGCTTCCCCGGGCAGGTCCAGGCCGGTGGCCTTACCGAAGCCCATGGCCTGGGCCATCCGGACGAAGTACTCCTTCGGCGGCGAGTAGGGCCCGCGGCCGTTGCGCAGACCGCCGTCGGCGAGCCACGAGTCGTAGGCGAACTGGTCGAAGATGACGTCGCAGGAGATGACGAGCGCCTGGTGCAGGGTGATCGGCCCGGCCGACTCGCCGTCGAAGTTGTGGAAGACCTGGTCGCCGATCTGCAGCGTCGGGGCGCAGTCGTAGCGTTGGTCGCCCTTGGCGCCCAGGTTCTGCATCGCGACGGCAGTGGAGATGGCCTTGAAGGTCGAACCTGCCGCGCCCGAGCCCTGGTAGGCCCGCGAGAGCAGGGGGATGCCGTTGGCGGGGTCCGACAGGGCCCGGTAGTCCTGCTCGGAGACGCCACCGACGAACACCGACGGGTTGTACGAGGGCAGGCTGGCCATCGCGACGACGCCGCCGGTGCGCACGTCGAGGACGACCGCCGACGCGGTCCGGTTGCCGCCGCCGAGCTGGTTGATCGTGTCCTGCAGCGCCTGCTCGGTCGCCTGCTGGACGCCGAGGTCGAGGTTGAGGACAAGGTGGTCGCCGCTGACCGGCGCGGTGGTCGACGCGGTGCCGGCCACCCGGCCGAAGCGGTCCACCTCCAGGCGCTCCACCCCGTCGGTGCCGCGCAGCTCGTCGTCGTAGGTGCTCTCCAGGCCGGCGACGCCGATCAGGCTGTTGAGGTGGTAGCCCTTCTCGTCGCCCTGCTTGTCGAGCTGGTCCTGGGTGACCGGGGCGAGGTACCCCAGCTCGTGGGCGGCCAGCGAGCCGTGCGGATACTCGCGCACGGCCTGCAGATCCGCCGACACGCCCGGGAAGCGATCCGGATGCTCGATGACGGCGAGCGCCTGCTGGGGGCTCACGTCCTTGGCGACCGGGACCGGCTGGTAGGGCGAGCCGTTCCAGCACGGCGGCTTCACCTGGGCGGTACAGAACCTGATCCGCCGGGTCAGCTCGTCGGCCGGCGTGTTGATCACGCCGGCGAGCCGGGCGAGGACCGCCTTGCCGTGGTCGGCCTGCCGGTCCGTCGCGGACCGGTTCACCGAGATGACCAGCGAGGTGCGGTTGCGGACCAGGGGCTGGCCGCGGTCGTCGAGGATCATCCCGCGGGTCGCCGGGGTCACGACCTCGCGCACCCGGTTCGTCTCGGCGACCTGGCGGTAGTGGTCCCCGTCGAGGACCTGCAGCACCCACAGCCGTGCGCCCAGGGTCGCCAGCAGCGACAGGACCAGCACACGCAGCAGCAGGACGCGGATCCGCATCCGATCGTTCATCGGCCGCCCCGCCGGGGGCGCCCGGACAACCGCCGGGAGCCCGCGGCCAGCAACGGAAACAGGAACGGGGTGAGCAGCACCGCGTAGATGCCGGCAGCCAGCGCGCGGACCACCGCCTCACCGCCGGTCAGCGCAGCCTCGCCGAAGATCGAGGTCGTCGCCGCGTAGCCCAGGGTGCCCGCCATGCAGGCCCCGGCGATCGCCGCGAGGGGCACCGCCACCGACCGCTCCGTCGCATCCATCACCAGACCAACAGCGTAACCGACCAGACACATAACGAGAGCAGACTGGCCGAGAACGTGACTTGACGCCAGATCGGCCAACACCCCGACCACGAACCCACTGACTGCCCCGACCAGCGGACCTTCAATCAGCGAGATCGCCGCCAGCAGGACGAGCACGAGATCCAGCCGGCCGCCGGGCAGGCCCAACCGGGCGACGATCGAGACCTGCACGACGAGCGCGACCGACAGCAGCGCGATCGCGGCGACGAAGGTGCGGGCGCGCAGGGTGTCCGCGGAGCCGACGATGTCCCACATGCCGGCTCAGCCCGTCCCGCCCTGACCGGCGCCGATCGTGCCGGAGGTGGTCGTGCCGGGAGTGGCGGTGCCGGGAGTGGCGGTGCCGGGAGTGGCGGTGCCGGGAGTGGCGGTGCCGGGAGTGGCGGTGCCGGGGGCGGCCGGCTGGGTCGGCGCCGGCTGGGTCGGCACCGGCTGCGGCGCCAGCAGGCGGTCGCCCGGGTCTGCCGCCGGCCGGCCGACGACCACGCCGACAAGGTCGAGCGTCCCGACCGACACGTACGGCTTGACCTCCGCCGTCCGGGACAGCCCGCCGACATCGGTGACCTTGGTGACGACGCCGATCGGCACGCCGGCGACGTAGTCCATGCTGCCGAAGGTCACCAACCGGTCGCCCTTCTGCACCCGGTAGGAGGCGTCGTACAGGGTGAAGGTCAACGCGCTCGGCCCCTGGCCGCCGGCCACGGCGCCGAGCAGCTGGGTGCGTTCCAGCCGGGCGCCGACCCGGCTGCCCGGGTCGCAGGCGAGGCGGACCACGGCGGTGTGTGCCGTGGCCGAGGAGACCGTGCCGACGAGCCCGTCGGCGTTGAGGACGGTCTTGTCGACGTCGACGCCGTCGTCCCGGCCCGCGTTGATGGTGACGGTCCAGTCCGTGCCGCTCACGTCGCCGACCGCGATGACCTTGGCCGGCACGATCGAGTACTGGCCCTTGTCCGCGATCAGCCGCAGATCGCCGAGCTGCTTGGACATCCGGCCGATCTCGGCGTTGTCGGCGAGCTGTCGACGCAGCCCGGCGTTCTCCTGGGCCAGCCGGTCGGCGCGGTCGTGGTAACGGTTCGGGTGGGCCAGCGACGAGGCGGTCCGGCCGATCGGCCGGGTCACCGCGGTCACGCCGTCCTCGACACCGCCGAGGACCGAGTGCACGACACCGCGGGCTCCGCTGGCGGAGCGGCCGGTCTTGTAGTCGAGGGTGATCAGGGTGAAGGCGACGATGAGCAGGGCGACGATCACCAGGCGGGATCGCCTCGTGTCACGCCCCACTGCAGCCTCCGAACAAGCTCTCAGGCCCCGCGCCGCCGCACGGCAGGCGCCGGGCGGCACGGGGCACCTGCCCGCTCACCGCGGAGCGGGCACGGCACCGGCCGGGTGGCGACGGGCCGGTGGCGCCGGCCGGAGCCGGCCGCCGCGCACGGTCCGTCGCTGAGGTCGGACGATCCACATCGCCACGACGTTCCCGGATCTGACACGAAATTCCCCACCGGTGGGAACGTCCCGGACAGCGCCCGGGAACGGGCGCGCCGGGGGTTGCGGCCGCGGCGCGCTACCGCCGCGGCTCCGAGATCAGTACCTGCTGGAGCGCCTCGAACTCCTCGACGCACTTGCCCGAGCCCATGGCCACCGAGTGCAGCGGGTTCTCGGCGATGTGGATGGGCATGCCGGTCTCGTGCCGCAGCCGCTCATCGAGCCCGCGCAGCAGGGCACCGCCACCGGTCAGGACGATGCCGCGGTCCATGATGTCGCCGGACAACTCCGGCGGGCAGCGGTCCAGCGTCACCTTCACCGCGTCGATCACGGCGTTGACCGGCTCCTCGATCGCCTTGCGGATCTCCTCCGCGGTCACCACTATCGTCTTCGGCAGGCCGGTGACGAGGTCGCGCCCGCGGATCTCCGCGCTGGGCTCGTCGGGCACCTTGTGCGCCGAGCCGATCGCCATCTTGATCTCCTCGGCGGTGCGCTCGCCGAGCATCAGCGAGTACTCCTTCTTCACGTAGGAGATGATCGCGACGTCCAGCTCGTCGCCGGCGGTGCGGATCGACTGGCTGGTGACGATGCCCCCCAGCGAGATCACGGCGACCTCGGTCGTCCCGCCGCCGATGTCGACGACCATGTTGCCGGTCGGCTCGTGCACCGGCAGGCCCGCGCCGATCGCGGCGGCCATCGGCTCCTCGATGATGTACACCTTGCGGGCGCCGGCCTGGTAACCGGCGTCCTTGACGGCTCGCTGCTCCACCCCGGTGATCCCCGACGGCACGCAGACCACCAACCGCGGCTTGGCGAAGTGGCGTCGCCGGTGCACCTTCTGGATGAAGTACCGCAGCATCCGCTCGGTCGTCTCGAAGTCGGCGATGACGCCGTCCTTCAACGGACGCACGGCCACCACGTTCCCGGGAGTTCGGCCGATCATCCGCTTGGCGTCGGTGCCGACCGCGAGGATGCCCGAGGTCGTGGTGTTGATGGCGACCACGCTCGGCTCGTTGAGGACGATCCCTCGGCCGCGCACGTACACCAGGGTGTTGGCGGTACCGAGATCGACGGCCATGTCACGACCGAGGAACGACAGCGAACTGGACATCGTCGGGTACCGACCTTCCCGGGGGATGCGGTCCTGGCCGCCTCCGGCGCGACCGACGGCACGGCCAGCCAGGGAGCCGGAGAAGCGCGTGGAACACGTACAGGGTTCGTAGATCGGGCAGGACGACCCGGAGCGCCCCACGCGGAAACGATCGCAGCAACCAACCGTCACAGCCGGTCACTGCGACCCACCGGACACGCTCCGGGCAAGTACTTGAAGGGTAGACCGCCGGGCAGCCCCCCGCCGCCCCGGCCGGTCGCGAGGCGGCTCGTGTCACCCTTGGGTCAGATCGACCCAGCGGGCATCAATGGGTAACAGTCCCGGTACGCAACGCGCCTCAACGAGGCCTCGACGGACGGCCAAGGACGCGATGCAGGCACAAAATGGCCGGCCGCGATCGGCGGACTCCGGTTCACGGCTCCGCGGGCGAGTACGCCCCGGGCCGCGCGGCGCCCGGGAACTCACCCGAATCCGGTGAGCGCACGGCGTGGTCCGGTCCGCCCGGGACCACGCCGCGACCACTCACCCATCCGTGCCAGTAAGGATGGGCGCCCGTCAGTCCGCACCCGTCGGACGGCTGGGGACTGACGAGCCCACGCAGGTCAGCTCAGGCCGGGGAAGAACAGGTCGATCTCGCGCTTGGCGGACTCCGGCGAGTCGGAGCCGTGCACGAGGTTCTGGCCGATCTCCAGCGCGTAGTCGCCGCGCAGCGAGCCGGGGGCGGCCTTCACCGGGTCGGTGGCGCCGATCAGCCCACGCGACGCCTCGACGGCCCGCGGGCCCTCGGCGACCAGCGCGACCAGCGGGCCGGAGATGATGAAGTCGACCAGCTCACCGAAGAAGGGCTTGCTGGCGTGCTCGCCGTAGTGCGTCTCGGCGACGGAGCGCTCCAGCGTGCGCAGCTCCAGGGCCACCAGGGTGAGCCCCTTGCGCTCCAGCCGGCCGACCACCTCACCGACGAGGCCACGGCTGACGCCATCGGGCTTGACCAGGATGAGGGTGCGCTCGGCGGACACGGTACTCCTTCTCGATCATCGACATCGTCGTCCTCGACGGGCCCGCGGGCCCGGTGTCAACTTACAGGGTGCCCGCGCCATCACCATGGCCGAACCGGGCCAACTCAGGACCGCAGCAACGCCCGCGCCCGACCCACAACGGGGGCCGAACCAGTCACCAGCACCCCGGCTCCGCCCAGGTCGGCGTCCTCCTCGGCGAGCCGGACCGCGTCGTCGACCGCGTCGTCGAGCCGGGGGGCGACCTCGACCCGGTCGGCGCCGAACACGCCCGTCGCCACGGCCGCGAGGTCGTCGACGCCCAGCGCCGCCGCCGTCGCCCCGGTCGTGACGACCACGGTGGCGAGGACCGGCTCGAGCGCGGCCAGGATCCGGGCGGCGAGCGTCTCGTCGCCCTCGACGGCGACCACGCCGACGAGCACGTCGAAGCTGAACGCCTCGTCGAGCGCGCCCGCGAGGGCCGCCGCACCGAGGGGGTCCTGGGCGACGTCGAGCACGATCGTCGGTGAGCGGCGCACGACCTCCAGCCGGCCCCGGGCGTCCACCTGGGCAAGGCCCGCCCGGACCACGTCGAGATCGAGGGCGCTGCGACCGCCGCCCAGGAACGCCTCGACGGCGGCGAGCGCGACGGCGGCGGCGTGCGCCTGATGGGCGCCGTGCAGGGGCAGGAAGAGCTCGTCGTACGTGCCACCGAGCCCCTTCAGTGTGATCATCTGCCCGCCGACGGCGATGCGGCGGCCGAGCACGCCGAACTCCATGCCCTCCCGCGCCACCGTCGCCCCGCTGCCGGCGGCCCGCCGCAGCAGCGCCTGCGCGGCCGGCAGGGCCTGCTGGGCGAGCACGACGAGGGTGTCCGCCCGGATGGCCGAGCCGACCGGCGCGGCGATCCGGGCGAGCTGCGCCTCGGCGGCGTCGGTGTCCCCGGCGAGCACGGCGGCGTCAACGGCGTCGGCGGCGTCGAAGGCGTCGAGCGGGCTCACCCCGGCGACGCCGTCCGCGCCGGCGACCGTCACCGGGGTGATCGCGGCCACCGGCGCGTCGAGCAGGTCGGCCAGGTCGCCGAGCTCCGCGGAACCGTCCCAGCCCGACTCGACGACGGCCACGTCGACCGGGGCGTCCGCGAACGCGGCGAAGGCCACGGCGGTGAGCAGCTCGAAGGCGCTCAGCGGGCCGTCATCCTCGATCAGCGGCAGGTACGGCGCGATGTCGTCGAAGGCCGCCTCGAGCACGTCGGGCGAGATCGCCGCACCGGCCAGACCCACCTGCTGGGCGCTGCCGAGCCAGCCAGGCGACCGCAGGGAGCCCGCGCGGATGCCGAACGAGTCGAGCAGCACGGTGATGGCGGCCACGGTGGAGCTCTTCCCGACGGACCCCGCGACCACGATGCTGGGGAAGGCCCGCTGCGGCTGACCGAGCAGATCCAGCAGGCGGCGCAGCCGCGCCAGTCCCGGTGGTACCGCGACGGCGGCGCGCTGCGCGTACGCGGCCGCAAACGGCGCAGGACCCGCCCAGGCGGCATCGCCGGACGTCGAGGTGGTGCCGGCGTTCGCCGCGGCGCCTGTCACGGCCCCGATCCTACGAGTCCGGACGACCGGCGGTCCCCGGGCACCCCGGCGGCCCACCGACCTGCCCGTCGACCGGCGCCGGCCGCACGGCCGACTCGTCCGGGTTGCGCGGGTCGCTACTGTCGAGCGCGGGTGAAGGAGGCGGGAACAGCAGGTGACGTGGACCTATGAGGCGGCATGCGCCGCCCTGGCCAGCTCGGTGGACCTGGAGAAGCAGGCGATCACGGCCGAGCCGCCGGTGCCGAGCCTGGACCGGATGCGGGAGCTGGCCCGCCGGCTCGGCGACCCGCAGAACCGGGGCGCGATGATCCATCTGACCGGCACGAACGGGAAGACGTCGACGGCGCGGATCACCTCGGCCCTGCTCGGCGCCGCGGGCCTGCGCGTCGGCCAGTACACCAGTCCGCACCTGGAGCGGACGAACGAGCGGCTGGTCGTCGACGGCCGGCCGATCGACGACAGCGAGTTCGCCCGCTGCGTCGGCGCGGCGGTGGACGCGGCCGCGCCGATGGCGGACCGCCCGACCTTCTTCGAGCTGCTGACGGCCGCGGCGTTCCACTGGTTCGCCGACCGGGCCGTCGATGCCGCGGTGGTCGAGGTCGGGCTGCTCGGCCGGTGGGACGCCACGAACATCGCCGACGGCCGCGTCGCGGTCGTCACCGGCATCGGCGCGGACCATCTGGACTACGCGGGGAGCCTGGCCGGGGTGGCCCGGGAGAAGGCCGGCATCGTCAAGCCCGGTGCGGATCTCGTGCTCGGCGAGGTCGACGCCCGCTTCGACGACGTCTTCACCCGGACGCCGGCGGCCCGGGTCCTGCGCCTGGGCCGGGACTTCGCCATGGCCGGCGGACGCCCCGACCCCGCCGGGCGCCGCGGGGATCTGCGCACCCCCGCCGCCCGCTACGACGACGTCCTTCTGTCGCTACACGGCGCCTACCAGGAGGCCAACGCCGCGTGCGCGCTGGCGGCGGTGGAGGCTTTCCTCGGTCGTCCGTTGCCCGAGGAGGCGGTCCGGGCAGGGCTCGGGTCGGTGCGGGCGCCAGGCCGGCTGGAAATCGTCGGGGCGGCGCCCCTGTGCGTGCTCGACGGCGCCCACAATCCGGCGGCGGCGGCGGCGCTGGCCCGCTCGCTCGCCGAGGAGTTCCCGGACCGGAGCTGGACGGTCGTCTACGGCGCACTACGCGGCCACGACTTCGCCGCCACCCTGGCGGAGCTGCGCGCGCAGCGGATCGACTCGCTGATCTGCTGCGAACCGGCGTCCCCGCGGGCGATCCCGGCCGAGCAGGTCGCCGGGGCGGCGCGGCGGTGGGCGATCCCCGCGCAGAGCGCCCCCGGGGTCGCGGCCGCGGTGCGGCTCGCCCGGCGACGGGCGGGGACGACCGGCGCGATCCTGGTGACCGGGTCGTTCTACCACCTCACCGAGGCTCGGCGGGCGCTGGCGGGGTGATCGCGCGCTGATCCGGAGCCGGGACGGGGCGGGGCGGGCGCTGGAGTCCCGTCCCGCCCCGGCCCGGCTGCGGCCTCAGGCCGACTTCTCCTGGCGGGGCGCCCGCTTCGAGGCGACGTCCCGCGGCACGAGCGTGGGGTTGACGTGCTCCAGGACGACCTCGCGGGTGACGACGACTCGAGCGACGTCCTTGCGACTCGGAATGTCGTACATCACCGACAGCAGCACCTCCTCCATGATCGCCCGCAGGCCGCGGGCGCCGGTGCCGCGCAGGATCGCCTGGTCGGCGATGGCCTCCAGCGCGTCGGAGGTGAAGTCGAGATCGACGCTGTCCAGCTCGAACAGCCGCTTGTACTGCCGGACCAGGGCGTTCTTCGGCTCGGTGAGGATCCGGATCAGCGCCTCGCGGTCCAGGTTGGACACGCTGGTGATGACCGGCAGCCGGCCGATGAACTCCGGGATCATGCCGTACTTGAGCAGGTCCTCGGGCATGATGTCGCCGAACACGTCGGAGGCGTCCGGGTCGTCCTTGCCGTGCAGCACGGCGCGGAAGCCCAGCGACTTCTTGCCGATCCGCGACTCGATGATCCGGTCCAGCCCGGCGAAGGCCCCGCCCACGATGAACAGGACGTTCGTCGTGTCGATCTGGATGAACTCCTGGTGCGGATGCTTGCGGCCGCCCTGCGGCGGCACGCTCGCGGTGGTGCCCTCCAGGATCTTCAGCAGGGCCTGCTGGACGCCCTCGCCGGACACGTCCCGGGTGATGCTGGGATTCTCCGACTTACGGGCGATCTTGTCGACCTCGTCGATATAGATAATCCCGGTTTCGGCCTTTTTGACGTCGTAGTCGGCGGCCTGGATCAGCTTGAGCAGAATGTTCTCGACGTCCTCGCCGACGTAGCCCGCCTCGGTCAGCGCGGTCGCGTCGGCGATGGCGAACGGGACGTTGAGCATCCGTGCCAGGGTCTGGGCCAGCAGCGTCTTGCCGCACCCGGTCGGTCCGAGCAGCAGGATGTTGCTCTTGGCGAGCTCGACCTCGACCTTGCCGCCCTCGGCGCCGCCGCCCCCGCCCGAGCCGCCGGCCTGCACCCGCTTGTAGTGNTTGTAGACCGCGACGGAGAGGGTCTTCTTCGCCGTCTCCTGCCCCACGACGTAGCTGTCGAGGAACTCGTAGATCTCGCGGGGCTTGGGGAGCTCGTCCCACTTCAGCTCGGAGGACTCGGAGAGCTCCTCCTCGATGATCTCATTACACAGATCGATGCACTCGTCACAGATATAGACGCCAGGGCCGGCGATGAGCTTTTTCACCTGCTTCTGCGACTTACCGCAGAACGAGCACTTGAGCAGGTCACCGCCATCACCGATGCGTGCCACCGAGGACTCAGTCCCTTCGTCCAGACGATGGTGTCGCCTGCGTGTCAGGGGCGGTTGACACCGCCCGGTCGTCGCGTGTCTGCCTGCAACCATCCCCGTGGGGACGGTACCCCGCCGAGCGGCCCGGTGAGTGCCCTATCGCTCGGCTCATACCGGTCAGCCTACGGTCACCATGGCCGTCCTCGCGCGTCCGCGCAGTCCCATAAGGCCAACGCGTCACGGACATCAGGAAGCTGACCGCATTCGACCCGTCGGCGCGTCGCGCGAACCGGCCCCCGATGGCCCCGCGCCACGCCGCCGACCTCGCGCGGCATCGTGCCGCGCGAGGCGTCGGCCGCTGGGCGCGCGAGGCGCCCGACCGGCGCCCCGGCCCGCGCCGGGAGTCCGGTGAGCGCCCCTCGTCCGGCACGCGTCCGGGACCCGCCGCTAGCGCGTCGTGGCGAGCCGCGAGGACTTGCGGGTCTTGATGACCTCGTCGATCAGGCCGTACTCCTTGGCCTCGTCGGCGCTGAAGATCTTGTCCCGCTCGATGTCCTTGCGGATGTCCTCTTCCTTCCTGCCGGTGTGGGTGGCAAGCATCCGCTCCAGCAGCGACCGCATCCGCAGGATCTCGCGGGCCTGGATCTCGATGTCGCTGGACTGGCCCTCCCCCTGCGCCGACGGCTGATGGATCAGGATCCGGCTGTTNNCCAGCGCGAACCGCTTGCCCGGCGTCCCCGCCGCCAGCAGCACCGCCGCCGCCGACGCCGCCTGCCCCATGCAGATCGTCGAGATGTCCGGCCGCACGAACTGCATCGTGTCGTAGATCGCCGTCAACGACGTGAACGACCCACCCGGCGAGTTGATGTAGATCGAGATGTCCCGGTCCGGATCCTCCGACTCCAGGAACAGCAACTGCGCCATCACGTCGTTCGCCGACACATCGTCGATCTGCACGCCGAGAAAGACGATCCGCTCCTTGAGCAGCTTCGAGTACGGGTCCATGCCGTACTCGCCGCGGGAGGTCTTCTCGATGATGTTCGGCAGGACGTAGCGGCCCTGCGGCTGGCCGGCGGCCTGGCGGGCCTGCTCAGACCTCATCTGCTGGTAGCGCGTCTCGTGGAACATGATGGCTGCCTCCGGGGACGGATGACGGGTTCGGTCCGGTGAGCGGGCTGCCCGCTCAGCTCACCGGCCCCTCGCTGGGAACCTGGCGAGCCTGCTGGACCACGTGGTCGACGAACCCGTAGTCCTTGGCCTCCTCCGCGGTGAACCACCGGTCCCGGTCGGAGTCGCGCTCGATCTGCTCGATCGGCTGCCCGGTGTGGAACGCGATGCGCTCCTGCATCATCCGCTTGGTGTAGAGCATCTGCTCCGCCTGGATGGCGATGTCGGAGGCGGTGCCCCCGATCCCTCCCGACGGCTGGTGCATCATGATCCGCGCGTGCGGCAACGAGTAGCGCTTGCCCGGCGCCCCGGCGCAGAGCAGGAACTGGCCCATCGACGCGGCGAGGCCGAGGGACACGGTCGCGACATCGTTCTCGACGAACTGCATGGTGTCGTAGATCGCCATGCCGGCGCTCACGGACCCACCCGGCGAGTTGATGTAGAGGAAGATGTCCCGGGTCGGGTCCTCCGCGTTGAGCAGCAGTAGCTGCGCGCAGATCGCGTTGGCGATCGAGTCCTCGACCACCGATCCGAGGAAGACGATCCGGTTGGCCAGCAGGCGGTTGAACACCTGGTCGTCGAAGGCGGGTCCACCCTGGCCGGGCGAACGGAGCTCCGGACCCGGAACTGGTAGGCGCGGAACTGCGAGGTTACTCACGGTCAGCTCCTCGGCTTCCTCACATGGGGCGGCTGATTGACCGGCTCGACACTATCTGTGACACGCGCAAGTTCATGCCCTTCAGGCTCGATGTTCGCGCTGGGCGTGAGGACCGGCCAGTCCGGACGCCCGCGCGACACCGTGCGCCGGCCTCCGGGCAGGGATCCTCTGAGGGCCCGCAGGCAACGCCAGACGGCCCCCGGACCGAGTCCGGGGGCCGTCTGGAGAGCCGAGATCGGTGCGGCGCGAGCCGCCCCCCCACCCAGGCCTGCCGCGAGGTCAGATGTCGCGGTCCCCGCTGTCGGCCGCCGCGGTCACGGCCGGTGTCTCGACCGGCTCCGCCGCAGCATCGCCGCCGACGTGGTCGTGGTCGTGGCCCTCGTGGTCGTGGCCCTCGTGATCGTGGCCCTCGTGATCGTGGCCCTCGTGATCGTGGCCCTCGTGATCGTCGTCCTCGTGATCGTCGTCCTCGTCGGCGTCCGGCGCCGGGCGGGCCGGGAGCGCGAGCTCCACCGGGTTGCCCTCCCCGTCGACGACCTTGGCGTTCTCCAGCAACAGGAACAGCGCCTTGGTCCGCAGGACGTCGGCCATCAGCGCCTGCAGCCCCTCACCCTGGGCAAGCTGCTGGGCATAGACGTCGGGCTGCAGGCCCGAGCGCTGGGCGCGGTAGATCACCTGCTCCATGAGCTCGCCCTGGTCGATGCCGATCGACTCGGCGTCGATGACCGCGTCGAGGATGAACTGGGAGCGGATCGCCTTGCCCGCGGTCTCGCGGACCTCGGCGTCGAACTCCTCGGCGGACTGGCCGAGCGTCTCCAGGTAGGTCGCGCGGTCAGTGCCGATGTTCTCCAGCTCGTGGGACAGGCGGTGCTCCCGAGCCTCGATCTCGCCCTCGAGCAGGGAGTCCGGGACGGGCACCTCGACCCGCTCCAGCAGGCTTTCCAGCAGCTTCTCCCGGGCCTGCCCGACCTGCTCGGTACGCCGCGACTGCTCCAACCGGCTGCGCACGTCGGCGCGCAGGTCGTCGAGCGTGTCGAACTCGCTGGCGGTGGTGGCGAAGTCGTCGTCGAGGGCGGGGAGCTCCTTCTCCTTGACCCCGCGCACCGTCGCGGTCACCTCGGCCTGCTCGCCCGCCTGCTCCCCCGCCAGCAGCTCCGTGGTGAACGTGCGGGACTCGCCGTCGGCGGCACCGATGATCGCCTCGTCCAGGCCCTCGATGAGGTTGCCGCTGCCGACCTCGTAGGACAGCCCCGTCGCCTCGGCGCCCTCGATCGGCTTGCCGTCGGCCTGCGCGGACAGATCGAGCGAGACGAAGTCGCCCGTCTGCACCGCCCGCTCGACCGGCTGAAGCTGGGCGAACCGGTCGCGTAGCGCGCCGAGCTGCTCCTCGACCTGCTCGTCGGTGACCTCGACGGCGTCCACCGTGACCGACAGGTCGGCGAACTCCGGCAGCACCACCTCGGGACGGACGTCCACCTCGGCGGTGAACACGAGCTGGCCGCCGTCGGCGAACTCGGTGATGTCCACCTCGGGGCGCGACAGCACGTCGACCTCCTCGGCCTGCACGGCCTCGGAGTAGAGCTGCGGCAGCGCCTCCTGGACCGCCTCGTCCAGGATCACGCCGCGACCGAGGCGCTGGTCGAGGATCCGCGGCGGAACCTTGCCCGGCCGGAAGCCGGAGACGCGGACCTGGCGGGCCAGCTTGCGGTAGGTGGCGTCGAGCGAGGGCTTGAGCTCGTCGAAGGGCACCTCGACGGTGAGCTTGACCCGGGTCGGGCTGAGGGTCTCCTTGGTGGCCTTCACGGCGCGGCGGTCTCCTGGTACGACGTTGGACGGGATGACGCGCCGAGGCTATCGGTCGGGGCGGGGAGACTCGAACTCCCGATCTCCTGCACCCAAAGCAGGCGCGCTAGCCACTACGCTACGCCCCGAGGCGTTGCCCGCTTATCCTACGGGGTAAGCTCGCATCGATCACCTCGCGGGTGTAGCTCAATGGCAGAGCCCCAGCCTTCCAAGCTGGCCATGCCGGTTCGATCCCGGTCACCCGCTCTTCACCTCTCCCCCGCCCCGGTGGTGGTCGGCGTTGCGTCAGGCGCCCTGCGCCGCGGCGAACGGCGGAACCCGGGATCCACACCAACCCACCCACATGCGGGTGTCCGAGGTCGGATCCCCCGCCCGTGAGACCCCCGCACCGGATCGGCGACGATCACGCCCGCGCGCCCGGCCGGAGTCGGCGTCGAGTTCGGCTCGACCTGCACCCACCGACATGCCGAGCTGGCATGTCGGCCGGCATGTCGCGTGGCCGGGGACGACGTCGGCGGTCATCGTCCGGCGACGGATCAATCGAGGTTCGCGCCGAGGCGCGCCGGATGGCCGGGCGTATTTTCGGGAGCTTCCCCCGACACCGGCCCGTGACCACCACCGGACCATCCGAAGGAGTGCACATGGTGATGAGGCGCCGCGGCTGGCTACCGGTGGCGGTCGGGATCGGGATCGGGCTGAACACCGTCCGGCTGCGTGCCCGACTGCACGCCCTCGAGGTGATCGAAGCGGTCGAGATCGACGCGGGCGAGAAGGCCGCGCCCGGCACCGCCCGGAGCTCCCCCTATGTCCTGCTCTGCGCGCCCGGACTGGCGCTCACCCCGGGGCAGCGCCGCGCCGCCGAGGCGCACGCCCACCGGCACGGGTTGGAGGTGCTCGACCTCGTCCCGGCGGAGCTGGCCGCGCACCGGGTCCTCGACCTGGCCCGGATGGTGGAGCCGGCGACCTACCGGGCGGCCCGCCTCGCCCGTGGCCGCGGGGCGTTCCAGGCGGTGCTCGTCGATCGCGGGGTGCTGGCGCGCACCGGGCTCCCGGCAGCGGCCGATCCCCGGCTCGTCGAACGCTCGGAGCTCACCGACTTCGCCGATGCCGAGCTCGTCGCGGTGATCCAGGTCTGCAAGCGGCACGCCGCCGCCAGCACCGACCTCGCGGTCCTGCCCGGGCTGGCCGGGCGGGTGCGGGACGACGGTGCCACCCGGCTGCCCGTCCAACGGGCCGCCTACGCCTGGGAGCCCGCCCGACGCGTCCTGCCCGCGTTGCGTGACGGCGCGATCCTGCTCGGCGCGGCGAGCAATCCGCCGGCCGCCCTCGCCGCGCTCGGGATGTCCTGGTTGCAACCCGTGATCGTCGGTGGGGGCCGGGTGCGGGTGACCTCGGGGACGCTGCGCCGCAGCGCGCTCACCCGCCGCCGGGCCGCGGCGGCCCAGCTGCGGGGATCGGGTGGCCGCCTGCGGGAGCTGTTCGGCGCTCCCCCGAACCCGTCGGCCAGACCAACCGCCGCGGCCGCTCCGGTTGGCGGCCCCTCGCCCAGGCGGCCGAACCCGGCCGAGCTCGCCCGCCGGCGCGCCGGCTACCGGGCGGACCTCGCCGGCGGGCTCGACCGCTTCTTCGAGCGGCCGCGCAACACGTGCCCGTGGTGCGGCGGCGGCGAGCTCAGCGCGCGCCTGCTCGGCCGCGACGTGGCGCAGGGCAAGCCGGGAGAGTTCCGGTACGACCGGTGCGCGAGCTGTGGCCATGTCTTCCAGAATCCGCGGCTGTCCCTCGCCGGGCTGGAGTTCTATTACCGGGACTTCTACGACGGGCTCGGCGCGACGGCACTGGAGGAGGTGTTCGGGTTCAGCCCGGAGCCCTACCTCGACCGCGCCCGCCAGGCCATTCCGACTCCCCGGAACTGGCTGGACGTAGGGGGCGGCCACGGGCATTTCTGCAATGTGGCGAGAACCGTCTGGCCGGGCACCCGGTTCGACGCCCTGGACATCGGCGCCGGCATCGAGGAGGCCGCCCGGCGGCGCTGGGTGGACCACGCCTACCGCGGTTTCTTCCCCGAACTCGCCGCCGAGGTCAAGGGGCGCTACGACGTCATCAGCATGTTCCATTACCTGGAGCACACGAGGGATCCGCGGGCCGAGCTGGACGCGGCTGCGGCCGTGCTGGAACCGGGCGGTCATCTGCTCATCGAGGTGCCGAATCCGGACAGTCCGGCGGCTCGGCTGTACGGCGCGCTGTGGCCGGGCTGGCTGATCCCGCAGCACCAGCACCTGATGCCCGCCGCCAACGTGGCCGTGGCGCTGCAGGAACGTGGCTTCGCCGTGCAGGAGACCCGCTTCGGCGAGGTGCACCAGAAGGGTGACCCGGTGATGGCCCTGTACGGCCTGCTGCAACGGCTCGCGCCGTCGCCGTCGGCCGCCTGGCGCACCGCCGCGGTTCCCCGCCGGGCGTGGGCCGCGCGGGCCCTGACCGCGGCGGCGCTGGTGCCGGCCTTCGCGGGCGGTCTGGTTCTGGACGAGGTGAGCCGGCCCTACCTGACGTCGGGCTCGCGCGCGAACGCCTACCGGATCCTCGCCCGCCGGCTCTAGCCGTGCAGCGCGGAGACCGGCTCCGCTCGGGTCCGAGCCACTCCGCCCGGGTTCGTGGGCATCGTGCCGATGCCGCGATCCCGGGCGGAGTGAACGTCGCCCGGAGGACCGGACGCCGGCCCGATGGTGCCGGTCGTCAACGTTGACGACCGGCACCATCGCCGGCAGGCAGGTCACCGGGGTGCGATCAGCTCACCGTCTGCACGGTGGGCGCCCCACCGACCGGAGCAACCGGTGCGACGGCTCAGTCACCAGTCCCAGCCGTCGTCCTTCCACCGGTCCTTGCGCTTGTCGTCCTTGAACCAGTCGTCCTTGCGCCAGCCGTCCTTGTGCCAGCCGTCCTTGTGCCAGCCGTCCTTGTCGCCGAACCAGTCGTCCTTGCGCCAATCGTTCTTGCCCTTGTCGCCGAACCAGTCGTCATCGAACCAGTCGTCCTTGCGCTTGTCGTCCTTGCGCCAGTCGTCCTTGCGCCAGCCGTCCTTGTGCCAGTCGTCGCCGCCCCAGTTCTGAGCCTGCTTGACCGTGTCCCCGCCGTCGGACGCCCAGGCGCTCGAAGCCGCTGGTCCCAGCGCGACGAAAATGGTCGCCATGCTCGACAGCGCGACCACTGCCGCCCGGGTCCTCATTGATCTCCGCACAGTTCTCCCCTACGGTTTCGGAAAAGCAACCAACTAAGGTCACGGGAAAGCGTATCCGGCCCGTCGTGGACTGCAAATCCAGCCGCCCACCCTCGGCTTTTTTCACGTTTCCTCCCGCATTCTCGCGCGCCCCGGAAAAAGACCGGAGAATCACCGGGAAGATATTTCGATGCATCGGCCCCGCGGCGCACCGTCGCGCCCGTAGGGGTGCGCGCCGGGGGCGACGCGGCCATCCGCCGGGATGGATCTGGCCTGCCCCGGTCCGCCGGGAATGGTCGGCGGCCGTCTCAGCGCCCTCCCGGCCGGCGCCGGCACGCCCCCCTGAAACTACATAGGGTAATCGACGTATGACCAAGGAGGTTTGGATGCGCAGCACCGACACGACCCGCCCGCCGGCGGCAAGCCTCGGTCGGACGCCTCGGCGCCGCACCCCCGGCCCGGCCGGCCTCCTGCTCCTGGCTACGCCGCTACTGGCCGCGGGCTGCCTACTCGGCGCCTGTTCCGGTCGGGTCACGCCGACGCGCCCCGCCGCCCCGGCGCCGCAGACCCGAGCGACGCCTTCCCCGGCCGGTACCGGCACCGCCGGCCCCGCGAAGAGGCGGCACCTCGTCGCGCAGGCCGTGGTACCCGAGATCACCTGGTTCGCAACCCCGGACACCGATGCCCCGCGGGGCCAGCTCGCCAACCCCAACCGGGAGGGCGTGCCGCTGGTGTTCGCGGTGGAGGAACGCTGGGCTCGCTGGCTGCTGGTCCAGTTGCCCGTCCGGCCCAACGGGTCGCGGGGATGGCTGCGGGCCGAGGACACCCGGGTCACCGAGACCCCCTACGACCTGCAGGTCGACCGCTCCACGCATCGGCTCACCGTGCTGCGGGACGGCGCGGTCATCGCCCGCCTCCCGGTGGGCATCGGAACCGGCGGCACCCCCACGCCGTCCGGCCGGTTCTACCTCACCGAACTGCTGCGACCCGCGGATCCGAACGGGCCGTGGGGCCCTTACGCCTTCGGTCTGTCGGGCTTCTCGGACGTGATTACCCAGTTCAACGGCGCCAACGGGATCATCGGGCTGCACGGCACGAACCGCCCCGACCTGGTCGGGACGGACGCCAGCCATGGCTGCATCCGGCTACGCAACGCCGACATCGAAAAACTGGCGGGAATCCTCCCCATCGGCACACCGATCTCCATCAGGGGGTGATGGCGCGTCATTCCTGGCGGATGCGGGGCGACGTCCCTAGGCTACTTTCATGACGGGTTACCATCTGGCCCAGGTGAACATAGCCCGGGTACTCGCCCCGCTCGACTCCCCCGCGCCGGATGACATCCTGGCCGGCCTCACGCCGGTGAACGACCTCGGCGACGGGCAGCCCGGCTTCGTCTGGCGGCTACAACCCGCGCAGGGCGCTGCGGCCGTGCACACGTTCCGGCTCGACGCCGAGACCGACCTCACCGTCATCGTGAACCTGACGGTGTGGGAGTCGGCGGACGCGCTCGCCGACTTCGTCTTCCGCCACGATCAGGGCGCGTTCCTGCGGCGCCGGCGGGAGTGGTTCCATCCGACCGCCCGGGCCACCAACGCCCTGTGGTGGGTGCCCGCCGGGCACCGGCCCGGCACGCCGGAGGCCGAGGAGCGGGTCCGGCACCTGCGCACGCACGGGCCGACCGCGACCGCGTTCACCTTCCGGCTGACGTTTCCCCCGCCGGATCGGCGGATCTCCCTGGTGCCGGGAAGTGGTCCAGAGCCGGCCGCCGAGCCCGCGAGTCCCGCCGACGTCGAGGTGCCGAGAAGTCTGGCCGCCGGCGGCTGAGTCCGCTCACCGCACCGAGGCCACGGCCGCCGCGCGCGTCGGGGCCACGGACTCATCGACGGTGCGTGACGAGCCGGGCCCGCCGCGCGGGTCAGTGGACCGCCGAGTCCACGTGGTCGATCCCACCGGCGTCGATCCCACCAGCGTCGATCCAGCCGGCGAGGATCGACCCGAACACCGACGGATCCTCACCGCGGTTCCAGAACGCCGTCGCCGCCTGCACGGCCGCAGCCCCCGCCTGCAGGTACTCGGCGACGTCCCGTCCCTCGCCGACCCCCCCGACCCCGACGATGTCGACGGTGTCCGGCAGCAGCCGGCGTAGCTGGCGCACCTGGCCGAGACCGACCGGTTTGAGCGCAAGGCCACTCATCCCGGCCAGCTCCACGTCGACGACGGGACGGTGGTCGGCGTCGATGACCAGGGCGTTGGGGAAGGTGTTCACCGCGGTGACGAAGCGCGGACCGCCGGGCCGCCCGGCGAGCTCGGCGAGCACCGCGGCGAGCTCGGCGAGAGCCGCCGGGTCGGAGAACGGCGAGATCTTGACGCCATAGGGAACGCGGCCGGCCGGATCACCGCCGGCCCGCGCGAGCAGTGCGTCGCCGACCGCGGTGCAGATCGCCGCGGTCTGGCCGGGGTCGAAGCAGGCGATGCGCTTCTGGGCGCCGCCGTCCCAGACGTTCGGGCAGGCCAGGTTGAGCTCGATGAGGTCGACGCCGGCCTGGGCGACGACCTCGGCGAGCTCCCGGTACTCCCCGACGTCGAACCCGGCGACGCTGACGATCAGCGGCTTGCCCGCCTCGTGCGCCCGCTCGACCATCCCGGGCAGATGGGCACCGTAGTAGTCCAGGCCGCGGTTGGGCAACCCGAGCGCGTTGATCGAGTAGACCCGACCGGGCCAGTAGACGTTGCCAGCGTTGCCGGTCCGCGGCTGGCGGGTGATCGAGCCGACGACGATCGCCGCGACCGCGGACCGGGCGAAGACGTCGACGTCCTCCACCGACTTGCACGTGCCTGCCGCGTTCATGACCGGGTGTTCCAGGGCGACGCCCGCCAGAGCACTCATGCCCGCCAGCCTAGGGGCCGGCGCCGCGGCACCCGCCGGTCAGGCAACGGCCGCCGGCCTCCTACCGAAGCGGCGACGCGTCCGGTGGCGGTCGATGGCCTTCTGGTAGACCGCGACGCGCAGGGCCGCGATCCGCTTCGGCTCCAGCTCCTCGGTGCCGACCCGGCCGCGGGCGCCCACGGCGGCGGCGAGTTCCGGGTCGGTGAGGAAGGGCTCCAGCGCGTCGGCGAGCGCGGGTGCGTCCTCCGGCGGGACGACCGTTCCGCCCTCCCACTTCGCCACCCAGGTCGCGACGCCCGTGGTCGCGGTCGCGACGACCGGCCGACCCGAGGCCATCCCCTCCAGGCCGGCGATGGAGAAGCTCTCGAACCGGCTCGGGACGACGACCGCCCGCGCCTCCTCGTATGCCTTGACGAGCTCGGGCCGGGTGAGGTGGCCCGCGAAGCGGCAGGTGACGCCGAGCTCGGCGGCGCGGCGCGCCAGCCAGGTGCCGGTCGGGACGTCGTCGATGAGGCCGGACGACTGGCCAGCGAAGACCACTGTCGGCTTGACGCCGCGATCCCCGAGCAGCGCGGCGGCTTCGATCAGCACGTCGAGGCCCTTGCGCCATTCGAGCCGGCCGACGACGAGCAGCGTGGGGTCGGTCTGCTGCGGCGACGGCACGGCGGTGTACGGGGAGCGGTCGAACGGGTAGGGGATGACGTCGGCGTCGGTGTTCTTCTTCAGCCAACCGAAGCCACGCAGAGTGGTGACGATCAGCTCGGACGGGGCCGTCCGCGCGTCGGCGCGCAGCGCGGAGAACCGGTCGATCCGGTCCGCCAGCGCGCCCCGGCCGTGCAGCTCACCCTCGCGCAGGCGGACGTCCATCATCGTCGGCGTGTGCAGGTGGATCACGAGGGGAACGTCGCGGCGCACCGCGGTACGCAAACCGCGGGTCTCGCCGTCCTGGGTCTCGATGACGTCGGGGTGCAGCCCGAGGCGGCGCAGCCAGAAAGCGTAGGAGACGGCGAGGACCACCCGCAGGGACAGGGAATCTCGTGGATAGTTCTTCCCCTGAAACGACCGCCCCAGCGGGCCCAGATATCTGCTGACCGGCAAACGGAGCAACGGGCGCCGGTACACCTTGACGCCGTCATGGTCCTCGTCGGTGCGGCGACGACCCTGCGCACAGAGGATATGGACCTGATGACCGAGCGCGGCCAACGCGTGAGCGATGTCGTGCGTGTAGACACCCGCCCCATCCCAAATGATCGGCGGATACTGCTCGCACAAGAAGACGATCTCCATACCCATCCCCCACGGCGGCGAACTCCGGACGGCTCACCATAGCGCCAGCTTATCGAGCGGCCACGAGGGGTTTCGGCCATCAGCAAACGCTGAGGATCTTAACCTTAACGTAAGAGAAGCGATGCCCGGACACGGTCTGACCTGCGCGTTGACACGCAGCCCAACAGAAAGCCACTAGGCCGGAACGCCTTCCCCTGCGGGCCGACCGGAGGCACACGGACACGCAGGCGGCACCACCCGGACAGCCACAGCACCACCTGGACAGCCACTACGCCACCCGGACAGCACAGCACCTACCGGACGGTGACGGGCACCCGCCGGACAGCGGCGGATCAGCGAGACGACACCAGCCGGAGGCCGGCTGCCCGGCGAGCAGAGCTCGGCCGCAACACCCGGCGGCGGGGACGCGGGGCGGGCAGGCCGTAGCCGCGGTCCCGGGTATCCGGCCCGAACACCGCGGCCAGTCCGATCAGCACCGCGAACAGTCCCAGCAGCAGGAGTTCAGGCATCGTGGACCCGCCCGAGAAGGTCGAGACGCGAAAGCACCGCGGACCGGCAAACGATAGCGCTATCGTCTAACGTCATGGTCAACGATAGCAGTATCGACCGGGTCGTGGGGGAGCTTCGCCGGCTCGCGGACAGCGGGGCCGTCGGGGAGAAGCTGCCCAGCACGCGGACGCTGCAGCAGCGGCTCGGCGTCGGCCCGGTGACCGTGCAGCGGGCGCTGGGCCGGCTGGTCGCCGAGGGCCGGCTGGTGACCCGGCCCGGCGCGGGCACGTTCGTCTCGGCGCGGCGCACCGTCCAGGCCAGCGACACCGACTGGCAGCAGGTCGCGCTCGGTCCGAGCCCCGTGCAGACCTCCGGCCTCGACGTGCTGTTCCAGCTCATGGGCAGCCCGGGTTTCCAGCTGGGGGCGGGCTACCTCGATCCCGGGCTGCGGGCGGACACCCGGCTGGCCGCCGCTGCCAGCCGGGCGGCACGGCGGCCGGACGCCTGGGCCAGCTCCCCCACGGCCGGCATCCCGGAGCTGCGGAGCTGGTTCGGCCGGCAGATCGGCGCCGAGCCGGAGAACGTGCTGATCACCCCGGGCAGCCAGGGCGCGCTGTCGGCGACGTTCCGCGCGATCCTGCCCGCCGGCCATCCCGTCCTGTTCGCCACCCCCACCTACCCCGGCGCGCTCGCCGTCGCCCGCAGCGCCGGGCACATCCCCATCCCGGTGCCCGGCGACCGGGACGGAATCCGGCCCGAGCTGCTGCGCGACGCGTTCGCGCGGACGTCGGCCCGGCTGCTGGTCATCCAGCCCACGTACGCCAACCCGGACGGCAGCGTGCTCGCGGCGCAGCGCCGCGGTGAAGTGCTCGACATCTGCCGGCGGGCCGGGGCGTTCATCGTCGAGGACGACTTCGCCCGCTGGCTCGGCTTCGCCGCCGTGACGCCGCCGCCCCCGCTGTGGCAGGACGACGACCACGGGCAGGTCATCACGATCCTCTCCCTGACCAAGGTGCTCGCCCCGAGCCTGCGGGTGGGCGCGGTCATCGCCCGCGGGCCGGTGATGAGCCGGATCGCGGCCATGCGGATCGTCGACGACTCCTTCGTCGCCCGCCCGGTCCAGCACACGGCGATCGAGCTGGTCAGCGGGCCGGCCTGGTCGGCGCAGGTCCGGGCGGTGGGCGGCGCCCTGCGGGAGCGGGCCGCGGCCCTGGGTGCGGCGCTCGCCCGTGAGCTGCCCGAATGCTCCTTCGCCCCGCCGCGCGGCGGGGTGAACCTCTTCCTGCGCCTGCCCCGTGGAATCGACGACCTCGCGGTGGCGACCAGCGCCGGGCGGCTCGGGGTGGCGGTGGCCCCGGGCCGGTTCTTCACCATCGGCGAGCAGGAGGCGGGCCACCTTCGCCTGTCCTACGCGGGCATCCGCACCGAGGACATCCCGACCGCCGTCAGCCTGCTCGCGGAGGCCCTGCATGCGGTGGCCGAACGGGCGCCCGGGTTCGCGAACTGATCCGCCAGCGCCTCCCGCGGAACCGACCCGAGGCCTACGGCCGGCCGGGCGTCGCCGCAGCCTCCCGCCCCGCAGCCTCCCGCCCCGTGCCCGGCCCGACCCCCGCCCCCCCGGCAGCGGACCGCGCCTGGACCTGGGCCACGGTGCCGGCGACCTCCCGCCATAGCGGCGGCAGCAGGGCGGCGGTGACCAGCGCGGCGAGCGCGGCCAGCACGAACGGCAACCGCGGATCCGCCGCGAACAGCGCCCCGGAGGCCAGCGCGGCGAACACGGTCGTGGCGGTCTGTGTCGTCGCGAACAGGCCCTGACCGCGGCCGGTGCCGTCACCGGCGGCGCATTCCTGGGCGAGCAGGGACTGGGCCGCGGGGTAGGCGACGGCGAGGCCCGCCGCCTCCAGGCAGCTCAACAGGATGATGAGCGGGATCGAGTGCAGGAAAGGGTAGCTGGCGACCGTCACCGACAGGACGAGCGTGGTCGCCCCGATCAGTCGGCGCCGGTCACACCGGTCGGCGAGCCAGCCGGCGGGCCAGGCGAAGACGAGGTATGGCAACGCGAAGAGGGTGAAGGTGAGGCCGATCAGCGTGGTGGACGCGCCGTCGCGCTCCATCAGCAGGCTCCAGCATGTCTCGTAGACGCCAGCGATCAGCCCGTCGCAGCCGGCGACCAGCAACAGCCCGAGGACGCCGCGGCGCAGCAGCAGCCGGGCCGGCGGGGCACCACCGGCCGGACCCGTCGGGGCGCTGCTCCCCGCGGCATCGGTCGCAACTGGGGAAACGGTCGCAACCGTGGAAGCGGCCGCAACCGTGGAAGCGGCGGGAACCGATCCGGCGCGGACGGTAGCGGGCAGGAGCCACAGCACCGGCAACGACGCCAGCACCGCGGCCGCGCCGCTGCCCAGAAACACCAGATCCATCCGGTGCTCGCCCGCGAAGCCGCCGAGCAGCGGACCGAGCGCGACGCCAAGAAGCTGCCCGGTGTAGATGGCGCTGAACGCGCGCCCCTGCGTGCCCGGGGCGACCGTCGTGGCGACGGCGGTCAGCGCGGCGACCTCGAACGCGCCCGCGCCCGCGCCCTGCAGCACACGCATGACTGCGTCCATCCCGACCCCCGTCGAGGCGAACAGGCCGAGGCAGCCGGCAGCGTAGGCGGCGAGCCCGGAGAGCAGCACCCCGCGGTGACCGCGGGCCGCCGCCGCCCGCCCGGCGGCATACTGCGACAGCAGCGCCCCGAGGAAGAACGCGGCCATCACGACCCCGACGCCGGCGGCGGAGATGTGCCGGTCGGCCAGGTAGAGCGGCAGCAGCGGGGCGATGGCGAAGGAACCGAGCCACTGCAGCAGCGTCGCGGCCGTCAGGACGGCGAGCAGGCGACCCGGGCGGGACGTGCCCGCCTGCACCGATTCGCTCGTCTTGCCCATCCCTGGATCCTACCCCGCGGGCGCGGCGCCTGGCAACGTGGATACGACCGAACGATCGAACGACCGACGGGCGAGCCGGCCCGGGCCCGGCGGGGACCTTGACCTCGGTGCCACGGCCGGCGGGAGGTGGGCGGCGATGAACATCCGACGCGGGGCGCGCGGATCCGGGACGGCCGGCGGGGCGGTGCCCGACCGTTCGGCCCCGTTCGCCGAGAAGATGGCGTACTACCGGTCCCAGCACACCGGCCGGGCCATCCGGCTGACCCATCTCGTCGGCATCCCGGGGGTGGCCTTCGCGCTGCCGGTGGTGCTCGTCCGACCCAGGATCGGTCTGCCGGTGTTCGCGGCGAGCTGGGCCGTGCAGATCGCCGGGCACGTGCTGTTCGAGCACAACCGCCCCGCGCTCGCCGAGGGCCCGCTGACCTACCAGCTCTGCGGTCTGGCCTTCTGGTGCGAGGAGGTCACCGACCTCCTCAGCCGCGCAGGGACATCCGGCCCTTGGGCGGCTGCGGCTGGCCGTGGACCCGGTCGGGCCTGAACCCGGGCAGCCCTGTGCCCTGCGCCGGCGCGGCATCCGCCGCTCGGGTGACCTTGGGTTCGATCCGGCGCAGCATGAGCGTGGTGAGTGCCAGCGCGATGACGCCGATGGCGATGCCGATCACGATGTCGAGCGCCCAGGTGCCCGCGCTGTGCTCCCAGAGCCGGTCGGGGGGGTCGGTGCGCAGGGTCGGGTTGCCGAGCTTGCTCACCACGTTGATGTCGTCGGTGGAGGCCAGCGCCGCGAACCCCCACCGGGCTGGGACGAGGTAGCTGACCTGCTCCAGCACGAGCCGCCCGGTCATGGAGGTCAGGCCGCCGGAGAACACGAGCTGACCCATGGTGACCAGGACGAGGATCGGCATCGCCTTGTCCGCGTTGTCGATCAGGGTGGAGACGAACAGGCCGATCATCATCGACGCCAGCGCCGCGACGATCACCGCCAGCAGGCACTCCAGCAGCGGCGAGCCGAGCGCGGCGGCCTGCGGCGGAGTGCGGCCCACCACCGCGATGAGCGTGAAGACCAGGCACTGCGCGGTCGTGATCGCGGTCAGCAGGATGATTTTGGAACCGAGGTAGGCGGTGCGGGACAGGCCGATCGTCCGCTCCCGCCGGTAGATCGCGCGTTCCTTGACGATCTCCCGGATCGAGTTGGCCATCCCCATGAAGCAGGCGCACAGCACCAGCACCACGAGCACCTTGGTGGCGTCGGCGTTCGGCGACTGCGGCAGCGGGCCCAGTCCGTCGGGAGCCTTGAGCACCCGCGGCACGATGCCGAGCAGGAACGGGTAGGCGATGATCAGTCGCAGGTAGGACCGGTCGGCGAGGACGACCCGCCAGTACCGGCGGGTCAGCGTCGACAGCTGCGCGGTCACCGGCTGCTGGCGGACGCTGGGTAGCTCTGGCGGCGCCTTGCGGACCGCCGGCGCCACGACCGCGGAGGGCACGAAGAACTCCGACGCCCGGAAGCGGGCGGCCATCTGCTCGCCCGGGGTGGCCTCCAGCTCCCGGAAGACCGCCGCGAACTCGCGGAAGTCCTGCTTGCCGAAGAAGCGCAATGCCCCATCGGCCGGACCGAAGTAGGCGACGTGGCCGCCGGGGGCGAGCACCAGGATGAAGTCGCACAGATCCAGGAACAGCACGCTGTGGGTGACGACGATGACGGTCCGGCCGCTCTCGTCGGTGGACCCGGCGCCGCCGCCCTTCGCGAGGCCGCGCAGCGTCTCCATCACCGACTGGTCGTTGGCCGGGTCGAGGCCGGAGGTCGGCTCGTCGAGGAAGAGCAGCGACGGTCGGGTGAGCAGTTCGAGCGCGACGCTGGTGCGCTTCTTCTGGCCGCCGGAGAGCTGGGAGACCCGGGTGTCGGCGTGCGCGGACAGCCCGAGCTGGCCGATGACCTCTTCGACCCGAGCGCGGCGCTCGGCCGCGGTGGTGTCGGCCGGGAAGCGCAGCTCCGAGCCGTAGAGCAGGGCCTCGCGCACGGTGAGCTGGTCGTGCAGCGGGTCGGCCTGGGGCACGTAGCCGATGCGGCGACGCAGCTCGTCGTACTCGGCGTAGAGGTCTCGGCCGGCGTAGCGCACCGAGCCGCGGTCGGCGGGCCGGAAGCCGGTGAGCGCGTTGAGCAGGGTGGACTTGCCGGCGCCGCTGGGGCCGACCACGCCGAGCAGGGACCGGCCGGGCAGCCGGAAGGTCATGTCGTGCATGAGCTGCTTGGTGCCGGCCCAGACGGAGACGTCCTGGACCTCGAAGGCGACGTCCCCGGAGTCGACGTACTCGACGAGCGAGCTGCCCTCGAGCTGGAACAGATGGTGGCCGATGGCGATGACGTCGCGCTGCATCACCGGGGCCCGGCTGATCCGGTGGCCGTTGACGAAGGTGCCGTTCGCCGACGCGAGGTCGACCAGCTCCACCCCGCCGAGCGAGATGTGCAGCTCGGCGTGGTGACGGGAGGCGAGCAGATCCCCGACGTTGATCTCGTTGTCGCGGGAGCGCCCCATCCGCATCCGGCCGGGCCTGAGGGGATGCACGCGGCGCCGGTCGTGCACGACCGCACTCTGCGCGGTCGCCGGATCGATCGACAGGCCCCCCGAAACCCCCGGCGCGATGCCGGCCGCCCCCGACGGCTGCCCCGGCACCCCGGCCCCGACCGGCACCGGCGGCTCCGTGCTCCCGGGCACACCGCCGTTTCCGGGCCCACCGCCGTTCCCAGGCACACCGCCGTTCCCGCCAGGACCCACCGGCGCAGACGTCACTGGGGTGGGCGCGAAGGCCGCAAGGTCCTCGATGGAGACGGGCGCCGCGTCCGGCCCGCGGGTCGGGGCCGTCGCTGGGATGACCGGCCGAGCAGGCCGGGGCAGGAGCACCACCTCCGGGCCGTCCGCGGCGCCGAGGCGTAGCCGCAGCTCACCGACGATGTCGACGTCGCCCAGCCGGCGACCGTCGCACCACAACCCGTTGGCGCTGATGTCCTCGACCCGCCAGCCGACCGCCGTGGGGTGCAGCACCAGATGCCGACGGGACACCCGTCCGTCGTTGATGACAATGTCCGCGGACCGGGCCCGCCCCACCACGGCGGGCTCGTCGCCGGTGAGCGTCACCTCCCCGGCCGGGGTGTGGACGCGCAGCGGGGTCCCAGACACCAGCACTCTCCCTCGATCGCCAGACGCACCATAGTGTGCCTGCGCGAGGGTCGTTTTCCCGCCTCCTTCCGCGACATGTCCGAAAGCCGACCGTCATCCGCCCGTCAGAGCCGTCGGGCGACGGATCAGCGGAACTCCCTCGCCTCGGAACCGGCCTCCCGGCCAGGTGACCCAGCCTCTCGACCAGCCGAGCCCGTCTCCCGCGTCTCCGAACCAGCCGAACCCGTCTCCAAACCAGCCGAACCCGTCTCCCGACCAGCCGAACCCGTCTCCCGCGTCTCCGAACCAGCCGAACCCGTCCCCAAACCAGCCGAGCCCGTCTCCCGACCAGCCGAGCCCGCCTCCAGACCAGCCGGAGCGGCCTCGCGACCAGCCCCGACCTCACCCCGGTCACCCACGGTGATCTCGATGTGCCGTGGCCGGCTGCGACGCGCCTTGGGCAGGGTCACCGTGAGGACCCCGTCGGCCAGGTTCGCCGAGACACCCTCGATGTCGACCTCGCCGGGCAGGGCGATCCGATGTTCGAACCGGCCGATCCGTCGGGACCGGCGGCGCACGACACCGGTCCGCTCACGCTCGCTGATCTCCCCGGTGACGTGGAGCTCGTCGTCCCGCAGATCGATCGAGACGTCCCCGCGGCGGACGCCGGGCAGCTCCAGCTCGACGACGTAGGCGTCGTCGGTCTCCTCGATGTCGACCGGCAGCACCGCCCCGGCCAGCACGCCGAGCGGCCGGCCGGAGCCGCCCGCGACGTCGCCGAGCAGGCTGCCCATCCGGCTCCAGGCCTCCTCGATCTCGCGGAAGGGGTCCCAGCGGCCCAGGGTGACCCCGCTGTCGGGCGTGCCTCGGGTGGAGAGCGCCATCACTCCCACCTCCATCATCATCGCAGAATGATTATGACTAACTACCCTTTGGTTGCTACCCGGCGACTCCAGGCCGGCAAACCGGTGGTATCAGTCACGATGGTGGCGTGGCCGGGAAGGGAGGAGTGGCCGGGAATGGTGGGGTGGCCGGGAGCGGTGGGGCGGGGTCGGTGAGCGGCAGAGGCGCGCCGCAGCGCGGCTCCGCCCGGCAGGCGCGCCGGTTCCAGCCGCACAGTCTGCCGACGCGGATCGGCGACGATCCGCGCCAGGCCCGCTGGGCGGACGCGATGAAGACGGTGCTCAACCGCGAGCAGATCAGCCTGCCCGCGCTCGCCGAACGGGTNGCCGGACCGCTCGATCTGCAGGGCACCCACAAGCTGCGCCGCTGGCTGAGCAACGAGACGACCATCCCGGCACACGCGATCATCGAGCTGGCCCGGGCGGTCGGTGGCCATGAGAGCGACATGCTCGCCGCCTACGGCCTGCGCAGTCCCTCCATCAGCAAACTCGTCCGCCGGGCCGAGGAGGCCGAGGAGCGGGAGCGGCAGCTTCGCGCCCGCTCCGCGCAGGAGGGCCGGACCACCGGCGGCGCCCTGTTCGCGGCGGCGGCAGCCCGCGACGGACGGTGGTCGGTGACCGTGCGGCCGCACTGGCGAGGCCGGCGCCACCGCTGCCACTTCGCCGACCATGTGCTGCTCGAACGCGTCGACGCGATCAGCGAGCGGGCCGACGCCGAACGAGACTTCGCCGAGGTCTTCGAGCGGACCGCGGCGAGCTGGGACGCCACGCCGCTGCTGGTCGAGGGATTGCCCGCGGGCCCGCTGCCGCCGCTGATCGTCCACCGCTTCACGGCTCCGCACGAGCCCACGGCCCACCATGCCCCCACCGACGCGTCCGGGGTCGGCGCGCAGGGCATCGTCGTCACCGGCCTGCAGTGGACCGGCTCCTACACGGTCGCGGCACTGCTGGCCAAGGCGCTCGGCTGGGGCCTGGGCAGCTTCGCCCGCGCGGCCCGGTCGGTGCACGGCGGGGCGCAGCTCGACTTCGCCCTCGCCGACGAGATCATGCAGGACTGGCTGCGCCGCCCGGACAACTCCCCGCGCCGGGTCTGGGCACACGTGCTCACCGAGCCACCGGAGCCGAGCGCGCCCAGCGCGCGGCTGCTCGGGGACGCGGGGCCCGACGTGCGGGTGGTCATGGTGGTGCCGGAGCCGGAGCTCATCGAGATCATCGCGGCGTTGTCGGGGACGGCGCCGATGGAGCTGGCCGCGCAGTGCCGGGCCTGGGGTGAACTGCTCGCGCCGCATTCCCGGCTGCTGCACGTGCCCGCGTCCGCCCCGCGCGCGGCGGACGGCTCGGTGCTACGGGCCGGTGATCCCCGCTTCCTCGACGCCTACTTCGACGCCTCCGTCGACGCGGCGTTCGACGCCCTGCGCCGGCTCGCGGGCGACCGGCCGGTCAGCACGCTCGTCCCGGCGCAGGCCCGGCTGAGCGACCCGTTCGCGGCCCTGGTCGCGGGCGGCGCTCAGGCCGCGAGCAGCAGCGATCCCGCGGCGCGGGCACCGGTGGCACTGACGACCCCGCCCCCAGCACCAGCACCAGCACCGCTATCGGCACCCGCACCGCAGTCGGCGGGTCCGGTCCCGCTGGCGGGCCCGGTCCCGTCGGCGATCGGCGCCGCGGGCTGAGCGGCGCGCCGCAGCGCGTCGGCGAGGTCGTCGTCGGCGGCCCGCGCGGCTGTCGGTCCGAAGGCCTCGACCAGCGCCGCGCGCAGCGCGCGCACCGCGACGGCGCCCGTGCCGTGCAGGCCGGCGACGGTCGCCGTGAGCCCGACGATCCGATAGCCGGCGACCTCCCGCCGCACCGTCTCGGCGGCCGGCATCGCACCCCCGGCCGTCGGCCACAGCGGCCGGGCCGACGCCAGCCCGGCACGCCCGTCACCACGACCCTCACCCCTGCCGTCCCACCGGCCGGATTCCCGGGCGAGCCCGTCGAGCCGCGCGTCGCGGCCGGTGAAGGCGCTCACCGGCGGCACGACGGGCGCCTTGTCGGCCAGCGGCCCCGCGAGGTAGCGCCGGTGACGCCGCGGCGAGGTCGCCTCGACGGCGGCCATCACGCGACGGATCCAGGCCGCCATCTCGGCCGGGGTGGTGCCGTAGCGGTCGGCCCAGGCCGACAGGGGCCAGCCGGTGCCCGCGACGGCGGGCACATCGCTGCCCAGCCATGTCATCAGGTGCGCCAGCAGGGCCCGGTCGGCGGGGTCGGGCAGCGCCTCATGCGCCCAGGCCGCGTCGGGCACGCGTTCGGGCCGCTGCTGCAGGCCGTGGGCGCGCCGCCGGTCGCGGTGCAGCTCACCCAGGGCCGAGCGCACCACCCGGACGAGGTAGCCGTGCGGGGCGGCGGGACCCCGCCGGCCCAGGCGGTCGACAATCCTTTCCAGCAGGGGCACGGCGTCGTCGAAGCACCCGAGGTCGCAGGCGGCGAGGACGTCGTCCTGGATCGCTCGCGGCCCGGCGGGGCAGGGCATCCCGCCATGGCGGGCCGACCGGCGGGACAGGGTGTCGTTGACCGCGCGGACGGCGGCCGCGAACGTCATTTGTTCCATATGTCCCGAGCGTGCCGGCCGAGCCACGCTTACGGACTCCCGTGGACTGCCGAGTTGACCGGTGCGGCCGGCAGAATCTGCCAGTCCGAGCGTCGGCCGCGGGACGGCTGCCCGCCGCGCGCTGCCCGGCCGAGCCGTCCCCGCGGGGCCTGACGTCGATGCCGGGCCGACCGTGCCCCGGTCTCGACGCCCTACGCTGCATGCTGTGTCCACCGAGCCGGGCGAGCAGGCCCTCGAACGGGTCATCGCCGCCCGGGTCCGCGAGTACCGCCTCGCCGCCGCGCTGTCGGTCGCGGAGCTCGCGCGGCGCACCGAGATGTCCAAGGCGATGCTCTCGAAGATCGAGAATGCCCAGACCTCCTGCAGCCTGTCCACCCTCGGCCGGCTCGCCGCCGGGCTCGGCGTCCCCGTGACGGCGCTGTTCCGCGGCGTCGACGACGAGCGGGAGGCGGTGTTCGTGCCCGCCGGGCACGGCGCCCGGATCGTGCGCCGCGGCAGCCGGGTCGGCCACCTCTACGAGCTGCTGGGCACCCTGCGCGGGGGAGCCAAGCGGATGGAGCCGCTGCTGGTCACCCTGACGGAGGCCAGCGAGGTCTTCCCGTTGTTCCAGCACGAGGGCACCGAGTTCCTCTACGTCCTCGACGGCGTGCTGGAGTACGGGCACGGCGAGGCCCGCTACGTGCTGCACCCCGGCGACGCGCTGATGTTCGACGGCCAGGGGCCGCACGGCCCGGTCCGCCTGCTGGAGCTGCCGATCCGCTTCCTGTCCGTCACCGCCCACGGCTCCCACGACGGCCCCTGACGCCCGGCCACGCATCACGGGGCGCCGAGGTCCTCGCGGGACGTGGCGTGGCAGCGGACGGGCCTGGACAGCGGCGGATGCGCGGGAGCGAGCCGCCATGGTCCTTCCACAGGATTCGATGTCCGATTTATCCCTGCGGAAGAGACAGGCGGCGCCGCTCTCAGGCAGCCGGCCTGGCTCAGCGCATCTGGCCGGCGGCGGCGTAGGGGTGCGGGCTGACCAGGGGGGCGTTCTCGGCGAAGCGGGAGAGGCGGAAGTCGGCGGCGGGGATGAGCGGATGGCTGGAATCCCCGTCGACGACGAGGTCCGCGACGAGCTCACCGACCGCGACCGAGATCGTGAACCCGTGGCCGCTGAACCCCGCCGCGACGAACAACCGGTCGACCGGCGTTGCCGAGATGATCGGGTTGTAGTCGGGGGTGACGTCATAGCAGCCGGCGTAGGACGACGACAGCGCCACCTCGGGCAGACCCGGGAAGCGATGGGCGAACCGGCCGACGGCGCGCTCCACGTACTGCGGGTCCGCGGCGCCCGGGTAGGCGTCGGGGTCGACCCACTGCGGGCGGCTGTGGTCGCTGTTGCCGACCAGCAGGTCGCCGGAGCGCTCCGGGCGCACGTACTGCAGGCCGACCAGGTCGGACAGCACCGGTACGTTCCCGACCGGCGCGCCTGGCGCCACCAGCAGGATCTGCTCCCGTTGGGCCCGCAGCGGCAGGTCGACGCCGACCCCGGCGGCCAGCGCCGCCGACCACACGCCCGCCGCGAGCACCACCGTGCCGGCGGCGATCCGGCTGCCGTCGGCGAGCTCCACCCCGATCGCCCGCCCGCCGGGCCCCGCGCCCCGATCGAAGCGCTCGCCCCCATCGGCACGCTCGCCCCCACCTGCTCGTTCGCCCCCACCTGCTCGTTCGCCCCCACCTGCTCGTTCGCCCGAGGTCAGGATGCGCGCCACCGGGGCACCCTGGCGCACCCGGACCCCGCCCTGGCGGGCCGCAGCCAGGTACGCGTGGCAGGTCCGGTAGGCGTCGCCGTAGCCGCCGCGCGGCTCGTAGGCGAACGCGGCGAAGTCGGCGAGGTCGGCCGCCGGCCACAGCTCGGCGACCTCCGCGGGATCGGCGAGGCGGGTGTCGATGCCGACCGCCGCCGCCGCCTCGACGTTGGCCGCCAGCGCCGCGGCATCACCCGGCCCGACGCCGACGATGTAGCCGACCTGCTCGAAGCCGACCCCGTCGGCCACCCCGAGGATCTCGGCGGCGTGGGTGAACAACTGCACGCCGTGCCAGGCCATCACGGCCAGCGAGGGCACTCCGTAGTGGCAGCGGATGATGCCGCTGGACCGACCCGTCCCGCCCGAGCCGATGGTGGCCCGTTCGAGGACCAGCACGTTGCACACGCCCTTGCGGGTCAGCGCCCAGGCGATCGCAGCCCCCTCGATGCCGCCGCCGACGATGACGACGTCAGCGCTCGCCTGCACGGTCATCATCCGGGGACCCAGTCGGTCCCCGCCAGCGGCACCTCGGCCAGCGGCACCTCGGCCAGCGGCACCTCGGCCAGCGGCACCTCGGCCAGCGCCGCCGCCTCGACGGTGAGCGCGACGAGGTCCTCGGGTTCGAGGCGGCGCACGTCGCTCTTGCCGCAGGCGCGGGCGAGCATCGTCGTCTCCATCGCCAGCGCTCGCAGGTAGGTGGCCACAGGCGACGTGCCTGACGTGCCCGACGTGCCCGACGTGCCGGTCACGGTCGACCACCCCCGATGTGTCTCACCACATGAACCATCGTCAACTGACATTCGACGAGAGAACGATGTCGGAGGAACGGCGCCGCAGTAACGATCCCGTAACGTTCCGCTCCGGGGAACACTGCGGGACGGACGACGGCGAGACGCGCAGGCCCCCTGCGCCCCTTGACCGGTCTGGGCGCGGTCTAGGCGCTCGGATCGAGGGTGTCCCGCGAGGTGCCACCGGAGGGACGGGGTACCACCGGCGCCTCGGTCCGGTCATGCGGAGCGGACGCAGCTGCGGCGGACGCAGGCGGCTGCGAGGATCGTTCCCGGGCCTGCGCAAGGGCGGCCTTCGCGTCGTAGCGGATCAGCGCGGGTACCGCAGCCGTCACCAGCAGCAGGCAGCCGATGCCGGCCAGCCCCCCGCTGATCACGGAGAACGCCGGCGAGGTGACCGCCGCGACGCTGCCGGCCTCCAGATCCCCGAGCCGTGGCCCGCCGGTGACGACGACGAGGAACACGCCCTGCAGCCGCCCGCGCATCTCGTCGGGGGTGGCGACGTTGAGGATCGCGTTGCGCAGGATGGCGCTGACCATGTCGGCGGCGCCCGCGAGCGCCAGCAGCGCCAGGCCGAGCGCGATGTCATGGGCCAGGCCGAAGCCGGCGATCGCCCCGCCCCACAGGACGATCGAGACCACCACCGCGAGCCCCTGGCGGCGGACCCCGCCGAGCGGGCCGGACAGCCCGGCGGCGAGCAGGGAGCCGACCGCGACCGCCGAGTACATCGCGCCCGCCGTCGCGCTCCCCCCACCGAAGCGGCCCTCGGCGAGCGCCGGGAACAACGCCCGCGGCATCCCGAACACCATCGCGATGAGATCGACCACGAAGGTCATCAACAGCACCGGCTGCCCGCGCAGGAATCGCAGCCCCTCGGCGACGCTGGCCACCCCCGCGCCGCGCCCGCCGCCGCGCGGTGGCATCGCCGCTAGCCGGGCCAGCCCGTACAAGGGGGCGGCGAAGGTGACCAGATCGACCGCATAGGCAACCGAGAAGCCGCCGGCGGCCACCGTCACGCCGGCGATGAGCGGGCCGAACACCCCGGCAGCGGTGCCGCCGATCTGGGCCAGGGCGCTGGCGGCCGGCAGGTGCTCGAGCGGGATCAGGTTGGGCGTCATCGCCCGGCGTGCCGGCTGATCGGCGGCCAGCAGCGCGGACTGCACGGCGACCAGGCACATCAGCGGCCAGGCGGCGTCGTCGACGGCGCCGACGAGAGTCAGCAGCAGGAACGCCGCCGAGACCACCGCCAGCCCACCAGAGGTGATCATCGCGAGGCGGCGGCGGTCGACCGCGTCCACGATGGCGCCGCCGAACAGCCCGCCGGCGACGAGCGGCACCAGCGCCACCAGGCTGACCAGGCCGACCTGGAACGACGAGCGGGTGACGGCGAAGACCTGCAGCAGCACCGCGGTGGCCGTGATCTGGGAACCGAGGGCGGAGATCGTCTCCCCCACCCACAACCGGCGGTAGGCCGGGTACTCACGCAGGGGGGAGATGTCGGCGAGCAGCGTGGCCGGGCGCGGGGGCCGTCGGGGGGACGCCCCGTCCGACGACCGGCCAGCGCGCACCCGCGTCCCCTCCGCTCAGCCGATCCGCCGCTCAGCCGATCCGCCGATCCGCAGCTCGGCGGCCGCCGGTCCGGGCAGCACGCACGCTACCGTGCCCGGTTGGTCAGCCGCCCATGGTTCCGGGCGTGCGAGGACGGCCCCGGCCGGCCGCCCGTGGGCACCGACCGGGGCCGCCGTCGCGCGGACCGTCGACGGTCAGAGCTTGCGGTAGCGGGCCTCGAAGAACGAGTAGACGCCGAACAGCGCCAGGCCGATCGCACACACGGTGAGCAGCCACTGGCCGTACGCCTGCCCGGCGAGGGTCTTCAGCGTGCCGTCGAGGCCCTTGGCCTCCTTCGGGTCGAACTCGATCGCCGCCTTGGTCACGAACACGCCGGCGAGCCCGAACACGATGCCGCGCACGATGTAGCCGACGAGACCCGCGGGCTTGGCGATCTTACGGGCGAGCGCGCCCATCTCCCCGGTCTTCAGCTTCTCCTCGAACTTCCGCTTCGCCCCACGAATGATCATGCCGATGCCGATGCCGACGACCACGAGGCCGACGATGCCCACGAGCACCCGGCCGGCGTCGTTGCGCATGACCCGCGCCGTCCAGGGCGCCGGCTCGCCGGACCCGCCGCCGCCCGAGACGAGGAAGCTGATCGTGCTACCGGCGATCACCAGGTAGATGACGCCACGTGCCGCGGAGACCACCCGCTTCGCGGTCCGCTTCTTCTCGCCGTTCTCGTCCTGGACACCGACCGCGGCCTCGAGCAGCCGCCAGGCCGCGTACCCGAGGAAGCCGATGACCATGATGACCAGGACCGTGGACCCGAACGGCTTGTCCTTGATCTCCCCGAGCGCACCGTTGCGGTTCGTCTGGGCGTTGCTCAGTCCGAAGGCCACCTGGAGGGCAAGCACCCCGATGAGGACGTAGACCAGGCCCCGCCCCGCGAGTCCGATGCGGGCCGTGATGTCGACCGTCCGGCTGTGGCGAGCCCGGCGCGCCGCGCCCTTCGCCTGGCTGCCAGCGTCGCCGCCGCTGGTGACGGCGTGCCGCAGCCGGCCGCCGGTCTGCACCGACACAGTGATCACTCCCTCGGACCATGGGATCGGTTGATCCGGGTGGAGCGATGCCCGGCCGGGGGCGCACAAAACCGGTGCGCACAAAACCGGACGAGGCGCGTTCAGGCCGACGTCGGCACCAGATACCGAAGCAGCACCACATCGTCGAGTTGTCGGACCTCGGCCAGCCGCAGCGGGGAATGGACGTTCTGCGGGAAGGCCCCAGGGCCGACGAACGCCGGCGCGTCCCGCTCGCCGACGAAGAACGGGGCGACGGCGAGGTGGAGCTCGTCGACGAGGCCGGCGGTGAGGAAGGCGGTGTGCACCGAGGTTCCCCCCTCGACCAGCAGGCGGCGCACGCCCCGGTGGGCGAGGTCGGCGAGCATCTCGGCAACGTCTATCTCGGCAACGTCCACCCGCGGCCGACCGGGCAGGTCGACGACGCTCACCCGCCCGCCGGGACCAGGTCCGCCCGCCCCCGCCGCCCCATCGGCGATGGGCGCCGGGAGGACTCGGGTGTGGTCGATGGCGGCGCCGGGCGGCGCCACGGACCAGGATGGCGGCGGTGCGGCGCTGCCGGCGCGCCGGTAGACGAGCGTGTCGACCGGGTCGGTGCCGAACAGGCGGGAACGCGGATCGAGGTCGCCGCCGCCGGAGAGCACCACCTTGACCGGCGTCGGCGGCAGGCCCGCGGCGACCCGCGCGGCGCGACGATGCTCGGCGCGCACGGCGAGACGGGGGTTGTCCCGCCGGACGGTCGCGGCGCCGACGAGGATCGCGTCGCACCCGGCGCGCACCTCGTCGACCCGATCGAGGTCCGCCGGCCCGGAGAGGATCAGCCGCGCATCCGAGCAGTCGTCGATCCGGCCGTCCAGCGACATCGCGCAGCTACAGATCACGTAGGGGCGCCCCACCGCCGTGCGCTCGCCGTCCACGCGCGTCAGCATGGCATGCCGGTCGGGAGCGGCCGCGGGCCTGCCGCGGCACGGGACTACCGTGACCTGCTGTGCGGATCGCGACGTGGAACATCAACTCCGCGAAGGCCAGGCAGGCCCGGCTGATCGAGTGGCTGGACCGCGCCGGACCGGACGTGGTGTGCCTGCAGGAGACGAAGCTGTCGGACGACGCCTTCCTCGAGCTTTTCGACGAGGATCTGTTCCGGCGTGGCTATCGGGTCGCCCATCACGGCGACGGCCGGTGGAACGGCGTGGCGATCCTGTCGCGGGGCAGCCTCGACGACGTCGTGCGGGGCCTGCCGGGCGGGCCGGGCTTCCCCGACCCCGAACCTCGCGCGATCGCCGCGACCTGCGACGGCATCCGGGTCTGGTCGTTGTACGTGCCGAACGGGCGCACCGTCGACGACCCGCACTACGCCTACAAGCTGTCCTGGCTGGCCGCGCTGCGCGACGTCGTCACCGCGGAGGTGGCCCGGGGCCCGCTGATGACCCTCGGCGACTTCAACATCGCCCCGACGGATGCCGACGTGTGGGACGTCGCGCAGTTCGAGGGCGCCACGCACGTCACATCGGCCGAACGCGCCGCCCTCGGGGAGCTCGTCGACGCCGGTCTCGTCGACGTCCTGCGTACCCGCTGGCCCGACGACGTCGTCTACACCTACTGGGACTACCGCCAGCTCTGTTTCCCGAAGAACTTCGGCATGCGCATCGACCTGACGCTGGCGTCCGCCGACGTCGCGGGCCGGGTGCGCGCGGTGTGGGTGGATCGGGCGGCCCGCAAGGGGACCGGAACCAGCGACCACGCGCCGGTCATCGTCGACCTGGATGTCGCCCCGGATGGGGACGTGGGCCCCATGGTGCCGCCGCCGTCGAGCCGCGGCTCGACGGGCCGCGGCCGTTCGTCGTCCACCGGCGACTCGCTGCGCCGCTGACGCCGACGCGGGCCCGGGAGGTCATGCGCCCCGGGCCCGACGCCGCGGCGGGCCGGGGTGCGGAGGGACTCGCACCCCGGGTGCGCCGTCACGCGGCCGGCGTGTTCGCGGACTCGGCCCGCCCGCCCTCACTCTGCGCCGTGGGCTGCGCCGACACGGCCGGAACCTCGCTCGGCTGGGCCGGCGCGACCTCGACCGGCTTCGCGACGGCGGCCGGCGCGTGGCCGCCGCTCGCCGCGGTGACCGCGATGCGGGTCGCCTTCGGCTCGACCGCCGCGCCCGCGAGCCGGACGGTCAGCACGCCCCGGTCGTAGCCCGCGGAGATCCGCGAGGCGTCGACCCGCTCGGGGAGCTGGAACTCCCGGCGGAAGCTGCCGGACCAGCTCTCGCGGTGGACGCGACCGGCGTGTTCCCGCTCGTGCTGCCCACCGCGCCGGCCGCGGACGACCAGGCGGCCACGGTCGATCTCCACGACCACGTCGTGCTCCACGTCTACCCCGGGCAGCTCGAGGTTGATCAGCACGTCCTCGCCCTCGGTGACGACGTCGGCCGAGGGAACGGCGAGCTCCGCGCTCTGGGAGCGGCCGGCGAGCGCCGGGCGCCGGGTACCCCACGCGCGCCGAACGATCTCGTCGAACTCCCGGTCCATCCGCCCCAGCGCCGCGAACGGGTCCCACAGGTAGGTGCTCACAAGGGCCTCCCTCGTCTTGATCGATCTCTGGGTGTCACGGCGGGCCGGGCCGCCCCGAGGCACATCCCGGCGATCCTTCGCCGTGAGGCCTCGGCTTTCAGCTCGTCCGTCGTTCACAGTTCATGAGTCTAGGACGCTCAAGCTTCGGGATGCAAGTCTCGGCAGCACTTCTGGTGCAGAGTGACACAGGTGACAGCGAGGCTGCGATCTCGCGGCCGCGGTCGCCGGGGCGACCTCCACGATCGTCCGCGGGGGTACCCGGACCCCGCCGCTGCGGCATCGCGCCCGGCCCGTTCGGGCTGCCCGAGAAGTGCTCGCCCCTCCCCCGGGCGGGGGCGGGGCGGCGAGGGGACGCCGGCGCGGCCCGCGTACCCGGAACAACCCGCGCATCCGGTCAGGCGCGCGGAAGCCCATCACCCGCCGCCGGTGGACTCCAAGGAGCCGGACCGGCGGACACGCCGACCGGCGGACACGCCGACCGGCTGGAGCGCCAGGCCCCGACCGGGCGGCCCCGGGTGCCGTGACGCGCCCATCGGGAGAATGCCCGACGAGCGCAGATCAGCACCGGGTGACCGGTTCGCGCCGTAGCCGGAATACCCGGCAAGACCAGCAAATCCTTACGGAGTGGAGAAACGTCGACCCCGATTACGAGCGGGTAAACCGACACTTCCGTCAAGGTTACGAGGGGTGGCGACAAGTAAGCCACACCATCGTGGTATAAAGTCCCACGCTATACCGGACTGCATGCTGGGGAGGCTGTTCGTGTACCTCGAGCGAACGGTTGCAGCGCCGCACGTGTTTCGTTGGCGGAGTCGCCCAGAACGACCCACTCCCGTCAGGCGGCATCCCGCCGACAGCCCCGCCCGTCCGTCGCCGCGGCGACGGCCCTTCGGGGCGTTTCCGACGGACCGCCTGGTCGCGCGCGACTGACGATCCCACGATCGGCGAGAGTCACGTGGTCGAGGGTCATCTGGCACGGACCGATGGCGCCGGCAGCACAGAGGACAAGGAGTGGCATTGAACGAGAGCGATCGGCGCGCGGCTCTGGCGGTCGCGACGCCCGGAGGTGACGTCCCCTTCCCCGCGTTGGACTTCGATCATCTACCGGCCTCGGTGGTCAGCCGGTTCCGCGAGGTCGCCACGCACCTGCCCAACACCCCGGCGGTGGTGTCCCCGGGCGTCACGATGACGTTCGCCGAGACCGACCGCCGCACGGACGACATCGCGGTGGCCGTGCTGGGGCGCCTCGACGCGACCGAGGACGGCCCGGTGGCGACGCTGCTTCCGCACGGGGTCCCCGGGCTGCTCGGCGTGCTGGCGGCGATGAAGACCGGCCGGCCCGTCGTCCCGCTCGATCCGATGGTGCCGGCCGAGCGGATGGCTCAGATCATCCGTCAGGCCGGCTGCGTCGCGCTGATCACTGACCTGAGCGACGGCTCCGTCGCCCGCTCCACGGTGGGCCTGCGGCCGGTGGGGTCGCCGGACGCGCAGGCGGCCGCCGTGGCGACGGTCGATCCGAAACCGCTGCTGGAGCTGCTGGCCGGCAACGGTCCCCGGCTGGTGCTGGACCTCGCGGCCGCGGCCGGCGACGGCGCCGAGTGGATCGCCGCCAACGGGGCCGACGCGGTCTGGTGGCCCGAGCCGCAGCTCACCGACCCGGCCTGCATCGTGTTCACCTCCGGCTCCACCGGCGCACCCAAGGGCGTCGTCTGGACGCACGGCACATTCCTGTGCGATGCCTATGCCGGCGCGCAGCGCCTCGGCTTCGGGCCCGGCGACCGGTTGGCGCTGGTGCTGCCGTACTCGTTCGCGGCGGGGATCACCGTAGTCGTGTTCGGCCTGCTCAACGGCGCGGGCCTCTACGCCTACGACCCACGGTCGGCGGGGCTGCCCGGTCTCGGTGACTGGATCAACGCCCAGCACCTGACGGCGTTGCAGACCACCCCGTCGCTGCTGCGGGCGTTGCTCGGCGCGCTCGAACCGGACGAGATCCTCGCCGACCTGCGGATCGTCACCACCTGCGGGGAGGCCGCGTACGGCCGCGACATCGCCGCGCTGCGCCCGCACGTGCCGGCGTCCTGTACCTACGTGAACTGGTCTGGTGCCTCCGAGATCGCCTCGCTGGGCTTCTTCGAGATTGCGCCGGACGCGCCGGTGCCCGCGGGCACCGTGCCGGCGGGGCTGCCCGCGCCGGGCAAGGAGGTGGTGTTCCGCCGCGAGGACGGCACCATCGCCGGGCCCGGCGAGTCGGGCGACGTCGAGGTGACCTCGGCGTACCTGTCCGCGGGCTACTGGGGCAGCCCGGAGCTGACGGCGGAGAAGTTCACCCCGCGCCCGGACGGCCGGACCACCTGCCGCACCGGCGATCTCGGCCGGTTCGAGCCCGACGGCACGATGGTGCTGCTCGGCCGGCGCGACGCCGCGGTGAAGATCCGTGGGTACCTGGTGGAGCCGAGCGAGGTCGAGGCGGCCCTGCTGAACTCCCCGGAGATCGCCGAGGCGGTGGTCACCGCGGTGACCACCGGGGNACAGAACCGCCTGGTCGCCTACGTCGTCCCAGCGGTGAACGGCAACACGCTGTCCCCGGTGCGCATCCGCCGAGCGCTGCGCGAGCGGCTGCCGGTCTGGATGGTGCCCACGACGATCGTGGCGCTGGCGGAGATGCCCCGCAACGAGCGCGGCAAGGTCGACCGCGGCGCACTGCCGCCCCCGCCCGCGGCCCCCGCCGGGTCCGCCCGGCCGCGGACCCAGTGGGAGATCGTCGTCGCCGACATCTGGACCCGGGTCCTGGACCTGGAGGAGGTGGGGATCGAGGACGACTTCATGGAGCTCGGCGGCGACTCGCTCGCCGCCAACGAGCTGCTCACCCTCGTCGGCGAGAAGCTCGGGGTCTCCCTGCCGTCGTCGGCCCTGGTCGACTCCCCCACGCTCGGCGCCTTCGCCCGGACGGTCTCGCTGGCCCAGCAGGCCGGCCCCCGCCACCCGACCGTCGTGCCGCTGCGCACCACCGGCTCGCGCCCGCCGCTGTTCTGCTTCGCCGGAGCCGGTGCGCTCGCGCTCGGCTTCCACTCGCTCGCCCGCCGGCTCGGCGACGACCAGCCGGTCTACGCCTTCCAGGCACACGGTCTGGAACGGCGCGGCTTCCCCGACTGGAGCGTGGAGAAGACCGCCCGCCGCCACCTGGAGATCATCCGGATCATCGCACCGCGGGGCCCCTACCTGCTGGCCGGGCACTCCCTCGGCGGTCTGATCGCGATGGAGATCGCCCAGCAGCTCGCCGCGGCCGGTGACGAGGTCGGCTTTCTGTCGATCATGGACACCTACATGCCGTCCTCCCTGCGGATCACGCCCGGCGAGGAGGACGGCGCAGCGCCGGCCGCCGACACCGCGAACGGAGCCGGCGCGCCGGTGACGCCCGGCGGTGCGCAGGAGCACGCCCGTACCTACCGCCACCGGCTGACGCGCTTCACCCAGCGGCTACTGCCGGAGCAGCGGGCGAACTTCACCAACATCGCGACGCTGAAGAAAATGGTGCAGATTCCGCTGACCGGAGTGGTGCAGTTCGGCGGAATGGAGCAGTTCGACGTCTTCTTCAATCACGGCAGGCTACTCGAGCGTTTCTACCGGCCGCAGCCGTGGGCCGGCCGGACCCTCGTCTACCGATCGGCCGAAAATCCGGACTCGGAGGACGCCTGGTCGGCTTTTCTCACCGGCAGCCACGACACGCACTATGTCCCTTGTGAACATTTTTATCTGCTTCGGGAACCGCATGTCATAAAGATCTCCGAGCATTTCCAGGCGGAGATCGACCGAGTGGTGGCCGAGCAGGCGGCTCGGCGCTGAGCCGTCGGTCTCGCCCGTCCGGGCGACGGTCAGGGACCACCGTGTCCTTCCGGCCGTGTCCCCCGGCCGCACCCGGTGGCCAGGTCCCGGCACCGCCCGTGGCCGGGCGGTGCCGGGAGGCCACCAGCCAGCCGCCCGGCTAGCGGCGGTCGGCGGCGTAGGTCACGCGGACGTCGGTGAAACCCAGCGCCCCGAGCAGACCGCGCAGCATGGCGGTCGTGTTCTTCTTGCCCAGCTCGATGACCTGACCGTCGGTCCTGGCCGCGTCGGTCATCTTCGACGAGGCCTTCTGATACAGCCCCTTGTCGCTGCTGACCCCGCCGAGCAGGCCGCCAACCCGGTCCAGCGCACCGCGCTGGCGGGCGACCACGTAGCTGTGGTCGAGGTCCAGCACCGGCGTGGACAGGGTCGGGTTCGGCAGCTCGATGGTCACCGATCGGCGGTCCGGCGAGACGGTGACGGCGTCGGCGTCGAGGTGGCCGAAGTCGACCGTCGAGTCGACCGTGCCGACCCCCACGAACAGTGTGCGCTCCCCCTTCAGCGCCGCCGGGATCCACCTGGTGTCGTCCTCGAGATCGACGACGACCTCGAAGTGGGCGCCGGCGGCGTGGTAGGAGCTGAGGTCCTCCAGCGAGCGCAGCACCGCCGGGGAGCTGCGGTCGATCGTCCGCTCCTTGAACGGGTTGAGGCTGGGCCGCCACCCGGCCACCACCGCGATCAGGCCGACGACGAGCACGGCGAGCAGGATGGTGGCGATCAGCCGCAGCGGGCTGAAGCGGGACGGCAGGGAGCGCAGGGTCCGGTTCGAGCGGGTGGGCCGGTCCGTGCCGGGCTCGTCGTTCATGGCGCAAGATGTACCCGAAAACCCCGGTAACCACGCCGATTGTCGGCGTTACGACCGCCCGCCGGTGATCGCCGCCGGCTCGCTGGTGCGCGCCAGGATGATCGCGGTGCGATCGTCGCCCTGCCGGCCCGGGGCATGCCGGCGCACGGCGTCGAAGGCGGCGTCGAGCAGGCCCACCGGGGTGCGGCCGGGGTCGCGCAGGATCTCCGCGATCAGCCGGTGCGCGCCGAACTGGCGACCGGCGGCGTCGCGCGCCTCGACCAGCCCGTCGGTGTAGGCGATGAGCGCGTCCCCCGGTTCGAGGTGCAACGTCCGGATCTCCCACGCGCCGGGCGCGGCGAGCAGGCCCGACATCAGCGGCCCCGTCGGGGGCAGCCGCACGATCTGGGCGGCGGGGTGCCGGCGGTTCCCCTTCGGCGCGGGCGCCTGGTTCGTCGGCCTTCGGCGCGCGCCGGCCGCCGGCCCCACGATCGCGCTGACGCTCACCGACGGCCGGGGCCCCGCGACGCCGGCGTCCCGCTTGCGGGCCGGGTCCGCAGCGTCGACCACCGCGTCGACCCTGGCATCGTCGACGGCCCCGGCCGGCGGGGCGGGCGGCGCGGCGGGGTGGGGAATGGCCGGCGGGGCGGCCGGCGCGGCCATCGCCCAGGCAGGCCCGGCCCGGCGCAGCAGCAGCGCGTCCGGGTGGCCGGCGTTGACGTAGTGCAGTTCCCCGCTGCGTGGATCGACGACGGCGATGATGGCGGTGGCGAACATCTCCTCGGTCTCGCCGAGGTTCTCCACCGCCCATTCCACCGCGGCGGCCGGGCCAGCGCCGGTGGACAGCGCGGCGTCGAGGAGCTGCTTGAGTCGCAGGGCGAAGACGCCCGCTGCGGCGCCGTGGCCCGAGACGTCGCCCACGACCACGGCGACGCGTCCGTCGGGCAGCTCGAAGGCGTCGTACCAGTCCCCCGCAAGCTCCCCCTGGGCCGGATCGACCCGTCCGTGCAACATCAGCCCGCGGGCTCGCAGCAGTGAGGGGGTGAGCGCGTCGCGCAGAGCGATAACGGCGGGCCCCTGCTGCGCCAGGGCCTCCCAGGACCGCTCGTTCTGCCGCACGAGGCGCACGAGCTGGGCACGCATCGTCTCGACGTCCGCCGCCAGCGCCACGATCTCCGCCGGGCCCACCGAGGGGATCCGCGTGTCGTATCGCCCGGCCGCCACGGAGTTGACCGAGCGTTGCAGGGCGCCGATCGGGCGCAGCAGCCAGCGCCGCAGCACGATCATGATCGTCACCAGGACACCGAGGATGACGAACATCGCGCTGGCCAGGGAGCTCAGCAGCAGCACGGACGAACTCTCGACCCGGCCGGACGCCTCGACCTGCTCGCGGTCGATCTGTCCGGCGAGGCGGGCGGCCTGGCGGCGCAGTTCGTCGAAGTCGCGGCGGGCGTTCGCGCGGACGATGCCGGCGGCCCCGGCCACGTCGCCGCGGGCCATCGCGGCCAGCTCCGGCTCGACGACCTCGCGCCGCCAGGTCCCGTAGGCGACGTCGACCCGGGTCCGCTGCGCCCGCAGGTCGGGGAAGTCGGCCAGCAGGTCGTCCAGCCGCGCGTTGAGCGCGGGAACCGAACGCCGGGAGTCGTCGAACGGCTCCAGGAAGCCGCGGTCGCGGGTGACGATGTAGCCACGCAACGCGCTTTCCTGATCGACGAAGTCGGCGAGGAGCATCGCGGTGGTCGTGGCCGCGGGGTCCAGGTGCTTTCCCCGTTCGGAGGCGGCGTGCCGCGACCGCAGGGCGGAGGCCACGGCCAGCACCAGCATCACGATGATCGCGATGCTGGCAAGCAGCGTCAGCGTCCGGATGCCGCGCCGGAGGCCAGCCGTTTCGCCCACGCCAGGATTGTCGTCCACTCGTCGGGGGCGGGTTGTGTCGGGTGACGGGCGTCCCGCGTCCCTGGTGTCCTGTCGGTCGTCCGGCGGGCAGCCCCGGCCTGCAACCCGACGGGTCCGGCGCGCCCGCCAGCCGAAGGAAAGCGATCCGAGCGACCGGAACATGCCGGCGGTACCGCCACGTCGCGTCCAAAAAGGCGGCCAGGTCACTGGCGGTACGAAAAACGAAGTCGGTCAGGAAATCCAGCTAAAAAGGCTGATTTGCTCGTCCACGCCGAGCCTCGGCGCGTGACGAGGTCAACCGGCGGGAAAACACAGGTTGAAGCCGCGGAGCTGGAACCCGGCCCACAGGCTGGTCGTTGACATTCGTGGACGTGCCGCCCCCTGACTTTCGCGGGTGCGCGTCACCCGACCGGGCCGCGAGCGCTCACGGACTGCCCCGGTCGCACTCCCCGACGCTCGCCGTTGCAGGGCGCCCCCTGCGGCGGGCATCCGACACCCAGGGTGGGAGCAGCACCACGATGACTTCCGGTTCGGCCACCGACCCGGCCCACGCGAACCACGACCCGGCCCACGGGACGGCCGCCTCGCCGACCGTCATGGACGGTACGGCGGGCCTGGCCCGCGCCGACACGGCGATCTGGACCCGCGGGCTGACCAAGCGCTACGGCGCCCGGCGCGCCGTGGATCATCTCGACCTCCAGGTGCCCCGCGGGGCCCTGTCCGGCTTCGTCGGGCCAAACGGCGCCGGCAAGTCCACCACGCTGCGGATGCTGCTGGGCCTCATCCGGCCCTCGGCCGGCCACGGCCACGTCCTGGGCGAGCCGATCACCGAGCCGGACCGCTACCTGCACCGGGTCGGCGCGATGATCGAGGGCCCGACCTTCCACCCGGGCCTGTCGGGCCGGCGCAACCTCGATCAGCTCGCGATCCTGCGCGGCATCGGGGGCTGGCAACGGGCCCTCCGACAGCGCCGCGTCGAGGAGGTGCTGGGGCAGGTGGGCCTGGGCGAGCGGGCCGACGACCGGTTCAGCACGTACTCGCTCGGCATGAAGCAGCGCCTGGGCATCGCCGCCGCCCTGCTACCCGACCCGTGCCTGCTCATCCTGGACGAGCCGACCAACGGTCTGGACCCGGCGGGCATCCGGGAGATCCGGGCGCTGCTCGGCCAGCTCGCCGGCGGGGGGATGACCGTCTTCGTCTCCAGCCACCTGCTCACCGAGGTCGAGCAGATCTGCGACCACCTCGTCATGATCAACGGCGGGCGGATGCTGTTCCAGGGCCACGTCACCGACCTGCTCGCGGCCGAGGATCCCCGCATCGTGATGATCCCCGAGCACGATGCCGACGCGCGCCGGCTCGCCGGGCTGCTCGGCGACGAGGGACTGCGCGTCGAGATCGATCTGCGCAACGGTCCTCCGGACGCCTCGGCCACCCGGGGCCGCCGGCCGGTCGTCACCGCGCACGCCCCGGAGGGACTGGCCGCCCACCTCAACCGGCTCGCGATGCGCGCCGGCATCACCCTGCGCTCGCTGCGCACCCACCGACCCAACCTGGAGGAGACTTTTCTGCGCGTCACCGGAGAGATCGACGGCGACCTGGTCCGTACCGCCCAGGCCGGGCAGGAGCCGGATGGGAGCGTGCCGCCGCCCGTGGGCGCCGGGCTCGACCCGGCCCACAGCCGCGGGGGTGCCACATGATCGCGGCATTTCGGGCCGAATGGGTGCCCCTGCTGCGGCCCCGGTTCCTGCTGGGCACGCTCGGTGCCGTGGTCGCGTGCGCCCTCCTCGGCACCGTGCTGACCTTCTTCTCGGTCGGGCACCGGGACTTCGACGGCGATCCGGTCACCGCCGCCGCCCTGTCCCGGCCGGACGGCCTGCTCCAGGGCGTGCAGGCCGTCAGCATCCTGCTGGGGGTGGTGGCGCTGTCGGTCGTCGCCGCCTCGCTGGCCGGTGACCACAGTCACGGCACCCTGCGCAACCAGCTCGTCGCCCGGCCCCACCGGGCCCGGCTGCTCGCCGGGAAGCTGCTCGCCCTGGCGGCCTTCGTCGTCCTGATCGTCGCAGCGGCCACGGCCGTCTCGGTGGGGCTGTCGTTCCTGCTCGCGCCGACCCGGGGGGTGTCCACCGCCGCCTGGAGCAGTGGGGCGGGACTGGTCGAGCTCGGCACCGGCTTCGTCAACCTGTGCCTCGGCTCGCTGGGGTACGCGGCGATCGGGGCGTTGGCCGCGATCCTGCTACGCGGGCCGGCGGCCGCGATCGCCGTCGCGCTCGCCTACGCGCTTCCGGTGGAGATGCTGATCGCGCGCATCTACCGCCCGGCGCGCTCGTGGCTGCCGGTGCAGCTCATGCAGGAGATAGCCACCGGCGGCGCCGCCGACCCCATGCCCTACGCCGACGCCCTGCTGCGCGGGGTGGTCTACGCCGGCGTCATGGTGCTGCTCGCCCTGATGGTCTTCCGGCGGCGAGACATGACCGCCTGAGACGTCAGGGGCCGAAGACGTCAGTGGCCGAAGACGTCGGAGTCCAGGGCGTCGGCCTCGCCGGCGGCCCCGCGGTCCAGGCCGGAGATGGCCGCGATCTCCTCCGCGGTCAGGCTGAAGCCGAACACGTCGATGTTCTCGGCCAGCCGGGCCGGGCTGGCCGACTTCGGCACCGCCACCACGCCGAGCTCGACGTGCCAACGCAGCACGATCTGCGCGGGTGTGCGGCCGTGCGCGGCGGCGATCCGGGTGATGACGGGTTCGTCGAGCAGGCCGGTGCCGGCACCCAGCGGACTCCAGGCCTCGGTGACGATGCCGTGCTCGGCGTGGTAGGCGCGGACCGCGCCCCGACCCAGCCGCGGATCGAGCTGGATCTGGTTGACGTCCGGGGCCACCCCGGTCTCGGCCAGCAGCCGGTCCAGGTGGGTCGTCTTGAAGTTCGACACGCCGATGGCCCGCACCTGACCATCCTTCACCAGGTCGACGAGGCCCTTCCAGGCAGCGACGTACCGGTCCCGCCACGGGTTGGGCCAGTGGATGAGCAACAGGTCGACGTAGTCGAGGCCCATCCGCCGGGTGCTCTCCGCGGCCGCCCGGCGCACTCCCCGCACGCTGTGTGAGCGCTTGTTGAACTTCGTGGTGACGAACAGCTCCTCGCGGGCCACCCCGGCGGCGCGCAGGCCGGCGCCGACCCCCTTCTCGTTGCCGTAGTTGTGGGCGGTGTCGATCAGCCGGTAGCCCAGCCCGATCGCCTGTTCCACGACGCCCTGGACCGCGCGGTCGTCCAGCGGCCAGGTCCCGAGCCCGAGCTGGGGCATCCGGGCGCCGTGCGCGAGGGGGACGGTGGGAACGGGCGAAGGCGGCACGGCGCGCAGACCTTTCTGTCACGATGAGGCAGACCCAGCGAGCGGGCCCGGACGCGCGGGGAGCAGACTGCCAGCATGAGTGCCGCCAGGGACGACAGACTCGCCGTACAGCTACCCGAGGACTCGGCGGGCGTCATCCGTTCCGCCGCGGAGGGNGAGGGCCTGTCCCTCGAGGACTTCGCCGTCGAGGCGATGAAGCGGTACGCCCAGGAGGTGCTGGCCGACCGGCGGCTGTTCCGCGTGCCGGACACGGACTGGGGCGCGTTCGAGGCGCTGCTCAACGAGCCGCCGGCCGACACCCCGAGGCTGCGCCGGCTGCTGGACGACGAGCCGGGCGCGGAGTAGTCCGCCACCGCCCACCGCCTCCCGACCGCGTCCCCGACCCGGCAAGAAGGATGTCACGCAGTGCCCCTGACCAAACCCGCGGCCCTGACCGAGGCCATGGATCGCACGACCTTCAACAGCGGGGACGACCTGCTTGACGGTTGGCTGCGGCATCGCGCCCTCGAACATCAGCAGGATCGGACCACGAACACGTTCGTGATCCTCGATGCCGACCGGATCGCCGGCTACTACTGCCTGGCGACGGCCGCCGTGGAACGCATCCCCGGCTCGCGCCGACGCTCGCGGCGGCCGACCGAGCCGGTCGCGGCGATGTTCGTCGGCCGGCTCGCCGTCGATCTGCGCTACCAGGGCCGTGGGATCGGCGCCCGGCTCGTCCGCGACGCGGTGATGCGCTCACTCACCGTACACCGGATGGTCGGGCTACCCCTGCTGCTCGCCCATGCGATGCGGGAACCCGGGCGCGCCTTCTACCGCCATGTCGGCTTCCGCGACGCCCGGTTCGATCCCTACCTGCTGGCGCTGCCGCTGCGCGCTGTGGCCGGCGGCTGAACCCTTGGCCGTCGCCCTCAGTCGTCGCCCAGCAGGACGTCCAGGTCGACCCGCATCAGCCACTGGTCGAGCTTGAACGGCGGGTACGGCCAGGGCAGACCGTCGAGCACCATCTGGTTGACGGGCAGCCACAGGCTGCGCCGCAGCGGGTCGACCGCGCCGCGGCGCACCCCGACGTAGCGGGTCGACGGACCGCGCAGCATGTTCAGGCCCACGTCGATGGGCGGCTCGGTGCGGAAGGTCATCCGTGCGCCGCGCCCCGCCGGCCGCACGACCTGCACCAGGCCGTCGAGGCCGGCGAGCAGGACGGCGCCGGTCCGCGGGTCGAGGGTGATGCTGCGGACCAGCCCGCCCTGGTCGGTGCCGGCCACCAGATAGTCGGGCTGGTTCGCGATGCCCCAGGTGTCCGTCGGCCAGTTGCCGGTCGCCGGCGCGCGGGTCACCAGGCCGCGCTCGCGGCCGAGCTTCGGGTAGACGGCCACGGTCTCGGCGTGCAGGCCGTCACTCTTCGTCCGCGCCACGTAGAGCGTGCCGTCCGCGCCGAAGACGGCGGATTCCATCCGGGAACCGTCCTGCACGGCGCGCACCGCGGTGCTGCACGGGGTGATGGTGCCGCGGGACGCCGAGTAGGAGAACTCCTGGATCGGGAACGGCTGCGTGCTGTAGTCCAGGCCCCGCACATCGCTGATCAGGACGAACCGCTCGTCGTCCGGTTCGCTGGTCGGATCTGCGACGACCTCCCGCGGGTTGACGACCAGCGCGATGCCCAACGGCCGGACCTGCGGATACTGCCAGTGCGCCAGGACCCGGCCGGCCGAGTCGACGACGAGCAGCGCCCCGTTGTCGGTTCCGCCGCCGCCGGCGCCCAGGTACTGGGCGATGACCAGGTGCCCGCTGCGTGGCAGGCGGGCGATGGACGCCGGCCCGCGCGAGGAACGCGGCTGCAACGGCGTGAGCGGCGGAAAGGCCTGTGCGGCGAGGGACGGCGAGGCCGTCGTGGCGAGCTGCTCCGCCGTCCAGGACACCTGCGGGTCATAGACCCACCGCGCGGTCGGCTGGTCCCGGCGGAGCTGGCCCACGCTCGGCAGCTCCCCGTCCACGGCCGTGTTCCAGCCGTAGTACGGCATCAGCGAGGTGAACAGCACCCGTTGGGCGCCGTCCGGGCCGGGCACGACGATCACGTCGGAGGTGTCCCCGCCGCCGACGCCGCGGTAGTTCGGATCGAGCCGGGGCAGGCTCAGGCGGCCCTTCGTCGAGGGGATCACCAGCCGGGTGAACCGCTCGATGTCCGGCTCGAAGATCTCGATCTCCATGTCGGTACCGGTCAGCTTCGACTGGTCGTCGGAGAACGGCGTGGTCGTCATGAACACGGTGCCGTCGGCCGACACCGCAGAATTGAACGCGGCCTGGCCGGGGCCGAAGCCCCACCCGGGCACCTCGGTGACCCGGACGGTCGTCTGGCCGCCGTCGAAGTTGCCGAAGCTGCCGGGCGCGCCGTAGATGGTCAGCAGGTTCTCGGGCAGCTTCGTCACCGAGCCGGCCTGCACGGAGGGGCCGGCGGTGACCCCGCCGACCGGGGTGGACGGCTGGCCCTGGGGCAGGCCGCCGGGCACCGACCCCTCCGACGACAGCAGCCGCCCGGCGATGAGCCCGCCACCCGCGGCCGCGCCCAGTCCCACGGCGGTCACGAGCAGCCGGCGGCGACTGAGCCGGGTGTGCTGCGCACCCGCGGCCCTGTCGTCCTCCGCGGCCGGCTTGGGGGGGGTCTCCGGCTGGTCGGCGCCGGGCAGGTCCGCGGCCCCGATCCAGGTGGCCTCGGCGGCACGGTCACGCCGGCCGGCGCGGTCCCGGCGGCGGGCACGGCGACCGCGTTCGGTCTGGTCGGTGTCCCCGCCGAGGAAGGCACCGGCACGACCCGGCAGGGTGTCGTGGTCGTCGCTGCTGGGGCCGCCGTCATCACCGTCGTTGGCGGTGTGGCTGCCGCGGGGGGCATGGCTGTCTCGGGGGGCATGGTTGTCGCGGGGGGCATGGCCGCCGTCGGGGGCATGGCCCTTTCCGAAGCGGACCTGCCTGCCGATCCGGACCTGCTTGCTGCGGCCAGGCAGAGTTTCATGATCATCAGTGCCGTCGCCGAGGGCACCGCCCCGACCGGTGAGGTCACCATCCCGGGTCGCGCCATCCCGGGTCGCGGGGTCCGGGGCCGCGCCGTCCCGGGTCGAGGGGTCCCGGGTCGCGGGGTCCGGGACGCCGGTGTCCGAGGCGCGCCTGTCCGGGGCCGCGGCACCCGCAAGAGTGGCACCCGAAACGGTGGCGTGCGAAACGGTGGCGCCTGGGGCAGCGGCGGCCGGGTCGTCAGATGCGTCCGGGTCAGATGCGTCCGGGTCAGGGGTGCCCGGGTCAGGGGTGCCCGGGTCGGGGGTGTACGGGTCAGGGGTGTACAAAGCGGCGGCGTCCGGGTCAGGGGCGTCCGGAGAAGCGGCGTCGGGACGGCTTGCTCGGTCATGACCGTCGGGGGTGTCCCTGCCGCGACGACGGCCATGTCTGCCGACTGTGGTGCGCCCGCGCTCACCGCCGTCGGCATCCGAACGGATCTTGGCTGGCATGTGCGGTGGCCTCGCCTCTCAACGCCGGTGGGCCCTCTCGAGGCCGGAGGGTGGGGGGCCCCGGCCGAGTAGGACGACCGTACCCGACGGATTAGAACGACATATCGGACAAGGCCTTTGGACCACGCCCGTCCGGGGGCGCCTAGACCGGCGCGGGGAAGCCCTCCTCGGGCCGCGCGTCGCTGATCGACGCGGCGCCGAGCGGCGGCGCGTCCCCGCCGCCGCGCCCGTCGTCCCTGACCCTCCTGCCCGCCGCCTGCCGGTCGGCGTGGTGGAGTTGGACCACGAGCAGCCCGACCGCGAGCGCGGTCACCGACTCGGCGGCGAGCGCCGCCGTGGCCGTCGCCATCGAGCCGCCGCCCGCCGAGACCAGCGCCGCCGCCGTCGCCACCGTGGCGACCGCCAGCACCCCGACCACCCGGCGGACCCCCGCGCCGAGCAGGTAGGTGGTGAACATGAGGGTGACGGCCAGCAGCGTCATGCTCAGCGCCAGCACCCACAGGGCGGGGGCCGCACCGGTCAGGTGGGGCCCGAATACCAGGCCCAGCAGCCACTTGGCCCCGACCAGGCCGATCGCGGCGAGAAACAGGCCGGGCGCGACGACGAACGCGAGGGCCACCGCCAGGGTCGCCCCGGCCGAGCGGCCCTCCTTGCGCCGCCGCGCCGCCTCGGGCAGCAGGAAGTTGGCCACCGCCAGCCCGATGAAGACCGGCACCTTGCAGGCTGTCGAGATCGCCGCGTAGCCGCCCACCCCGTCCGTGCCCAGCCAGCCGACGATGACGACGTCCATGTTCTGCAGCAGGGCCAGCGGGATGAGCGCACCGAGCGCCACGGTGGTGTCGGCGATGACACTCTGGCGGGCGCTGGCGCGCGGGGCCGGGATCGGAATCGGGATCGGGCCGGTGGCCGGCGGAGTGCCGTCGTCGGGCAGCGGCGCCGACCACGTGCGGACGGCGGCCGGACGGGGTAGCCGCGGGGTGCGGGCGACCGCCCAACGGGCATGCTCGGCGCCCACGATCACGCCGATGACGATGCCGAGCCCCGCGCCGTTGACCCCCATGCCCGAGACCACAAAGACGATCACCAGGCCGATCCGGACGAAGCCCTCGACCACGAAGTTCACGGCCAGCCGCTGATAGGCGCCACGGGCCTGCATCAGGCCGCGTTCCACGCACAGCAGCGTCCACAGCGCGGCCCCGATCGTGGCCTCGGCGATCGCCACCGGGTGAGGGTAGGACATCAGCGCCGCCGCCGGGCGGGACAGCGCCAGGGCGGCGACGGTGGCGACGACGATTCCGACGCCGCAGGCCCCGCGCAGCCGACGGATCCAGGACCACTGCTCGCGGCGGGTGTCCCCGGTCCCGGACGTCTCGTGCTGCACGACGGCGATGAGCAGGGCGTTCCCGGCGACCGACAGGATCAGAAAGATGCTCACCTGAACGGACACGGCGCCGTAGGAATCGGAATCGAGAGCGCGCGCGACGATCAGGTTCATCAGCAGGTTACAGCCGTTGACGAGCATGCCGGCGACCGCCAGGGCTGCCGGGCCGGCCAGCAGGCCGGACACAGCCTCTCGCGAGGGCTTCGCCATCAGTCTCCCCATCGGGAACGGAACACGTCGATCACCCGTGGCGGAACACCGGCCATGGTATGTGCCCGCCGATTTTTCCGACATCTGTAGGTTGCAGGCGAACATGCTAAGCCCTGTCGATCGAACCGAGAGGAACGCCACCGGTGATCGGAAGCCCCAGCACGCCGCACCCCGCCGGGCTCGGGGAGCACCGGTACCTGCCCACCCTCGCCGGCCGGCACGTGGTGTTCCTCAACTGGCGTGATCAGGACCACCCGCAAGCCGGGGGGGCCGAGCTGTTCTGCCAGTCGATCGCCGAGCGGTTCGCCGCAGCCGGCGCGCGGGTGACGCTGCTGACCTCCCGGCCGGCCGGGGACGGGGGACAGGCGCTGCCGGTGGCCGAGCACGTGGCCGGGGTGGACGTCCGCCGTGGCGGTGGCACCTTCGGGGTCTATCCGTCCGTGCTGGGCCGGCTGGCGGGCCTCGGGCGGGGTGGACACCGCGTCGACGCGGTCGTCGACTGCCAGAACGGGATCCCGTTCTTCAGCCCGCTGGTGCTGCCGGCGTCCACACCGATCGTCCAGGTGCTGCACCATGTCCACCAGAAGCAGTTCCCGCTGTACTTCCCGGGTCCGGTGGCCAAGGTGGGGCAGTTGCTCGAGGCACCGGGCAGCCGGCTGGTCTACCGGCGCCGCCCGGTGGTCGTCGTCTCCCCCTCGACCCGGGCGCAGGCACGCGAGGTGCTGAGCCTGCCCGGCCCGCGCTTCCTCGTCCCCAACGGCGTGACCGCCGCCGTCCCCTCCCCCGCAACCACCGCCGTCCCCTCCCCCGCAACCGCCGCCGTCTCCTCCCCCATGACCGCCGCCGGCATGGCGTCCTCGGGGGATGCGGCGGACCCGGCGGCGGGGCGTCCGGCCGCGGCGCCGACGATCGTGTGCGTCGGTCGGCTCGTGCCGCACAAGCGGCTGCACCTGCTCCTGGACGCGCTGCCGACGCTGGTCGCCGCTCATCCAGGTCTCACCGTCCATGTCGTCGGCGACGGCCCCGATCGGCAGCGGCTGGTCGCCCGCGCGGTCGCGCTCGGCCTGACGACCGTCTCCGGGGACGGCCCCCTCGGGGAGGGCGGCCACGCCCGTGGCGGCGACTCCCGTGGCGGCGACGTGGTTCGGTGGCATGGTTACACCGACGCGGCCACCCGCGACCGGCTGCTCGCCTCGGCCTGGCTGACGGTGAACCCCTCGCACGGGGAGGGGTGGGGGCTGTCGGTGCTGGAGGCGGCCGCCCTCGGGGTGCCGGCGGTGGCGTTCCGGGTGCCGGGGCTGCGCGACGCGGTCCGGGACGGGACGACGGGCTGGCTCGTCGACGAGGGCGTGCCGCTGGCGGGAACGATCGGCAAGGCGCTGCGGACGCTGGCCGATCCGCCCGCCGCGGCCCGGCTGCGCGCGGCCGCGCGCGCCTGGGCGGCCGGATTCACCTGGGACGCCAGCGCCGAGCTGCTCGCCCGGGTGGTCACCGCCGAGATCGACCGGCTGGCGCGGCCGGTCGGCTCGGGCCGCGGAGGGAGGGCGGCGCGCGATCGCCGCCGAGTCGACGACGCGCTCACCCACGCCACGTTCACGCTGCCGGCCGGCGCGCCCCGCCCCGCCCTGCGCCGCACCGACCTGGTGTACCGGCCGGATCCCCACGGGGGCGAGGTGGTCGCCGTCCTCTACGGCGCCGGCGAGGCCGCCGCGCGGGCGGCGTTGGCTCGAGCGGGCGTGTCCGCCGAGCCTCGGCTGCGTCCCGGCACCGGAGAGGACCTGCTGCTCGCCACGAGCCGCGAGCTGGTGTCGGGGGCCGACGCGCCGCCGGCCCCCGGCTTCTCGCGGGTGGCCGCCGGGGTGCCCGCCCGCGGGTGAGGGCCCCGGGCGGGCGGTGCCTGCGGCGGCCCACCGGCGCGCCGCCCAGCCTCGCGTCAACGCGACGGAACGGCCCCGCCGCGGCGGGTGGTCACCGCGGGCGACGCCGCGCGGTCCGGCCGCGGGGCCCTGGCCACGGCGGGCGTGGGCACGGCGGGCGTGGGCACGGTCACCGGCGTCGGCACGGTGGCACCGGGGGCGCCGGTGGCGCCCAGCTCGACGAAGGCGGCTCGGAACAGATCCGCGAAGGCCGGCACCGAGCCGGGCCCGAGGAGATGGCGGTGGTAACCGAACGTGACGTTCAGGCTGTCGCCCATCCCGAGCACGCCGATGAACAGCCCCTGCGGCATCCCGGCCGTCCCGGTGAAGTACACGGCGCTGATCGGCAGCCCAGCGGCCCCGGCCAGGTCGTCGAAGCGACCGAGGTTGCTCACCGCGGCGGTCGGGGCGAGCACCGGGCGCCCCGCGGCCACTCCGCAGCGCAGCAGCGTGCTGCGCCACGGGCCGGGCACGAACCGCGCCGCAGCGACCCCGAGCGCCCCGGAGAGCCCCGGCACCACCGGCGGGATGGCCTGCTTGGCCAGGTCGGTCTGCTCCACCACGCGGACGGCGAGCTGTAGTGCGTCGACCCGGTCCGCGACCTCACTCGAGATGATCGTCAGACCGGTGCGGTTGCCGCCGATCTCGCCCGGCGCGGGGACCGACGGCGCCGCGGCCGACGACGGCGAGGACGCCAGGGCGATCGGCATCCGGATCCGCAGCCGGCTGGACCCCCCGCCCCGGCGGGAGTTCCACCGGTCGACCGCCAGATGCGCCGCGCCGATCAGCAGATCGTTGATGGTCATCGGCCGGCCGTCCGGCAGCGTCCGCCGGCCGGTGGGCGCCGGCAGCGTCAGCGGATGGAAGCCGTAGCCGTCGCCCCCCGCCGCCAGCGGCGTGATGTAGCGCCCGGAGTGGCGGACGAGCGTGGCCCAGCCGGGCGCGCCGGCCCGGGCGAGCGGCTGCACGCCCGCCGGCACGCCGCGGTGTCCCTCGCCCGGTGCGACGGCACCGTCGCGGTCGGCGGCGTAAGCCGTCGCGCGATAGTGGTCGAGGATCTCGGCGACGAGCGCGGCGAGCCGCAGCCCGTCGAAGGCGAGGTGATGGGCCACCACGCTGAGTTGGTCGCCGTCGGCCCGACGGATCAGCGCCACCCGGATCGGCGGGTAGCGGTGCAGGTCGAACGGCGCCGAGGACAGGATCTCGTGGATGCGCCACCCGTCGGTTCCGTCGTCGACGAAGCCGACCGGATCCGCCGTGGGTTCGGCGGGGAACCGCCAGGCGTGCTGGCGGGATCCGTAGAGCACAGCGCGGGCCATCGGATGACGACGGATCGCTGTCCACACCGCGGCCCGCAGCCGCGCCGGGTCCAGCCGCCCCGTCGTCTGGACGAATAGCCCGCAGGTCAGCGGCGCACTCGCCCGGTCCGACGCGGCGAGAATCTGCTCACCCGGAGTCAACACCCGATCGGGTATCGGCGGTGCCGGAGCCCCGCCGTCCTGCGCCAATCCCATTGTCGTAGGCCGGCCTCTCTGCAGGGGATTTCGCGTTTTCACGGCGATGGCGCGCGTCGCCGTCGAGGAGCAGGTCCAGCGTAACCAGGGAAAATCGCTTGCTCGGGAGAGAGGTCACCCGCCGCCGGCCCGTCCGGACCCGCCCCCGCAAGGTCACCCCGAACAGGGATATGGCAGGCAGAGGCCATAAAAACGGTGTCTGTCGGGGCATACGACCCACCCGGACACCGGGCCGCTACTCACGCAAAGTAGCCAATTTGTGGGCGTAACGAATCCCAAAGGTCGCCCGCGCCCCGCACCGTCGTCCTACCCCCCGTCCCGAAACGGGCACCCTGTCACCCAGTGTTACCCACTGGTCGGCATCGTCGGGACCTGAGAGGATGCCCCCATGATCCTCCCGGTCATCGTGACGACACTCTGCGCGATCGGGGCGCTCGGCCACGGCGCCAGAGGACTGCGCCGACCGGCCAGTTTCGGAGAGGAGCGCCATGACCGGCAACGAGAGGTGCCCGTCGGGCCGGATTGAACTCGCGGACCTCGTCTGCCTCACGGGCGAATCATCAATACACTACACCGATCAAACGATTCCCCATGAACGCGACCTTGCCATCGTCGAACTGTTGGGTAAGGCGCGGCGCGGCGGCGGTCTCGAACAGCTACTGGACCTGATCCGCCCGGAGGTGGAGGCGGAGACCCTGCGGGCCTTCGGGTTCCGGATGGCCGCACTGGCCGTTCGCCGAACCGACCCCGACCTGCTGCGCCTGGGGCTGCTCGCCGTCGCCCTCGCCAGCCTGCGCAGCATGGACCGCCGCGACGACTTAGGCGCGCTCGCCCCGCTCTGGCGGACGGCGAGCCTGCTGCGCCTTGACCCATCCCACGAGTTCACCGCCGCGGCGGCGGAACTCCCCGCCGCCGCCGAGTTCCTGCTGGGCTGGGTGGACCGCACCCCGGACCTGCAGGATCTGGTCGAGATGGGGTTTCGCGAGTCGGCGGACGAGGACGGCTTCCGCTACGTCAGGGACGCGACCGTCCGTCGCCGCATCCTCGAGGAGGACTACGCCCGCCGGCCCCGCATCATCCGGCTTCTGTCCGCCCGCCAGCGGCGCCGGTGGCTGCGCGAGAACGGCTTCGACTGACGCGGGCGCGGCTCAGCTCGCGTCGGCGGCCTGCCTGCGGGTGACCCTCAGCCGCGCCTGCGCCAGCACGGCGGGCATGTTGCGGATGACGTCGCGGTCGCGGTCGCGGTCCTCCTCGGTGAGCTCCTCCCAGTCCACCATCGACGGGTGCCGCTTGTCCGGCTCGGCGTCGCTGCGCAGCGGTCCGTAGGAGTAGCCCTGGCGCTCCTTGTGCCGGCGCCACCGGACGTGCTCGTCGCGGGCGAGTTTCTCGATCTCGGCGTCGGTGAAGGCGAACGGGTCACCGTCCGGCCCGGNGGAGACGATCGACCAGTCGCGGGCCTGCACGATCGCCGCGTACTGGGCGGCCTGCGCACGGTTGGCCTCCCGCAGCGGCTCGGCCAGCTCCGCCCACGGCCGCAGCCCCGGGCGTGACCCCGCCTCGTGCCGCTTGCCGAGCTCGTGGTCGAGGTAGCGGCGGTGGATCGCCTGCGCCATCCGCTCGACGCACCCCGGGTCGAGCAGCGGCGCGGTGCCCGCCGCGGCTGCGGGGGCCGTTCCGGACTGCCGGGTCGAGGATCCGCTCACAACCATTGTCATGGCCCGGTGACTCCTTCTGAAACGGATGGCGGCCAAGGATCGAACTGCCGGTGTCGCGGCGCCGCTAGTCGAGTCTCTTGCTTGCGGTCCGCATGCCGCCACCGGAAGTCCGCCGCCCGACACGGGAATCAGGACCGCCGGAACCACGACCGTCGGCTTCAGGAATCTCCGGATCCGCGGGCCGTTCCCAGACCCAGACGGCCAGCGCGGCGAGCACCGCGGCGAACGCCAGCGAACCGAGCACCTGCACGGGCACCCCGAACGCCCCGTGCCCCGACCCGGGCTGACTGTTCGGTTCCACCGCGACCCCGATGCCGGCGCCGAGCATCGCGATCGCGGCGAGCCATCCCAGCACCTGCGGCCGCGACCGCCCGAGCCAGACGAACACCGGCACCACCAGGGCGACCGGGCCGGCCACCAGGACCAGCGCGACCGTCGCCAGCCCGGTCCACAGCACCCGCACGGCACGGCCCGACGGCGGTGCCCCCGGCCGCGCCACCCCGGGCGACCGGTTCGCCCGCGGCAGCCGCGGGAAGACCGGGTACCCGTTCTCGTCGGAGCGGCGCCGCAGCCGGAAGCGCTCCGGCAGCACAGCCAGCCCGACGAGCACGAGCACCAGCAGCAGCCCGACGATCAGGCCGCGGCGGTACTCGGCGCCGGGAATGTTGTCGATGACGACGGTGCCGCCGGCGCCGGCCGGCACGATCCAGCCCTGCTGCCAGCCGTCGAGGCGCACCGGCGTCAGCGTGGTGCCGCCGAGCTTCGCGGTCCACGAGGAGTTCGCGTTCTCCCGGACGGCGAGGAACGCCCGCTCGCCCGCGCCGATCTGGACGGTCCGACGCTCAGCACCCCACTGGCCCACCACCGTCGCGCGCGCCGCCGGCGCGGCCGGCTGACGCCCGGCACCCATCAGCGCCAGTGAGTCGACGAGGATCGAGGTCGGGCCCTGGTCGACGCGAAGCAGGTGCGTCCCGGCCGGCAGCGTCAGGCGGCTGCCCTCGGAGCACAGCAACGCCTGCACCGGCAGCACCGAGGTGACGTCGCTGTTGCGCCCGATGATCCGCAATGGGTAGCGCTCGCCGTCGACGACCAGGGTGGGACCGCTGCCGCAGGGCACGACCAGCGGCGCGTCGTCCGCCGGCGGGGTACCCCGGGGAGGCGGCAGGAAGCTCGCCGTGCCGTTGACGGTGAACGTCATCTCCCGGGGCACGTCGAAGCGGCGGGACAGCGCCAGCTCCTCCGAGCCGCCGAACGGCTGCGCCGGGTCGACCCGCTCCCGCGCCAGCGAGAATGCGACGTCTCCCTGGTCGGCTCCGGCGAACAGCCGGCCGACGTCGTCGGGGAGCTGCGCGTAGTGCTGGAACGCGACGCCCGGGATGGTGATCTCCCGGATGCCGGCACCGAGGGTGTCGTCGTTCTCCCGGTCGACCCGTTCGAACGTGAGCCGGTACCAGCGGCTCTCCCCCGGTGGGACGGCGAGGCGCTGGATGTCCTCCACCGGGGACACCTCGGTCACGACCGCACCGGTCTCGCTGGTCACCCGCATCGCCCGCACGGCCGGTCGCCAGGAGCCCTCCGACAGCAGGCTGATGTCGATGTAGGGCACGGTCATCCGGCGGCCGACGTCGAGCTGGATCCACTGGCCGGCGGAGGTGGTGCCCTTCTTGCGCATGGCCGTCCAGGCCGTCGCGGCGAACCCGTCGACGGCGGCCGGGGGCGCGAGGTCCGGCGCGGCGAGCAGGTCGTAGCCGTAGGAGGAGGCGGTGACCGACATGCCGCCGACGAAGCCGGCGACGGTCTGGTGACCGGCCACGTCGTCCTCGGCCCACTGGTTGGGCTCCCCGGTCCTGCCCACCGCGTTGCCGGTCGGCCCGAGCAGGTAGGAGTTGGCGTCGTGGACGATGCCGAAGGTGCTGTCCCGGCGGGTGAAGGTGTCCGTGTCGACCCAGGCGGTCGACGGGCCGATCACCTCCCGCGGCGCGGCCTTGATCGCGTTCGGGCTCGTCGACGCCGCCGTCGCCGAGGCCGACGGGTCGGCGAGGTCGCTGGCGAGCACGACGGGCCGGTCCGCGCCGAGCAGGCCCTGCGCGGCGAGCTGCACCGTCGCCTCGGGCCCGCCGGAGACGACGACAGCCCTGTCGGCGGCGTAGGACTGGACCAGCTTCGCGCCTGTCGGCACCGTCCAGATCTCCAGCGCCGGCACCTTCTGCTTCGGGTTGCGCAGCTCCGCGACGAGCCGTTCCTTCGCCGAGGCGCGCGCGGGCACCTGCGGGCCGAAGGACGCGGCCAGCGTCAGCCCGGAGGATCGCAGCGCCCGGTGCAGCTCGTCGGTGGACGGGGGAATGTCCCAGTCCTTCTGCTCCAGGTCGTTGCGCAGCAGAATCTGGCCGATGCCGGCCCGGGCCAGCGCGTCACCGAGCCCCGGCGCGGAGCCCGTGGCCAGCTCGCGTTCGATGCCGTCCATCAGCCGGGTCACCCCGGTTCCGCCGAGCGGGATGAGGCTACGCACCCCCCAGGGCGTCTTCGCCAGCCACTGCAACGGCTCGTCGAGTGGACGGCCCCAGTCGTACTCGGCGAACGGTGAACCGGGCAGGACCAGCGCCCGGCCGCCCTGCGGGTTCCCGCCGAGCCAGTCGGCGGCCTGCACCCAATAGTCGGGCACCTGCGTGAACGGGCGGGGCTGCAACGCGCGGCCGGACAGCGCGGGAGTCATGCCGCAGACGAGCGCGACCGCCGTCACGGCGGCGGCCGCCGTCGTCACGCCGACCCGAGGGCGCGCCCAGCCCCGTCGGCCTGCGGCGCGGCGGAGCCGCGAGGGCGCGCGGCGGACCCGGACGGGCAGGGCGACCACCGCATGCCCGACGCCCAGCGCGATCGGCAGCCGCACCACCGGCTGGAACTTGTAGACGTTGCGCAGGAAGCCGAGCTGGTTGCGGAGCAGATCGCGCGCCACGCCCGACAACGGGCTGCCCGGATCGCCCGGGTAGGCCGCAGCGATGGAGACGGTCCCGACGGCGAGCGTCACCAGCAGGAACCGGCGGGCGGGCAGGTCCGGCCGGGACAGCCCCCACAGCCCGATCGCGGCGACGGCCGCGGAGCCGACGATCGGCACCGGCCGGGAGACGTACTCGGTCGCCGCCGGCAGCCAGGGGCGCGGAAGTTGGAGGTAGGCCATCCAGTCCGTCGCGCCGCGCAGCGCCTCGGCGACCGACGTGGTGGCCGTCGTCGTCTGGACGGTCTCGGTGTACGGGAGGAAGTTCAGCCCGTAGCGACCCTGCACCATCAGCGCGAGCAGCCACCAGGTCGAGGCGAGGATGACCGCCACCACCCACCAGGCCCGCAGCGCCCACGCCCGGCGGGTCCCGCCCGCGAACACAAGCACCACCGCCGGGCACAGCAGCACGCAGAGCGTGACAGTGGCGTTGATGCCGCCGGTCCCCAGGACGGCGAGGCCCGACAGCGCGGCAGCGCGGCGCGGGGACAGCCGCCGCGCCGGATCGGCGGCCGGGTCGTGCGCCTCGCGCCAACCAAAGTCGTCCGGCGGGCCGGGGGACGCCGCCGTGCCGGTGTCCGCGCCGAGGGCACCGTCGGGGCGCAACGCGAGGATGAGCGGCAGGGTGATCCAGGGCAGCATCGCCGCGCCGGCGAGCGCGACGGAGGTCGCCCCGACCTTGCCGAGGAACATCGGCGACAGGGTGTAGGCGAGCCCCGCCAGTACCCGGGTGACAGGCACGCCGAGGCGCAGCGCGTCGGCGAGGCGCACGACGCCCCACGAGGAGACGGTCAGCAGCAACGCCATCCACAGCCGCTGCGTCGCCCAGGGCGGCAGGCCGACCAGCTTGGCCAGGCCGAAGAAGGGCCCCATCGGGAACAGGTAGCCGACGTACTGGTTCGGCACGTAACCGAACTCGGCGAGGGAGTTCCACAGATGGGTGGCGCGACCCATGAAGCCCCACGGGTCGAGCGGGACGTCGAGCTTGGTGTCCGCGGTCAGCCGGCCGGGCGCCTGGAGCAGGTAGAGCACCGCGAACCCCACCGCCATCCCGAGCAACGGCCACCGCGAGGTCCGGCGGGTACGCAGTGAGGAGGCGGGGGCGGAGGTGAATGCGGCGGATGACCGGGCCACACGCGGGCCGGTCGCCGTCGCGACGGGACCGCGGGCGGGGGAGAAGATCGCTGGCTCCAGGGTCGAGAACAGGTACGCCAGACCTTACCTAGAGTGCCGGAACCGGGATGTCTCACCCCTCCCCGGCTGATAGCACCCCATGCGTCCCCTCCCGCCCGTCCCACCGCCGGAGGAGGCCACACCGGTCCGGTCACGAGCCGCCGACCGACGTGGCGGCCGGGCGGCCGGGCGGCCGGGCGGCCGGGCGGCCCATGGTCCGCGGGCCGGGAGGGCGAGCGCTACGACGAGCGGGCTGCGCCGTCCCGCTCGGGTGCGGGGCGCGCCGGCACCTCGGCGCCGCCCACCGCCGTCGCCAGCACCGCGGCGAGCGCGGCCGTGGCCGTCGGCGTCGGTTCCCCACCCGGCGACGGGATGGTCACGACGGCTTCGTCGGCGGTCCCCCCGGGCTGCGCGCGGGCGACCCCCGGGCTCGCGAGCCGGCTCACACCCGGGTTCGGGAGGCTGATCGTGGCACCCGGAAGGATCAACCCCGCACCCCCGGCGTCCGAGGTGCGGCCCGCGCTGGTGGCCGCCGCGGCCGGCCCGCGCACGACCGGGTCCGCCAGGGAGCGCCCGGCGCCCGAGGCGCCCGGAACCGGGTCCATCCGGCGGGCCGCGGCGGGCTGGACCGCCTCGGGCCGTGGGCGGCGCGGCGGCGACAGCGGAGTCCGCGGGACTGCGCCGACAACCGACCGGACAGGCCCTCCGGCGCGGTCGGGGCTGCCCGCCGGACCCCCTCGCGTCGGCGAAGCGGACGAGTCGGACGGGAGCGCCGTATCGGGTGAAACAGCCAGGTCAGGCGGGGCAGCGGCGTCAGACGGGGCAAGCGGGTCAGACGGGGCAAGCGGGTCAGACGAGACGGCGGACACCGCCTGGACGGACGGCACCGGGCTGGCGGGCACCACGAGGCCGGGCGCGGCGCGGCCCAGGTAGCGACGGGCCCGCACCACGTCGACGATCATCGCCGGCGTGTGCCGGGTCACCCGGAACGTGCCGCCGGGGATCTCCGCCCAGTGGATCGGGACCTCGGCGATGCGGTATCCGATCGAGCGGGCGATCGAGAGCACCTCGACGTCGAAGCCGAATCCCGATGAGCGGGCGAGGCTGAACAGCAGCTTCGCCTCCTGGCCCCGGAACGCCTTGAATCCGCACTGGGTGTCCGCGACGTCCAGGCTGGCCAGCGATCGGGTGATCTGGTTGAACGCCCAGCTACCGACCCGGCGACTGCTGCTACGCACCGCACCGCCACCGATGCGGCGCGAGCCGAGCGCCACCTCGGCATGTTCCAGCGCGGCCAGCAACAACGGCAGATCGTTGACGTCCGAGGCGCCGTCGGCGTCCATGAAGACGATCGAGGCACCGTGCGCGACCGACACACCGGCACGCACCGCCGCGCCCTTGCCCGAGTTCCACGGCAACCGCAGCACACGGCCGCCCGGCAACCCGGCGAGATGCTCCTCCGCGACGGCGGCGGTGCCGTCGGTACTCCCATCATCAACCAAGATCACTTCGGCGTCGGGAATCTTGCGCATCATCGACACCAGCGGGGGCAGCGAACCGGGCAGGCGCATCGCCTCGTTGTAGGCCGGGATGATGACGCTCACGGGCACGCTGTCCAAGACTCAACTCCTAGGCTGCGACGGCGGGACCGGTGACAGACGCCAACGAGGGCGCAGCGGTTGGTGACGGCTGGACGAGATCAGCATGCAGTTTCAGGCGATTCACCAGGAGTGTCAATGTAAGTGCACCAAAGTCCGCCATCCCGACCTTCGTCCCCTTACTCCGCGGCAGGCACTTATTGGCCATACATTGGCTTATCGGACGTTCTCCCGGCGGGCCCAGCATACGGACACCGAGGAACAGATCGGACAGCGGGTGGACGGCGACCGGCCGGGCGGACGGGAATGATCAACCACGGAAAGCGACGGGCTCCCGACGGTCAGATATCCGCCCGGTCTCGCGAACAACAAGGAAAGACCACCAGGAGCACTATGCGGGCATTCCTCCGGCCCCGATTCGCCACGGCGACGGGGCTTGTGGAATCCGCCGCTCCCACGTCCACCCCCCGCAGCAGCGGGGCGCCCCGTTTGCCGGCAGACCGGCGCGGCCAGCGTCGACGCCGGCCGCGGACGGCCGTTCCACCGACGCCACTCGGCCCGATCGCGCCGGCTGCACCCGACTGCGGCGCGGTCTCCTGCGCGGGCATCCGGACACCCACGAGGTAAGCCGGGACTCCCGCAAAGGGACGCAATACGGCGGGTGCAATCGCGCTGCGTCATCAATTCGGGTCACCAGATCGGACCCCGATCCGGCACATGTGACCGGTGTATCAACCCGCCACGGGCTACGATCGCGACGCCGACGGCGGACGACGCTTGTCGACTCCGCCGCGCCCGGCTGGCGGCGCCGCAGGAACGGCAGCCGAAGGAGGGCACATGCCGCGATCCGAACGCGCCGCCCGCCCGCGGATGCGACCACCCCAGGCCGGCGATCCCGATGCTCAGCTACGCGGCCTGGTCGGCGCCGGACGCTCGCGGCTGCCTCCGGCGACGGCGATGCGGGCGCGCGACGCCGCCCGGCCCAGCGCGGACGACCTCGCCGAGGCGGAACGGGTGATGGTGCTGCGTCGCGGCCAGCGCATCACCCCGGCCGCCGACCCCGATCTCCCTACGACGCGGTACGGCCGGGCGACGGACCTGGGTTCGGCCCCGGAACACCGACAGGCTCCGGAACACCGACAGGCTCCGGAACACCGACAGGCGACGGAACAGGGACAGGCGACGACAGACGGACGGACGACGGCGGACGGACGGGGCGAAGGCGGCCGGCCGCGGCCACCGCGGCGACCCGATGGGCGGTCCGCCGGACCTCGCCGACCCGCGCCCGCGCCCCGCCTGTCAGCCCCCGCCCCGCCGGACCGGCCGGCCGGTCAGGACGCCGGGGACGCCGTGCCGGACGCCGAGGGGACCTCGCCGGTCCGCTCGTAGGCGGAGAGCATCCGCAGCCGGCGCACGTGCCGCTGCTCGCCGCTGAACGGCGTCGTGAGGAAGACCTCCGCGAACGCCAGCGCCTCGGAGACGGTGTGCATGCGGGCACCGAGGCTGAGCACGTTGGCATCGTTGTGCTGACGGGCCAGCGTGGCGGTCTGCTCGCTCCAGGCCAACGCCGCGCGCACCCCCACGACCTTGTTCGCCGCGATCGCCTCGCCGTTGCCGGAACCGCCGATGACGATGCCGAGGCTGTCCGGCTCGGCCGCGGTGGCCCGCGCCGCCGCCAGGACGAACGGCGGGTAGTCGTCGTCGGGGTCGTACTCGACGGGACCATGGTCGACGGGCGCATGGCCCAGCTCCACCAGGCGCTCGGCGAGCGCCGCCTTCAGGTGGAAGCCTGCATGGTCAGAACCTAGATGGACGCGCATGATGCGTCATCATGCCTGATCACGTGAAGATCGGTTCCACATCCCGGGAGCGCTTGAGCTCGAAGAAGCCGGGTGTGCCGGCGACCAGCAGCACTCCGTCCCACAGCCGGCCGGCGTCTTCGCCCTTGGGTGCCGGGGTGATGACCGGCCCGAAGAACGCGTTCTCGCCGACCGCGATCACCGGGGTGCCGACGTCCATGCCCACGCGGCCGATGCCGTCTGCGTGGCTGGCCCGCAGCTTCGCGTCCCACTCGGTCGAGGTCGCCGCGGCCGCGAGCGCGGGATCGGCGCCCGCCTCTGTCAGGGCGGCGGTGAGGGTCGCCTCGTCGAACTCGGCCTTTTCCAGGTGCCGGCGGCGACCGAGTGCGGTGTACAGCGCGGCGAGGACGCCCTCACCGTGCCGCTCGGCGGCGGCGATGCAGATCCGCACCGGGCCCCAGGCCTTCGCCATCATGGCCGCGTACTGCTCGGGCAGGTCGCGCCCCTCGTTGAGCACGGCGAGGCTCATCACGTGCCAGCGGACCCGGACCGGGCGGACCTTCTCCACCTCCAGCAGCCAGCGCGACGTCAGCCACGCCCACGGGCACAGCGGGTCGAACCAGAGGTCGGCGACGACCGTGCCGGGGTCGTCCTCGGCCACCGCCGGGGTGGACAGGGTCTCGGTGCTCATGCACGGCCTCCTCGAACGACAGCTCCGTTTGCCCAGCTAGAACCGATCAGGGTGGTGGACGCTTCCCGGTCGCCGCGAGATATCCGGCCACCCGGTTCACCACGGCGACGAACGGCACGGCGGCGATCGCCCCGGGGATGCCGGCGAGCACACCGCCGGCGGACAGCGCGATCACGATCGCGAGCGGGTGCAGCCGCACGGCCCGACGCATGACCAGCGGCTGCAGCAGGTGCCCCTCGATCTGCTGCACGGCCAGCACGACCGCCAGAATGATCAGCGCGTCGGTCACCCCGCCCGAAACGAGCGTGACCAGGACCGCCGCCACGCCGGCCACCGTCGCCCCGATGATCGGCACGAATCCGCCGAAGAAGGTCAGCAACGCCAGTGGCGCGACGAGCGGCACGCCGACACCGACCAGCCCCATCGCGATGCCGAAGGCGTCGACGGCGGCGACGAAGACGGTCCCCCGGATGTAGCCGGTGATCGTGAGCCAGGCCTCCCGGCCGGCGCCGCGCACCCGCTCCTCCGCACCCTCGGGGAAGCGGGTGACTATCCAGTCCCAGATCCGGTCGCCGTCGTAGAGGAAGAAGAACGTCGAGAACAGCGCGACGAGCAGACCGGTGATCACTTCGGCCGCGACCGACGCGCCGGAGATCACCCCGGAGACCAGCCGCCCCCGGTTGTTCGCCAGGTTGCGGCGGATGTCGTCGACGAGATTGTCGATCTGGCTCTGCGACAGGTGGAACGGCCCGTTGGTCAGGTAGCCGCGGATCTGCTCGACACCCGCGCTCACCTGGTCGCTGACCGTCGGGATCTCGTTGGCGGCGTTGAACCCGACGGCGACGGCGGCCCCCGCGAGCACGGCGAAGAAGACGAACAGCGCGGCGAACGCCGCACCGAGGCGCGGCAGGCCCAGCCGCTGGAACCGGTGGGCCAGCGGGTGGATGAGCGCGGAGATGAGCAGCCCGGCGATGATCGGGATGACCACGACCCGGACCCGGCCGATCGCCATCAGCAGGATGTAGATCGCCGCGCCGATGATGATCAGGCGCCAGGACCAGCCGGCCGACACCCGCAACGAGACCGGGATGTGCTCCTCGGCGCGGGCCGCGGGCGACTGCCCCGGGTCGGAGGCGTCGCGGGCGGGCGGCGGTACGGTCTCGCCCGGCTCATCCAGCCCGGCCGCCCGCGCGGCCCGCAGCATCCGCAGCCGGCGCGGGACGATCCCCTGCCGCGGGCCCCTGCCCACCCCGGCCACGGTGGCCCCGGACCCGGGGTCGCCCGCAGCTTCGATCGCCGGGTGCGTCGTGGTGCTCGCCGGGTGCGTCCCAGGGCTCGCCGGGTGCGTCCCAGGGCTCGCCGGGTGCGTCCCAGGGCCCGCCGGGTGCGTCGTGGGATGGGCGGGATGCGCCGAGGAACGGCCCGGCTCATCGTCCGGGTGCGCCGCCGCCCCGCCGCCGGTACCAGGACCGCCGTCCTTGCCGACGCCTGCGCTCCCACCCGGGTCCGGTGGCGCACCGCCGGCGCCCAGGTCCGGCCGGCCGGCCGGCGCTCCCCCGGCACCCGTCCCGGACCCGCCCGAACGCCGGCGCACGGGCACGCGGCCCAACCCGGCCACCCGCCTCACCCGCGCCCCCTCCGGCTCCGACACCCAGACGTCCCAGACACCCACGGCGTCCCGGACACCCACGGCGTCCCGACTGCCGACACGTCGGACGCCGGCACATCCCGACGCCCCCACACCCCACCGCGGCCAACATCGACCACGGCCAACGCGGCCTGACGGCCACGACGCCGCGCCGGACTGTCCGGACGTCGCCGCCCGCGCCGCCCGCGCGTGCGGGACATGTCGCCATCGTGCCGCACCGGCCCCGCGGACGGAGGACCTACCCCGCGCGAATCGCCACAATCCGGAGCTTGCCTCGGTGAACCGCCGCCCGGTCTGGCCCGGGCGGACCACCTCCACCGACGGCGTCCGGACCCGCCCGTCACGTGGGAGACCCCGCCCGTCACGTGGGAGACTGGGCCGACGGCAACGACCGTGCCGCGGCCACCCGGGCCGACCGGCGCCGACGAGTCCGACCGGCGCCGATGAGTCCGTGCGGCGGTGGGTTCCGCGCGGCGGCGCATCGCGGGGGTGCGGGCCCCGGGCTGCGGGCGGCCGCGTCGGGCCGGCCCAGGCCAGCGCGGTCGCGTGCCCGACAACACGCCGAACGCACCCGTTCCCGGGTACGTTTCGCGGGAATGCAGTGCCAGCCGAGAAGTCCGTGCCTGCCGAGAGGAACCGGGTGCCCAACAACCTCACCCGCGACGAGGCGCGCGAGCGCGCCCGCCTGCTCAACGTGGCGTCCTACGACGTCGAACTCGACCTGACGACCGGCCCCGGGACCTTCCGCACGTCGACCGCGGTCACGTTCACCGCCCGCGAGCCGGGGGCGTCGACGTTCATCGAGCTCGCCGCCGCCAAGGTCGACGAGGTCGTGCTCAACGGCAGGTCGCTGGACCCCGCCGCCGTGTTCGACGGCGAGCGCATCCGGCTCGACGACCTCGCCGAGTCCAACCGGCTCACCGTGGTGGGCGACGGCGTGTACTCGCGCACCGGCGAGGGGCTGCACCGCTTCGTCGACCCGGTCGACGAGGCCGTCTACCTGTACACCCAGTTCGAGACGTACGACGCGCACCGGATGTACGCCTGCTTCGACCAGCCCGATCTGAAGGCGACGTTCACGCTGACGGTGACGGTGCCGGCGGAGTGGTCGGCCATCTCCAACGGTGCGGTCGCGGCGGTCGCCGAGGCCGCGATCGGCGTGCGCATCATCCGGTTCCTCCCGACGCCGGTGATCTCGACCTACATCACCGCGCTCGTCGCCGGTCCCTACCACGAGGTCCGTGACCAGCACGACGGGATCGACCTGGGGCTGTACTGCCGGCGTTCGCTGGCCGAGTTCCTCGACCCGGCGGAGATCTTCGAGATCACCAAGGCGGGGTTCGACTTCTACCATCGCGTGTTCGACTACCGGTACCCGTTCGGCAAGTACGACCAGCTCTTCGTGCCGGAGTTCAACGCCGGCGCCATGGAGAACGCCGGCTGCGTGACCTTCCTGGAGGAGTACGTCTTCCGGGCCAAGGTCACCGAGGCCCGCCGCGAGCGCCGCGCCGAGACGATCCTGCACGAGATGGCGCACATGTGGTTCGGCGACCTGGTCACCATGCGCTGGTGGGACGACCTGTGGCTCAACGAGTCGTTCGCCACCTACATGTCGGTGCTGGCGCAGGTGAGCTCCACCCGGTTCACCAACGGCTGGACGACCTTCGCCAACGCGGAGAAGGGCTGGGCCTACCGTCAGGACCAGCTCTCCTCCACCCACCCGATCGTCGCCGACGCCCCCGACATGGACGCGGTGCGCACGAACTTCGACGGCATCACGTACGCCAAGGGCGCGTCGGTACTCAAGCAGCTTGTCGCCTGGGTCGGGCAGGAGGAGTTCCTGTCCGGGCTGCGGACCTACTTCCGCCGCTACGAGTACGCGAACACCTCCCTGCGCGACCTGCTCGACGAGCTGGAGAACGCCAGCGGCCGGGATCTGACGACCTGGTCCGCCGAGTGGCTGGAGACCACGGGCGTCAACACTCTGCGCCCGCGCTTCTTCACCGACTCCTCCGGCCTGTTCACCTCGTTCGACGTGGTGCAGGAGCCGCCGAGCGCCCCGCCGACCGCGTCGAAGGCGCTGCGCCCGCACCGGCTCGCGATCGGCCTGTACGACCGCGACACCACCGGCGCGCTGGTCCGCCGCGAGCGGGTCGAGCTGGACGTGACCGGCGAGCTCACCGAGGTGCCGAAGCTCGTCGGCGCCCGCCAGCCGGACCTCGTCCTGCTCAACGACGACGACCTCACCTACGCCAAGGTCCGCCTGGACGAACGGTCGCTGGCCACCCTGGTCGAGTCGATCGGCGCGATCTCCCAGTCGCTGCCGCGGACGCTGTGCTGGGCGGCGGCGTGGGACATGACCCGCGACGCGGAGCTCGCCGCGCGGGAGTACGTCCGGCTCGTGCTGTCCGGGGTGACCGCCGAGGACGACATCGGCGTGGTGCAGTCGCTGCTGGCCAAGGCCGACCTCACCATCGACGCCTACGGCGAGCCGGCGAACCGCACCCCGGCGCTGCGGGCGCTGACCGAGCGCGCCGAGGAGCTGGCCCGGTCCGCGCCGCCCGGCAGCGACGTGCAGCTCGTCTACACGACCACGTTCGCCCGGGCCGAGGACGCCGACCAGGTGGCCCGGGTGCGGGCGCTGTTCGAGGGCACCGACGTCATCGAGGGTCTCGTCCTGGACACCGAGCTGCGCTGGACGCTGCTGACCCAGCTCGTGGCGCGGGGCGTCTACGGCGACGCCGAGATCAACGCCGAGCTCGCCCGCGACCGCACCGCCACCGGCGAGAAGCGCGCGGCCACCGCGCGGGCCGCCCGCCCGAGCGCCGAGGCGAAGTCCGCCGCGTGGTCCGCGGTGATGGACTCCGACGAGCTGTCCAACCACCTGGCCGTCGCGACGATGAGCGGCTTCTGGATCTCCGACCAGATCGAGCTGACCCGGCCCTACGTCGCCCGCTACTTCGACGAGATCGGCGGGATCTGGGAGACCCGCAGCTTCGACACGGCCTCGACCATCACCCAGATGCTCTTCCCGTCCTCCGTCATCGAGCCGGAGACGGTGGCCAGGGTCGACGCGTACCTCGCCGACCGCAACCCGACGCCGCCGCTGCGCCGCGCCCTGCTCGAGGGCCGCGACGGGCTCGTCCGGGCGCTGGCCGCCCGCACCAAGGACGCCGCCGCAGCCGCGTAGGCTCCGGGCTCGGCGCTACGACCGGCACGTCCGAATCGAGGGCGTGCCGGTCGGTCGTCAAGATGAGTCGTCACGGTGAATCGCCGGCACGGCCGCCACGAGCCGCCTCGCCAACCTGTCAACCCCGCTCCGACCGGCGTGGGCCAGTGACAGGAGGTTGATGACGGTTTTCGCCGCTGCGGATGGCACCCACCTCCTGCAGTTCCCCGTGCCCGCCGGATCGCAGAAGACGGCGTCATCCGGCAATGCGGGAATCCGCGTACGCGAGTTGCGGACCGGCGGTTGCCGGCCGACTCTCGAGACTCGCCCGCCGAAGGTGCGCCGCGTCAGTGGGTCGCGTGGCTGCCTGCGGAGCTGGGGCTGGCCGGAGCACCACTGCCGAGGGCGGCGGTGCCGGGGGCGGCCGGGCCGGCCGCCTCGCCGAGCTGGCGGATGCCGGTCGTAAGTCCGCCGACCAGATCGCCCAGGGAGAAGCTGGAGGTCATCGTGAGCGCGGCGAGCCCGGACGCGGAGTCACTGATCCGTTTGCGGGCGGCCGGCGTGGTGGCTACCCGCACGAAGCACTGCCCCGGCGAGACGAGGATGAGCACGGCGGGATCCCGGGCCGGGTCCTCGACGAGGGTCGACAGGATCCGCTCCGCGGCGAGCCGCACGTCGCCGCGCACCGACCCGAGCCGGACGCCGAAGCGGACGCCGCTGTGCTTCTGGGCGAGTTCCAACGCCCGGTTCAGCCGCTCAAGCTGCTCCGAGGTGAACGCCTCACCAGTTGCCACTGGCACCACCCGCGCCGGGGACGGCCTTCTGCGCCCGCTCGCCCTCGATCTCCTCCGGCTTGGTGCCGATCCAGACCTCGTCGTGCTCCCAGGGCTGACCCGGCCGGTAGCGCGCCGGCCCGCTCTTGCGGCTGGACCAGGCGGCGAGCAGGATCGCGATCAGGAACCCACCGACGATCGTGCCACCGTAGATCCCCCAGGTCTGCAGGGCCGAGAGCGGATCGGGGTTGTACTTGGTCCCGATCTCCCCTGCGGAGGCGGCCGCCGCGAACACCGGCAGCGTGAAGAGCGTGAGGCCGCCGACGGTCAGCGCCCGGCGCAGGAAGGTGCCGCGCCGCGACGCCGGGCGCCCGCCCGGCCCTCGCGACGAATGGATCATACCGGCGAGAGGCAGCCAGCGGGACCAGCGCGGTTGACGAGGAGTCACGCAGCGAAGGTTACCGGGAAGTGGGTCTAGGGTCCTCTTTCAGGGGTGCCAACGGTCCCCGCGAGGGGGTGAGAAAGACCCCACCGGCAACGGATGCACCACGCACCTCGTCGACGCCACGCACCTCGTCGAGCAGCGCGCCGAGGCGCGCCACCGCGGGGTCGGTGCGCAGGCGTTCCACCGTGACCTCCCCGCCGTCGGCGTCGCGCACCGGCAGGCGCCAGTTGGGATAGGCGTCGACCGTGCCCGGCAGGTTCGGCTGATGCAGGTCGCCGAGGGCGTCACCGGGGGCGGCCAGCACGATGCGGCACGGTGAGCGCACCAGCAGCCGGTGCAGGGCGAAGGCGAGCTCGGTGCGGGCCGCCGGCGTGAACTGCACGCCGCCGCCCTCGGTGGCGCCCACCGGCCCGGCCAGCAGTCCCTCGGCTCGCAGCAGGTCGAGCAGCGCGTCCCGCTCGGCGCGCCAGCCGGCGGTCTCCGCCTGCTCGGACCGCCCGAGAAGGCCCAGCCCGGCCCGCAGCCGCACGTGCTCGCCTTCGAGATAACCCGCCGCGGTGGGCAGGTCATGCGTGGTGACGCTGGCCATCGTCGCCGCCCGGTACCGCGCCGGCGGCAGCGGACGGCCGGAGTCGTCCTGCTCGAACCACAGCACCGTGGACCCGAGCACCCCCGTACGCGCCAGCGTCGTCGCCACGGACGGCTCGACGGTGCCCAGGTCCTCGCCCACGACGACGGCACCGGTCCGCGCGGCCTCCAGGGCGACGAGCCCGAGCATCGCCTCGGCGTCGTAGCGGACGTAGGTCCCATTCGCCGCCCCGGCACCCTGCGGGATCCACCACAGCCGGAACAGGCCGAGGATGTGGTCGACCCGCAGCCCCCCGCCGCGGCGCAGCACTGCGGCCACCATCTGCCGGAACGGCGCGTACCCGATGTCGGCCAGCGCCTGCGGTCGCCACGGCGGCAGTCCCCAGTCCTGGCCCTGCTGGTTGAACGTGTCGGGTGGGGCCCCCACCGTGGCGTCGACGGCGAGGACGTCCTGCAAGGCCCACGCGTCCGCCCCGCCCGGATCGACCCCGACCGCGAGATCGTGCACGATCCCCGCGGCCATCCCGGCGCCTCGGGCGGCGGCCTGTGCCGCGGTGAGCTGGTCGTCGCAGCGCCGCTGCAGCCAGGTGTGAAAGGCGATCCGGTCGGCCAGCTCGACGCGGGCGGCCGCGACGGCGGGTGTGCCGGGATGCGCGAGCTGCGCGGGCCACGCCCGCCAGTCCGGCCCGTGCCGCTCGGCCAGCGCGCACCAGGTCGCGAAGTCGACCAGCCCCGGGGTGGCCGTGTCCTCGTCACCGCCAGGCCCGCCGGCACCGCCAGGCCCGCCGGCACCGCCAGGCCCGCCGGCACCGCCATCCGGGTCGCCGACCTCGGGGCCGCTGGCGCCGCGTGCGGCCCGGAACAGCAGCTCCAGCGCGGCGGACTTCGCCCGCCACACAGCGTCGCGGTCGAGCAGGCCGTCCGGCCGGCCGTCCCGGCGGGCCTCGCGGGCGAGCTCGTCGACGGCGGCCCGGGTCCGCTCGTCGGCCCGCGCGTACTCGGGCGTCGCCTCGGGCCGCAGGTAGAGCGGCGCGGCAAAGCGGCGGCTGACGGGCGAGTAGGGCGACGCGGCGACCGGGAGCGTCGGGGCGGCGGCATGCAGGGGATTGACGAGCAGCACATCCGCACCCGCCCGGCCGGACCAGTCCGCGAGATCGGCGAGGTCGGCGTAGTCGCCCATGCCCCACGAGGACGCCGACCGCAGCGCATAAAGCTGGATCATCCAGCCCCAGGCCCGCGCCGGTTCGGCGAGCGCCGGGGGCCCGGGCACCGCGTCCGGTACGGCGACGAGCGCGCAGCGAAAGCGCTGTGCCCCCACCGCGACGTGCAGCACGTGGTCGCCCAGCGGCAGCCCGGTGGGCAGGGCGAGCGGCCGGGCCTCCCACGGCTCGCCGTCGAGGGTCCGGCGTTCGGCGGGCTCGCCCGGCGGGTCGAGGAGGATCCGCCGGCCGGTGTCGAGTTCCAGTTCGGCCTGCACCACGGCACCCGCCGGCAGGTGCACGATGATCGGGCGCGGCGCGGCGGCCGAAACCACGGCGCAGGCCGGCAGCCGACGCCGCCAGGGCGCCTCCCGGGCCGCGGTGAGGGCCGCCGCGGGGTCGCTCGGGTCGATCCCCAGCAGGCGCAGGACCGCCCGCACGGTCTGCGGCGCGACCCGCACCAGCGCCCCTTCGGCGTCGCGGTACGCGGTCGCGACTCCGGACGCCTCGGCAAGCTCGGCGAGCTCCCGGGCGGGCGGCGCCGTCCAATCCCCGGCCGGGTCCGCAGGCTCCGCGACAGCCGCAGCGACGCCGATGACCGCGGCACCAGGCGCCACGGCACCAGGCACCGCCGTGCCAGGCACCGCGCTGACGGAATGCTGGGACGGCTCGGACCGGGCGGGATCGTCTGGGCTCACGGACCAGGATTCTCCGCCGCGAGACCCGGCCGGGACACACCGTCCGCCGGCGTGGGGGCCGGAGAGCCTGTGGTAGGAGAGGCGCCGGCCGGCGGCGGGCGCCACACCAGGTCGGCGTCCGTGCCCGGGGCGCCGCCCGCCAGGGTCAGCGCATCCCGGGGGTCCGAGGGGTCGGGGGTCGCCAGCGGCAGCCGCATCCGCAGCAGGGCCCCGCCGCTCGGCGAGCCCTCCGCGGTCACGGTGCCGCCGTGGGTCTTCACGGCGTCGGCGACGATCGCGAGGCCGAGCCCGGATCCCGGCAGCCCACGCGCCGAGGTGGCCCGGTAGAACCGATCGAAGACCTGGGCCCGCTCCTGCGGAGCGATGCCCGGCCCGTCGTCGGCGACGGTGACCTCGCCGTCGCGGGTGCGCACCCGCACGACCGACGCCGGCGGGGAGAACTTCACCGCGTTGTCGAGCAGATTGGTGACGGCTCGTTCGAGCATGTTCGCCCGGCCGTCGACCGGGGAGCCCGCGGCGTCGACCTCGATCCGGATGCCCTTGCCGGTGGCTCGTCGACGCACGCGTTCCGCGGCGGCGGCAANAATCTCGGCCAGGTCGAGCCGCTCCACGTCCTCGGTGGGCAGCTCGTCCCGGGCGAGCTCGACGAGCTCGCTGACCAGCCCGGACAGCTCGCGCATCTGGGCGTCCACGTCGCGCAGCAGGGCCTCGCGGTCGGCCGCGGGCAGTGCGCGGTGCGGGTTCGCCTCGGCGCGCAGCAACAGCTCGATGTTGGTCCGCAGGCTGGTCAGGGGGGTGCGCAGCTCGTGGCTGGCGTCGTCGACGAGCTGGCGCTGACGGGCTCTGGAGGCTTCCAGCGCGCGCAGCATGCTGTTGAGGCTCTCCGCGAGCCGAGTGATCTCGTCGGCCCCGGTGACGGGGATCAGCGCCGAGAGGTCCTGGGTGCGGGCCACCTCCTCGGCGGCCGCGGCGGCGGCGTCGACGGGTTTCAGTGCCGCCCGGGCCACGATCCGGCCAGCGAGCGCCGAGCCGACGACCCCGGCGACCCCGACGACGAGCAGCACCAGCCCGAGGTCGCGCAGAGTCCGGTCGACGTCGGTGGTCGGCCGGGCGAGCTGGAGCGCCCCGCCGGACGCCGGACGCTGCAGCGGGACCGTGACCAGTCGGTAGGACTGGCCGTCGACGGTGATCGTGCGCAGGTTCTGGGTCCGTTCCCGGCGGGCGACCTCGGCGTCGGCGGCGTCGACCGGGATCCGCACGCTGTTCCAGGACGACACGGCGTTCTGCAGCGGGTTGCCGGTGGCATCCAGGAACTGACCCTCCAGGCCGAAGCTGAAGGCCTGCAGGCCGAGTCCCAGGCCCAGCGAGTTGGTCTGGATGGTGTCCGCGGACGCCTCCGCCTGCTCGATGAGCTGGTCGTCGATGGCCTGGTTGAGAACGATGCTGGTGGCGCCGAGGGAGACCCCGGCGACCACCGCAACGGCGGCGGCCACCGCCATGCCGACGAGCAGCGCGAGCCGCGCCCGCAGAGTGAGCCGGCCCAGCGGCGAGGAGAACCTGAGCCGGGACCGCTGCCTCGACCCGACCCGCCGGGCGAAACCGTCGCGCCGGACGGCGCCCCTCGGCGGGCCGGACTCGCCGCCGGCGGGGGCGCCGGCACCACCACCGGCACCACCACCGGCAGCGCCGGCGGCACCGGCGGCACCGGCGGCACCGGCACCGGCGGGCACCGGATAGGCCGGCATCGGCCGCCCCCAGGACGGCGGCGCCGCACCGCTTGCCGGCGGTCCTGCGCCGGCTCGCGTCACCCGCGGTCCCCCGCCGGCTCACGCAGCACGTAGCCGACGCCGCGCACGGTGTGCAGCAGCCGGGGTTCGCCGCCCGCTTCGAGCTTGCGTCGCAGGTAGCTCACGAAGACCTCCAGCGAGTTGGAGGTGGGGCCGAAGTCGTAGCCCCAGACCCTTTCCATGATCATTGAGCGGGACAGCACCTGCCGCGGATGGCTGAGGAACAGCTCCAGCAGTTCGAACTCGGTCTTCGTCAGGGTCAGTTCGCGCTCGCCCCGGGTCACCTGGCGGCTGGCCTGATCCAGGCTCACGCCGCCGTAGCGCAGCACCGAGTCGGCGACCGCGCCCGACCCGCCGGCGCCGCCCGCCCCGGCGGCCCGGGCTGCGAGCGCCGCCCGGCGGGTCAGCGCCCGCAGCCGGGCGAACAGCTCCTCCAGGGCGAACGGTTTGACCAGGTAATCGTCGGCGCCGACGTCGAGGCCGCTGACTCGATCGGCCAGACCGTCACGCGCGGTCAGCATGAGCACCGGCACGTCGTCGCCACGGGCCCGCAACTGGCGGCAGGTCTCCAGCCCGTCGATGCGGGGCATCATCACGTCGAGGACCACGATGTCCGGTTGGTTGCGGCACACCGCGTCGAGAGCTTCCACGCCGTCGATCGCGGTCGTCACCTCGTAGCCCTCGAACCGGAGCGAGCGCTCCAGGGACTCCCGGACAGCCGCGTCGTCGTCCACCACCAGTACCCGCACGGCTCCAGTCTGCCTGTGCGCAGTGGACAGGTGGATGGTCGCCGGGCCGTCTCAGGAACACCTACCGCGATCTTCAGGCCAGCTTCAGCCAGGCCGCCGGCCCCGGATCCCCGGCTGCGACGGGGTTCCGCCTGGTGGCGCGGCGGGCCGGCGGCGCACGGCGAGCACCCCGGACGGGCTCACCCGGAGCGCGACGGGCTCGGCGGGTCCAGCCGCGGCCGCGGCAGGTCCTCGGTGATCGAGCCGCCCGGCAGTCCCGTCCCCGAGCCGTCGTCCTCGGCCTCGTCGTCGTTGCGCTCCTCCTCGTCGTCGTCGACCACGGTCACCTCGCTGCGCTGGACGGTGCCGAGGGCGATGCCGGCGTCGCTGAGTGCCGTGCGCACCCGCTCCCGCAGCTCGCGGGCCACCTCCCACTGCTTCAGCGGCTGGGTCTTGACCGCGAGACGCAGGGAGTAGCCGTCGGCGGTCATGGTCTCCATACCCCACACCTCCGGCTCGGCGAGGATGAGGCTGCTCCACCGGGGGTCCGCCCACAGCTCGTCGGCGGTGCGGCCGAGCACCCGCTTGGCCTCGCCGACCTCGGTGTCGTAGTCGAGCGGGACGTCGAGCACGGTCCTTGCCCATTGCTGGCTCTTGTTGCCGATCCGGGTGATCTCGCCATTACGGACGTACCAGACGGTCCCCTCGACATCGCGCAGCCTCGTCATCCGCAGGCTCACCGCCTCGACGGTGCCCGAGACGGCGCCGACATCGATGACGTCACCCACGCCGTACTGGTCTTCGAGCAGCATGAACATCCCGGACAGGAAGTCGCGGACGAGGTTCTGCGCCCCGAAACCGACGGCGATTCCCAGTACGCCCGCACTGGCGACGATGGGCGCGAGATTGATGCCCAGCTCGCCCAGGATGCTCAGGAATGCCAACCCGAAGACGAAGATGGAGGTCACGCTGCGCAGCAGCGAACCGACCGTCGCCGCCCGCTGCCGGCGCCTTTCCATCAGCACCGTCGGATCCCCGAACGCGCCCAGCAGCGTCCCGGCGCGGGAACCGCGGAAGAGCCCACCGCCGCCGGAACCAGCTCGTTCCGTGGTTCGCCGGATGAACCTGTGCAGCAGCGCCCGCACCACGAGGGCGATCAGCAGGATGAGGATGATCCTGATCGGGGTGCCCAGGAACACCTCCGCGCCGGAGGCAAGATAGTTACTGTGCGTAGCGTTATAGACGGTGCGACAGAGCAGCCCGGGGCTGGTCCCGCAGGCGTCGCGCAGCGCGTTCGCGACCCCCTCGAGCGAGACCAGCGGATCGGTGGTCACCGATGGACTCGGCGAGGGTGGCGGGGTGGCCGCCGCGGCGGCGGACAGCGGGCCCGGCGACGCGGTGGGCGACGGCGAGGCGGACAGCAGCATCCCCAGGCCGGGGATGAGCGGTTGGGCCAGCAGGGACGGGGCGGGCGTCACGACGTCGGTCATCCTTCCTGTCGATTCCGTCGGTCATGGCGGTCGCGACACCCCCGAGGCGGCCGTTTCGCGGCGTGGCGCGCCCACGACCCCGGGGGGGCGACGATCAGAGATCAGTCTCGCCCATGGGGACGGCCCATCGGTGCCCGCCCCCGGACGTGGCCGGCGGGCGACCACGCGCCGCCATGATGACCCCGCTCACATTGGATCGACGGAGAGTGACTAAAAGTTCACCGATTGATGGGCGGAGAGTGACAAAGGCCACCAGATATGTGCAGCGCCACGGCACGAAAGCCGATGACCATGCAAACAGGCTCGCGTTCTGCCGCCGAAGACGGTTGACTGTCCATTGTCACCGGAGACGCTTGGGCAGAACGGCCCGCAAAGGGCCCTCGGTGGGCAGGAGGTCGGCGCGTGGCAGAGGCGCTGGTTCTCAATGCCACGTACGAGCCTCTGTGCGTGGTGTCGCAAAGGCGCGCGCTCGTCCTGGTCCTGACCGACAAGGCTGTGATGGTCGAATCGGCGGGCCAGGTTCTTCGGTCCTCGACGACGTCTGTCGACGTCCCGATCGTGGTCCGGTTAGCGCGTTTCGTCCGGGTGCCATACCGCTCGCAGGTCCCACTGACCCGCAAGGGGGTGCTGGCGCGCGATCATCACCGGTGCGTGTACTGCAATGCGCCAGCAACATCGCTGGACCACGTCATTCCGCGCTCCCGTGGGGGCGCTCACGTATGGGAGAACGTCGTGGCGGCCTGCGGTCGCTGCAACCATGTCAAAGCCGACCGCGCCGTGGCTGATCTTGGCTGGCGGCTCCGCACGGCTCCCCGAGCGCCGAGCGGAGCCGCTTGGCGCATTCTGGGGTCCCGGCGGATGGATCCGCGCTGGTCGGCCTACCTGAGCACGGACGTGACCGAGGCCGCCTCGGCCTGAGGCACCCGACCCGGTCCCGGGTACGCGTTGTCGGCGCTGGGCAGGTAGCCGGTGTGCGCATCCTCGTGACCGGGGCGACCGGCTACATCGGCGGCCGGCTGGCCCCCCGCCTGCTCGACCAGGGGCACGACGTGCGGGCGATGACCCGCGACCCGGCGCGGTTGCGCGGCGTCCCCTGGGCGGCCCGGGCGCAGGTGGTCCAGGCCGACGCCCGCGACCCGGCCTCCCTGCCGGCGGCGATGGCCGGTGTCGCCGTCGCCTACTACCTCATCCACTCCATCGACTCGGGCGGCGACTTCTCCGCGGTGGACCGCCAGGCGGCGAGCGCCTTCGCCGCCGCCGCCCGCATGGCCGGGGTACGGCGCATCGTCTACCTCGGCGGGCTGAGCCCGGCGGGCGGCGAGGAGGGCCTGTCCGCGCACCTGAGCTCCCGCCAGGAGGTCGCGAGGATCCTGCTGGACTCCGGGATCCCCACCATCGTGCTACGGGCGGCGGTCATCATCGGCAGCGGCAGCGCGTCGTTCGAGATGCTGCGCTACCTCACCGAACGGCTGCCGGTGATGCTGACCCCCCGCTGGGTGCGCACCCGCATCCAGCCGATCGCGGTCCGGGACGTGCTGTACTACCTGATCGGCGCGCTCAGGGTGCCTCCGGAGGTCAACCAGTCCTTCGACGTGGGTGGCCCGGACATCCTGACCTATGCGGAGATGATGCAACGTTTCGCGGCGGTGGAGGGGCTGCGCAGACGGATCATCATTCCGGTACCGGTGCTGTCCCCCGGGCTGTCCTCGCTGTGGGTCGGCGTGGTGACCCCGGTACCCAAGGCCATCGCGAAGCCCCTGGTCCGGTCGCTGCGTACCGAGGTCGTCGTCCGCGACGAGCACGCGGTCCGCCGGTGGATCCCGGACCCGCCGGACGGGCTGATGCCCTTCGACACCGCGGCCGCCTACGCTCTCGCCCGCGTCCGCGAACGCGGCGTCGAGACCCGCTGGTCGACGGCGGTCTGGCCGACCCGCTCACCCGCCCGAACCAGGCGGCGGGCCGGCTCGCCGAAGCCGGCAGGGACCGCAGTGACGGCAGGGACCGCAGTGACGGCAGGGACCCTGCCGCCGTCGGTCCTGGGGACCGCGGCGGGACGCGGCGGCGTGGCCTGCGCTCCCCGGCCGCCCGGCGAGCCGACCTTCACGGACCCGCACTGGACGGGCGGGGCGCTCTACGTCGACGAGCGCAGCATGCCGGTGGCCGCCCCACCGAATCGGCTCTGGCGGGTCATCGAGGGCATCGGCGGCGAGAACGGCTGGTACTCGTGGCCGCTGGCCTGGTCGGCTCGCGGCTGGCTGGACATCGTGCTGGGCGGCGTCGGCCTGCGCCGCGGCCGGCGGGACCCGCAGCGGGTGCACGTCGGGGAGGCGCTGGACTTCTGGCGCGTCGAGGAGATCGAGCCCGGCCGGCTGCTGCGGTTGCGCGCGGAGATGAAGATGCCCGGCGACGGCTGGCTGGAGCTGCGTGCCGCCGTCGGCGACGACGGCGGCACGGTCTACCGGCAGCGGGCGATCTTCCTGCCCCGCGGGCTGCCCGGCCAGCTCTACTGGTGGGCGATCAGTCCCTTCCATGCGGCCGTGTTCGGCGGCATGCTGCGCAACATCGTGCGCACCGCCGAGGCGACGCAGGTGTCCCCCGCAGCGTCTGCCCGCCGCTGAGAGCCCGGACAGCAGCGAGAGCCCGGACAGCAGCGAGGGCCCGGGGGCAGGCGGGCCCGGGGGCAGGCGGGCCCGGGGGTCAGGTCCAGCCCCGGCCCTGGGCCGGCGGGTCGGGGGGAAACGGTCCGTGCCCCGGGGGATCCATCAGCGGCGGCGGTTCGGATCCGGCTGGCAGCCGGCCCCCGACGCCACGTCCCGGCACGTCGGGGATCTCGATGTCGAACCAGACCCGCTTGCCGCCCGGGGTCGTCTCGACTCCCCAGGCCAGCGACAGCGCCTCCACCAGCAGCAGGCCCCAGCCCGACTCGGGGTCGGGCTTGTTCGCCGCCGCCGCGCCCGGACGCGGCAGGTGGCCGCCCTCGCGGTCCTCGACGCTGATCCGCAGCCGGCCCGGCTCCAGCGACGCCCGCAGCACCAGGTCGCTGCGCGCGTGCAGGACCGCGTTCGTCACCACCTCGCTGACCAGCAGGGTCGCGTCCTCGACCGAGGTGATGCCGTAGTCGAGCATGACGTCGCGCATCGCCATCCGGGCCTGCCCGGCCGAGGCGGCCACCGCGGGCAGCGCCAGTTCGAGCAGCGGCGGGTTCACCGCCTGGGTGGTCAGCACCACCATGGCTGTGTCGTCGTCGGTGCGGGCCGGCAGGTCGGCGGCGATCAGGCACCGTTCGAGCAGCGACCGGGCCGTCTCCTCGGCCGGGCCCTCGCCGGTACCGGCAACCGTGTCCGGGCCGAACCAGCTCCGCGCGGCGAAGCTGTCACCGCGGGCCCGGCGGCGCCGATCGGCCCCCCCGGCGCGACGTTCGCCCCCGGCGCGGCGGTCCGGGCCGGTGCGCCGGTCCCGGCCGCTGCGCCGGTCGGCCATGCCCCGCGGCGGGCCGAGGGAGGGCCCGGGCGCCCGCCGGTCGACCCACGCGCCGGTCGACGCCTCGCCGGGCCTGTCAGAGCCGCCGGCCGGGTCGCCCTCCGCCGCACCCCCCCGCGCAGCGTCGCCGGGGTTGCCGTTTGCCGCGGCCTGGCCGGCCCGCGCGGCGGCCACCCGGGCACGCTGCTCGGTCAATCCGCGCCGCAGGTTCTCCAGGCCGTCGACCAGCGGCCGGCGCCGCGACTCCACCAGGCCGTCGGTGAACATCACCAACGCCGAGCCCGGCGGCAGCGTCACCGTCGTCTCGCTGAAGCCGCCGCCCTCGCCGACGCCGAGCGGCAGGCCGGGGTCGAGCACGAGGTAGTCCGGGTCCTCGTCGGGCAGGATCACCAGCGGGGCGGGGTGCCCGGCGTTGGCGATGGTCGCCCGGCCGGTATGCCGGTCGTAGACCGCATAGATGCAGGTGGCGAGCTGCAGGCCGGGCAGCAGGCCGACGACCCGATCCAGCCGGGTGAGGACCTCCGCGGGGCACCAGTCCTCCAGCGCGTAGGCCCGCAGCGCCGCGCGAAGCTGGCCCATCACCGCGGCGGCCCGCAGCCCGCGGCCCATCACGTCGCCGATGGCTACTCCCACCCTGCCACCGGACAGCGGGATCACGTCGTAGAGGTCGCCGCCGACCTCGGTGCCCGCCGTCCCCGGCCGGTACTCCATGGCGATCTCGACGCCCTCGAGAGCGGGCGGATGGGCCGGCAGCAGCGAGCGCTGCAGGGTCAACGCGGACTCCTGGGCCTCCTTGAAGCGCAGGGCGTTCTCCAACGCGAGGGCGCCGCGGCGGGCCAGGTCCTCCAGCAGAGTGACCTCGGCGTTGGTGTAGAAGCCCTCGCGGCGGCCGACGGTGATGGCGCCGAGGATCCGCCCGTGCACCGACAGCGGCACGTTCGCCGTCGGGCCGCCCTGGATGCGGCGGAACTGCTGGTAGGCGAGCTCGTGCGGGAACGACAGCGTGGCTCGCAGGCTGTCGAAGTCGGGCAGGCAGTAGGTCTGCCCGTTGCGCAGCACGACGCCGGGCGGGAAGTCGTCGGCGAGCGTGGGCGGGCGGGTGGCGACGATCGCCCGCATGATCTTGTCGACCTTCGGGTCGATGAAGACGGTGGCGCCCAGCCGCACGTCGTCGCCGTCGCGCACCCAGACCATCGCGCCGGTGCCGAAGCGGGGCACCGCCAGCCCGGCCAACAGGTCGGGGACGTGCTCAGGATCGAGGGTGCCACCGAGGACGAGCCCGGCGTCGGCCAGGAACGACGCCGGCGAGCCGTCCGGGCCGCCCCGGCCGTCGCCGCCCGGGCCGCCCCACAGCACGCGGGCGATCCCCCGGGCACCGCGCAGCCCCGCTGACGCCGAGCGGCGCACCTGCTGCGACATCCGGGCTGCCGCCTGCGAACTCAGGGCGATCCCGGCGTCCGCCGCGGCAGCGATAGCGGACATGCCGGACGAAGCCCCGGTGGCGGGTTCGGGCGTCGGGGCTGGATCCCCCCGCCCCCGATCGAATCCGACTACCGGGACCGAGCCGTAACGGCCAGTCACCTGGTCCACCCGCGGAAGTCTAGTTCGGTAACCGGATATCGCGCATCGCGAGAACGTCGACCCGAGCCGGGAGCGGTACCCCATCGCCATCCCTTCGCGCACTCGAGCCGGGTTTGCCGCCACCGAGCCGTCGCCGGAGGAGCATGTGTCGCACCAGCGCGGCCGTCCGACCGCCCGCGTCCGGAAGGCCGCGACGGTGGGGCAGCCCGGGGCATCGAGTCCCGGCGGGGCGGTAGGTCCGGACGGGACAGACCGGGCGGGGCCGAGGTGCTAGGTACGCCGCCGGAGGCCGGGACGGCCGGCAGATCTGTCAACGTCCCGACGTCGGCGACGGCGCCCTGGTGGGTATCGGTCACTGCGGGACCAGGGGCCTTAGAAAGGATCACATGGGGATACATCATTCCAGCACTGACTATTCCACGATTGGATCGAGTTCTGGTAACAGGGGGGAAACCCCCCGTTCGTCTCCGGCCCGCGTTGGCAACCGGGATGCCGGATGGTGGCGGCGGGCCGTGTTGTACGAGGTGTATCTGCGCAGCTTCGCCGACTCCGACGGCGACGGCGTCGGCGACCTCACCGGTCTGCGCCAGCACCTGCCGGCCCTCGCCGAGCTGGGCGTGGACGCCCTGTGGATCACACCCTTCTACCCGTCCCCGATGGCCGACCACGGCTACGACGTCGCCGACCACCGCGAGGTCGACCCGCTGTTCGGCAGCCTCGCCGACGTCGATGCGCTGCTCACCGACGCCGCCGACGCCGGTCTCGCCGTCCTCGTCGATCTGGTTCCGAACCATTCCAGCTCGGCGCACCCGGCCTTCCAGGCGGCGCTGGCGGCCCCGGCGGGCGGACCCGAGCGGGAGCTGTACATCTTCCGGGACGGGCGGGGACCGGACGGCGGCGAGCCCCCGAACAACTGGATGTCCGTCTTCGGCGGTCCGGCCTGGACCCGGGTTGCCGACGGCCAGTGGTACCTGCACCTGTTCGACGCCGAGCAACCCGACTGGAACTGGGACCATCCCGCGGTGCGGGCCGATCATGAGGCGACCCTGCGTTTCTGGCTCGACCGGGGCGTCGACGGTTTCCGCATCGACGTCAGCCACGGCCTGGTCAAGGACGGCGAGCTGCGCGACAACCCACCCGGCCGGATGATCGACGACAGCGGGTTTCGGGAGGAGGGCGAACCGCGGGTCTGGGACCAGGACGGCGTGCACGAGATCTACCGGAGCTGGCGGGCGATCACTGACGAGTACACCCGCCGGGACGGCCGGCCCCGGGTGCTGATCGGGGAGACCTGGGTACGCGACCCGGCGCGCCTGGCCCGGTACGTCCGCCCCGACGAGCTGCACCTGACGTTCTCGTTCTCCCTGCTGACCATCCCGTGGTCGGCGCCGGACTGGCGGACGGTGATCGACGCCGAACGCGCGGCGCTCACGGCGGTCGGCGCGCCGGCCACCTGGGTGCTGGCCAACCACGACGTGGTGCGTCCGGTGACCCGCTANGGGGGNGGGGAGGTCGGCACCCGCCGCGCCCGGGCGGCTCTGCTGACCCTGCTCGCGCTGCCCGGCGTCGCCGTGCTCTACCAGGGCGACGAGCTGGCGCTGCCGCAGGCCGACGTGCCGCCGGCGGCGCGCCAGGACCCGGCGTGGACCCGTTCGGGGGGCACGGTGGCGGGCCGGGACGGCGCCCGCGTGCCGCTGCCCTGGTCCGGCGACGCGCCGCCGTACGGATTCACCGCGGACGGCGTCGAGCCGTGGCTGCCGCAGCCGGCCGACTGGGCCGGGTTCGCGATCCTCGCCCAGGCCGAAGATCCGATGTCGACGTGGCTGCTCATCCGCGGGGCGCTCGCGCTGCGCCGGGCCCTGCCGCACCTGCGCGGCGACGAGCTGCACTGGCGCGACGACGCACCCGCGGGCTGTCTTGCCTTCGACCGGACGACCGCGGACCCGACGACCGCCGAACGGGCGACCCCGGGGGCGCCCACCTCGGTGGGGCCGGCACGTATGACGTGCGTGACGACGATGGGACGGGAGGTGACAATCGACCTGAGCGGCCGACTGGTGCTCGCGAGCGGACCTGTGGGTTACGACGGCGCGACGCTGACCCTGCCACCGGACACCACGGCGTGGGTCGCACCCCGTACGGGCTGAGAGCGCATCGGCGGCCCGGATGCAGGCGAATGTGACGCACAATGGAGGCGTGAGCCAGCCCCGCACACCGGCCCAGCCCACGACGACCTTCTTCGATGCGGTCGGCGGAGAGCCGACGTTCCGCAGGCTGGTCGCGCGGTTCTACCAGGGGGTGGCGAACGATCCGGTGTTGCGTCCGCTGTACCCGGAGGAGGATCTGGCGGGGGCGGAGGATCGCCTGCGCCTGTTCCTCATCCAGTACTGGGGCGGCCCGAGCGATTATCAGGAGCTGCGGGGCCACCCGCGGCTGCGGATGCGGCACGTGCCGTTCGCGATCGGCCCGGTACAGCGCGACGCCTGGCTCGTCGTGATGCGCGCGGCGGTCGACTCCCTGAACCTGCCGCCCGATCAGTACAAGACGCTCTGGGACTACCTGCAGATGGCGGCGAACTCGCTGCAGAACCGCGCCGACTGAGCTCGCCGCCTGAGTTCGCCGCCTGAGTTCGCCGACAAGGCCGTCCGACGACAAGGCCGTCCCGACGCCGCCGCCCGTGCTGGTCTCCCAGCCCGGGCGGCGGCGGAACGTCAGTCGCGCGTGAGCTTGCGGTAGGTGACGCGGTGTGGGCGGGCGGCCTCCTGGCCAAGCCGCTCGATCTTGTTGGCCTCGTAGTCGGCGAAGTTGCCCTCGAACCAGAACCAGCGGGCCGGGTCCTCGTCGGTGCCCTCCCAGGCGAGGATGTGGGTGGCGACCCGGTCGAGAAACCAGCGGTCGTGGGAGACGACCACGGCGCAGCCGGCGAACTCCAGCAGCGCGTCCTCCAGCGACCGCAGGGTCTCCACGTCGAGGTCGTTGGTGGGCTCGTCGAGGAGCAGCACGTTGCCGCCGCGCTTGAGGGTCAGGGCGAGGTTGAGCCGGTTGCGCTCACCGCCGGACAGCACGCCGACGGGCTTCTGCTGGTCCGGGCCCTTGAACCCGAACGACGACACGTACGCCCGGCTGGGGAAGTCGACCTTGCCGACGACGATGTGGTCGAGGCCGTCGGAGACGACCTGCCAGACGTTCTTCTTCGGGTCGAGGCCGGCCCGGGACTGATCGACGTAGGCGATGTCGACGGTGTCACCGATGACAAGGCTGCCCGCGTCGGGAGTCGCCTGCCCGGTGAGCATCGTGAACAGCGTGGTCTTGCCGACCCCGTTGGGGCCGATCACACCGACGATGCCGCCACGCGGCAGGGTGAACGACAGGTCGTCGATGAGCAGACGGCCGTCGAACCCCTTGGCTAGCCCCTTGGCCTCGATGACCTGGTTGCCCAGCCGTGGGCCGGGCGGGATCTGGATGTCCTCGAAGTCGCGCGGGCGAGCCCGGTCCGCCTCGGCGGCCAACTCCTCGTAGCGGGACAGGCGTGACTTGCTCTTGGTCTGGCGGGCCTTCGGGTTGGAGCGGACCCACTCGAGTTCCTGGGCGAGGACCCGGCGCCGCTTGGCGTCCTTCTGGCCCTCGACCTTGAGCCGGGCCGCCTTGGCCTCCAGGTAGGTCGTGTAGTTGCCCTCGTAGGCGTGCGCGCGGCCCCGGTCGAGCTCGAGAATCCAGCCGGCGACGTTGTCGAGGAAGTACCGGTCGTGGGTGACGGCGAGCACGGCGCCGGCGTAGCGGGCCAGGTGCTGCTCGAGCCAGGCGACGCTCTCCGCGTCGAGGTGGTTGGTCGGCTCGTCGAGCAGCAGCAGGTCGGGCGCCTCGAGCAGCAGCTTGCACAGGGCGACCCGGCGCCGCTCACCGCCGGACAGCAGCGACACGTCGGCGTCACCCGGGGGCAGCCGCAGCGCGTCCATCGCCTGATCGAGCTGACTGTCGAGCTCCCAGGCGTTGCCGGCCTCGATCTTGTCGATGAGCTCGGCCTGTTCGGCGAGCAGCGAGTCGAAGTCCGCGTCGGGCGCGGTCATCTTCTCGTTGATCTCCTCGTAGCGGGCGAGCACCCGGCGGATCTCGCGCACCCCGTCCTCGACGTTGCCGCGGACGTCCTTGGTCTCGTCGAGCGCCGGCTCCTGGGCGAGCATGCCCACGGAGTAGCCGGGGCTCAGGATCGCCTCACCGTTACTCGGCTGGTCGAGCCCAGCCATGATCTTGAGCAGGGACGACTTCCCCGCCCCGTTGGGACCGACCACCCCGATCTTCGCTCCGGGCAGGAAAGCCAGGGTCACGTCATCGAGGATGACCTTGTCACCGTGGGCCTTGCGCGCTTTGCGCAACTGGAAGACGTACTGCGCCATGTCGTCAACCCTAGGGCATCGCGGCGACCACCCTCGCGGCGGTGATCGGTGGCGTGACCGTCCACCACCGTTTCGCGGTCTGTTCCCGCCGGCCGCACCGGCCCTCACGGCCTCGGTGGGATACCTCCACCGGATCGCGGGCACGGACGGTACGAGAGCCGTCACCAGACGGCGAGAGGTGGCGGGCGGGCAGGTATGCGGGCGAATGACCACCGGTTCGGGCTGGCGGCCGAGGCGTACGTCTTCGGCTACCCGCTGGTGAGCAACGTCCGGCTGAGCGGGCGGTTCGCGGGCGAGGGGATCGGGCTGCTCGCACCCGCCGGGTTCAACGCCTTCGCCCACATGCGTGATCTTCCGGGCCCACGCTCGCCGTTCGTCAGCGTCAACGCGGACGTGCTGCACTCGGTGGCGCAGGTCGACCTCGCACCGGGCCCGCTGGTCCTGTCCGTCCCGGACTGCGGTGACCGGTACAGCCTGCTGCTGTTCGTCGACGCCTGGCGCAACAACTTCGCCTACGCGGGGCGACGGACCGGCACCGGGCGCGGCGGGTCGTACGTGCTCGTGCCACCCGGCTGGACGGAGCCGACGCCGTCGGACCTGATCCGCATCGAGGTCCCGACCCGACTGCTGACCGTGATCGGCCGTTTCGGCCTCGACGACCCGGCCGACGCCCGCCCGGTCCACCGGCTTCAGGACGAGCTCCGGTTGCATCCCCTGGATCCGGGCGCGCGCCGAGCGGAGGGACCGCCGGAGCATTCGAAGAGCGTCTGCGACGACCTGCGGTTCTGGGAGGAGCTGCGGATCTGGCAGCGGGCCTGCCCCCCGCCGCCGGCCGAGGCCGACTATGCCCGCCGCTTCGCCCCGCTCGGGATCTTCGACGATCCCTCGCCGTACGTCGATCCCGATCCGGCGCTCACCTGGTCGCTGCGCGGCGGGTTGCGCGCCGGCCGCGACGGGCTCGAACGCGTCGCCCACGCCGGGCGGGCACTGAGCAACGGCTGGTCCAGCACCCCGCACGCCCTCGACTTCAACCTCGACCGCCTGGGGCCGGGAACCCGCGACGAGCCGGCCTGGCGGATGACCGACCGCGACCAGGCCCGGCTGGCTCGGGCGATGGCGGCCCGTCAGCCGATCGGCGCGACCCACGGCTACGAGAGCATCGAGGCGACCTGCCTGGTGGACGTTGAGGGCCGCCGCCTGACGGGCGCCCACCGCTACATCTTTGACCTGGCGCCGCCGCCCCCCGCGGCGGAATGGTCGGTGACGATGTACGACGCTCCCGAGTACTACCTGGTGGACAATTCCCTGCACCGGTTCTCCCTGGGCAGTCGAACCCGCGACCTGCGCCGCGGCCCGGACGGCTCGGTCCGTGTCCTCATCCAGAGCGATCCCCCGTCCGACGAGGTCGAGCAGGCCAACTGGCTGCCCGCGGCGACCGGCGACTTCCGTCCCACGCTGCGGATCTACGGCCCTGGCGAGGACGTGCTCGACGGCACGTACGCACCGCCACCGATCCGCCGCGTCGACTGAGTCACCTCGCCCCCTCGCCTGTCCGTGACGTCGCCCCCCCGGGCGGCACCGGCGTCCGCGAGGCTGACCCGCAGCGGCGGCCGGGCACCCGTGCCGACCTCGTCGACCTGCCCCACCGACCCGAGCACCGTGACCGCGGGCCCGCCCCGATCCGGCGCAGCGCGGCCCGCGGCGAGCCGCACGGGGAGGATCTGCTGGTCGACGGCGTGCTCGTGCCCCCGGCGGTCCGTCGCATACAGCGTCACGGCGACGGAGGTGCCGCGGCCGCCGCGGACCACGGTCGCCGTCGGGCGGACGGCCGGCTTACGCGCCGCGCCCGGGCGAGCCGACCCCGTGTCGTCATCGAGGGCGAGATCGTCCACGCCGAGGCCGTCGTCGTCGACGGTGAACGTCAGCGACGTCGCCGCCCGCGGGTCGACCGGGATGGAAAGCCGGTCGCGGCCGGCGGTGAGCACGAGCCGGGCGGACCGGCTCCGAGGCGGCGTGGCGCCGGCCGGGACGGCGACCGTCGCCGCCACCCGGTCCCCGGCGCGGACCGCGAGTCGCTCGACCCGCGCCGTGGACGGCGACCCGGGCGACCGGTCGTACGCCGGGGCGAGGCGCAGCAGGTAGGCAGGCCGGTCGGGATGGTCCGCGACCACGGTGAGGTCGTCGACGCCGCGGGCGACCGCATACAGCACCGGGTCGTCGAGATCCGGGCCGTTGGCCGTCACGGGGGTGGGATGGCCGAGGAACGCCGGGTTCGCCGCGACGAACACCAGCGGGCGATCCGGCAGCCGGCGCAGCATGGCGCGCAGCTCCCGGTCGTTGCCGGTCAACACGAGGTTGTCGCGCACCGCACCGGTGAGGACCACGACCGTGAGGGTGACGACGGCCGCCACGACCGGGACGAGCACGGCGAACCCGAGCCGGCGTCCACGGGCGACCAGGGCAGCCGCGCCCCACGCGCATCCGGTCGCGCCGAGGTGCACGAGCGGGATGAGGACGGCGACCATGTAGAAGGGGCCGAGGTAGCGGATGCCGCCCCACAGCTCGGCGGCGTTCCACGCTCCCCAGAAGCAGACATACCCAATCAGGAACAGCAGTCCGCCGAGGCCCAGCATCGCGGCGGGCGCGGACAGTCGCCGCCGCACTCCGGCGGCGAGCGACGCCGCCGCAAGCACGACGCCGCCGAAGGCCCAGCCGCCGAGCAGCCAGAGATGGTCCCCGACGGAGCTCAGTCCGTCGGTGAGGCCGAAGTCGTGCCGCCCGTCGGCCGGGTAGAGCTTGCGCAGCCCGAAGCCGATCCGATCGTCGGGTTCGAGCAGCGCGAACGGCAGACGCAGCGGGCTCCCGGTCGCCGCCGCGTTGGTGAGCAGCACGATCACCGCCGGCGCGGCCAGGCCGCACACCAGCCAGCGCACCAGCCACCAGCACCGCCCGGCCGAGGTCACCAGCAGCCAGACCGCGAGGGGTGCCAGCAACAGCACGACGTCGTACGGCCGCACCGCCGCGGCGACGCCGAGCGCGACCCCGGCACCCAGCACGGGCGGCGCGCGGTGTAACCGCCGGCCTCGCAGCACCCCGAGCATGGTCGCCTGGAGCAGGACCAGTGCCGGCAGGTAGCTGAGCACCATGGCGCTCTGCAGAAGCACCAGCGGGGAAAGGGCGAGCAGGGTCGCGGCCAGCGCCGCGACCCTGCGGCTGCCCGACAGTTCGACGCCGAGCAGGTAGGTGACGACGACCGCCGCCGCCGCAATGACGGCGAGCGCCGGATCGATGCTGCCGGCGACGAACAGGCTGGCCGCGAAGACCGCGGGCACGAAGGGCGTGTACTTCAGGACGTAATGGTCGTCGACGACGGTGCCGAGCCACGGCAGGTAGGACTGCGCGGGATGCGGCGCGGGCGGGAACAGCCTGCCCTCGGCCAGCGTCCGAGCGTGCAACAGGTAGATGCCCTCGTCGTTGTTGACCGACAGCAGGGGAAAGACGGTGTGTCTCAGCACGACGGCAGCGGCGGCGCTCAGCATGGCGAGCACCGCGACGTACCGCGCTGCCGCCGGAGCAGCGGCGAGGCGCCCCCTCAGGCGCCGACCGAGGGCGTCCTCACCCGGCCCCGCGGGACTGCCTGTGGGGGCCCTTCCCCAAACTGCCCGCTGCGCCGGGACGGCCGGCAGCACCGGACCGGAGTCCGGCTCGGCGGGCGCGGGTGCGCGCCGCCTGCTCTCGTGCCGGCTACTCACCCCCGGCACGCTACCCAGCGCCGCCGACGGCGTCGGCGGCAGGTCCACCCCACCTTTACGCATTGCCGTCATCGTTGGCCATGAGATGATCAGTGCTGCTCGGCGGCGGCAGAGAACGCGCGCCAGGGCGAGCCGTCCACGCCCGAGCCGGACGGGAAGGGCGTCGCCCCCGCTCCCCCTCCGCCCAGGGCGTCGGCCCGCGGTGCCGCCGTAGCCAGCGGCGCCGACACCCCCGGCACCAGGCCGGCCGCTGTCGACCCGATCGCGGCGACGCCGATCGGCTGCATGTCCCTCGTCAGGGCGTGCGCCAGCTCCTCCCTTCCGCCGGTGACCGCGACCGACGCGACGTGCTCCGGCTGCGGTGGACCGACCTCGGCCGACTCTCGCAGGTCGACCAGCGGCCCGCCGCCGGGCAGGTTGAGCCCGGTGGCCTCGACCGGTGCGGCTGCGGGCCGCCGGGTAAGCCGCTGGGAGCGCGCCGCGTGCCAGGTCAGCTCCGTGCCGACGGCATCGGCGTCGATCTCGTAGCTGACGCGCCGCTCCCCCTCGCTCGTCTCGAACGAGCGCTGCCGCAGCCGGCCGTAGACCAGCGCCCGGTCCCCGCGCACGAGGCTCGCGGCGACGTTGTCGGCAAGCTGCCGCCAGCAGGACACGCGAAGAAACAGGGTCGCGACGTCGCATCGCTTATGTCATTATTGAGCATGAGCGAGCAAGATGCCCAGGTCATCCGGGTTGGCGTGGCTGCGTACGGGAGGATCAGCCGTGACCCGGGGAATGATCAGAAAGGCGTCACGAGGCAGATCCAGGACGCGCGGAACGAGGTCGCCCGTCATCCGAGCTGGCTCATGGTGGGCGAGTTCGTTGACAACGACCTAAGCGCCACCACGGGCAAGGTGAAGCGGCCCCGGTTCGAGGCCCTTCTAGCAGCCGTGCGCGCGGGTCACATCCAGGTGATCGTCTGCTACATGACTGGTCGCCTGGTGCGGAACCGTCGTGAGCGGTTGGAGACTTACGAGCTGCTCGCGACGCACCGGGTAAAGATCGTTTGCACCGGGGGTACCGACCTCGATCTCTCCACACCCGCAGGTCGACTAGTCGCCAACATCCTGGGCGAGACGGATACCTACGAGGTCGAGCAAGCAGGTACCCGAGTATCCGACTCGCACAAGCAGGCAGCCGAGGAGGGACGCCCCTCGGGCGGTCGACCGTACGGCTACGTTTCCGATCCCCTCGCTCCCAAGCACCACAAGCAACGACTCATGCACCCGGAGGAGTCGGCCGTGGTGTGCGGCATGGTGTACCGCGTCATGCGGGGCGACTCGTACCGCTCGATCGTCCTGGAGCTCAACGAGCGAGGCATCCGCACACAGCACGGGGGGGTGTGGACGACGGCGGCACTCAGGGCTGTCCTGAGGAACCCAGGCATCGCGGGACAGCGACGGTACAAGGGCAAGGTCGTGGGCACCGCGACGTGGGAACCGATCATCGACCCCGGCAAGTGGGCGATCTTGATCACCCTCATGGACGCGAGGTCGAGACCTCACGGGTGGTCGAACCGGCACGTTCACCTGCTCTCCGGGATCATGCTGTGCGGGAGGTGCCTCGCAGATGGCAAGGACATCCCGGTCGTCTGCCGGAACGACTCGAAGATCAAGAAACGCATCTACCTCTGCCCCGGCAAGCTGGGCGGCGGATGTAATCGCCTGAGCAGACACGGCGACCCAGTGGACGCCTACGTCGAAGAGACCGTGGTCCGCATGCTGGGCGAGGCAGGGGTTATCGAAGATCTTTTGATGGCGGATACACCCGACGCCAACGAGGTACTCAAGATCGCCCAGGGCATCGAAGCCTGCAAAGCCCGAGCGGCCCGCATCGGTGAGCAGATGGCAGATGACGACCCGGACGACGAGATCCTTGCCATCGCACGGAAGTCTGCACTCGACAAGATCCGGGGCGAGCTCGACGCGCTGCGGCAGCGCCAGACGGCTATGAGTAACGCCACAGCTGCTGCGGGCCTGCTCGGCGTTGAAGACATCGCCTACCACTGGCAGTACGTCATGACCCTGGCTCAGAAGCGCGCTGTGGTCGCAGCACTCCTGAGGGTCGTCCTACTGCCGGTCGGCAAGGGGCGGACCGCTACGACCGACCACATCCTGATCGAGCGCAGGTAGGGCACCCCCCGGCGGATGTGGGCTGGGTCACTTTGACGATGTCCGGGCCGGACACGTACGTTCATCGCGATCGGGTAACCGATACAACTGATCGGGAGACCGATCGACCGCCACACCTCGGGGCTTATCGAGGGCCGCATCCCCTACGGAGGGCTGCGGATCATCTTTGGCCGACCTCGCGGCATATCGGGGCGCACGTTCCGCCATCGGAACGGGTAGAGATCGCTCACGCCAGGAGCGCTATCAAAACGGGCCGGTACACCGCACGTAGCGGTGGACCATTTGCGCGCCCTGGAGAGCGCTCCCCGTGTCTCTATCCACACCCCCCGATCAGCCGGTCGATATTCGACCTCTCATCGCGTCCCGCATGGTCGCGCCATCCCTCGCGGCTGAAATTGCCGAGGCTGCCGCGCGTCGTGCTCGTGAGCTGGTAGCTGAGAAGCCCATCGCCACTGGCACCGTTGACCTCCTGCGGTCAGTGGTGGGGCCTATCAACGTCCACGGTCGAGCGTCCCAGATCGACCCACGGCGACCAGCGATAACGCCTCGACGTGATGACGTCACCCCATCGCGCGAGGCACCCGCAGCGTAACGAGCGCTTGAGATCGCCGCCGGCGTTCCATAGTCACTCGCACGTCGAATGACATTCGGGGCGTGATTCGGCTCGTCAGCGTCGACCCTGGCACGCCCTAATGCACCGCCCCGCGCGTCGTGAGTGACGTGACGCGCGGGGTTGGAGGGCGGATGAAAGCAATGCCGCAGACCCAACTACATCGACGCCGGAAAATTCGACATCGGCATTTCTGAACAATATATTTGTAATGCGCATTCGCGCACGTCATATCAGTCGCAGAGAAGGAAGATTCTCATGCCCGCAGGAGGACCGAACCTCGTGCCAAAAGCAGTACACGACTTGGAAGCGATGGGCGGAAAGGATCAGTGGTTCGACGTTCCCTCCATCCAGCTTTGGAGGATCAAGAATCGGGGAATGTCGTGCACAGCCAGCCCCCACGGGGTGAAGCGGCAACTTCGTGTCGGCGTTGAGAACGGCTACGCCGAGGAGCACATGGGTAAGTACCGCATCCCCGTGGAGGGTGTGGACGGGGCGACACTGCCCGGCTACGTGCCCTGCCCGGCTAGGGACACTGACGAGGACGAGGCATGACCCCCCTACCGAACCACGTTGAGGATCAGCGTCGGGCAGCCGCAGCGGAGATGCGGGAACGGATGAACCGGGCTCCGGGCTTCAGAAGCGGGGAGATCACGGAGCCGATCCGTCGGCTTATCAGGTCGATCGAGACAGCGATGCCCACCCGGCCGCTTCGGGGCTGCTCCCATCTTCGAGGCGATGCACCACAGCCGGTCTTCCTGGCTGCCTGGGATCCCACGCTGATCGTCTGCGGTCGCTGCACATGGCGTATCCCCGTCCCGGAAGGGGCTGAGGCGCATACGTGCGATGTCTGCCGGAAGCACCGACCCGGTCAGCTTGTAGCCGGGCTATTCAACGGTGGCGGACCCATGACTGTGGTCATCGGGACGTGCGAATCGTGCCGAGGAGAGCCAGCGAGTCCAAAAGAATGACCTCGCGCCGGGGCAGACACGAGGTCATTCAACTACCAGGTGGAACCAGAGTGAAGGAATCATATCACAATGACGCGACCGACACCGACCTACCTTGACTTTTCTAAGTCTTGGCTTGGTACGCTCGATTCCCGCGCTCAGGCTCGAATCCTCCTCCGGATCTGGAGTAATCATCCGATCGCGGGAGAAGCTTATCTATATATCCCATGGCATGAAAAGGGTGAAGCCGGCACCGGTGCTTCGCCAACTCAAGAGTTCCTACCCTTTCCGCCCACCACGCAGGAGCTAGAATTTCGGCTAAGCAGCCGGACGCGGGATAGGTTCTTTACGCCCAATCTCTTTGGTCGAGCGAGCGCGAGGGACGTTGACGTCCTACCATCCCGCGTCCTTTTTCAAGATCTCGATACAGTCAAGCCCTGGCGTATTTCTGCAAAACTCAAGCCTACGATCGCATGGCAGACGTCCCCGGGCTCATATCAGGCGGTCTGGTTGCTCGAAGGTGATGCCCTTTCGGTCGACGAGCACCGGAGGTGGAACACGCGGCTACAAAAGCACCTCCGGGTTAAAGATGCGCGATCTCCGTGCCATTTCATCCGGGTACCGGGGCGACGGAACCGGAAGGGCAAGTACGGACCGGGCGGCGCCGAGGGGATCTTGCTGTGGGACGACGGTCCGACACACGACCTGACCTCACCGGCCTGGGCTGGGCTCCCTCTACCCACACCCCCCTCTGAGGTCGGCCCCTGGAACCCGTCCGAGGTGGATGCAGACATCGTCTGGGGCCGGCTGAACGGGAAGCTGCCTGCGAACGTCGTGCGGTGGCTCCGGCTGCCCGTGCGCCAGGTAGACGAAGAGGACTTCGAAGGCATCGGGCGCCACAAGGCCCTATGGGCGGCTGAGAAGGAGTTGCTCAAGGCCGGATGCACCAAGGAAGAAGTCTTCGCCGTCGTCTGGGCCTCGGGCCTCGGCATCTCGAAGTTCGGCGGCGGCGACGGCAAGAGCGTACGGCCCGCGGCACTTCAAGATCAGATCGCCGACGCGGTTCGCAGCGTCAACGAGGACCGCGCGATAATCCGAGCCCGGGTGGCTGCGGTGTCCGACGAGCCCACACTCACCGAGGCTGTGCCCTCCGGCGAGTTCTGGGACGCGCGGCCAGTGCTCTCCCACATCCGCGACTTCGCCAGGGCCCGGGTCGTATCGCCGTGGGCGATGTTCGGCGTCGTCCTGGCGCGCGTCGCGACCGCCATTCCCCCAACCATCACTCTCCCCCCGCTCATCGGCAGCAAAGCCAGCCTGAACATGTACATCAACATCGTCGACCCATCCGGGGGCGGAAAGGGCTCGGCGATGTCGTCCGCCCGAGACTGTCTTGATCTTCCAGTCGAGATCAAGACAGTGAACCTGGGCTCTGGTGAAGGCGTCACCCACCAGTACATGGAGCGGACGAACGGCGGGGTCCAGCAGTACGAGTCCGCCGTGATGTTCGTCGTGAGCGAGGTCGACAGCTTGACCGCGCTACAGACCCGCTCCGGGTCGACGATCGTCCCGACGCTGTGCTCCGCCTGGGTGGGGGAGCCCCTCGGCTTCGCCTACGTCGATAAGTCGAAGCGGCTACCGATGGAGGCCCACACCTACCGCCTCACGCTCGTCTGTGGCGTCCAGCCCGAGCGGGCCCGGTCGTTGCTCGACACGGCCGGTAGCGGCCTCGCTCAGCGCTTCCTGTGGCTGCCCGCGACGGACCCCGACGCACTGCCGTTCGACCCGTCCACACCCACCACGATCCCGGCGTTGTCCTGGAGAACGCCGTTCGACCGGGACGACCTGACCCTCACACTCGGCGTGGCCCACCCCATCGAGATCGAGATCCGGCGGACCCACCATGACCGGGTCGCGGGTCGGCGCACCGTCTCCCCGCTCGATGCCCACCGGAACCTGTCCCGCCTCAAGATCGCGGCGATCCTGGGTCTCCTCGACAAGCGCACCGAGGTCGACGAAGAAGACTGGCAGCTCGCCGGCCGGGTCCTCGACATGTCCGACCACACCCGCCAAGGGGTAATCCAAGTGCTGGCGTCCACAGAGACCAGCGTGGCGCAGGCACGAGGCAAAAGCCGCGCGATCGAGCGCGTGGCCGAGTCTAACGAGCTGGCCGCCTTCGAGGCCACGATGGAGTGGATCAAAGCCAAGCTGGCCGACGAAGAGATCACCGACGGTGAAATCAAGAGAAGGCTACCGAGCCGAATGAAGCACCACCGCGAGGCGGCGTTGCAGAAGCTCGCAGGCTTGGGGCAGATCGAACGCAAGCCGGGCAGCCGTAAAGACAGCCTGATCTGGACGCTGACCGAGCCACGGTAAGACGCAAGACGCAAGACGCAACGCGCGACACGCAACGCGCAAGAATGATCAGAATTACAGAATGTGACGAAAAAGCCAAAAGGCATATACGCACAGTAAAAAAGAAAGAATTGATCATTCGTACGTAGGAACATTTCGACGTTGCGTGTCGCGCGCTGTCTTGCGTCTTGCGTCTTGCGACTCGTGTTGCGACTCGCGATTCGGGTTGCGTCTTGAGATCAAAAGGGGGGTGTGGAACGAGGATTCAGATGTTGCGCCCCGTCCGGAGTGTACACCGTGCAAGGGGCAGCCCTTGTGTGCGCGACCCGAAGGACCGATACGGCCACGTGATGGATTGACCAGGCCGAACGTAGAAGAGCTGAACCGGCAACACAGCCGGCGGNTGTGGAGGTAGTAATGGAAGACGACGGCCAGAACCGAAAGAACCTGCGAGGGGTCGGCCGACGTGCCGCAGCACGAGGTGACGTGGACCGGGCGGCCGAGGTTGCCGCCGAGCTCTATAAGCCGGTCGAACAGTGGGACTGGGAGGAGCTGACCCGAGGGAGGCCCAGGACCCGAGACGGCGGCTTCGATGCCATGGTGCCGACCTGGCTCACCCCGGTGGTTCAGCGTGAGGCCGAGCGTCGACTGATTACACTGGGTAAGCAGAAGCTCGCCGGCTACCTGGGCCAGGCGATCGAGACCTTCGCCAAGCTCATGACCAACGAGGAGACCGACGCCCACGGTAAGCCGATCGTCCCGCCCTCGGTGAAGCTGGACGCGGCGAAGTTCATCTTCGAGAACATCGTCGGCAAGGCCACGACCCGGGTCGAGGTAGATGCCACCGAGGGCGCCTTCGGGCTTCTCGCCGGCGCCATGGTGATGTCTGACGGGACCGACGCTCACCCGGTCGTGATACAGGAGGCTGACCCGGACCCCGAAGACCCTGCGGGAAGCGGGTCAGGCTGATGCCGACGAGTGTCCTCGTGCCTGGCGTCGAGCACGACGACGGGGCGGCGAGGGGTCGGGTGGAGCCTGCGCGGAGTGCCCCGTGACAGTGGTCATGATCGCGGCCACCTGATCGCTTTCGGCCTTGTCCAGGGCCTTGCCTGCGAGGCGGTATAGCCCGTGGAGCCTATATATGTAGGCAACGGGTCCGGAGAGACCGAGGAGCAGGTACGCCCACCAGGGGGCGCCCCCCGCGAGCGCGAGGGCGGTACTCACGGAGAATCCGCCTTACCGCCACGGCCTCGGTGAGCACGCATCTCGGAACGCAAGCCTAGGACGAAGCCGAGCATGAAGATCGGGGCACCGACACTGCCGCAGAGGACACCGAGGCCGAAACTGAGGCCGGGGTGGAAGACCCAGAGAAGGACGGTTAGGCCGATGAGTCCGAGAATGGCGTCGCCGGCGAGGATGGCGAGGACGGCGCGACTTTGGCTGGCGGCAACGAGGATAATGAAGACCCGGCCCGAAGGGATGCCGCGGTGCTGATCGGCGGCAAAGAGCAGGACGCGAAGTGCACGGCGAGAAGCTGAGCGGATGTCGGGGTCGTGGAGGATCGCCGGGAGTTCGGCCGTCCACTCTCGGTAGCGCTCATCGCGAGCGTCCTCGGGTAGACGCCGGCAGGCAAGGCGGATCATCCGCTCGGCTAGGCCCAGGATCAGGGAGCCGGGGGTCACTGGGCGCTACCCGTGGCGGGGCGGCCCGTGGTGCGTCGAGTTCCCGGGGCGGTGGAGTGGTCGAGGGACGCTTGGGCGAGTTCGAGCCGGGCGACGCGGACGCCCTCGCCGGTGAGCCGGTAGTACTTGCGGGGTGGTCGACCGCCGGCGTCCGGACGAGCCTGCTCCCACGCGGAGGTGACCAGGCCCTCGTCTTGCAGTCGGGCGAGCATCGGGTACAGCGTCCCGCTGGCGACCTTGGCCGCCTTCATCAGGTCGTAGCCGTAGCGGTCGGCTTGCGGGTCCTCCAGGAACACCCGCAGCACCCGCTCCAGGACATTGGTCAACTTCACGTAGCCCAGACTACATATGTCGCCTACATATGTCGAGCAATCCGGCTAGGTCCTCGGAGCTGGAGGCCGGGAGCGCTCCGTGTCGCCCCTCGGGGGTGTGGGAACTACTCCAGTCGGCCGCGGATGACCTCAAGGTCCGGGGCACGGTGACGCTTGAGCCGGCCGCGGGCGTCAGCAACAAGGTCCGCCGGACGCAGGATGACCAGCCGAAGACCCTGGGCTGGTACGAGCTCCTCGCGGCGGCGGTCATAGATGGCCCGCTGCTTGCCGCGATGGACACCGCTCACCGTCAACCTGTCGGGCTTGTCGAAGTGGGGAGTCGGCCGGTCGTGCTGGATCTCGCGGTACTCGACCACGAGGCCGTGGTCCGGCCAGTAGGCATCGACCGGCAGACGGACTCTCCGGCCCGACTTGCCTGGGTCGCCGAGTAGCCAGGCGAAGCGGTGCTGACGCTGGCCGGCCTCTCCGATCACTTCGCCGCAGAGGTCGAGGACGTACGCTTCATCGCTGTCGGACCTCGACCTGCGAGGAGCCTTCCGTGGGCGAGCATCGCCGGTTGGTGACATGGCGCGAGCATTCACCACGGGTCCGACGATTCCGGGCGTCGGGAAGTGGTCCTGTCTGCGGGTGTGGGGTAGATCTCACCGTCCCGCCACTCTCACGCGACCCGTCGGCCGCACTGCTCGTCCGGGGAGCCCCTTCGCCGGTCACGTCGAACGTGCACGACGTCGCACGTGTCGAGTCGAGGGGCAGCGTTAGAGCACTCTAGCGGCGCCGTAGGGCGCTTGTCATATCGCAGACGATGAATCAGATGCAGCGCGTTGCGGGAACGTCAGGGACGCGCTCAGCGCTTCTCGTTCCGGGCCAGGCTCGCCCACTATTCGTGAGGTGTGGGAATCGTTACGGAGTGTTACGATAAAGCCATCGCGACAAAGTCGCGTTCGGACTTTACCTTTGCGCCCACAGAGTGCGCGCGACCCTACAGAGCGAGGGCTCATGAGTATCGAGCTGCCCCTTACCGATCCCACACACCCACATTGGTCAACCCCTATTGGCTGGGTGGGTGTGGGAAAGGCCCGTCGCCCGGTCTTCCCCATCGGAGGCGGAGCACCCGAGGACGTCGACCACAATGCCGTCAATTCCGACGACGACGAGGACGACCGTCCCGCGACCAGGGCTGAACTTGAGCTGATGAGGTCTCGGATGCGTGCCGCGGATAAGCGGGCTGGATCAGCCGAACGGGCGCTAAAGAACCTACAGGACGAGGTCGAGTCCCGGAAACAGCAGCTCGCCGACGAGTTGGCCGACCGGGGAACAAAGCTCGCCGATCTGAACGCCAGAATTCGAGCGGGAGCGTTCCGCCTGGCGATCTTCGAGACCGGCGGCTACGAGTGGCACGATACGGAAGACGTGCTCGGCGCTATCGGGTCTGCGGGGGGTGTGGAGTTCGACCCCGAGACCGGCACCGTTACCGGCGTGAAAGAAGCCCTAGCTGACCTGGCGAAGCGGAAACCTCACTGGGTTAAGAGCCAGGGGACGACGCACTACGTTAAGCCGGGTGTGGAGGACGAGGACGACACCGACCCGGAGAAGCCGCTGACCGAGGCTGAGCTACACAAGCGGTATCCGAATCTCAGGGGTTACGTCGAAGATCCCCGTCACATGGGGAAGATGCCCAAGCGTCCGGTTTACGAGGTGAAGCCGTGGGTGGAGCCCAGCCCGGTCAACCTGACCGCCGAAGAGCGGGCCAAGCTCATGCAGAGGTACCAGGGGCTATGGAAGACCCCGTCTCCCAGGTGACCCCAGGCTGTGCCGGACACGCACCTTAGTCGACACACGCGGGGCGTTGTCCACTCACCGAGGGACGACGCTGGACACCTCTGATTCACGCCTGACGTGCACACGACGCGCGACGCATAGCGACAACCCCAATAGGAGGATCCCATGGAACGACCGAAGCCCGATATCAGCCCTGGACCGCAGGTTAGCAACAAGCGGGAGATGGAACCGTCCGAGTATGGTGGTCGAGGCGGACTGACTCAACGGTCCACCGATGGGCACTACCTCACCGCATCGGAACAGGCGCTTCTTATCCGCCGCGAGGGCCTAGCGGAGGCTCCCTTTGACCCTGACGCGCCCTGGGCTCGGGGCTCCCACGATGCATAGAGCCAACTTTAAATCTGGGCTTTAACGCACGATAACGTTTGATTACACTGCGTCAGAAAGCCACCTCTCGGCATTTTAATCGGCGATTTCGACGATTCCCCGCGTGCGATGGCGGAGCACATAGGCCGTTACTCCTCGCCGGAATTCCGCGTCTTCGAAGAACCCCAAGCCTTGGTTGCACCGCCGGCAGAGCAGCTCCCGAACCATTCCCGTCTTGTGGCAATGGTCCACGTGTGGCTCATGGGTGCTGTTCTTGAACGGGCGCAAGCAGATGGTGCACCGTCCCGAGGAACCGAGGAGTAGCCGGTCCCACTCCTCAAGTGTAATTCCGTAGTGACTCATAAGATTCTTCGCCAGGTGAACCCGAGGGTCTGCGGCCTTCTTTGCCTGGTAGACCTGCCTCGCTCTCCGACGCCTGGCGCTATACTCTTTCGGTTCGAACTGGAACACCACCGCATCAGAGTAACCGCGCGTTCGGACGGCGAGGCTCTTTCGGAACGCACGAACCCTCAGCATGTCGCGGAGAGTCTCCACGTCGACACCAAAGTCCTCGCCCCTCTTTGCCAGCCACACACCCCGGTCACACCACTCGGTCCAAGGGTACTTATCGGTAGGCGGCAGTTCCCGACCGGTCGCCACCAACGCTTCTGAGGTGAAGTGCCGGGTGTACGAGAATGAGCAGTCGAGTCGCCGGGACATTTCTAGCCCCTCTCCTTGTTAATGGGCTGGCGTGATAATTCACGCTATGAGCCAGAAGAGGGGAAGCTCAAAGGTCAAGATCTTCAGTCGGGAGCCCGATTTCTTCTTAATAGGTGCACTAAAAGGGAAAGTTTGGCTGATAAGGCGGCCAGAATCCCGGACGCGTGACATGCTTGGGTAGCTGAGTCTTGTAGTCGCCCGAGGCGGCACTAATTTGATCATCGTCCAGATCGATCGCTTTCGAAAGGTTTGCGCCAGCAAATCTGGTGGCAGTAAGATCCGTATTGTGCAGTTGGGTGTGGGTGAGATCTGCGCCGCTCAGATCGGCATGGCTAAAATTCAATCTACACAGATTGGCGCCGAAGATATAGGAGTTGCGGAGGTCTGCTCGACTGACCCCTGGTTGATCTGGAAACTGACCGAGAGCAGTGAGGGCAGCCTGCACGTCAACGCCAATTTCCATTTCTGTATGACCGATTTTGTGTTGACTTCGAATCGTCTCGGTTTGCTCGCAGACGAACGAGGATAGGATTCCTATGATGGCCTCTTGCTCGTCCGGGTAGGTGTCAGCAATTCGAGCGAGAAGCCGGATGGCTCCAAGGCGAACGGGGCGCATGTCGGAGCCGAGTAGCTTTATCGCATCTGTGAGATCGGGCTCTGAGACGGCGCTGTAGAAGTTGGTGCTACCGTTAGTGATGATGGCGTCGGTGGTGGACGGCGGCCAAGCCTGGTCGGTAGCTTTTCCTGGGAATTTCGCAAGGCGAGGCATAACCTGCGCACCGACCGCGTAGAGGATCTTCTCTTTAGCTCGGCTCTCATCAATATCGAACAGGTCTACCCACGTGACCATCTGCAGAACCGCGGGAGGCTCTACAGGTTCGAGCCGGATGGGCAGCAAAGTCTGACGAGCGAGGGAAGCGGTCCACTCTGCTGTGCACCACTTCGACGCGAAGTAAGCCTCGGAGTNGAGCGCGACCGTCCACCGAGCCCCGGCTAGCTGGTTGTTCATCCACTCGACGAAGTTCGTGCCGGGAGGTGAGTCCCACACCTGGATGCGAGCAGTCAGCCCGGCGCTCTCAAGAACCGTGGCAACCCAGGTCGCCCACGGCTCGTCTGCGGCCGTGTACGACACGAACACGAAGGAATCCCCCGACGCCATGGGTTGAGTCTAAGACTCTCCCGGGCGGAACTTGTCGCCCAGACTCGCGGGGTGTGGGGCCAGGTTCAGACCGCGTCGCGGGCGTGTTCTGCTAGCTCGGCTGCTCCGGGATGACCGGTAGCTGAGATCGCTCGGCAGACGTCGGCGATCCGACCGCCCATGATCGACGATGGAACAGCCGTCGTGGTGATCGCGTCGTGGGTCAGGCTGATTGCCGTGTCGGGGTCGCCGGCCTGGGTGTATGCAAGGGCCAGGTGAAGCACGAAGCCGAGGCGGTCACGAGGTAGGTCGGTACCGATCAGGTCGATTGCGGACCTGAAGTGCGGGATCGCTCCCGCAGGGTCGCCGGTGCTCATGAGCGACGCCCCGACGGATTGGGCGATCGTGTAGGGGCCAGCCCAGTAGACGTACGGGGGGTCCTCATCCGTCTTCGCCTGCTCGATCGCGGCATAGGCGGTGTCGGATGCGCTGAGCGCTGAGGATCGATCTCCAGCGACGCCGTGCGCGCTGGCAAGGCCCGCGGCGAGTACAGCCTGTTCGGTGAAGCTCAGACGCCCTCGTGAGCCCGCACGAGCGGAACGCAGAAGCTCGATGGCGGTGTGGGGGTCACCATCCGACCGCGCCTGGTGAGCCATGCACCGGAGGATGTTGGCCGCCACACCGGGCGTGTCTGCCTCGTGAGCAGCCCTGAGACCGACGAGGTAGAACCGCTGGGCGGTGCCGTTTCGTCCGGCGTCGTAGCTCGTCCACCCGGCGAGACGAGCCAGTTCCGCGGCGATGCCGTGGAGTGCTTGCCCATCCACCTGGCTGTAGGACGTGTTCCGGAGCAGGTTGACCACGAGCTTGAGCTGTTCGGTGACCATCCCGAAGACTGCCTGGCCGCCCAGCTTGTCATCTAGACGCCGCAGGGTGTCCGTGGCGGTGTTCAGGTCCGCCACGACGCCCGCATCCACACGCTGCCCGTCGAGAGCTGCGGCGAGCCTCGCGGGGTCAGCCACGAGCCACTCATGCGCAGCGGCGGACAACGCAACGCCGCTGAGGGCGAGGAACTGTCTCCGCTCCAGGGTCGTCACCTCCTGCCACGCGGTGGTCAAGCCCTGCGAGGTCCAGAGCTCGCGTAGCCCATCGTCCGCGAGGGGCACCCCGGACGGCAAGACACCTGCGGTGACTGTCGCCTCACCCCGCGAAAGTCGGGAGCAAAAGCCCAGGTCAACACGGGTCGCCCCGGTGACGTGGCCGTACGCTGCCTGCCAGTCCTCTCCGGGGAAGGTCCAACCGCGTTCGTGGCGCATGATCTGGACCTCGGCGGCCATGGGCGGCGTGAACGACACCGAGGCCGGATCAATCTCCCTGATCTTGCGGACGAGCGTCGCCCTGCTCCAACCGAGAGACTTACGGTAGGCGGTCAGCCGTTCCGGCTTCCAATCGGGATGCTTGGCGCGTAGCCCGATGCTTCGTGCCTCCTCGACCTTGGTAGACCTGCTCTGCGGGGGCATCGCGAACCCTTCGGACGGTGTTTGTCGACAGAGGGCAGCGTAACGGATCGCTCACGCCAATCTGGGCTTTTGTATGTGGTCTTGTCGACCGCACCTAACACTTTCCTAACACGTGGCCGAACGACCATGGAAAGTATCTATGGACGAGGCAGGACTACCGCCCTGGCCTTGCGATTTACCAAGAAGTTGACGGTGGAACGACCCGTAGCTTTCCGGTGCACTTGTGTTGGGCGCTCCGGTTCCCTCGCGACCAACTACCGGAGCGCCCCCTATCGGCCCCTGGTGCACTTCTGCTCAACGCGGGTGCGCCAGGGGCCCCGGTGACAGCAGAGAGGCCCACCCATGTCCGTGGTAGTGATCCACTACACGACGGGGATCGTGTCCCGAACGTACGTGTCTCGGGAGGCCCTAGACCGACGCGACGTGTTGCACCTGGCCGCGCGGATCTTGGCGGCGCTCCCACACGCTCGTCGGGTGCAGGTCTTCGAGAGGCAAAGCCAGGAGACGCCCGACGTCGACACGGACAACATGAACGTGGTGGAGGGGGAGGTCGTGGTGTGAGACCTGGTTCGGGCTTGACGGAGCATGAGAATACCGCTCATGGAACCGCCTTGAGATCGTCATCCGTCGTCTTATACGGTGATCCCACCACCGAATATGAGGAGCCCAACAATGACCGCCACGAAACGCGCACCTAAGCCCGTCACCGTCGTTGCCGAGGAAGAGGCGACGTCGATCGAGGACGTCGTTTCCACACCCCACGAGGACATTGCCGAGGCAGCCGAGGTCGATGAGACGCCGACTGGGGGTGGTGTGGAAGAGGTCAAGCCGAAGCGGCAGAACTTCAGCCACGCGGATTGCAGCCACGAACGGACGAAGGCTGCCCGTGCGAAGTGCCGCAAGGACCGGGCGAAGCTCGCCGAGGCTCCGAGCGCTGATGCCGAGGAACCCGTCACAGTGTAGCCGATCGATCACGCTTCGACCATGAGCCCCACCCGACATGATCGGGTCGGGGCTTCGTGGCGCGTGATCGATGCGACGTCGCACGCGCGACGTCGCGCGTGCGACGTCGACACGTCACGGGAGCGCCTGAGGTCGACGTACGGCGAGTGAATCTTGCGTTAGGGGACGTCGTAGGGCGAACTGCCCGAAGAGTGATACAAGCGATGCGACGTCGCGCCGTCGACCCATCGATTCTCGGATCGGTCGAAGCGGCGCGGCGTGGAGGCCAGGCGGAAGCTGCACACCGAGGCACCGTTCGTCGTCGTCCGGTGCTCCGGGTCCTCGACGAGGTTGCCGACGAGGGTGATGGTCGTGTCGAGCATCGCGTGCTCCTCGGGTCAGGGAGGAAGGTGCCGGCGCGGCGTTGCGCCGGCGTCGTTTCACTGTGGGCCGCCAGGGACGGCTCCGGAAGCCCCGACCATCCGGCTGTGGATAACCGGCGTCCGTCCACACCCCTCCCCATCCCAGGCCTCCCCGTTTCGGACCACTCCGCCCGGACCCGCCCGGACCCGCCCGGACCCATCCGGGCCAGGCGAGCAATACGGACGACCGGAGCGGGAACACCATCCCTGGACGCCCGGTTGCCGATCCATGGGTCGGCGAGATGCCAGGCCATGGCCCGATCGGACGATGCGGCGCCCGGTCCGGCGTTCGCCCGCCCCACCCGACGCCCGGCGACCACGTCTCGCCGACGTGGTTCCCCACCAGCACCGTCGTACCCGGAGGACAGCGATGTCGACGACCACGACCAGCTCGACCACCAGCCCGGACGGCACCCCCACGGCCACGGGCAGCGGAACCTTCCTGCTCGGCGGCGACCTGCCGATCACCCGGCTCGGGTTCGGCGCCATGCGCATCACCGGCCCCGGCATCTGGGGTCCCCCCGCCGATCCGGCCGAGGCCCGCGCCGTGCTGCGCCGCGCGGTGGAACTCGGCGTGAACTTCATCGACACCGCCGACTCCTACGGCCCGCACGTCAGCGAGGAACTGATCGCCGAGGCGCTGCACCCCTACCCCGAGGGGCTCGTCATCGCGACCAAGGGCGGCCTGACCCGGCAGGGTCCGAACCGGTGGGCTCCGGTCGCCCGCCCCGCCTACCTTCGCCAGCAGGTGGAGATGTCCCTGCGCCGACTGAAACTGGAGCGGATCGACCTCTACCAGCTCCACCGCATCGACCCCGCCACCCCCGTCGAGGAATCCCTCGGTGAGCTGCGTGCGCTGCAGCAGGAGGGGAAGATTCGCCACATCGGCCTGTCCGAGGTCAGCGTCGCCGAACTGGCCCACGCCCGCACCCTGGTTCCGATCGTCAGCGTGCAGAACCGCTACAACCTCGCCTACCGGACCGCCGAGGACGTCCTCGACTACTCCGACCGTGAGGGCATCGGCTTCATTCCGTGGAACCCGGTCGACACCGGCCGGCTCGCCCTTCCCGGCAGCGTCCTCGACGCCGCCGCCAAGCACCACAGCGCCAGCCCGGCCCAGCTCGCCCTCGCCTGGCTGCTGCGCCGCTCCCCCGTGATACTGCCGATTCCGGGTACGTCGTCAGTGGCCCATCTGGAGGAGAACATCACTGCGGCCGGAGTCGAACTCACTGACGACGAGTTCGCCGACCTGTCCCGCCTGGCCGCCTCCTGACCCCCGGCCACCCGCACCGCAACACCCCGCGCCCCGGTATCTCGGCCCCGGCATAGCCCGATCGGACCAGCGAACCGGGGCGCGGCCACTCCTCTGCCGTTCCCTCGCACCCCCACGTGGTCGCCCCGACTCACCGGCCGGCGACGTGTCCCCGCGTGTCCAGTACCTGGTCAGGGCTTGCTACCCTGGGTGGAGCTTCCCGGTAGGCCCATCCTGTACCAACGCGCCCGTAGCTCAGTGGATAGAGCGAGTGCCTTCTAAGCACCAGGTCGCAGGTTCGATCCCTGCCGGGCGCACACGGGGATCGGGCCCATATGCTGCGCCTTTTGATCCCCTCGTCATGTCTGCCGGGGGGCAGAGCCCCCCGAGACCCCCCGGGTGTAGCAACGCGTGTAGCAACGGGCATCGGGTGTGTTCAGGGCCGCGGGTTGGTCAGGTGGCCGTCGAGCTTGCCGAGGGCGCGGCGCTTCTCGCCCATGGACGCATGGGCGTAGATCGTCATCGTGACCTCAATCGCCGAGTGTCCGGCGATGTCGCGAACGATGTGCGGCGGGACGCCGAGGTCGAGAAGCAGTGTGACGCAGGTGTGCCGTAGCCCGTGGAACACCACGCTGTCGAGTCCGGCCGCCCGTCGTAGCGGCATCCAGAACCGGCGGAGGTTGTCCGGTTCGATCGGGGTTCCGATCTTCGTGGTGAAGACGTGACCGGTATTCACCCACCGCGTGCCGGCCGTTTCCCGCTCGGCATCCTGGAGCTTGCGGTGCTCCGTCAACGCGTCGGCCACCAGACCCAGCAGCGGAAGGGTTCGTTCCGAGTCGTCCGTCTTCGGCGGGAGCAGCCGCAGTTCCCCGCCGACCCGTTGCAGGGTGTGGCGGATGGTGAGCGTTTGCCGTTCCTCGTCGATGTCGGACCACTGGAGTCCGAGCAGTTCCCCACGGCGCATTCCGAGGAACAGGGCCAGGACCAGCAGGGCGTACAGCCGGTCGCCGGCCGCAGCGTCGAGCAACATGTGAGCCTGGCCCACGGTCAGGCCCCGGTCGATGCCATAGCGCGGTGTCGAAACCTGCACGAGCTTGGCGACGTTGCGCCGGATCAGTTCCTCGCGGACCGCCGCTTGCAGCGCGTTGCGCAGCACCGCGTGAACGACCTGAACCTGACGCTTCGAGGGACGTCGTTCGCAGCACCGGCCGACCGCGCAGCAACGCCGCTCCCCCGCCGGACGGGCGGCATCTCTCCCCCGCTCGCAGCACAGGCAGGTGCTCTCAAGTCGCCGGATGAACTGCCGGACCTCTGCCGCCGTCAGCTTGTTAAGCCGTTTCTTGCCGAGCCCCGGCACGAGGTAGATCCGAACGGCCTTCTCGTACGCGACGTAGGTGTTCGGCTGCCGGTTTGGCTTCACCGTGCCGTCCAGCCAGGCCAGCAGGAACCGGCCGACCGTCCACCCGGTCGCGTCCGCGGGGATGCCCTGGTCGGAGTTGGCCTGTAGCTCCGTGAGCTTGCCGCGGACGATCTCTTCCGTCTTGCCGTAGACCGGACGCCGTTTGGTGGTGCCGTCGGGCATGAGGACGTAGGCGGCGCCGACCCACATACCGTCGGCGCGCTGGTAGATGGAGCCCTGTCCGTTGGCGCGTTTCGTCCGTTCCTTGCGGGTCTTGCGCCGGCCGTTCGTGGGGGCGTCGTCGTTGGCGGGCATGGTGAGCGTGGCTCCTTGCCGAGAGATGGGCTGGGCTCGCCGCCGGGGCCGGTCGCGGGGTGCGGTGTCGGCCCAGGACGAGATGCCCCCCGTTCCTCCGGCGAGGCGATGGTCTTCCGGCCGCGACGGAGGAACGGGGAGAGCGACGGTGGGTTACGACGTCGCGTGTGCCGCCGCAGGGTCGGGCGGGTTCGTCTCGCCGGCCGGGACGGTTGCCGGATGTCCGGGGACCGGACGGAAGATCAGGATCGCGTCGACGTCGCCGAAGTGCTCGGTGAAGAAGGCCGCCGGCGGCAGGGTGGTGAGCAGCGCCACCAAGTCGCCGATGTCCGCGCCGGGGCGGAGGGTGAGTTCATGTTCGCCGTTGTGGTCGACCCGGGCGGAGATGAGCGGATGGTCGTCGTCGGGGGTGCGCCATGAGCCGTGTGGGCCGGACGAGAAGATGGACATCAGGATCTCGCTCCTGGTGATGTCAGGGTGGGGTCTCAGGTCCCGGCCGGGTGTTGGTAGCACCCGACCGGGACCGCTTCGATTGCCGAGCGGATGGGCGCGCTGATGGTGGTCCGCGAGCCTGCGCATGGCGTCGTTTGCCGGTCACGCGGCTTCTCCTTCGCCGCGCAGCCAATCGACGTAGGCGAGGACCGCGGCGCGGGGAACACGGCGGGACCGGCCGATCTGGACTGCCTCAAGGCGGTTGGCCCGGATCAGGTCATAGACGGTGGTCCGGCCGACGCCGAGCAGGGCCGCAGCTTCATTGACGGTCAGCAAGAGCTTGTGCACGGGTCTCTCCGAGGACTCGCGGGGCAGGGCTTCAGGCGGCGTCGGGGAGCGGTGGGCCGGTTGCCGGAAGCAGGCCGCCGCCGGCCGCAGCACGAGCGGCGTCGAGTTGGGCCCGCCAGGCGTGGCGTTGCGCGACCGCGTGCAACAGCAGATGTTCACGACGAGGCGCCGCCGGGTCGCCGGGCCGCAGGAGCTGCCAGACCATCCGGGCCGGGTCAGACTCGCCGTCGGGTGCGGCCGGGCCGGTCCCGACGGCGCCGAGGGTTTCGAGCTGGGCGCGGATGAATGCGACCCGGTCGTGTCGGTGGTCGGTGAGGGTCTTGCCGGACCAGCGTCGCGAGACCAGGACGCGTCGGCCGCCGAAGCCGAGGGTTTCCCTCCGGTGGATCTTGCCCTTGCACCGTCCGGGGACGAGTCCGGGGCGGGTGTTGCGGGGTTGGATGCCGTAGCGAAGCCAGTTCGCGCAGGTCGGGGAGCACGGTTCGTGGCGTAGGGCGTCGGCGAGCCGGTCGACGTGGCGGCGTTGCGGGTCGCTGGCGATGTCGTGGCAGGCGTCGAGGCTTTTGGTCAGGTACTTGGTCAGGTAGCCGATCATCCGGCCGGTGGTGGCCGTGTTCGCGGTGACCCCGTCGGCGCGCAGTTGCGGGCCGAAGCGGACGACGTGGGCGGGTTCGTCGTCCTCGCCGATGCCGTCGAGGGCGTCATCCCAGGACAGCAGCGGCGTGCCGGTGTCGGGGTCGACGTAGCCGCCGGCGGTGTCGTTCCAGGCGGGTTGCCGGTGGTCGTCGTAGACCGGCTGGTCGGCCGACGGCCACCAGACCTGGTGGTAGGTCGCTGCCGCGACCAGGCGCAGCATCGCCCGGGGCACGGTGCCGCGGATCGCCGCGTGCAGATGCGGCGCAAGGCGCTTCTGTGGTTCCAACGCGGCGAAGTACTGCACGTCCCAGCCGACCGCGCGGCGCAGGTTCTGCCAGAACCGGTCGATCAGCTTCGGGAAGTGGATCGCGTCCCGCGCGGCACGCCGGTAGTCGTACGACGCAGGATCTACCGGGGTCCCGTCCTTGTGCACGTGGCCGTAGGTGTCGCAGGTCAGGGTGAGGAACATCGACGGCCGCCACACCGTCCCGTCCGCCGCGGTGAAGGTCCGCCCGACGGTGCGCCGGTCGACGGGGAGCCGGGGCAGGTCGGGGGCATCCTGGCGCCGCCGGGTCGAACGGACGCGGCGTGGCCGGTCCCGGTTGTCGGGGGCGGCCTTGCCGCGGACGCCGAGCGCGGCGAGTTCGTCGTCGATCTGGCCGATCAGCTCGTCGATCTCCCCGGCCTGCCCGGTGTCGCCGGCCGCCAGGACGTCGGCGCGGGCCGCTTCGAGGTCCGCGCGCAGGGTCGCCAGGGCTTTGGCGTCGTCGGTCGGCGGGTCGGGGTCGGGGACCGGTTCGTCGTCGAGGTGCCAGCCGGTCTTGCACTGCGCCATCCGCAGCCGACGTGCACGCTCCGCACACGGAGGGCATTTCGATGCCAAAGTGGCCCCGCAGGGCACGGGGATGATCTGCGTTTCGCCTGTGTCCAGGTTCGTCCGGCGCATCGGCATCGGCCGGATACACACCCCGTTCTCCACCGNGACGGCCTCGACGACATGACGAGCCAGGGGCATCCGCATGCGGGCGGCCCGGGAACCCGGACGCTCACCGCCCCCAGGGGAAGGGACGGGAACGTCCGAGTCAGGTCCGAGGGATGGCGCGGTCACGCGGCATCGTCGAGTCGGTCGGGGGCGTCGTCGGGGTCGTGACCGGCGAAGGCATCGAGGTCAGGCACCCAACCGCCGGCCACCACGGGTCGGTAGGTGTGCACGGTGCGGGTGATCTCGTCGTCGTCGATGAACGCGGCCCGGACCCGGATCGGGTCGGGGTTGCCGTCGTGCAGGACGTAGCCGACCCCGGGCAGCGACAGCGGGATCTCGTCGGCGCGGGCGCCGCGGTCCCGGGCACCGGAACCAAGGACAAGGTCGGCCTGGTCGGGTTCGGTCATCCGCAGCGCCACCCGGACCGGGAACAGGTCCCGGAACGGCAGGACTTCCTTGCGCGGGTCCTGCACCGCGGCCAGGACCACGACCCCGGGTGCCCGGCCCTGCGACAGCAGCAGCGGCAGCGCCGCGCCGATGCGCTTCTTGAGATCACGATCGGTGACGTAGGCGGTGAGGGACGCGATCTCGTCGACGACCAGAACGATCAGCGGCTCCTCGGTGGTCGGGGTGTGCAGCCGAGTCACGCCGGACAGCCGCGCCGTCCGGTCCTGCATGACGCCCACGGCGTCGTCGAGGAGATCGGCGATGGTGTCCGTCGTGGTGGCGAAGCGGGCGAACATGGCCCGGCCGAAGGCCAGTTCCATCCCGCCCTTCGGGTCGCACACCCACAGCTCCACCAGTCCAGCGCGCACCGCCGGGCCGAGACCGCGTAGCAGCGACCACAGCACTGAGCCCTTACCGGCGCCGGTGGCACCGGCGACGAGGAGATGCGTCCCGCGCACGGGCAGCGTCCAGGCCGATCCGTCCTCACAGCGGCCCACCGGGACCGCCGACAGTCCGGCGACGAGCCGGGCGTAGGCGGCGTGGACGGGTCCGCGGTCCGGGTCGACGCCGGCCGGGTCAGGGTCGGCGTCGCCCGGACCGGCATCCGCGTGGTCGAGGTCTGCGGGGGTGACGGGGCGGGTGAGGGTGTCACGGTGGTGGAAGTGCAGCCGGACGAACCGGAACGTCTCGGCCTGCACCTGGCAGCGCCGGGCCCGGAAGACATGCCGCAGCGCCTCGCCCTGCTCCGCCCACTGCTCCGGGGTCTGACCGGGCAGCAGCTCCACCCGCAGCACGTCCACAGCCCGGGTGGAACGGATCGTGCGGATACGCGGGAAGTACTCGTCGAACGTCACCTGATCGCCGGTCGACATCGGCATCCGGATGGCAAGGTCGGTGTGGACCATCGCCGCCCGCCACCGCCACCGGTAGATGAACGCGAGTCGGGTCCGGCCCCACAGCCAGCGGCCCGCCCAGGCGCACGACCGCGGGTGCAGCCGCGACCACACCAGGGTCACCAGGAGCAGCCCGCCGGCCAGCGCGGCGAGACCGAGCAGCCCGAACCGGTGGACGAACAGCAGCAGCCCGACCACGACGGCGACCGCGACCCGGTGGCGGAAGCCCCAGCGGACGACGAGCCACAGGCCCTTCCCGGCGACGGCGAGCAGCAGCATCCACAGCGGCACCCGCATCTTGTCGTTGCGGGTGGGAATGCGCGGCGACGCCTTGTCGCCGCTGATTCTGGACATGACAAATACCACCTGTTTTCGAGCGCACGGAACCACAGGGATATGCGAGTGGGGAAAACGGCGGGCGGGCCCGGAGCGGAAACAGAGGTCCGGGCCGCCGGCCGGAAGGGGAAGGGTGGTGCTATGCGGCGCGGTTCTCCACCGCAGCCGCCGTTTCGGTAACGTCAGTCGAAGCGTTCGCTGCTTCCTCGGCGTCGAACCGGTGGGTTTCGCAGGCGATGAGATAGTCGTTCACCGCGGCCAGCAGCGCGTACGCGAAATCGAGGTGATTGGCGTCCGGGGTGCTCTGCTTAGCCGAGACGACCAGCGACATCCCGGCGGCATCGACGGCCAGGATCGGCCCGCGGTCCGGGTAGGTATGGCAGGTCACCCGCCAGTCCCCGCCGACAGACAGACCCACCGACAGGTACGACGGCTTCCGTTCCTCGCCGCTCATGCCGCCACCGCCGCAGCCCGCCGGCCCGACTGGCCCACGGCCACCATCGCCGCCGCCCGAAACGCGAACCCCTGCCGCGGACGCGACCCGTTGGTGTCCACCCACGGCGTCACCGTCAAACCCTCGAACACCACCGGCCGAAACGGCGTCCCCGGCATCACCTCCGGCGGAACCGGCTGCACCTCACCCGTGATCTTCACCTTCACCTCGGCCTGCCGGGCCGCCGGGTCCGCGTCCANCACCCGCACCACCCACACCCGCTCGCCGGTGTCCTTGTCCCGCGCCTGCACATCCGGCAGGTTCGCCTTCACCTTGTCGTAGTCGTTCGACGCCTCCNCCCCCAGCACAAACGCACCCGCCGGGAAGACATCCTCGAAACGCACCGGAATACGCGACGGCAACGCCATTGGCGATCATCCTCCGTGGGGTTCAGCCCCGCCGCCGGTGTTCCGGCCGCTGTCGGGCAGAACCCACTCTGAACCGCTCACTAACCGCTCGCCAAGTACTTTCGCGCCGATGTATACGGGCGTGGTATGGAAAATATCCACTGACCGGCTGGAGTATCTGTTCAGTGTCACGCTAAATTTTGCGAGTGGCAAACAGACGGGGAGTTCCGCCATACACCGCCCGTGGGCGGGTGGAAGGCGAGGACTGGCAGGCCGTGGCCGACGCACTCAACGCGCGGATGGCCGCCCTGCGGATCGGGCAGCAGGCGCTTGCCACCGCATCCGGGGTGTCGGTCGCGACGATACGGCAGCTCCAGCACGGAGCCCAGCGGCGCCGAGTCCAGAACGCCACGCTCACCGCCGTGGCCAGCGCGCTTGACTGGCCGCACGACCACCTCATCCGCGTCCTGCTCCAGGACCAGGACCAGGAGCGCGACGCGGCGGAACAAGCACCACCGGGGAGCGACCCTGCAAGCGCGGGCACCGACCACCAGATCCTCGCCGTCCTGCTCCGCATCGAGCAGCGGCTCACCGACCTCGCGGAACGCATCGTGCCCGGGGTCGGCCGCACCGGGGAACAGGCCAACGACAACGGGCCGGACCCGGCGGAGTAGTACTCGCCGAGACCGGCCCGTTCCCGATCAGAAACCGTTCGATGTGCTCAGCTCACGAGACCGGTGGGACACCGAGGGCATGCAGGATGGCCCGGCGGACCGATTCGAGTGCCTCCACCTGACCGGCCTGGAACGCCGCACGCTCCCCACCGGTCATCCACCGCGAATCCGGCCGGCATGGATGGAGGTCGAGAGCCATCCGCAGCGCGGCGCCCGCGCAGCCCCGTCGGGACGGCCCCGGGTCGTCGTTGTCGATGTCGCCGGCCAGCTCGGGCGGCGCGCGGTAGACGAGCACGATATCCACGTCCCCGAAGGACTCGGCGAACGTCAGCCCGGCCGGCATCCGGGCCACCGCCCGGAGGATGTCCGCGGAGTCTGAGCCCGGCTGAACGATCACCGCCCATTCCGCGGCGCCCCACGGCAGCAGCGCGACGGCAGGCGGATGGCCTTGGTCGCCCTGTGCGCCATTGGCGGTGACCGGAGCGGCGGACCTTGACCGATCAGGCGAAACAGACGAGGTCATGCCCGCCGCCGATGACGGGTCGGGAAGCGGGCCGCCATGTCGTTGAGAGGTAGCCGGGCGCCGGCCGGTGGGCGCAGCTCCTCGGGGACGACGAACCGCAGCGGAGTCACCTGGTAGTCGTCCGTCCACCGCTCACGGATCACGAGGAGGTCAGCCGCGGTGGCTGTGTCGAAGGAGATCAGCGTGTCGCGTACCCGCGGTTCCTCGCCGGGGTCGAATCGGACGATCCCGAACAGCGGCCTGCCCGGGTCTTCACCGCCACCTGCATCGAATGTGATCACGATCTGCCCTCCCGTGCTCGGCAACGTGCAGTGGATGCCAGGAGCCGCCGGGGGATGAACGCCGCCAGGCGGAACCGGTGCCCATCCACCGTCCAGCCGGGACAGTTGTCACGGAAGGCCGCCGGACGTATACGCCCAGACTTCCGATCTATACGGAGACCGGATATGCTGCCTCGCAGTCGATCGAGGACTGACGGTCCTGTTCCTACCGTCCGGAGGCGCTTGTGGTGTCCGTCCGCCGCCCCCTCCCGCAGGCTCCGGCCGATCTGTGGGACCGGCCCGACATGTCCGAGGCGCTCGCCCGCCGCGACATCGGCGCCGTCTTCAAGATCTACCGCCAGTGGACCGGAGCGACGCAGACGCAGATAGCCGCCGCTTGTGAGGTCCCGCAGTCGCATGTGAGCGAGATCCAGAACGGCCGCCGCCAGGTCACCAGCCTGGAGATCTTCGAGCGGATCGCCGACGGCATCGGCATTCCGCGGGTACGCATCGGCCTGGCGGACAAGCCGGGCAGCGTTCCGGAGCCCCGAACTGGACCCCCGGGCGTGCCGGCCGCGGAGATACCCGCCGAGATGGTTCGGGTCTACCCGAGCCGCACCGCCGTGCCGGGCGATCTGTGGCGGACCCTGTTTGCCGAGGCGACGCATCAGGTCGATGTCCTCGTGATCGCCGGCCTGTTCCTGCCCGACGGACACGCCGACTTCACGGCCGTCCTGCGGCGCAAGGGCGCGAGCGGGGTGAAGATCCGCTATGCGCTCGGGAACCCAGAATCTCCCGTCATCGCCCTGCGCGGGGACGAGGAGGGCATCGGGGACGGCCTGGCCGCCCGGACCCGGATCACCCTCACCTACCTCGCTGCCCTGCGGGACGCCCCCGGGATCGATCTACGCTTACACAGCACCACGCTCTACAACTCGATCTACCGGTTCGACGGCGACATGCTCGTGAACACTCACGTCTACGGCGCCCCCGCCGCCCACTCGCCCGTTCTGCACCTGCGCGAGCAGCCCGGCGGGCTGTTCGACCACTACGCGGCGAGCTTCGAGCGGGTCTGGGCCACCACCGAAGGAGCCTGATACCTCGTGGCGCGGATCGACTACTTCAACGACCCGAACGCTCCCAAGGCGAACAGCGTCGTCCCCTCGGTCACGGCCGTGGTCGTCGACGCCTCCGACCGCATCCTGATGGTCCACAAGACCGACAACGACCTGTGGGCGCTCCCCGGTGGCGGCATGGACCTCGGCGAGTCCATCACCGACGCCGCTGTCCGGGAGACGAAGGAAGAGACCGGCATCGACATCGAGGTCACCGGTCTGATCGGCGTCTACACCAACCCGCGGCACGTCCTGGCCTACGACGACGGCGAGGTCCGCCAACAGTTCTCGCTCTGCTTCACGACCCGCCTACTTGGCGGCGAGCTGCGCACGTCCAGCGAGACGAAAGAGGTCCAGTGGGTCGCCCCGGCCGACCTTGACCGGCTGAACATCCATCCGTCGATGCGCCTGCGCATCGATCACTACCTGGAGGGGCGGGCGACGCCCTATCTCGGCTGAACCAGCGCCAGCCGGGAGGAGGTCCGGTCGACCGACGCCTGTAGGTCGGGCCGTGCCCGGCTGATCGACCGGTGGACGATCGATCCTTCCCCGTAGCGGGAGAGGATCTCTGCGATGCGGTCGGGGAAGCTGAACCGCTGGCCCTGCGGACCGGTCGTCATGTCCGCCGTGCACAGCGCGTCCATCACAGGCGAGACTTCCAGCTCCCAGGCGGACAGCTCCGCCGTCAGCCCCCGTTCCTCGGCTTCGTACCGGGCGCAGGAGTGGTGCGCGACCAGGGCGCACAGCCGTCCCGGCGCATCCTGGGCTTCGAGGAAGCGCGCACCATCGACCGGATGGAACCGCAGGTGGCCGATCGGCGGGGCATAGCCGATGTCATGTAGCCAGGCCGCCGCCACCAGCAGATCCCGATCTCCCGGGTCGACTGCTGCCGAAACCTCGCGAGCAGCAGCGGCCACCGCCTGCACATGCCGCCACCGATCCCCCAACGGGGTCAGAAGCTCGCTCGCCAACCGCTCAGCAGCCGCTACCTCCACCAGATCACCGTACGGCGCCCAGCCCCAGACCGTCAGCGAGTGCCGCAGACTGCCGAATCCCCCGTTTTAGGATCAAGACGCGGCGCGGGCCGCGCCGCGCGACGGCTGCGCGCGGCCGTGGACGGCCGTGCTCGCCGGTGCGTCGCCAGCCCGCACCGCACAGGCGACTTCCGGATGTTCGAGGGAGCGCTGCCGGTCGACAGCATCGGGGGAGGGCAGCCATGGCAAGACGAACCCGACCCCGGACGTGCCGTCGCGCACGCCGGGTGGCATGAACAACGAGTAGGGGGCACGCCTGCGCACGGCCAGGAGACTTGACCAGGTCGCTCCGCTCCCCGGGCAGCCCGACCCGTCCGGCCTGCTAGCGGCGAGACCTTTCGTGGTCACCGGCGGAGAAGTTTACCCAGCCATCCGCGCTGTCTCGGACTGGCCCTGGCAGCGGCGAGATTGTTCTTGATGGTCATGACGCGAGGATGGTCGGTACCGTAGACGGCTTCGTCGATGGCCAGGGCAAGTTGGAACAGCGGCAGTGCCTCACCGGCCCGGCCCAGGGTGTGCAGTACCGAGGCCAGGCTGTTCAGGTCGGTGGCGACCTCGGGGTGGTCGGGTCCGTAGACGGCTTCGTCGATGGTCAGGGCACGCTGGATCAGCGGCAGTGCCTCACCGGCCCGGCCCAGGTCCCACAAGGTCAAGGCCAGATTGTTCAACTGTTTGGCCACCTCAGGGTGGTCGGGTCCGTAGACGGCCTCGTCAATGGCCAGGGCACGCTGGAACAGCGGCAACGCCTCACCGGCCAGGTCCAAGTCTCGTAGGGTCAAGGCCAGATTGTCTAGATGTTTGGCGACCTCGGGGTGGTCGGGTCCGTAGACGGCTTCACCGATGGCCAGGGCACGCTGGATCAGCGGCAGTGCCTCATTGGCTCGGCCCAGGGCTTGGAGGACCCAGGCCAGGTTGTTCAGCCGGGTGGCGACCGTGGGGTGGTTGGGTCCGTAGACGGCTTCGCCGATGGCCAGGGCGTGGCGGACCAGCGGCAGCGCCTCCCCGGCCCGGCCCAGGGCTTGCAAGACCCAGGCCAGG
>NZ_JYFN01000001.1:0-2679 GCF_000948395.1 Frankia torreyi | reverse complement strand
TCAGGTGGGTGGCGACCTCGGGGTGGTCGGGTCCGTAGACGGCTTCGGTGATGGTCAGGGCGCGACGGAACAGCGGGAGCGCCTCGCCGGGCCGGCCGTGTACCTGCAGGTAGATCGCGACCCGGTCGCACAACCACACCAGATCATCAATGTCCGTCGGCACATCCACCTCGGACATACTCGGCGAGCTGTCCGGATCAGGCATCCGGCCCACAACCGTGCGTACGTGGGGGAGCAGGTCCCGCCATCGTGGCCATTTCTGCGGAGAACGCTGAATATCGCCGGGCAGGTCCGCGCGCAGCAACCGCAGCAGCACCGCCAGCACCGCCGACCGCCGTGCATCGGAGACACGCCGACGGGTCGTGGCCTGTATCAGCCGATGCACCACCACCGAGCGCGTATCCCGGCTGGCCAGGCCGTAGGCGACCAGAGCCCCGACCGTCCGCGTCCAAGCCAGACGGTCCGCCACCGCCTGCGACAGGGCGCCCTCGCCCAGCAGCTCCGACCGGTCGACGAGCAGATCCAACGGCACCGGCTCCGGACCGCAGAACGCCAGCAGCTCGAGCAACTCCACCGCCGCCGGCTCCGACACGGCAAGCCTGGCGACCGACAACTCCCACAGCGTCGCCACCGTCACCCCAGCCCGCCCCACAACCTCCCCAAGCTCGATCACCTCGTCCAACCTGTCCGCGAGCAGCCCGGCGAACTCACCGGCCGGGGTACCTGTCTGCTCACAGAACCCCGCAGACTGCTCCACCGCCAACGCCAGATCACCCAGCAGGTCGGCGATCCGATCCGCGGTGCGCGCATCCATATCGGGAACCCGGCCCGACAGCAGCGCCACCGACTCTGACCGGTCTAACGTCGGGACCTGCACCACCGCCCCAAGCCCACCCCAGCCCGCACGCCGCGACGTCACCAACACCCGACCCCGCCCATCCGCCGGACTAAACGGCACCACCGCCGCGACATCCTCGGCGTTGTCGAACACCAGCAGCCAGCGTGCCCCCCGCCGCCGCAGTTCCCCCAGCACCCCCGCCGGTTCCGCCCCTACCGGCAGCCCCAACGCCTCACCCAACGCGCCGATCTGCTCGGCGACCGCACCTGCCTGCTCCGCCTCCACCCACCACACCACATCGAAATCAGACGCATGCCGGTGCACGTACTCCACCGCCAGCGACGTCTTACCCACCCCACCCATCCCCGCCAGCGCCACCACCGACCTGGCCCGCACCGCGCCCGCCAGCTCCTCCAACTGCCCCACCCGGCCCACGAACCGCGCCAACCGAGCCGGCACGTTCCAGACCCCGGGCAGCCCACCCGGGAACACCGCCCGCTCCGGCACCGCCCGCCACCCCGGCGGAAACGGCGGCGCCACCTCCGGCTTGCCCCGCTCGCCTGACACCGCCAGCCGCGCCGCGCCCACCACCTGCTCCCGCGCCACCCGCTCCGCACAGCCGAACAGATCCACGCCCACCACCTGCCCGAGCAGCCCCGGACGTGCACAGTCCGCCACCCGGAACACCAGCAGCCGGCGGTCCTCCCCACCCGGATCGGCCGCCCACGCCGCCCGCCACTCCGCCTTCCCGTACACCGACCGCGTGTACTCCTCGGACAGCACCGCCACCGTCCGCCGGGCCTTCACCACCCCCTCATCCATCCCAGCGACCCAGTTCGACCCCGGCACGAAATCCCACTCCTGCACCAGAACCCGGAAACCCGCCTCCTCCAACACCCACGCCACCCACACCGCCCACGCCCGATCCACCTGCGTGTACGACACGAAAAAGTCCCACCCGCCGTCATCCACGACGCCCCCACCGGTCACCCAGCCAGTGTCCACCCGCATCCGACAGCACAGACCATCGCCGTACGACATCAGACAATCGCTCTGAAGCAACAAGCGCGGGAGCCCCTGGTCAGCGGCCATCGCCAGCCGACCGGGCATCTGTAGCCAACCGTGTAGCCAAGCCCGCGGACGTCCACGGACGACGACGGCCAGCAGCGGAACCAGCGCCCAGGCCCGGCCGACTGTGTGGACGAGCCCGGACACCGGCGGACGAGCCGGACCGACTTTGCAAGGCAGGGGTCCGCGGGCCCCTCAGCCGTCAGGTGTAGCAACGGGTGTAGCAACATGCCCGGACGTCGACGGACGGTGGCGGACACCGGCGGAGCGTGGAAGCAGCGCGGGAGCCTGGGACGCCTGACGCATTTCGTGCCTTCTAAGCACCAGGTCGCAGGTTCGATCCCTGCCGGGCGCACGCGGGGATCGGGCCCACATGCTGCGCCATTTCGATCCCCTCGTCATGTCTGCCGGTTGAGGTGCTGCCCGTTTCACGGACACGCGATAGTTGGACTATATCAGCTTTACGCCGCCTCCGGTATTGATGTCTGACTCGTCAGGTAGAGATGTTCGACGTGTTCCGGAGTGTGGTAGCCGAGGGTGGAGTGGAGTCGCTGCCGGTTGTAGAAGACTTCGATGTACTCGGCGATCGCACTGCGGGCGGCGCGGCGGGTGGGGTAGATTTCTCGGTAGACGAGTTCATTTTTGAGTGTGCCGAAGAAGGATTCGGCGGCGGCGTTGTCCCAGCACACTCCGGTGGCGCCGACGGAGGGTCGCGCGCCGTGCTTGCTCAGGGTTCGATGATAGGCATCGGACGTGTATTGCGCGCCGCGGTC